>JBEKBJ010000024.1:0-50407 GCA_050015455.1 Binatia bacterium
TCCTACCGCACTCGCCACTTGCCGCCGCTTGACTTGCCCGATTCAAACAGCGATCACGCTACTAAACCGGACAGAATTTCCGGAAAAAAGCGGACACAATTTCCGGAACCCACAGGCGCGTAAGGCCAGCCTCTGACCGAGTGGTTTCTGATCGACACTGGCGTGGACCAAACCGTACTCAGCGGGGCCACTTGCTTCGTCTGGGCCGGATGCCGGAAGAACCCTTTAGCGTTGGGCTTTCACGGCTGGCTCAGCTATTGTGCGGGTATGACGTTCAAGGTGGAGATCGAGCGCGAGGAAGACGGTCGGTGGATTGCCGAGGTGTGTGAACTGCCGGGCGTGCTCGTCTACGGCGACTCGCTGGAACAGGCGCGGGCCAAGGCGCAGGCCCTCGCGCTTCGGGTACTGGCAGATCGGCTCGAGAACGGCGAAGCGACACCTTTTGAGAGCGTCTTGTTCGCAGCCGCATGAGCCAGTGGGGGAGTGCCCCGTCAAGACGCGTTCTGGCAGCACTGCTCCGCATCGGTTGGACGGAGAAGCGTCGAGCGAGGGGCTCGCATCTCGTCCTGTCGCGGCCGGGATGGGAACCCTCGCGAGCACGTTTGGCAACGTGGCGATCGGGGTAAGCCTTTACCTGCCGGTCCAGAGTGTGCGATTATTCGAGCACGCACAACCTTCTGATGGACGGGAGAGTCGGAATGGAAACACAGGCAAGGCTGAAGGACGGTACCGCGATAGTGATTCGCCCGATGACCGAGGACGACGTCGACAAGTCCTGGGCGTTCTTCCGGAAGCTCCCGGGAGAGGACAGAGCCTACTTGCGGGTCGACGTCACCAAGCGCGATGTCGTCGAGGAGCGTATCCGTGACATGCGCAGCGGTGTTGTGAAGCGGCTCGTGGCCCTTGCCGGCGATGAGATCGTGGCTGACGGGGCCCTGGAGCTGGCCGGTGCTGGATGGAAAGAGCACGTCGCGGAGCTGCGGCTCATCGTGGCTCGACCCTACCAGCGCAAGGGCGTCGGCATGCTGATGGCCCGCGAGCTGTACACCCTGGCATCGGCCGCGAATGTCGAGGATGTCGTCGTGGAGATGATGGCGCCTCAGATGTCGGCCCGCCGCATCTTTCACAAGCTCGGCTTCAAAGAGGAGGCCGTGTTTCCCAGGTATGTGAAGGATATCACCGGCCGCAAACAGGACCTAGTCGTGATGCGGAGCGAGCTCGGCGCCCTGTGGCACGAACTGGAAGAGAAAATCGCTCTGTCCGACTGGCAGCGCGCGAGGTGAGGGCCTGTCGTCTTCGCAATGCGGCTGGGTCCTGGGTTCGGGGGCCTGTCGCACTTCGGAGGAGCTCGCCGAGCCAGTGGATATCCACCGCGAACGCCTTGACCTCTTCATAAGTCGCTAGGTCAAGCGCTCCATATTTACAGACCTCACCGCCTTCTTTGGCAACCAGATTGACGGTATCCAGAGCCCGGCCGCGTTGATAGCGGTGAACGGGCTGGCTGTCGGCGGCTGGTTTGGTGGCTCAGCCCCGACTGAAATATAGGCGCGCGAAAGCGCGGGGCGGGTTAAGAGGCCTCCCGGTTGCGGCCACCGCCGGCGCGAGGCGCTCGATCTGTCGCCCGCGAATCGAGACTCTGCCCGTTCCCTTTAGGCCTGGAAGGGTAGACGAACTGAGAATAGTCGTCAGGCGGATCACTCTCAGTGGCCATCAGTACCTTTCGATTCCCGCCGACATCCGAGACCCGCACGTACCCATCTTCCTCGAGCTCGGAGATGAGATGATCAAACGAAAGGACCCAGGCGTAGTAGCCTGCCTGGTTGTCCTCGAAATCCCAATCCACATCCTCGCGCTTGTGGCCCGTCAGCGACTCGAAAACTCTTCTTTCCCATTCATCCGGCGTTGTCTCTTTCAGCAAAGCAAGCTGCCGGAGCATCTCGGATTTCATCAGGATCTTCGAGTCGTTCATTATGATTCCTTCGTTCAAGCTCATGGTATCTCTCCCTCATTTCAGGGTGGCATTTTAAGAAGGAGAGTCAACGCGTGGCCCGCTGAGGTATTACCCGTATCCCCATGGGTACTAGTCCTTGCTGTCGGGATACTCTCCTTCGGCTCGAGATATGGAGCCGCCGACGCGTCGTTGTCGAAGGGCTGACGGCGCCCGCCGACGCTGTCTCGCTTCACGGTATCAGGATGATCTTGCCTACCGTTTGCTGCTGCTCGATGCGGGCATGGGCTCTGGTCGCGTCGACCAGCGGCATGGTTTCGATCGGCAGATAGATCGCGCCCGACATGAGGCCCTGGAACAGGTGATCATAGGCGGCGGGGATCATCTCGAGGTGTGCCTGCATCGTGGCACCGAGGAAATAGGTGCGCAGGCCGAGGTTGCGACGCGACCTGAGCCAGTACTTCAGCGACTCAGGCGGCGGATCGCCGGCGGCGTGGCCGAACAGGATCGCCATGCCGTCGACCGCCGTCATGTCAAAGCTGCGTTGGAACTGCGGCCCGGCCACGGAGTCGTACACTACACAGGCGCCGTCACCACCCGTGAGTTGGCGCACGCGCGCGACCGGATCCTCCTTGCGATAGTTGACCACGTGGGTGTACCCGGCGCGCCGCGCCACGTCGGCCTTCTCGTCCGAGCTCACTAGGCCGATGCTGGTGGCCCCGAGTTGCTGCAGCAAGCCGCCCATGAAGCAGCCGACGCTACCAGCGGCGGCGTGAGCCACCACCGTCATCCCGGAGGTGACCGGGAGGACCTGATGCGTGAGAAAATATGCCGTCAGCCCCGGAACCGGACAGGCGGCCGCCTGCTCGAACGACAGCCCTGCCGGGATGGGAACGACCACCGCAGCCATGGCCAGTGCGGCCTCCGCATAGGCGCCGCCCATGTTGATGCCGAGAACTCGATCCCCAATTTTGATGTGTTCGACACCGTCACCCACCGCATCGACGATCCCGGCGAAGTCCGTCCCCAGAATCGCCGGCAGCTTTATATCCGGCTCGTCGCCTCGGCGCGTGTTGATGTCGTGGAAGTTGACCGCGATGGCGCGGTTGCGCACGCGCACGAAGCCCGCGTCGGCTTGCGGTCCCGGCACCTCGACCACCCGTAAAACCTCCGGCCCCCCGATCCGCGTCATCTGCACTGCGCGCATATGGCCTGCTTTACTCCCCCAGCCGGTCGACGGTCAACAGTCGACAGTCTAGACTGGAGTCCCCGCTGCTTCTTCCCTGAGTCGCCACCAAAAGCCCCAGCGAAATCAAGGGGTCGACGGTGTTCGGAGAGGAACATGGGCCTGCGCCGCGAGCAGCTCTGCTCGGTGCAGGAGCGGTTCGAAGTGATCGCCTCGCGGCATCACGGGCACGTCGCCGCCGTGCTCACCACCATGAGGCGCCTGGGGCTGGAGACGCTGATTGCCTCGCGGCACTCGCGCGAACGTGACCTGGTGCTGGCGATGATCGCGGCGCGCACAAAGTCAAAACCCGCAAGGCCCGGCGCGGCGGCCGCGAAGCGCAATGACCTCAGGTCCACGCAAGGTCGGCGCGCTCGCTCGAGTCACGCCATCTTCGCCAAATTCACGCCCTTTCACGTCGCCGGCAACAATCCTAGATACCATCCTCGCGAAATTCTTGCGCCACCGGATCTATGCCCGCGCCGCTCAAGCCCCACAACGCGTCGCCGCGTAAACGTTAAGCTACGAACCTGGCACTGTCCAGCGATTTCCTATTCACCGAATACAGCCCAAGCGCAGTATGGCTGACGCGGGGACCGCTGTAACCTCAGATTGTTCAATCCGATTACTTCAGCAACCGCTATCGTTTCTCCAGGAAAAAAGCGACAATTAAGTTCGTCGAAGACGAGGATAGACCCTTTAGTCAATCGTGGTAGTATTCCCTCCAACACATCTCTTGTCGGCTTGTAGACATCCATATCGAGAATCGCCATCGCCACAATGGCGTGGGGGTTCTTCTCAAGCCATTGGGGCAGAGTGTCCGAAGCATCACCTTTAACTAATTCAAACTTCTTGATTTGCGGCATAGGAGCAAAGCTCTCCTGAAGCTGGATGATCTCTTCCAGAAGTTCATAGTAGCGCTCAGCCGTGGAATAATCACCTTTGGCACTGAATCCCCCATCCTTTTCATCCAGTTGGACGAATCCCTCAAATGTATCGAATCCGTAGATTACTCGCGAGTTATTGAATGGCTCAAGCATCCCACGAAGGCTAATCAGAGTGGAAAGACTTGCGCCCCACTGGACGCCGAACTCGCAGATGACACCCGGCACGTTGATGATTTGTTGATACAGTTCATAGTAATGTATCAGCCTTGACAGGGATGCGCTTTTGAGGAAGACAGTCTGATGTGTATTCCAATTGGGGCTAAGGCCAAGGCGAGGCAGAATATCCATCTGAATCTCAAACAATCTCTGGACATTGGCTCGTTCAGTTTCGCTTTGCCTAGTGAACTCGCCAGAGAGTTTGGCAAGCGAATCAATGGTCGTCTTTGCGTTCATGAGTTGTCCCTCCCTTTTGAGCGAGCAAGTGTTGTGCCGTCATCTGAAAGATGCACCGCAGCGTTGCGGCTTCGGTGGGGCGGATGCGTAATGGGACTCCAGCTGCCTCGGCCACGTTTTCGTAAACGATGACAGATCCACCGTCGGTTTCGCCGATCCCGCCCCGGTCAGTTTCGCCCAACTCATCGCGGTCAGTTTCGGCGGACTCAGTGCGGTCTTATAGCCCGGTCCCGGACAATTCACAATGTGGCCCTGATCACGGCCACGTAGCCCCAGCTTGCACGATAGCATGTGGAGGAACATCGCCATTGATGCGTGCGGCGTTGCCGATACGTGCCCATTCGCCAATTCTCACGCCGACTGCGGTCGTGACGCCCATTCCGATGAGAGCGCCGATGCCGACTTCCACACTGCCTGCTAGGACAACGCCCGGGGTGAGGTGGGCGAGATCTCCGATCTTGCAGTCGTGTGAAACGATGGCACCCGTGTTGATTACCGCGCCAAAACCTACGCGGGCGGCCGAACCTACGAAGGCCAGGCCAAACACTTGCACGCCGCCCTCTATTTCCGCACTCGGCTCAACGACGGCTTTAGGATGGACGATGCGAGGAAATGCGAAACCGCGTTCGGCCATCCTGACGAAAATCTCGTAACGGATTCGATTGCGGCTGAACGCACCCACGCCATTGACCATCAGTCGAATACCTTTGTCATACAGAGATTGTAGGACTTCCTCTCCGCCGAGCACTGGGACGCCGAACACTTCTGACACGGCGGGGGGTGGGTCAGCAACCAGGCCAGCCAAGTGATAATGGCTTGCCTGGCGGACTAGGTCAATGATCGTCTTGGCGTGGCCGCTGGCACCGTAAATGATAAGTTTATTGGCGTCGAACGGGACTTGCATTTCGCAAATGCGCTCCGTCTTGCCTGCCCCAGCCCGCGGACCCGTCTTTGTAGAAAACTCTCGCACCATCGCTTCTGTCACCATTACGCCGAGCGGCAGGGCGGCCAGCGCTACGCCGAGTTCTTTGGCTAGGCGGAGCCCTTTCTCAGTGATCAGAAGTCCTTCAGGACGGGCTTCGGCTTCAGTAGCGGGGGCTGAGGACACCGATAAGCTAGCGGCTGGCTCAGTTGGTGGTTCGGAGGAAATCTCGAAGAGGACTGCGCCGGCGGTGACCCGCTCGCCCTTGGCAACCAACACATCATGAATGTAACCTTCAACCTCGGCCTGGACTTCGAAGGTGGCCTTCGTTGTTTCCAGTGTGCAGAGAGGATCACCCACGACAACCTTGCTGCCGGTTGTAACGAAAAGTTCGACCAGTTGCGCTTCTGGTTCGTTAACACTCAACATAGGCGCTATTACCTGCGCAAAAGCTTCCCTCATACGGCGATGTTCTCCTATTGGGCGACCAACCGCATTGTCGCATCGAAGATATCCTGGACGGATGGAAGCACGGCATTTTCCAAGGGACGCGAGCTAGGGATAGGCAGGTCTCGTGCACCAAGGCGGCGGGCAACTAAATGGCTTCCCTTCGGAGTTCCTTCGGCAACCAGGCTCAGTACTTCGCTGCCCCACCCTACAGAGACGGTACCCTCCTCGACAGTGAGAAGGCGGCCCGTGCGCTGAAGGGAGCTGAGAATGGGTGCAGCGTCGAGTGGGCTGAGGCGCGTGGGAACGATTACTTCAGCAAAGACTTCCTCCTCCATCGCGAGACGCCAAATGGCATCGAGAACTAGGTCTGCCATGTAACCATAAGTGGCAATAGTAACGTCGGCTCTGGGCGCGCCAGCGACTCGCACGGAGACTAAGGGATATAGCAAGGAAGAGTTGGGCCGTGTGATTTCCAGCCTACCAACCTGCCGCACCTCCCCGAGCCGGCTCAAGTAGAGCAACTTGTGCTCGACGAAGAGCGTCGGTTCATCATCGGCGAGGATAGCGTCGAGTAGCAATTCCTTGGGATCGCAGAGCGCATTGGCCGCGACAACGCGCAGACCTGGAATACCGAGGAGGTGCTTTTCCGTACACTGGGAGTGAGTGGGACCGTACCCACGGCGGCCCCCCATCGGCGTGCGCACAACCATTGGGACACGGACCTGGTCGTGGTACATCCAGCGGTACTTGCACGCGTGATTGAGAAGTTGGTCGAAAGCAAGAGACAGGAAATCCCCGAACATGATTTCAACTACCGGGCGCATCCCGCGGAGTGCAAGACCTGTGGCGATGCCAGTAATGGCAGCTTCCGAGATCGGGGTGGTGAGGACACGGCCAGGGAAGCGGGTTGAGAGGCCTTTGGCAACTTTGAACGCACCGCCGTAAGGGTCAAGAACGTCTTCTCCTAGGAACAAGACACGCTCATCGCGAGCCATGGCTTCGTGCATCGCCTCGTTCAAAGCTTGGAGGACCGTACCCATGGCTTTAGCAGTTCCTCTCGTGCGTCCAGTAAATCGGCGGGGTCGGGCCAGGCATCCATTTCGGCTTGCCCAAAGGCCTGACAGATTTCGTCGCGAGCCGCGGTCAGTGAGCTATCGTATTCCCCATCCGAAAGGCGGGCGCGCATGAGAACGATCGGATCAAACTGGCGGTAGTGCTCAATCTCGGCAGGGTCACGGACGTCATCGCCTTTGGAGTGGGGTGAGAAGCGGTAAGTATTTAGAAGCATAGCCCGAGGTCCGCCCATTTCCCGCACCGAAGCCACAACAGACTCAGCCGCTTCGCGGATGACGACGACGTCGGTAGTGTCGAGTTCGTCGATATCGATGTCGAAAGCCTTGAAACGCAGGCAGAAATCGCCTGAAAAATTGGCAGACAGCGGAGTTGTCTGGGCGTACCTATTGTTTTCCACGACGAACAACACCGGCACCCTCCAAAGCGAGGCAATGTTGAAACTCTCGTAAACTACACCTTCGCCGAATGTTCCGTCACCGAGAAAGACCGCTACGATCACGCCGGAGTTCTGACGCTTTTCAGCCAGCGCCATACCAACCGCACAGGGGACGATCCCTCCTTGGATTCCATTGCTATAAAAACCCGGAAAGTGGAGGTGCTGGCTGCCACCGCGGCCCCCCGAGACGCCGGTACTGCGACCCATTAGCTCCGCCGCCAGCGCGTGCATGCTCCCACCATGCGCAAGATAATGGCCATGGCCGCGGTGGTTGGAAACTACGATGTCGGACCGTCGGAGAGCACCGATCACGCCTACGGCATCGGCTTCCTGGCCGATACAGGTGTGGGTCGTGCCAAACAGACGGCCTTTGCTGAACTCGTCGAGCACCCGTTCCTCGAACAAGCGAATACGAAGCATCTCGTGCATCAGCCTGGCTGGTGTAGAATTGCACATAACTTCTTCAGTCTGGTTGCGGTAGGGATGCCAATCGCTTTAGCACCCCCCGTGCAGACCCGTACGGGTGATCATTAGCGCATACAAGGGTACCGAGCAAATTCGTGTTACCAGACACGCTAAGCTCAGATCGCCTTTTTGATCTGATCCGTAGGCTGGCCGAGGTTGTAGACCGCCACGGGGGCGTCCTAACGGCGCGCTCACCGGCGCACCAACTTGCGCACGGAGCCCGCCACGTGCTCCGCCGTCAAACCGAACTTCTCCATGCTCACGTCGCCGGGTGCTGACGCGCCGAACCGGTCGATACCGATGGCGATACCCTTGTCTCCGATCCACCGGCACCAGCCGAAGGTCGCGCCGGCCTCGACCGAAACCCGGGCCGTGACCGAGGGCGGCAGCACCGATTCCTGATACTCCGCGCTCTGCTCCGCGAAGATCTCCCAGCACGGCATCGACACCACGCGCGCGCGCGTACCGTCTTTCGCCAGTTGCTCACGCGCCGCCAGGGCGACGTGCACCTCGGAGCCGGTCGCGATGATGATCGCCTGCGGCGCTCCAGCGCCCGCGTCGGCGAGCACGTAGGCCCCGTGCGCCAGTCCTGCCGCAGCCCCCAGCCGAGTGCGGTCGAGCACCGGTAGTTTCTGTCGCGTCAGGACCATCGCGACCGGACCGTGACGGTGTGCCATGGCCCAGCGCCACGCCTCCACCGTCTCATTGGCGTCGCACGGACGCACCACCGAGAGGTTCGGCATGGCGCGCAGGGACATCAGGTGTTCGATCGGCTGGTGCGTCGGCCCGTCCTCACCTAGAGCGATCGAATCATGCGTCCACACGTAGATCACCGGCAGCTGGCTCAGCGCCGCCAGCCGCACCGACGGTCGCATATAATCCGAGAAGCAGAAGAATGTCGCGACAAACGGCCGCAGACCGCCATGGTACGCGATGCCGTTGGCGATGGCGCCCATAGCGTGCTCGCGCACTCCAAAGTGGAGGTTGCGCCCGGCCCCGCTCTGGCCGTCGAAGGAGCCGGCCTCTTTCAGCGCCGTGCTGGTCGACACCGACAGATCGGCGTCACCGCCGATGAGCGCCGGGACGCGCCGGGCTATGGCGTTCACGGCTTTACCGCCGGCCTGGCGCGTCGCCAGTGATTCGCCCGCCGCGAAGGTCGGCAGTTCGGCATCCCATCCCTGCGGGAGCTCGCCGCGCATCGTGTGCTGCCATTCCGCCGCCAGATCGGGATATTCCCGAGCGTACGCCTCGAACCGCCGTTGCCAGTCCGCCTGCGCGCTGGCGCCGCGTTTGACGGCCAAGCGTAAGTGCGCGAGAACCTCATCGGGGACATAGAAAGACTTCTCAGGATCCCAGCCGAGCGTTTGCTTCGCCAGCTTCACCTCGTCGGCCCCGAGCGGGCTGCCGTGCGCCGCCGACGTGCCTTGTTTGTTCGGCGCTCCGTAGCCGATGGTGGTGTTGATCACAATGAGTGATGGCCGCGCGCTCTCATCCTCGGCTTGCGACAGCGCAGCGTCGATCGCAGCGGTATCGGTGTTGCCGTCCTTCACGTGCAAGACTTGCCAGCCGTAGGCTTGGTATCGGGCGCCGACGTCTTCCGTGGAAAACGCCAGCGATGTCGGCCCGTCGAGGGACACATGGTTGCAGTCGTAGAGATAGGTCAGTTTCCCGAGTTTCAGATGTCCGGCGAGCGAACTGGCTTCCCCTGAGACCCCCTCCATCAAATCGCCGTCGGAGACCAGGGCGTAGGTGCGGTGATCCACGATCGTGTGCCCGGGACGGTTGAAACGATGCGCCAGCATGCGTTCCGCGATCGCCATGCCGACGGCGTTGCCCGCGCCTTGTCCGAGCGGCCCAGTAGTCGCCTCGATGCCGCGCTGCGGAAGCGCCTCGGGGTGGCCCGGCGTGTGGCTGCCCCACTGCCGAAACGACTTGAGGTCGTCCATGCTGATGGGATAGCCGGTGAGGTGTAAGAGCACATACAGCAGCATGCTGCCGTGACCGGCGGAGAGCACGAAGCGATCGCGGTCCGGCCACAGGGGATCCGCCGGGTTGTGACGCAGATGGCGCTGCCACAAGACGTAAGCCATGGGCGCGGCGCCCATGGGCAGGCCCGGGTGGCCGGACTTGGCCTTCTCGACCGCGTCCATTGCCAGCGTGCGAATAGTGTTGATGCTCAGCTGCTCGAGTGATTTGTCCACCCCACTCACGACTCCCTCCTTGTTACGTTCTCGACGCTGACCGCAAGCGCCCACGGTGGCCCGAGTGCCCTTCTCGCTGCGCGGTGCCTGCATACACCATTTCGCTTTTGCAGTTAACCGACCACGCAGCTCCGTCATCTCGCGGCCTCATCCCTTCGACCGCGTTCAGGACAGGCCTGACTTGTTCCCGGAGGAGATGGAACTTTGGGGACGAGTGCATCAGCGACTCAGGCTGACGGGGTTGGCAATCGATAGCCGGCTTCGAGCCGCCGCGTGCCGGCCCCTTTACGGACCTCAATCGGCAGGTTCAGTTTCGCCTGCTTGAAGTAACAGAGGCGCTCTTTGTCTGCGTCGCAGTAGTACACCACGTAGTGGGCTCGAATGTTGGCCTGCCCTTCCCGGAGCGTCAGCGGAATGCTGATCGGGAATTGCGGGCGGCGGAAGCTCTGCTCCGGCCCGCCGTCGTTGAAGCTGACCAACTGCGGCGCGGCCGTGTCGATCGTGACTACAGACGGCGCCTGCGCGTTCAGCTTGTAGCCGGGCGGCAGCTCGATCCCGAGGGTCAGGGTTGCCTCGCCCGGTTCCACCGATTGGACGCGCAGCTCGACGGTATCCCCGCCCAGGCGCGCCGCGGAAGTCCGCGGGGCAAGCCGCTCGATGCCTTGGATCTGCAATGTCTCGACACCCTTGCTGCGCAAGTCGACTACCCGGATGGCGTGATTGTCGGTGTCGGCGATGTATAGCTTGCCAGCCGCGACACTCAGCCCGCCGGGCTCATTGAAAGCGGCGGCATCGCCGTCACGAAGGCCTGCGCCGCCGGTTCCGACAAAGGTCGTGGCGACGCGATCGTGCAGCGAGATGCGCTTGATCTTGTTGTTGTATGTGTCGGCGACGTAAAGCGCGCCATCATAATAGGCAACCCCGAGCGGATGCTGCAGCCGAGCGACACTGCGATCACCGTCGCGGTCGCCGAACTCGAACAGGTCCTCACCGATGAGCGTTTCGACCCGGCCGGCGGGATCGAGGGCTATCGCCCGAACGGCGCTAACCTCACTATCGGCAACATATAGCATTTCACCATCGGTGGTGATGCCCGACGGCTGCGCCAACGCCGCCGTGGTCAGGGGTCCGTCGGTCCGGCCCTCGAAGCCGCTGCCGGCGTACGGGCTCACGGCGTTGGTCTTGAGATCCATGCGCCAGATCTGGTGCGATCCGGCCATGGCAATGTAGAGCCCGCCGCCATGCGCCACCAAATCCCAGGGCGAGCTCAGCGGCGTCGACCGGCCCGGGCCGCCGCGGTTGAACTCACGGGCTTGGTCACCGGTTCCCGCCACGGTTGCAACGGCGCGCGCCGCCAGATCGACACGCCGGATGGCGTGGTTTTCGGTATCGGCAACGTAGAGGAGATTGCCGTCGAGGGCCATTCCCTGCGGGTGATTGAACGTCGCCTGTTCGAAGCCGCCGTCCTGCATTCCCTCTTCGCCGCTGCCGATAACGTCCTTTACAGTTGCGTTCGGCAGGCTCAGGACCACGATGCGGTCGTGGTTCGAATCGGCGACGAAGAGTCGCTTGGAGGCATCGTCCGCGAGCGCCTTACCTGGGAATGCCAGCAACGACTCCGGTAGACGCTGCCGTTCCAGTTTCAGCTGCAAGGGACGCCGATTGATCTGTCCCTTCGCATCGAATGCCGCAATCACCTTGGCGATGAGCGCATCGAACGGATCATAGACACCCTCGCCGGAGAAGGAGCCGACCAGCTTGCCGGCGGGATCGATCAGCATCACCGTCGGCCAGGCATGCACGCCGTACTGTCCCCAGACCTCCAGGTCGCGGTCGTTCACCACCGGGTGCTCGATGCCGTAGCGCAGAATAGCTTGACGGATGTTGTCCGTATCCCGTTCAGCGGTGAACTTCGCCGAGTGGACGCCGATGACCACCATTTCGTTGGCGTACTTCTTCTCCAGGCGCTTGAGGTCGGGGATGATGTGCATGCAATTGATGCAACAGTAGGTCCAGAAATCCAGGAGCACGACCTTCCCGCGCAGCTCGCGCAAAGACAGTGGCCGTTCCGCATTGAGCCACTGCAGCCCCGGTGGAAAATCCGGGGCATTAACCTGGCCTTGGTATTCCGACATCGCCACACCTTCCTGTTTGTGCTGAGCCAGGGCGCCGTGGAGCGCAATGGTGACGGCGGCGAGCAGCAGCGACGTCAACACTACGCAGGCCGCCGTACGCCGTCGGCGCCGGCCGATGCTTATGGGCATACTTTGAGTGTAGCGGAGGCGCGTTGCTGGTTCGAGAGCTATGCGCCGTTGGTGAGTCTCTTGTAGGCCAGCAGATGCTGCAGTGCTTGGGTACGGCGGCCAAGGTGCTCCAGCAGGCGACCGAGGTTGAAGTGGGCGTCGGCGAACTCAGGATCGATGGCGATCGCACGCTCGTAGTGAAGTAGCGCCGCGCTACCGTTGTGCAGGTCCTCCAACGCCAGCCCCAAGTCGTAGTGCGCGATAGCGTCGCTCGGGGAGCACTCCAGCGCCAAGTGATACAGACGCGCTGCTTCACCGATGTTGCCGGCTTCATGTGCCAGGCGTCCCAAATTGATGTACGCGTCGCTCAGTCGCGGATCGCACTCCAAGGCGCGCCGGTACGCGGTGCTTGCGGCCACAACGTCATCCTGTTCCAGCGCCAAGCCGCGCTCGAACCAGGCGGCGGCCTCCTGCTTCTGATCCGCAGGCGCAGTTGCCCGCTTGCGCCGGCGTTGCACCGGAACCACAATCCCGGCCCGGCGAGCGAGATCGGCGATTTCGAAGCTAAACACCAGTTGGCCGCTGTCGGGCCGCCACACCCACCGTCCATCGCGGGCCACCACCTGCCGCCCATCGGCGTAAATGCGCACGCCGGAAAGCGGCCTGTCCGGTGGCAGCTCCCGTGACAGCTGTGTGAGCGCCAGACACACGCGCCGCGGTGGCACCTCGGCCTTTAGCAGACCGTAAGCGGTGCGCAGCAGAACAAGATCCTGGAACTTGAACTCGAATGCGTGTCCGCGCAGCAGCGGCTCGACGAGTCCGGCACGCACCATCGAGCGCACACGCGCGGGCGTGGTGCCGAGAATACGCGCCACATCCGCTGTGCTGAAAACTCGGGTGGCGGCTCTCGATATACGCGGCCCGGCCGCGTGTTTTGTGTCCGTCCGCAACCCCGAACCCACTCCAACCCCCCTACACCGCAACCGGCCGTTCACTTCACTCTGGTGAATTTTCGTGCTGCCGCCGGCCTGGATTTCGCCTGCGCCGGTTTGCGCGCGCCCGCGCCGGCGGCTGCTGGAGGTCGGCGCGCTGCCAGGCTAGCCTTCACCGCTTCCATGATGTCGATGGCTTGTGCACGCGGCGGTGGTGCCGCTGCAACTACGACCTCCTCACCGGCCACTTTCTGCTGCACCACTTCCAGCACCTTCTTGCGGTACTCATCTTCGTAATCGTCCCGGAAGTGATCGCGTGTGCCGCCATCCCAGGGCACCTACGTGTACCCTACCACTGATTCCTGCCTGACGCGAGATCGCGAGTGCAGCTGGTTTCCTGGCGCCGCGCGGAAGAATCTCCCGGCGGCTTAGCAAGGGAAAGCCCACTCGAAGGCTACGGGAGCTTACGGATCAGCTCGCTCGCGAGCTTGCCGTCGAATTGGCCGGCATGGCGCTCGCGCAGCTTTGCCATGATCGGACCGATCTGCGTCGTCCCCAGCTCGGTGGAAATCTCCTTGATGACCGCCTGCAAGGCCTCGGCGCTCAGCTGCTCGGGGAGGTACTTCTCGAGGAGCCGTTTCTCGCGCTCATTCCTCTCGACGAGGTCAGCGCGATTGGCCTGGCGCGCGAAGTCGGCCGCTTCCGTCCGTTTGTTGATCTCCTTCCGCACCAGACCAGCGATGTCCGCCTCGGACAACTGCGCGATCTGTTTCTCCACCTTCAGGTTTTTGATCACCGCAATCAGGCCACGGATCACGTAAACCGTGTCCATGTCGCGCGCCTTCATGGCGCCTTTCAGGTCTTCCTGCAGCTGCGCTTCAGTCGCCATGTCAAATCCTCGGGAATAACCGGTGTGTCAGAGCTTGCACATCCTGGGCAGTCACGAGACCATCGCCATTCGCATCGGCGCCCGGCTTCACGTGATACGAACCATTCCCCGCTTGCTCGACACGGGTCGCGGCGCCGTCGCGCAGCTTGCGCGCCACCGCCAGCAGATCGGCGGCGGTCACCTTGCCGTCACCGTTGGCGTCGCCGCGGATGATGGACGGCGTGGCACCGATGTTGGTCAGCACGGAAACGGTCCCGGCTATGTTGCTAGCCGTCGTCGCAACGTCGTAACGGCCGTCGCCATCGAAATCGGCTGCAATGATGCTTGTCGGGCTACGATTCACAGGTACGTTTGCCACCGCGTCGAATGCTCTCGAGGCGCCCTGACTCGCGAAAGCGTAGACAGCGTTGACACCGGCACCCTGAACCGAGATGAGCAGATCGGGAAGCAAGTCTCCGGTGACGTCGCGCGCAGCCATACCCCACACGTTGTTCCCAGAAAAGTTCAACTGGCCGCCCGCAGTAAAGTTCATACCCCCGCTTCCATAGAGGACCACCACCTTGTTATCTGGTGTCGCGAGCAAGACAGCGATATCGTCGAAGCCGTCACCGTCGAAATCCGCCACCGCCAGCGTTCTTGCATCGTTACCCCCAATGGAAGCTGACACGTCGGTCGGCGGCTGAAAGGTGCCGTCGCCGTTACCAAGTGCGATCGTCACCTTCGCTGGATTGCTCACGACCGCCAGATCGAGCTTCCCGTCCTTGTTGAAATCACCCCAGTCGATCGCCACCGGGTTGACGTCCAGCGCTACAGGGGGTTGCTCTTGCAAGCTCCCATCGGCATTGCTGAGAAGGATGTTGATCGTACCCGAGGAGTCACCCTGGCTGGCAACAGCCAGATCCGGGCGCCCGTTACGGTCCCAGTCACCCACCGTTAGGGCGACACCGCCGGCGACCGAGAAATTCTGTGGTGTGCTTGGAAAGCCGTTTCTCTGCCCGAGAAACATCGACACGTTAGAGGTCGACTTGTTCAAGGCCACGATATCCAACCAGCCGTCCGCGTTGAAGTCTCCGCATCCGATGGCGACGGCATCGCCGGCGGCTTGCAGGGTGAGTGGTGCCGCGAAGCCGCCGCTCGGCTGTGCCCGGCGCACCAGGAGCGTGCCCGTGGGATGGGCCACAATCAGATCGGCCAGACCGTCATTATCGGTATCTCCGCCAATCACGGCGTTCGGTGTCGGGTCGACGATTACATCCTCGACCCCAATGAAACTGCCATCACCTTGCCCGAGCAGCACTACTGCATCCGCCGTGCTGTTGTCACGATTCAGCGCGACCAGGTCCGGAATCCCATCGCCATTGAGGTCGCGCGCCGCGACCGTCAACGGCTCCTGGTCTGTGACGAATGCCCGCGGTGCACCAAAGTTACCCGTGCCGTCGCCGAGCAGCACGCTCACGTCGAAGCTCAATCTGTTGGAGACAGCGACGTCCAACTTGCCATCACCGTTCGCATCAAGCAACGCCACGCCGTTCGGGCTGCTGTTCGCCGTCCCCGACGCGAAGAGGCCTTGCAGCTGAAACGTGCCGTCGGGCTGTCCGAGGAAGACGCCGATGTTGTCGGTAGCCTGGTTAGCAACAACGATGTCGAGGTGCCCGTCCTTGTTCAGGTCGCCGACGGCGATGGCAACCGGTTGCCCGCCATTCGGCTCCTCACTGATGTCCGGCAGGGCGCTGAAGTTCCCGTTCCCGTCGCCCTGGAAGATAAAGACCGAGTTGGTGTAGCCGTTGGCGATTGCGAGGTCCACGTTGCCGTTACCGAAATCGCCAACACCGATGGCCGAACCACCGGGGGGCAAAGGGAACGACCTTCCTAGCGTGCAGGTCTCAGTATTCGGACAATTCCCATTTGTGGCGCATGGCATGCTGGTCGACACGGAACAATAACCGGTGAAGCCACCGTTGCCATCGCCGAGCAGGACGGTGACACCGCCGGTGGACTCACTGCTGTTGACGACCACGATGTCGAGCTTGCCATCGTCGTTGACGTCGACGGCAGCCAGCGCCACAGGCGCCGCACCCACAGCTACGGCTGGTCCCAGCGGGCTGAAGGTGCCGTCACCGTTACCGTGGAGCAGAACGAGATTGCCCGACATGTCCGTAATCGCCAAGTCCGGAATCTTGTCACCGTCGAAATCTCCGAGCGCGAGGGCGGTTGGCGTCCTGCCCAGCGAGATGGAGAAGTTGTTTCCGAACGTGCCGTCGCCATTGCCGAAATACACCCACGCTTTGCCCGACTGGTCGGCGGTGATCAGATCGAGGTTGTTGTCTGGCGTGTACGGCGGCTTATAGGAACCCACGTCTGCGAGTACCAGGATCGGCAGCGCATCGCTGGACGCAACCGAGAGCGGTGACTCCAATCCGGAGCTGAACATCGACATCTGGGCTGCCACACCCGCGCCGGCAAGCACCAGAATGCCGCCAACGCCCAGAATCCACCCGGTCCATTTCCTTCGAACACTCACAGCCATCCTCCTGTGCCTCGATGAATCAGTTTGCCCAGGCGATCCGACCCGACCCCGTGATCCGCTACAGTCCCGTATCAAGGGCGCAATCATAAAGGATTCATTCGCGCCGCGCTACGCTTCCACCTTCAGCACGGCAAGAAAAGCCTCCGGCGGGATCTCCACCCGCCCGACTTGCTTCATGCGCTTCTTGCCTTCCTTCTGCCGCTCGAGCAGCTTACGCTTGCGCGTGATATCGCCACCGTAACACTTCGCGGTGACGTTCTTGCGCAGGGCTTTCACCGTTTCACGCGCTATCACCTTGGCACCGATGGAAGCCTGGATGATGACTTCGAAGAGCTGGCGCGGGATCAGCTCGCGCATCTTGACGGCGAGCTCACGCCCGCGGGGATACGCGCGGTCGCGGTGTACGATGAGCGAGAGCGCGTCGACGGGATCGCCGTTGATGCGGATGTCGAGCTTGACCAAATCCGAAGGCCGCATGTCCAGATAATCGTAGTCGAGCGACGCGTACCCCCGGCTCACCGATTTCAGCCGGTCGTAGAAGTCGAGCACGATCTCGTTCAGCGGAAGCTCGTACGTCAGCATGACACGGCCGCGGCCGAGATATTTCAATTCGCGCTGGCGGCCGCGCTTATCCTCACACAGGCTGAGCACGCCGCCGAGGAAACTCTCCGGCAGGTGGATGGTAGCTAGAATGATCGGTTCCTCGAGCGCAGCGATCTCTTGCGGCGGCGGAAGCTTTGCTGGGCTGTCGACCGTGAGTGTTTCGCCCGCGGTCGTCGTCGCCCGGTACGCTACCGTGGGGGCGGTGGTGATCAGGCTGAGACCGTACTCGCGTTCGAGACGCTCGCGAATGATCTCCATGTGCAGCAACCCCAGAAAACCGCAGCGGAACCCGAACCCCAGGGCGGCCGAGCTTTCCGGCTCGTAGGTAAATGACGAATCGTTCAGGCGCAGCTTCTCCACCGCGTCACGCAGCGTATCGTACTGCGAGGTCTCCGCCGGATACAACCCGCTGAACACCATGGGCTTGACAGCCTTGAAACCCGCGAGCGGCTGCGTCGTTGGCCCGCCGGCATCGGTTACGGTGTCACCGATCTTGGTCTCGTGCACCTCCTTGATGGCCGCCATCAAGAACCCGACCTCACCGGGGCCCAAGCTCTCAGACTCCTGCGGGCGCGGGCCAAGCACCCCGACGCGTGTCACCTCGTAGGTATTGGCGCTCGACATCATGAGGATGCGGCTGCCTCGACGTACCACCCCGTCGAACACGCGCACGACGACGACGACGCCGTGGTAGGGATCAAACCAGCTGTCGAAGATCAGGGCACGCAGCGGTACAGTGGCGTCGCCACGGGGTGGCGGGAAGCACCGCACGATGCCTTCCAGCACCTCCTCCGTCCCGATCCCTTCCTTCGCGCTGGTCAGCACAGCGTGCGTGGTGTCGAGCCCGATGATCTCTTCGATCTCACTGCGCACGCGCGCCGGGTCGGCGGCCGGCAGATCGATCTTGTTGAGCACGGGCACGATCTCGAGGTTGCTGTCTAGCGCCAGATAGGCGTTGGCCACCGTTTGGGCCTCGACGCCTTGGACCGCGTCCACCACCAGCAACGCGCCTTCGCAGGCGGCAAGGCTGCGCGAGACCTCGTAGGTGAAATCAACGTGCCCCGGGGTGTCGATCAGGTTCAGCAGGTACTGCCGGCCGTCGCGCGCATTGTAACGCAGCCGCACCGCGCTGGCCTTGATGGTGATGCCGCGCTCGCGCTCCAGCTCCATGCTGTCGAGGATCTGGGAGGTGCGCTCGCGCTCGGTGATCGTTCCCGTGTATTCGAGCAGGCGATCGGCCAGCGTCGACTTGCCGTGGTCAATGTGCGCGATAATGGAAAAATTACGGATGAGAGAGATGTCCATGGGCCATGCTGCCTCTCTCCGTGGAAAGGGCTGGGGTGAGGGAGGACCCCTCAGCGCTCCGTTTTGGATCCGACGCGTGCACGGAAAAACGCCATCGTTTCGCGCAGGCCATCCTCGAGGCTCACCTGCGGCTGCCAGCCGAGGACACGACGGGCCAGCGCATTGTCGATGACACTGCGCCGCTGCTCACCTGGCTTGGCGGGCCCATGGAGCTCCGCAACCGAGCTGCCGCACAAGCGCGCGAGCAAGCGAAAGATGGTGTTGACGTCGGTTTCGATGCCCGTCCCAAGGTTCACCGCGCCGACAAAGTCGGACCCTAGGGCGGCGAGATTGGCGCGCACCAGATCGCCGACGTAGACATAGTCGCGTGTTTGGGTGCCGTCGCCGTTTATGATCGGCTGCTCACCGCGTAACAGTTTTTCACAGAAGATGGCCACAACTCCAGCCTCGCCGTGCGGGTTTTGCCGCGGGCCGTAGACGTTGGCGTAGCGGAGCGCCGCGTAAGAGATGCCGTACGTGACGAAATAGAAGAACAGGTAGCGTTCGCTCGCCAGCTTGCCGACGCCGTACGGACTCACAGGCTGGGTTGGGTGGGTTTCGGGTGCAGGGAAGGTCTCCTGCTCGCCGTAAATGGCGCCGCCCGTGGATGCAAGCAGCACGCGCTTGAGGCCATGTCGGCGCCCGTGCTCCATCAGGTTGATGAGCCCAAGGATGTTCACGCGCGCGTCGAAGCCGGGATCCAGAACCGATCGCCGCACGTCCATTTGAGCTGCATGGTGGCAGAGCACTTCGGGCCGTTCGCGCTCAAAGACCTCGGCCACCGCCGGCTCCTGTATATCGAGCTGGTAAAAGCGCGCCTTGGGGTTCACGTTCTCCCGCCGTCCCGACGACAAATCATCGAGGATCGAGACTTCGTGTCCCCCGGCGATGAAGGCGTCTGCCAAGTGCGAGGCGATGAACCCGGCCGCGCCGGTCGCCAGAATTCTCATGCGGCCCCTACCCCGAGCAGACTGCGGAAATAGTCGATCGTACGCCGCAGCCCATCCTCCAAGCTCACCTTTGGCTCCCAGCTCAGTAACTGCCGGGCGCGCGTGATGTCGGGCTGCCGGATATGCGGGTCATCCTGGGTGCGCTCGTCTTTCGGCGAGACGAAGACGATCTCAGACTTTCCCCCGATCAGGCGCTGCACGGTCGTTGCAAACTCGAGGATCGTCATTTCAGTTGGGTTGCCCAGGTTCACCGGCTCCACCTCGTCGGACTTCAGGAGTCCGACCATGCCTTCGACGAGATCGCTGACATAACAGAAGCTGCGCGTGCGTGCGCCGTCGTCATAAACCGTCAAGGGCTGGCCGCGCAAGCCCTGAGCGATGAAGTTGGTCACCACGCGGCCGTCATCCTGGCGCATGCGCGGTCCATAGGTGTTGAAGATGCGGCAGATGCGCGTGTCGACGCCGTGGTAGCGGTGGTACGCCATGGTCATCGCTTCGGCGAAGCGTTTGGACTCGTCGTAGACGCCGCGCGGTCCGATCGGGTTGACGTTGCCCCAGTACGTTTCCGGCTGCGGATGGACCTTGGGATCGCCGTACACTTCCGAGGTCGACGCCAGGAGGAACTTGGCGCCATGAGCGCGTGCCAGGCCGAGCCCCTTGTGCGTCCCGAGTGCGCCGACTTTCAGGGTCTTGATCGGCTCGCGCAGGTAGTCGACCGGGCTCGGTAGCGAAGCAAGATGGAGAATGATGTCGATCTTGCCCTCGACGTAGGTGTACTCGGTGACGTCGTGTTTGATGAACTGAAAGCGGTCGTGCCCGACGAGATGGCTGATGTTGCGAACGTGGCCGGTGAGCAGATTGTCGAGCGCCACGACCGTGTGGCCGTCGGCCAACAGCCGGTCGGCCAAATGCGATCCGATGAATCCGGCCCCGCCGGTGATGAGAATGCGTGCCATCAGCGCGGCAAGGAACCTCTTCGGGATAAGTCGTACAGCATCAGGCGCACCTTGGCATTAAGGCCTGACCGGCTGTCGCCCGACGGAATAGTAGGTGAAGCCCAGCTCGCGCATCTCATTCAGGTCGTAGATGTTGCGCCCGTCGAAGATGACCGGGTGTTTCATCAGCTGGCGCATGCGCTCGAAATCGGGGCGCCGGAACTCGTTCCACTCCGTGATCACCAGCAGTGCATCCACCCCCTTTAGGGCCTCGTAGTTGACGCGGTGGTAGTACACGCGGCTGCCGAAGACGCGTTGCGCCTCGCCGAGCGCCTCGGGGTCGTGCGCATGCACCTCGGCGCCCGCTTGCAGCAGGGTCTCGATCACCGTCACCGCTGGCGCCTCGCGCATGTCGTCGGTCCGCGGCTTGAATGCCAACCCCCAGACGGCGAAGCGCATGCCACGGAGGTACTCGCCGAAGTGCGCCCTCACCTTGTCGACCAGGCTGCGCTTCTGGTGCTCGTTGACCTCCTCGACCGCCCGCAGCAGTTTGAAGTCGAGACCGTGCTCCTCGGCGCTGCGGATCACTGCCTTCACGTCCTTGGGAAAACACGAGCCGCCGTAGCCGACGCCGGGAAAGAGGAAGTGATGTCCGATGCGCTGATCGAAGCCGACGCCCCGCCGCACGTCGGAGACATCGGCGCCGACGCGCTCGCAGAGATTCGCTAACTCGTTCATGAGCGAGATACGGGTCGCCAACATGGCATTGGCGGCATACTTGGTCATCTCTGCACTAGCCGTACACATCACCAGGATTGGACGCTCGGTGCGCACGAACGGGCTGTACAGCTCCTTCATCAGCTCGACCGCCCGCCCGTTCTCGCTACCGATGATTACGCGATCGGGCTTCATGAAGTCGTCGACTGCAGCCCCTTCCTTGAGGAACTCCGGGTTGGATACGACATCGAAGGGATGGTTTGTGCGCGACGCGACAACTTGGCGCACGCGTTCGGCGGTGCCCACGGGCACGGTGCTCTTGTTGACGATGACGCGGTAGCCATCCATCGCCGAGGCGATCTCGGCGGCGACTCGGAGCACCGCTGCCAGATCAGCGCTGCCATCCTCGCCCGGGGGCGTGCCGACGGCGATGAAGCAGACCAGCGACTGCTTGACGGCAGCGCTCAAATCGGTGTTGAAGGAGAGTCGTCCCTCGGCAACATTGCGTTTGATCAACTCTTCGAGGCCGGGCTCG
This sequence comes from Binatia bacterium, assembly GCA_050015455.1. GTDB lineage: Bacteria > Desulfobacterota > Binatia > HRBIN30 > HRBIN30 > JAGDMS01. The sequence goes on from JBEKBJ010000024.1 coordinate 21,737, forward strand.
TAGATGGGAATGCTTCCCTGACGAAGGCGGGCAATCTTTTCCACATCGATGTCGACGCAAACAACATCGTTACCGCTTTCGGCGAAGCACGTGCCGGCCACCAACCCGACATAGCCCGTGCCCACGACGCATAATTTCACGATTCCTCCTCATACCAATGCAAAAAGGGCCTGGTGGCGCGCCGACGCTCCAGGCCCTTCTGTGCTGGCAGATCATGCCTCATTGGTCACGCTGATCAGACCATAAGCATGAGCTATACCTGCGGCACCCCGTGAAGTCAACGCATCGCCCTCGGGTACTGTCCGGCATTCTCATTCGGACAGCACTGCCGCCCTCGACATCTCCTTGGCAGCGCTTGTCCCTCAGCAATGGGCTGTCCGATCTCCTGGCGGACTCCGTAACCACGCGTCAGATGCGCTGCGACACAACATAGTTTCTCGGCTCCCTCACGCGCGAGCCTGTCCAAACAACGCTTCCTCTACCAGCTCGGAGACGATGTGTCCAATAGTGATGTGGGCTTCCTGAACGTGCTGGGTATTCGTGCTGGGTACGACAATAGCGACGTCCACCAGTGGACGTACTTCGCCTCCGTTGCCCCCTAGCAGGCCGATCGTCTTGATGTGCAACTCCCGACAGCACTGCACCGCGCGCACCACGTTCCGCGAAGTGCCACTGGTGCTGATGCCGATAAGGACATCCCCGTCTCGACCCAAGGCCTGCACCTGGCGCTCGAAGACGTGCTCGAAGCCGTAGTCGTTGGCGTTCGACGTCAGAAAGGATGTGTCGGTGGTCAGCGCCAAGGCCGCCAAGGGCGGTCTTGGCAGGTCGGCGCTCAAGCGGTTGGTGAATTCGGCAGCGATGTGCTGCGAATCCGCCGCGCTCCCGCCGTTGCCACAGAGCATCACCTTGCCACCTGTCCGCAATGTCTGGATCATCATCTCGGCCGCCGCGACAATCTCACCCAAGCACGCCGCAGCCACGTGGCCTTTCACTTCGGCACTCGCCAACAGGTGCGCGCGCGCGCACTCACGCATGCCGTCACGATTCATCACAGTCACCTTTGGCCTCCCACCCGCTGAAACGCCGTGCAAGCGCGGCCGGCCAAGAACGCCTCCGCTCGTACGTACGATATACCTAAGACGTCACGCCACCCAGGGGCAGCATATATTCTAAACACACGTAACCAGATTAGAGTCAGAAATACCCACAATCAAGAACCAGGGTCGCCTATCACGGCTGCACGACCCATCAGAAACTCAGTTGCCATTGACATCGGTCAAGCTGATGAACTGGCGAAAGCGGCGCTCGATCAACTCAGGCGTCAGCGCGCGCAAGCGCCTCATGCCGAAGTCCTCCACCACAAACGAGGCGATGACGCTACCATAGACGATGGCGCGGCGCAGTCCCGCCTCGGACGTGTCACCCGAACGCGCCAGCTCTCCCATGAAGCCGCCCGCGAAACTGTCGCCCGCACCGGTCGGGTCGAACACTTCTTCCAGCGGGAAGGCGGGAACCGCGAACACGGAATCGGCTGAGAACTGGATGACACCGTATTCTCCGCGTTTGATCAACACGCGGCGTGGTCCCATCGCCAGGAGGCGCCGCGCCGCCCGCACCACGTTGCGCTCGCCGCTCAGCAGCTGCGCTTCCTCATCGTTGATGACCAGCACATCGACGCGTCCGAGCAGTTGTTCCAATTCGCCGCGCGAGCCGCTGATCCAGTGATTCATGGTGTCACAGCCGACCAGGCCCGGGGCGGCTAGCTGATCCAGCACCATCGCTTGCAGGCGCGGATCGATGTTGGCGAGAAACACGTATTGCGCGTCGCGATAGCTCGCCGGCACTTGCGGCTGGAAATCGGCGAACACGTTGAGGTCGAGCTGCAAGGTGTCGCGCTGATTCATGTCTTCGTGGTAGCGCCCAGCCCAAGAGCCGGTCAGTCCCGGTCGGATCTGCAAACCGGCCAGATCGATGCCGCGGCGCGACAAAAAGTCCAACTCCTCACACGGGAAGTCTTCTCCCACCGCGGCTACCATACGCACCGGCGCGAAGAAGCTGGCAGCCACGGCGAAATAGGTCGCCGCCCCGCCCAGCGCCCTATCGGCCTTGCCATGCAGCGTCTCGATGGAATCAAAAAACACCGAGCCAACGACGAGGATGCTCACCGGGGCCTCTCCTGCTTGTCGCTGATCGCGTATCGCTCACCGTGTTCGCCGCGATAAGCCATCAGCGATCTGCCATACGCGCCTTCATGCCACGTACTTACCGATGATGAGACCGAGATCGCGCTTAATGGTGTCCGGGATGCACGCGCGGTCGGTGATGATGGCGTGCTCCAGCGCCCGGGCGCACGCGCACGTCCGCGGCGCATGCAGATCCCGCACCGCCTGAGCGATGACCCGCTGCGCCGTGGCCACGTTTTCATGGAGAATGCGGAGGACATCGGCGATCGACACGTCGGCTTCGGTCTCGTGCCAGCAATCGTAATCGGTCGCCAACGCCAGCGTCGCGAAACAGATCTCGGCCTCGCGCGCCAGCTTTGCCTCCGGCAGCGCGGTCATGCCGATCACGGCCGCACCCCGTTGGCGGTACCAGAGCGATTCCGCGCGCGTCGAGAATTGCGGGCCCTCCATGCACACGTAAGTGCCGCGCGGATGTACAGCGGCGCCGACGCGCCGCGCCGCGCCAACCAGCGCCGCACTGACCACCGGGCAGAACGGATCAGCGAACGGGATATGCGCCACGATGCCGTTGCCGAAAAACGTGCTGGCGCGATGAACGGTGCGATCGAACAGTTGGTCCGGAACGACCAGATGGCCGGGAGCGATTTCCTCGCGCAAGCTGCCGACCGACGCTACCGCAATGACCCACTCGGCCCCGAGCTGCTTCATCCCGTAGATGTTGGCGCGGAAGTTCACCTCCGAGGGGAGGATGCGGTGTCCTCGCCCGTGGCGCGGCAAGAACACCAAGCGCAGGCCCGCCAGAGTGCCGCACACGAACTCGTCGGACGGATCGCCAAACGGTGTCGTCAGTCGCAGGCGCTCGACCTCTTCAAGCCCGGGCATGTCGTACAACCCACTGCCACCAATCACGCCGACTGTGTTCACCTCTCACCTCTATTTGTGAATAATCGCCGGTCTCAGACCGGCGGCCATCTCCACACGGCCCACCGTCCCCAGAACATTGCGTCAACCATCTACTCGGTCGGCCGCGACGACTCAACTCGCTGCCGCCCGAGGCTGCCGTCCAGCGTGTCCGACTGACTCCGATGCGATGGTGTCCTAGCGCTGGCGAGCGCGAGTTGGCCGCAGGCGGCCTGGATGTCACGTCCGCGGCTTTGCCGGATGGTAGCGTGCGTGCCGGCAGCAAGCAGCCGCTCCTGGAAACAGCGGATGGTCGTCTCCGACGGGCACGCGTAACGCGCGCCCGGGAACCCGTTGAACGGAATCAGATTTACCTTCGAGCGGATGCCATGCAGCAGCCGTACGAGACGGCCAGCGTCCTCGAGCGAGTCATTGATGCCCGCGAGCAAGAGGTACTCGAAGGTGATGCGGCGGCGCTGCGGGATCGGGAGAGCGCGGCACATCGCCACCAACGCTTGCAGTGAGTAGCGCCGATTAATCGGCACCAGCTTGGCTCGCTGCGCTTCGGTCGTGCCGCTCAGCGAAACAGCGAGGTTCACGGCCGTATCAGCCACCAGGCGCTGCATCGCGGGCACGAGTCCGACGGTCGATACCGTGATCCGCCGCGGAGAGAATCCCAGGCCCCATTCAGCAGTCAGGATCTCGATCGCTTGCACGACCGTGCCGTAGTTAGCAAGCGGCTCGCCCATGCCCATGAAAACGATGTTGCTGATGTGCTCGCCAGGCTCGATTTGCTCCTGAGCAGCTACGACTTGCGCGGCGATTTCTTCGGCCGACAAGTTGCGCAACAGCCCCAGGCGAGCCGTGGCGCAGAAGGTGCAGCCCATCCCGCAGCCCGCCTGAGAGGAAATGCACAACGTCAGCCGAGGTGGGTCGGGAATGAGAACGGATTCGATCGCGGCATGCCTGCTTGCGGCGTGGCCGCTTGCGGCGTCGGCGTCGAGCTGGAAGAGCAGCTTGCGCGTCCCATCCTTCGATGCGGTAACGAGCGCGGGGGTGAGGCGCGGAATAACAAAATGATCCGCCAGCGCCGCGCGCAGGTGTTGCGACAGGTTGCTCATGGCAGCGAAGTCGGCGACGCGTCGCCGGTAGATCCAGGCGAGGATTTGCGCAACCCGATAGTTCGGATAGCCGTGCTCGGCGATCCAGGCGCGCAGCGCTGGAAGGCTCAGTGGTATGCACCCAGAGCCCGCTGGTTCAGCCGGGGTGGATTTCGAGCTGGCCGAAGAAGAACCCGATCTCCCAGCGTGCGGTGTCGGGCGCGTCAGAGCCATGTACTGCATTCTGCTCGACGTTGGTCCCGAAGTCACGCCGGATTGTTCCGAGAGCGGCCTTGGCAGGATCGGTCGCCCCCATGATCTCGCGATTCTTGCTTATGGCGTGCTCTCCTTCCAGCACGGAGACAAAGATCGGCCCGGAAGACATGAAGCTCGTAAGGGTGCGGTAGAAGCCCTTGTCCTTGTGCACGACGTAAAAGCGCGCCGCTGTGTCTTGCGTGATGTGCACCATTTTGGCCGCAGCGATGCGCAACCCGGCGTTCTCAAAGCGGCGCAAAATATCGCCGAGCACCGCTTTGCGCATCGCGTCGGGTTTGACGATGGACAGGGTCTGTTCGATCACTACTTACGCTCCGCCAAGACTGCCGCCATGGTGCTGCCGAGTTCGGCCGGGCTCTTGGCGACGCGGATGCCGGCGCGCTCAAACGCTTTGATCTTGTCCGCGGCGGTGCCGCGCCCACCGGCGATAATCGCGCCAGCGTGTCCCATGCGTTTGCCGGGAGGGGCCGTCTGTCCGGCCACGAACGCAACCACCGGCTTCGTCATGTGCGCGCGCACGAACTCGGCGGCTTGCTCTTCCGCCGAGCCGCCGATTTCTCCGATGAGGATCACGCCCGCGGTCTGCGAGTCCTTTTCGAACAGCTCAAGCACATCGATAAACCCCGTGCCGATGATCGGGTCCCCGCCGATGCCCATACAGGTCGACTGCCCGAGGCCGAGGTTGGTGAGTTGATGCACCGCTTCGTACGTCAAGGTGCCGCTGCGCGACACCACGCCGATGCTGCCGGGCGTATGGATATAGCCCGGCATGATGCCGATCTTGCATTCACCAGGGGTGATGATGCCGGGGCAGTTCGGTCCGATCAAGCGTGTCGGACGCCCTTGCAGATAGCGCTTCACCCGCACCATATCGAGTACCGGGATGCCCTCGGTGATGCAGACCACCAGCGCCAAACCGGCATCCGCGGCTTCCATGATGGCGTCGGCGGCGCCGCCTGGCGGCACGTAGATGACCGACGCGTTTGCCCCGGTGGCCGCTACGGCCTGGCCAACGGTATCGAAGATCGGGATGCCCTCGAAGTCGGTGCCGCCCTTGCCGGGCGTCACACCGGCGACCATTTGGGTGCCGTACTCGCGGCAGGCGTGCGTATGAAACTGCCCCGTGGCGCCGGTGATTCCCTGGGTTATTACCTTTGTCGCTTTATTCACGAGTATGCTCACGTCACGTACCTCTCAAAACGACCGGCACCGTATCCGGTCGCGGCAACGAAGTCAATTTGACCTCTCTCCGTTCGTGTAAGCCGCGAGGAAACGGCTGCGGCTTTCGCCTGCTGCGCCAACGCGTCCACGAGATTTAAGCCAATAGAGCCTGCGCCTCTGGCAGCCAGATACACGCCCTCTTGCCGAAGCGCGTCGTCCTTTCCTGTTGTCCTTTCGCGTCGTCCTTTCCCTTGCGCGTATAGCTGAGCTGGTCTACTATCCCGTCGCCAGGAATAACGTAAAAGAGGTGGTGCAACCGAGGCACACCGGAGGATGAACCCGCCGACGATCGACACCCCAGCGTCCAACGGCCAAGTGAGCCCCGGCCTGTCGTTTCGGCAGGGGACCTTGCAGGACGTGGACTTCATCACCCAAGCCATCCTCGAGGCCGAGCGCTCGGGCACGCCGCGCGCGATGTACGAATCAGTTTTCGGCCTTTCCGAACCTGAGGTGCGCGCCTTGCTTCGTGCGATCTTGGACCAAGACGTTCCCGTCTGTGAGCTCTGCTGCGGCAGCTTCGTGCTGGCGTGTGACGGCCCGACGCCGGTGGGCGCGCTGGCGACCTGGGTCGAGGGCGAAGAGGGCCCGAGCAACCTCCTGCGTGCGACGCTGCTTGTCGAACAGTTGGGGACGACCCGCTGGGCGCAGGCGCAAGCGCCGCTGCGCCTGGTCGCCGAAGTCGACATCCCGCGCCAGGCGGGAACATTGCAGATCGAATCGATTTTCGTTCCCGCCGCGCAGCGTGGCCGCCGCATCACCGGGGCCATGATCGCCTACGCGCTCGCCGAGTGCCGGCGCACGCACCCGACCGTGCGCCGGGCGCAAGTGCTCACGGTTCTCGAGAACGTCGCGAGCGGCAACGCCCTCCGCCACGCCGGATTTGCCGTCAAAAGCCGAGCTTCGTCGCAAAACCCTGAGCTCGGCCGCTGGTTCCCCGGCTCAGGACGCCTGTTGTGGGAGCGCGATCTCTGATGCCCGAAGCGCCCTTCCAGCACAGGCAGCCCGGGCCACACCCGCGCTTCCCCTAACTCCATGGATCAACGGCCATGGAAATGCCTCGATGACGCGACTCCCTGATTAACGCCCCCAAGGAGTAAGCATGGTTTCCGACAGACTCAAATCTGTAATCCTCAATGAGCTTGCTGTACCTGAATTTGATATACAGGACGAAACAACAGCCACTATGGTACCCAACTGGGATTCCCTTAGTCACATCAATGTTATCCTTGCTATTGAAAAAGAATACACCGTTAAATTCAAGAGCCTTGAGATACTCAAGGTCAAGAACATCGGGCAGCTCCAGAGACTCATAGACTCGAAGCTTGCCGCTAAAGCTACGTAGGAAGCTCTCCCATGGCCTCTGCAATCTGTGGTCCAACCGATACCCCCCCTCCCCGACTTGCCACTTGCCGCCGTGCCTCTGTTTCTCAAAGTCGTTTTGTGCGGAGTTAAGGGATGCTCGCTCAGATCAAGGCTTCAATCGACAAGTTCCGTCAAAGGCCTGCGTTTTTCATACGCAATACCTTCTTCAGCTATAACGACTTGGGTCAAACTGTCTCGCGGATTAGAAAAGCTATCGAACAACACGCATTACCGTCCGAGCGCATGATCGGGTTCCTAACCTACGACGACTTCGAAACCTACTGCTCCGCAGTTGCGGTCCTTTTTACAAAGTTCGCCTTCGTCCCCATCGACCCCGCGAACCCGCTCGACAGGAACGTATCCATAATTGAACAGGCGCAGATCAAGACTCTCCTATCCAGCGTCAACGACACGAACATACGCACCCATTGTGAGTCCCGGGGCATACAGTTCATCACTACCTCCGAGCTTCAGCATTCCGAAGTTACTCTTTCTCTCCCCGAGGTACGGCAAAGCGATCTCGCGTATTTGCTTTTTACCTCCGGCAGTACCGGTGTTCCCAAGGGAGTGCCCCTATCCCGAAGGAATTTGTACGAATTCATGAATGCCTTCATCGCCTTGGGATACGATATCAACGAGAACGACAGGGTTCTTCAGATGTTCGATCTGACATTTGACCTTTCATTGATGTCTTATCTTGCACCCCTCTGCAGGGGTGCGTGTGTTTATACCGTTCCACCTGGTGGTATAAAATATGCCGATATCTACACCCTCCTTGACGAACAGAGGATAACCGTTGCCTTGATGGTTCCGTCAATCCTCGCGCATCTCCGGCCTTACCTTGACGAGATCAGGCTCCCAGACATGAGATATAGCATGTTCTGCGGTGAAGCTCTTTATGCGGATGTCGCTTCTGACTGGATGAAGTGTGTTCCAAATGCACGCGTGCAGAATGTTTATGGTCCAACCGAGGCGACCATCTTCTGCCTCGCGTACGATATGAGCCGCAAGGGGAGCATCAAGAACTTCAATAGCATTGTTTGCATCGGCAAGCCGATGGATAATATGGCTGCCACCGTGGTAGACGAGAGCCTCAAGCCCGTTAGGCGGGGAGAGAAAGGAGAGCTTTGCTTGACCGGTTTCCAGCTGACTGATGGCTACTGGAGGAACCCCGAAAAGAATAGGGAGGCCTTCTTTACCCTTCTTGAGGATGGTGTCGAGAGGAGATATTACAGGACGGGCGATGTTGCATTTGTGGACGGGGAGGGTGATTTCATGTTCGCGGGAAGGCTCGATCATCAGGTCAAGATCCAGGGCTTCCGGGTTGAGCTTAGCGAGATTGAACATCACGCACGGGAGTTTGCTAGCACAAACAATGTCGCCGCTGTAGCGTCCGACGGTTCCGATGCCGGTCACGTCATGATTCATCTTTTTGTTGAGAACTTCCCGGGCAGGGTTGAGGAGATCGAGAGATATCTCGAGACCAAGGTTCCTAAATACATGATCCCTTCCGAAATTCACAATATTACCGCGTTCCCTCTTAATGTTAATGGAAAGATTGACAGAAGGGCTTTACTCAAGGCCGTGAAGGACCGACAGGGATAGGAATTCGGTGTGGATCCGCGGCTGCCGGCAGATCGGCAGTGGCGGTAATGGCTGGAAATGTCGGTGGCGCTCAGGATACGCTGCGTGCGGCGCGCGCGACGTCATTCAGCTGCGCCCGCAAGTACTCGAACGTCCGGCGCATGCCGTCTTCGAAGCCGACCGTGGGGCGGTATTGAAGTAGGCGCTCCGCCTTGGTGATTGCCGCCTGGGTATGGCGGACGTCGGCGGGGCGCGGCGGGGTGTGCTCGATCTTGACCTTACGGCGGAGGAGCTTCTCGACGGTGTGCGCAATCTCGAGGACCGAGTGGCGCGTGTTGCAGGCGATGTTGAACACTTCGCCGCCGACGCCGGGCGCCGTGCAAGCTTTCAAATTCGCCTGCACGACATTGTCGATGTAGGTGAAGTCGCGCGACTGCTCGCCGTCGCCGTGCACGATCAGCGGCTCGTCGCGGAGCGCGGCGCGGATGAAGAGCGGGACCACGGCAGCGTACTTCGATTCGGGGCTCTGCCTCGGGCCGAAGACGTTGAAGTAGCGCAAGCTGACGGTTTCCAACCCATACAGCCGCGTGAACATGCGGCAGTAGTACTCCGCAGCCAGCTTGGCGACAGCATAGGGCGAGATCGGTGACGGCACCTGGTCTTCCACCTTCGGCAGCGCTGGAGAGTCCCCGTAACAGGAGGACGATGACGCATACACCAGGCGGCGTACGGTCTTGGCCTCGTGAGCCGCGAGGAGCAGTTGCAGCGTGCCGTGGGTGTTCACCTCGTCGGTGCTGAGCGGATCATCGACCGAGCGCGGTACCGAGCGCAGCGCCGCCTGATGTAGCACGTACGTCACGCCGGAGACCGCGCCCCGAACCGCGGCCATGTCGCGCAGGTCGCCTTCGATGATTTCAACTCGATCTTTCACCTCGGCCAAGTTGTCGAGGCTTCCGGTGGAGAAGTCGTCAAGGATACGCACGCGTTCACCGCTACGCACCAAGGTGTCCACGATACTCGAACCGATGAAGCCGGCGCCGCCGGTAACCAGGTACATTTCGTCTCCTTGGTCAACTTTCTGCTCTTACTACTATCGAGCCTCTATTTGCCAGCTCTCTGCTCGCGGACCAAGCCCTCGCTGTCCAGGGGCGCGCGTTTTACCCGCGCCAGGGGTCTGCGGGCGCGCCTACCGTCCTCATCAGCATTGCCGAACAGCGACTCCAACGCCCTGACCCGCGTCTCCAAATCCTCGTTCTGCCGCGCTTTGCGCTCACCGCTCAGCGCCGTACGCCCGCCCTCAAGGAAGGTGTTGCGGATCTTGTACGCGGTGGTGTGGCTGACGCGGTAGTGGAGGCGGATCTCATCCAGGCTGCGTGTCCGCTTGATCAACTCCAGCGCCAAAGCAAACTTCTCCTCGAGTGTGAGTTTCTCTCGTGTTCTCATATGCCCCCTCCTCTGAACCGGTTACGTTCTGGGATGCCTATTCCGCAGATGCGGCGCCCGCCAACTCACGGCCCGCAATCGCAGCCCGTCGCAGTTGCGGCGGCGGCGGCTCCTCAGATAGCCAGCGGTGCGCAAACCGCAGCGCGCCGGCCAAGAAACCGCTGCCCCAACTAAAATGCATGGTCGAAAAAGCGGCCACCAACCGCCCCATGTGATGCCAACCGTGGCGCCCGGCCACGGCCGCCGCCGCTGCGGCCAAGGCGACCGCGTACGCCGCGATGACGGCGACGAAGAGCCGTGCCGCCGCCGCGCTCCACGGCGCCACGAGCGCTGTGGTCACAACGGTTAGCACAAACAACGGCGGCACGAACTGACGCACGCTCATTTGCCGCGGGTGCTTCTGCAGCACGCGGATTTTCCACAGGCCGTACTGGAAGAACTGCCGCGCCAGCGCGCTCACGCTCTGGCGGTTCTGGTACCGCGACCGCATGTGCGGCGTGAAGAACACGCGGCCGCCCGCCTTGCGCAAGCGGTAGTTCAGCTCGTCGTCCTGGTTGCGCACCAACTCTTCGTCGAAGAGCCCGATTCGTTCGAACACGTGCCGCGGATACATGCCCATGTACACAGTGCCGACGTCACGTTCGGCCGTCCCGAAATGGAAGTAGGCCCCGATGCCGAAGCGCGACCCCATGGCCAACGCGATCGCGGTCCCCCACTGCCCGCCACCGGCGGCATGCATCGGGCCACCGACGTTATCCGCGCCGGTGCGCTGCAGCGTCTCCACACCGATGCGGATGTAGTCCGGCGCGATCACCGTGTGCGCGTCCACCCGCGCGATGATCTCGCCACGGGCGGCCGTGATACCGATGTTCATCGCCGTCGGCACTATGCGCGAGGGGTTGCGCAGCACGCGCAGCCGCTCACCATAAGCGCGCAGCACTTCGGCTGAATTGTCGTTCGAATCGCCGTCGACCACAATGACCTCCAGACCATCAGGCGGGTAGTCCTGCGCCAACACGGAATCGATGCAGTAGGCAATGTGCGCCGCTTCGTTCCGCATGGGAATGACGACCGACACGGGGGGCAGGGTCTGCATTAATGATTCCGGCCGAGTGTCTTGTCGTACAGCTGAGACAACGCGCTCACCATGCGGACGGTGGAAAACTCTTCGGCGCGGGCGCGGGCCGCGCGGGCCAAGCGGTGCCGCTTGACTGGGTTCGTCAGCAGGTCGACCGAGTGCGCAACCAAGGCGTCACGATCGCCGGCGCGGATCAGAAATCCGTCCTCGCCCGAGCGCACCAGCTCGCGCGCGCCGCCCACGTCCGTCGCCACCACCGGCAGGCCGGACGCCATCGCTTCGAGCACCACGTTCGGCAACCCTTCCCAGTCCGACGTCAGCCAGAACAGGTCCGCCTGGCGCAGCAACTCGGGCACGTCGTGCCGTTCGCCTATGACCGCGCAACACTCGCGCAAACCCGCCGCCGTGACCATAGCCTCGACCTCGGCACGCAGCGGCCCGCCCCCAATCAATACGAATCGCGCGTTCGGAATCTGCGCTCGCACCGCTGCGGCCGCGGCCACGAACAGCAGCGGATTCTTTTGCGGCACCAGCCGCCCCACCATCGCCACACAGGGCCCATCCGCATGCGGCCCGCAGCTGCAGGTGAAGCGGTCGGTCTCGATCGCGTTGTACACCACCGTCGTACGCTCCGGCGGCGCCCCATACTCACGCGCGATGTAGCGCGCGACCTCCTGCGAGTTGGCCACGATCACGTCACTCGCCGCGAAGGCGCGGCGGTTGAGCCAGTCCAACAGGCGTCCCTGCCGCTTGCAGTTGCGCGCCGACGTCAGCAGCGGGCGCTGCGCGCGCCGATTCGCCAGCCAGGCGAAGGCATTGGCAATGAACAACCAGGCGTGCACCACATCGATTCGATCACGCTCCAGCCACCAACGGAGCGCCCGAACTCGCGCCACACGGCTGCCGCTGATGATGCGCACGGGCACGTCGGTGGCTTCGATCAGCGGACCGTACGGCTGCGTGCGGTCACTCAGGCAATAGACCACCGGCGCGACCGCCCGGCGGTCCAGCCCGCGGCAAAGCATCCACAACTGCCCCTCGGCCCCACCCGCGCTGAGCTGCCCGATCACCATACCGAGCCGGATGGGGCACGTTCGCCGTCCGCTCACGGACCACCAGGCCGGCCAGATCCGTTGAACGGCTGCGACAACGTCGGCAACGGGGGTCTACTGCGAAGCGTTGCTCCGCCCACCACGCGAACCCGCGGGCCCAACGCCTTTCTCAGCGTGCTGCGCTTGAGCCACTCCCCGACGGCGATGTCGCAGTTCCACATGACCGTAAACAGGCGCTTCTATGTGAATCCGAGAAGCGGCTTGTCAGCGCTCCTTTCTAGCACCCGTCTGGCGACTACCTATCATCGGGACTTGCGGCCAAAGCAAACAGCCACAATCCAACAGGGAATCGCATCTTCTTCGAAACAAGCGCCTCGATTCTCAGGGTCAATGAAAACAGGGTTCCCAAGTAATGCGGCAAATCGCCGAGTTCAACGGTCGCACGCTTCCTGCCTAGCATCGCCATGAATCGATCCTTCATGCGGGCCAGCAATGCGAGCGGGAACAGAAGGAACATGAAGTAGCTCATTTCTCGAACCCGATAACCCGCTTCCTCCAGCGCCTGACGCAACATTTTCGATGAATATCTCCTGTGGTGATGCAATAGGCGATCATGGTCACCAAACATAAATTGGCACGCGGGAACACTTATGAGTAGGTAGTGTGGGTGTGCTGCTTTGTCACGCAACTGACCGAGAAACTCCGAGTCGTGTTTAATATGCTCCAAAACGTCAAACATCGTAAAGATATCCACTTCGTGGCACTCATTCAGATCACGAACATCTTGGCTGAAAATGGCCTCAGCAATGCACCTCTTCCTGGCGCGATGCGCTAGTGTTTCAGATGGCTCCACGCCGATGACGCGGCCAAAGTCCGCTAGAACCCCTAAGTTGCCACCCGATCCGCAACCAATATCCATAATTGTCGGCGACTGACATGACTGACCACGAGCCGCGGCACGAACCATATATCGTTTGATGATAGCCTTGCGCCCACGCAGCCACCACAATGTGTCCTCGATGCGAAGGGCTTCCTCTTCTGAGATGTGCTCCAATGCATGGTCTTGTATAGGCAATTGGAAAGTCATGGTGTTTCGCCGTGGCTGATCAGCAGCTGTGCCCGCCCGCGCCGACGATCACGACCTTCTGTATCTCACTCACCAGCCCCTGCGACCGGTGGCAGGTTCACTACGGACTCCACCACGTAGTTCGGCAGCTTGCGGGTCTCGTGGTAGCTCCGCCACAGATACTCGCCGATGATCCCCAACGTCAACAACTGCACCCCGGAGAGCATCAAGACGGAGATCATGATCGGTGCCCAGCCTTTCACCGGAAGACCCCAGACGAGCCTCAGGAAGAAGATCAGTGTGGCGTATCCGAAGCTCAGAAGTGAGACGCCCAAACCGACGGCGCTAATCAACCGGATCGGCGCCACCGTATAGGTGACGAAGCCGTCCACGAAGTACTTGGCTTTGCGCGACAGGGTCCATCGTGACCGACCGAGTTCGCGTCTGCGCCGGGTGTACCCGATCACCTCGGGCCGGAACCCTGTCCACAATATGTGGCCCTGCAGAAAGGTGTTCTTCTCTTCCAGTGCGTTCACCCAGTCGACGACTCGCCGGTCGACCAAAAAGAAGTCGAATCCACCATCCGGCATATTGGGGATCGCGAACCGGCGCATCAACCGGTAGAAGGTCCGCGAGGTGCAACGCGCGACGAAGCTATCTTCACGCTGCATTCGCGTCGCCAGCACGATCTTGCGCGTTCCGCGGCTCCAGCGGCGCACCATTTCCAGGATCAACTCGGGCGGATCCTGGAGATCGGCAGACATGACCACGCAGCAGTCGCCGCGCGCCTGGCGAAAGCCGGCCAGCACTGCCGCGACCTGCCCGAAGTTTCGGGTCAGCTTCACTACACGCACCCGTGCCGGCACCGCCGCCGCAACCTCCAAGAGCTTCTCGTATGACCGATCTCCCGAACCATCGTCCACGAAGACAACTTCCCAGTCGTAGTCGGTCGGCAACTGGCTCAGGCTAGATTCGAGGGCCGCCCAAGTGACCGGAATGTTCTCTTCGTTGAAATAGACAGGGATGACGACCGAGACGAGCGCCGTCGTTGGTACAGCCTGTTGATCCAGAGCATTCACCGTCTGCTATCCCCCAAGGCACTCCGAACTCTCGGACCGGCCTTCTTGATCGCGACAATACAGTCCACAATGCCGTCCACTTCCTCTGGCATCAATTCTCCGTATAGCGGCAGGCAAAGGATACGAGCTGCCAGCCGATGCGCATTTGGCAGCCGGGAGGGCTGCGCGGAGGGAAGGTGGCGATAGCTCTCGTTTTCGGAGCAAAGTGGGTAGAAATATCTTCTGGTGATAACGTTCTCGGCGCGTAGTGCCAGATGCAGCTCGTCGCGCGAGAGACCGAACCGTTCTGCATCGACCTCAAGCGTCTGGTACGCGTAATTGCGGGTGGTCTCGGCAGCGACGTGCTGGAACGTGAGTCCCTCCACACCCGAGAGCCCTGCTCGATAGCGGGACGCTAGGCGTCCGCGCGCCTCGATCTCCTGGCCCACCAGGTCGAGCAGGGAAAGCCCCATCGCGGCGTGCAGCTCCGACATCTTTCCGTTGAGCCCCACACCGCGTACCTCCTCCTCGTCCACGATGCCGAAGTTGCGCAGCAACGCGAGCGAGCGGAGCTGCGCGTTCTGCGGGCCGACGACCGCGCCACCTTCGCAGGTGTGAAACAACTTGGTGGCATGAAAACTGAGGATAGACAGGTCGCCCCAGCAGCCGATCGGCTTCCCGTGATACAACACCCCGAAGGCGTGCGCAGCGTCGTACACAACCTTCAGGCCCCTTTCTGCAGCCAACCGCTGGATGCCGATTACGTCGCATGGTTCACCGAACACGTGTACCGGTAGAATTGCTGAGGTGCGGCTGGTCACCAATTCGGCGGCCCTGGCGGGATCAAGGTTGTAGGTCTCGCGGTCGACATCGCAGAAGACGGGTGTCAGGCCGTTCCATTCGATTGCATGAACGGTAGCTGGAAAGGTGAACGGAGTGGTGATGACCTCGCCCGAGAGATCAAGTGAGCGCAACGCCGCTTGCAGCGCAATGGTGCCGTTGCAGAACGCCGCGCAGAATTCGACACCCAGCCGCAGCCGCAACCGCTCTTCGAGTTGCTTCAACAAGGGGCCATCGTTGGTAAACCAGTGCGAGTTGAAAACGCGCGCTAACAACCCGCCGAAGAGAGTCGTGTCGGGAACGCGTGGCCGCGCGACATAGACCGGTTCTGGAAAGAGAGCATCTCCCCCGAGAATTGCTAGCGGCCGGCGGCCAAGGATTTCGGGCTTCTTCATGCCCAGTGCATCTGTTCGGACTTTCGGTGCCCGAATCATCGTCCAAAACCAACCAGTAGTCCGACGGTCTTGCCCCAGGCAGAAGCACCTGGTTCGCCGACGGGCGCCGCCACCCGGCCTTTGCGCCGACGGATTTCGTCCCGCATCTCTGCTATCGCATGCGCAGTGATGCTCCCAACCGGTTCGAAGTTGTAGAGCACGTGGTAATCCTCAACGTCGAAGCGCTGGTATCGAATGCCGTGTTTTGCCAGGTAGGCCATGAACTGCTGATACGACACTTTGCTCTGTTGATCCTCGCGGTAGAGATAAAAGGGCCGCTCGGCCGCCAGCACCATGTCGTGATACTGCGGCACCCAGGTCCACTCGACCGGCTCAATAATCAAGCGCTCTCCGGAGTCGAATACCAGGTCATACATGTTGTCAGCGCCGAACCCGTAATGCAGTCCATGCTCAAGTATTGCGTCGATGATCACATGGTTTGGTGTCCGCGCCTCGGCGTGAATCGGCTCGGCTAGCTGTACCGCATTCGCCACAGCCAACAACGCAACGACAGGGACTGCCAAGCGCGGTCGCGCACCCACTACCCATCCGGCAGCGAGTACGCACGCAGCCGGGTAAAGGGTGATACTGTAGCGCGCCACCGGCTCGCCAAAGAAGCCCGGAAGCCCTGACGCCACGCCCACGCCGAAGCAGGTAAGCATCAGCATAGCGCCGCGGAAGACCAACGGGTCCCGGCGGCGCCTGCGGTAGCCAACCCAACCACCCGCCAGCGCGCCGACGGTAAGGAAGAGCGCTGACGCGCTGCCCGTCACTGACCACTTGCCGTCGTGGCGCGGCTGTGCCCCCAGCAATTGGAAAAGCGGAGTGGACTGAAAAAAGCGAGCCTCTTCTTCTTCGGCACGCTGCGCCGGCCGATGGCGCAAGACGAACGACCAGCGCGTACGTGCCGCCAGGGTACGCACAGAGATCAGGGGCTGCCGCACGTTCCCATAGATCAGTGGGGCCATCCCCATCGCACCGGCGATCAGCAGCAGCGCCCACTGCCGGCGGGTGAGACGTATCCACATCAGCAACGCCAGCGCATAGACTGGTAGCGTCCCTAGCGACAGCAGACTGGCCCAGACGGAAATGCCCGCGACGAAGCCCAACGCGGCGACACGGAGGCGTGTGACACGCTCAAGCAGCAACAGCAGGAGGTACATACCCATTAGCAACCACACAATCCGTGAGTCCCCAGCCCACGCCGTGCACCCCCATTCGAACACAAACTGCGCAGGCAACGCCATCAGCGCAGCCGCAAGGTACCCGGCCCGCTTGCCGTATAAACGGGCCGCTAGCAGCCCGGTCAATGGCACCCACAACACCGCCAGCAGTATCGGCACGAGCCGCAGGACCGTCATCGACTCTCCGAACAGCCAAAAGGCCAGCGCCGCGAGGTGACATTCCAAAGTCCCGTGGTAATAGCCGTAGTAGGGGAACACTAGGCGTGCGCCCCGCAGGATGTGGCGTGCTACGATACCCATCTGGCCTTCGGCAGCTACGAACGCTTGCGGCACCGACAAATCGATGCGCCACGACTGCTTCAGATAGAGAGCGCGCAGGGCGAGACTTGCCGCCCCAGCGGCCGCGCACACCGTGAGCGCCGCCCCTCCATCGGGCTGTCGCGCCGCTTGCGGCTCGGGGCTCATCGTCCTCCCCCCTTAGAGCCCCGGGCCGCCGACAGCGGAGCCGCACCCCCGCCTCGTCCGTCAGCAACCACTTGCCCTATTCTCCTATCGGCCACAGCGCGCTGGACGATCTCTGCGTACTGTGGTCCGAGCTTGATCGTGCCAACGTAATTGGCGTGGTGCCAGTCGTTAAAATCCTCCACAGGGAGGCTAGAGGCCAGATCGTAGAAGCGAACTCCCGGGTATTTCCGTGTGAGATCCCGCAAGAACTCCACGTGTGCGCGGTAATAGGGCGTGTCCTGGTACATAGACAGAATCAACTGACTCTCGGGGCTGTTCACTACCGCAACAGCCGTTCCCTGCCGTGACAACTCGGCGACAAGTCGCTCGACTTCAGCATACTCTCCACGGGGCTCGAAAACCTGCTGGCGAATCGCCATCTTCTCTTTCTGGTACCCTCGCATTTCCCGCCCGAAGGGCGTGTCGGCTGCAACAGCCTGCCACAAGCGGTCGACAAATTCCTGCCCGACTGAGCCGCCCATTCGCAGAAATTCGTTGCATTGCCGATGTGCCACGAGCGTATACCGCACCGTCCGCACGTTGTCATTTGCCAGATCCGCAGGAAGGAGCTGCCGCAACCGTACCCCTAAGAGGCGAAAGTCACGGCCAGCCTCCGTAGCTCCCGGCGTCCACGCACTGTCGGCAACAACCCGTAAGACCCCCGCTGTTGTCGGCACGCCGATACCAACCCGCTTCCAACCAGGTTCCGCCTCAACCCGTTCCGCGATGCGCGTGCCGTTGACGGAGAACTCCAGCCGCACCTGGCCCTGTTGGTGGATCCATTCCGGATCTATGTAGTATTCCAGGGTCTGGTTCCGCACGTAGGCGAGCGGCAGCTCTAACTGCTGGCGGGCGTACCCATCTGGATAGAGACCGTATCCGCGGACGCGCCGGTGCCGCCTCAAGCCGCGCAACGCCAACTTCACGTGGTCCTGAATGCAGGACCGGATGAGCTTCCGATAGCGATAGAAATGACTGACGCCAGCCAGCACCAGGTCGAGCTGGCCAGAGACGCCCCCGACGAATGCATGCCGTTCCACCAACGTCTGCCACGGCGGCAGAACGTACCGAACCTGCTCCTTCAGTCGCCCTTCGAAGCTTGGGTTGAGAAAATCCCCCAAGTTGAGGATCACGACGGCGACGTCAGCCTGCATGGCCTCGCCCTCGACATCCCAAAGCAGTCGGTAGTCCGACGGCTTTGCCCCGGGCAGCAGCAGCCGGCTGACATCGAGATGTGCCGCAGGATCCGCCGTCTCGATCAAATTCGCAACCTGATACGCATCGAACGAAATCACCACGGAGCTGCCAAGGGCCACCACCCGGATCGCCTGCTCCGGCTTACCTCTTTTCAGCTGATGGACCGTAGATAAGAACTCGTATCCGAAGTCCGTAAGGACACCTGTAAGTTTTGGAATCCGCCAAAAATACAGGTCGAATGTGGCGTCAAAAAGTACCAACAGCAGGATGGCGACGACGGGCGTCAATCGTGCGAAGGCGCCTCCGGTATTCCTTCTAAAACCTGACATAGATGAACTGCTGAGACCCGGATTCACCCCAGATCACGATGGCGAATCCGAGCGCGAAATATCCCGCCCACCGAATCCAGCCGGGTATTTCCCTCACAACGGGGGAAAGCAGCCGCCGCCGCTGGAGGACGTGTACACTTTCCATGATCACCAGTGCCACTGCCACTACAACCACGTCCCCCGCACTCCACTTGAGATGATGCCACCCAGCCGTGCCCCCACTGTGCAGCCCGTGACTGACCACGGCACCCACGAGCCCGGCAACCGCACCGTGCACGACATGCCAGGCATCCGTCACGGTCGTGGCGCGAAAAAACACCATCGACGCCACCACCATGTTGAACGTAATGAGGGGCCCGAGCACCGCGTGTACGCACTGCCAGGCACGCCAGCGAAGTAGCCAGCGCTTCCGTTGCCGCATCGTCAACGAAGACGCAACCATGTACGTCGCGTGGATCAGACCGAATACCGCAAAGGTCCACGCAGCGCCATGCCACATGCCGATCGCCACCATATTGATGACGATGCTGGCTACCAGTCCTGCCTGTCCCCAAGCGCGTGATGCCACCCGTAGTGGCGTAAACAAGTACTCTGATAGCCAACTCGTCAAGGTCATGTGCCACCGGCGCCAGAACTCCTGAATGTTCTCTGCGTAGAACGGACAGTCGAAATTCCGCGGCGACGATATGCCAAAGAGACGGCCAGTCCCAATAGCGATATCTGTGATCCCGGAGAAATCCGCGTAAAGCTGAATGGCGAACAGGTAGCTCCCCACGGCCAGCACTACGCCGGAGTAGGCGCGTGGGTGCGTGAAGATCTGGTCCACGACCACGCCCAGCCGATCGGCCACCACCAGCTTCTTGAAGAATCCAAAGAGCATAAGTCGAAGCCCGCTGCTCATTAGCTCAGGGCTTACACTCGTGAACGCCGCGATCTCGGCGCCAAAGCTGCCGGCGCGCTGAATCGGGCCGCTCAGGATCTGAGGGAAAAACGCCGCGTAGGTGGCGACGCTCAAGAAACGCCTGGCCGGCTCGAGTCGTTGCCAGTAAATGTCCACCACATAGCTCACCAGCTTGAAGGTGTAATAGGAGATGCCCACCGCGGCGATCGCATTCGGGGCGGTCAGCCAGGCGCTCCATATTCCTGGGATGGCCCTGGCAAGCGCAGCACCGGGGATGCTCGCGTACTTCAGCATCACTAAGGGGAGTAAGAGCACTATGACGCCACCCGCCAGCCAGCGCAGCCGCCGCCGCTCGACGGGTTCGGCAGCGATCTTGCTCGCGACCACGAAAGCGAACCCGCTCAGTGCCAGCAGGAGACCAGCGAATGTGACGCTCCAGCTGCAGTAAAACAGATACGAACTCGCGAACAGATACCACAGCCGCCAGCGCAGCGGGCAGAGATGATACCCGGACACCACAACCATCAGGAACGCGATGAACTCGAGCGAATTGAAGGGCATAAGTGACGGCGTCTCTGGACTCAGCAAGGCTGAGAGTGAATCAGGGCGATCCTCTCACCCACGCTGGCCACGTCGTTCACGTGTAGTTGTGAACCCGACCCGGACCTCCCCCGGTTCAAGAGGACTTCCTGAGTAGGCGGACCTTCCCCAAACGGCCGCTTGCGGTTCCGGATGCTTCCGAACCACCGCGGCGAGATGTGAGGACTCAGCCAGCGCAGGGTGAGTTCCGCACCGACGACGACCATCAACGCGTCCCAAACAGCCTTGAGCACTTCCAGCTCAATGGAGTCGTGCTCAGCCAGATATATCTCCGCCCGCACCCCCTTGTGTGCCGATAGGGCCTTCAGCAGCGGCACCAACTGTGGCACCGCCGCGTCGGACAGAATGGCCAGCCGCACGGTCTTGTGGCACCAAGAATAATCCCATCGCTTGCTCTCCCGCAGCAGCTCCGTGTAGCCCAAGCGTGCCGTTTCCGGGGTCAACATGCTTGCCCTCCGCACACGGGAATGTTGGCGCCGTTGATGTAGCTCGCCTCCGGCGAGAGTAAGAAGCGAATCACCGCTGCGACCTCCGCCGCCGTTGCCAGCCGTTCCATCGGCAACGCGGCCTCTACTTGCTCTATGAACTGCTGCGGCAGGTCAGCGAGGAAACCCGTTCGGGTCATCCCGGGAGACACGGCATTGACGCCAATGCCGTAGCGAATGAATTCGACTGCCATACTTCTCGTCAGGCCGAGCGACGCGTGCTTGCTGGTCACGTACGTCGCCAGCTTCGCCGGCGGCATCCCAAGCGTGTAGGACGTGAGCACGCCAGTGACGAGCGTCTTCATCATGGAACACCGACCTGCACCTTGGCCTTGGCCGCAACCCGACTGCGCGTGAGATTGGTCAAGACCAACTCCATCGTCACAACACCGACCGCCTCGGACACCTGCGTCACCGAGGCCTCAATCCGCGCTTGGTCGCCCAGATGGCAAGGCGACTTGTACTGTGTCCTGACCGAGTGCAGCAACGAACCGTCTCCCGGGAAGTGTACGCCAACGAAGTGAGAGATAAACCCGTTGAGAATCGCACCGTGCATCACCCGCTCCGGGAAGCCGCGGCGCTGCGCGAAGCCATCGTCGATGCGCAAACGGTTGGCGTCGGCAAAGGCGGCTACAAACCGCTCATAGACCACCGGGGTGATGGTGTAGAGGTGCTCGGTGCGGAAACCCTCCCCAGCGGTGAGCTGCGACATGTTCATACGACGCCCGCCGCCGGATTGGAGATCTCGCGATAGCGGCTGCGCAGACTTTGGAACTGGCGCTGCGGCCAGTACCCTGAGCGATGCAGGAGGTACCGGCCCATAAGCCAGATGATCCCGAGCCCGTAACGGACGCTGGCCAAAAAGCTCGCTGACGACGCCTCGGCAAAATAGCGCGTCGGCACGGGCACCTCCGTAATGCGGAAGCCGGCTCCGACGACTTGGGCAATGATCTCCTGATCGAAGATGAACTTGTCCGCGTTCAGCGCAAAGTTCACCGTCTCCAATACCTCGCGCCGGTACGCGCGGTAGCCCGTGTGATACTCGGACAGCTTCAGGCCGAAGACCCGGTTCTCAACCTCGGTCAAGAAACGGTTCGACACGTATTTCCACCACGGCATGCCGCTACGCAGCGCTGACCCACTCTTCAGCCGCGACCCGAGGACGACATCGGTCTCGCCCAGCTGAATGGGCTGGACTAGATCGGGAAGCAGTCGTGGATCGTACTGGTAGTCGGGATGGACCATGACGACAATATCGGCGCCAGCACGCAGCGCCTCGGCGTAGCAGGTCTTCTGGTTGGCGCCGTATCCATAGTTGCGGTCGTGGAGGAAGAGCTTGAGATCGAGCTCCCGCGCCACGTTGACCGTGTCGTCGGTGCTGCCATCATCGACCAGGATGACCATGTCGACGGAATCGCGCGGCAGTTCCATGTACGTCATGCGCAGCGTCCTGGCCGCGTTGTACGCCGGCATCACCACGACCACTTTTGGCCGCGTGCCCACATCCGCCGCCGGCATCGTGTTCAGTCCGCTCGCTTCCGTGCTAGGCATACCATCTGATCTCCCAGATTCAGCGGCAAGTGCAGCCGCTCGATACGCATCGCGCGCGTGAGCGTTTGAAGCGCCGTGTGCAGTCGCGTGCTGTACTGCGAGAGCTTGAATATCCAATGGGACAGCGGGAAGACGCGGCCGAAGGCAGCGATCCGCTCGACCACAAACCCCTCCGACTCCAGCAAGCGCCGCAGCGTAGCGCGCGTGAAATAGTAGTAGTGATCGTCCAGCAATGCCCACCAGTGCTGCCCGAGCAGCCGCGCGACGAAGCTTCCGAAATCGGGCGTCAGCAACAGCGCGTGCCCGCCGGGAACCAACCACCGATGGGCCGCGGCCACCGCACCACGCGGGTCGTTGAGATGTTCGATGGTGTCGGCCAGCACGATCGCCTCGAACGAACCAGGTTCGAACGGCGCCTCCTCTAATGACCCCCGCCACACCGCAAGCGCGAACTCGCGGCGCGCATAATCGGCGGCCCACAAAGAGGGCTCAAGGCCTTGCACCGTGAAGCCGCGTTGGCGCGCTGCGACGAGCAAAAACCCGCAGGCGCACCCGACATCGAGCAAACGTCCAACCGCAGGCAGCACCTGGAGCAGGCGATCAGCGTTGTAAACCCGTTCCTCGGCCTGTTCGAGGTACGATGGATCCTTGGCCTCCACGTAGGTCGCTTCCGTCACGGCCCGCAAAGCCACCGGCAACACGCCGAGGCCACAGCCGCAGCAGCGCATGACTGAAGGCACCAGGTCGCGATGGCTATGCGTGATCCGGTAGACTTCGCGCTGCCCGTGTGCGGCAGTCGGGACGGTGCCGTTGCCGAACGCCGACACGAAACCTTCGCCGCCGCAGACCGTGCAACGCGTGGCCGACAGCGCCGCCGCCCGCACCAATGCCTCAGACGCACGTCCTGCAGGCGGGAGATCTGGAGACACGGGTGGGGGCCCTCTCACAATCCGGACGGTTCCGGGGACTGTTCCAACAGGCGAAGCAAGTACTGCCCGTACGCGCTCTTCTCCATGCGCTTCGCGAGACACAGGACCTCATCCGCGGTGATGTAACCGGCGTGAAAGGCGATCTCCTCAAGGCAGGCGACTTTGAGGCCCTGACGTTCCTCGATCGCCTGAATGAAGTTGGAGGCCTGCAGGAGCGCCTCGTGCGTCCCCGTATCGAGCCACGCGACGCCGCGCCCCAGCTTCTCAACGCGCAGGTTGCCGGCACGCAAATACGCGAGATTGACGTCGGTGATCTCCAGTTCGCCACGGGCGGAGGGCCGCAGCCGGGCAGCAATCTCCACGACGCGGTTGTCATAGACATACAGGCCGGTGACGGCGTACTGAGAACGCGGTTTCGCCGGCTTCTCCTCGATGCTGACAGCTCGCCCGTCCGTGTCGAACTCGACTACACCGTAGCGCTCCGGATCGCGCACCCAATACCCGAACACCGTGGCGCCGGAGTTGCGCCTCACGGCGCCCCGCAAGACTTCCGGAAACCCGTGGCCATAGAAGATGTTGTCGCCCAATGCCAACGTGATGCTGGAAGCCCCGATGAACTCGCGCCCGATGAGAAACGCCTGGGCAATGCCTTCGGGAGAGGGCTGCACCGCGTACTCGATGTGGAGACCGAGCTCCTCACCCGTGCCCAGCAGGCGTTCGAAGCTCTCGCGCTCGTGTGGCGTGGTGATCACCAGGATCTGTCGGATCCCGGCCAGCATGAGCGACGACAACGGATAATAGATCATGGGCTTGTCGTAGATCGGCGCCAATTGCTTGCTCACGGCACGCGTGAGCGGGTACAGCCGTGTCCCTGACCCACCGGCGAGGATGATTCCCTTCATACAAGCGCCTCAAACCGACCGCACCGCCCCCCCTACAGTGCCACGCGTTGAAATATGGAGATCTCCGGACACAAACTTGTGATGCGCAGGCGCAGCAGCATCGGCCGCTGTTCGAAACGAGCGACGCGACGGTACGGCAGCTGTTCGCGCTCGAGCGCGCCCAGGAAGGCCGGCGCGCCAGGCCCTGCGATCAGCAGCGTGTGCCCCTGTCGCCAATCCGGATTCCAACGGTGCGTGATCCCCTTCTTTGCCGCCGAGCTGATGATGATGAAATCGGGACGCCGCTGCTCGATGCCATCGAGCGTGCGCTGCTCGAGCGGCACCTCGCGATGATCGAATCCGGAGAGGCGCGGGAGATACGCCGCCTTTTGATACGTCTCGATGCTGCTCGCCGCCACCGCGTGGCTGGCTAGCCATCGCTCGGCTTGGTATCGCGAATCATGTTGCAGCAACAGGTCCAACTCGACGGCGCGCGCCAAGCCCAACGCACACACGATGGCGAGGGCTACGGCACCCACGCGCCAGCTCCGTGCGACCGCAACGCCGAGCGCTCCGGCACACAACCCGCCGATCACGAGAAAAGGCAGCGTATATCGCAACGTGATCAAGTCGAGCGTGCGGAGCGAGAGATAATACTGCACCGCCGCCGGGGTCAAGAGGTACGCGGCGGCACGCCGGCCGCGCACGATGACGTACAGGCCTCCCGCCACCGCGAGCAGGAGCAAAGGCAGGCCGAAGCCGCTCTCCAGCGCATCGCTGAGCTGGCACACATACTGCCATTCCTTTGGCAATCCCTTGAAGAACCCGAACTCCAGCGGCGCGAAACGCGCCGCGACGCCCGCCACCGGCCGGCCGCTCAGATAGCGCAGCCGGTTCGCGAAGCCATGCGGGTTCGCCAACGCATTGTTGACCAGTGCGACCGTAATCAGCATCGCGGCGATCCCAGCGCGCGTGGCCCTATTCCAGACCGCTTGGCGCCACCGCTGCCAGAAACCGAGTTCACCTCGTACTGTCCGCACCCGATAGGCCGCGATCAACACCGGCAGTGGCAACAGGAAGGCAAACCCTTGCTCCTTGGTGGAGACGGCCATCGCCGCAGCGAAGCCGCAGATCACGTACGGCCAGCGGCGGTCAGATTCAGTCGCGAGCAGCGCCCCCCACAGCGTGAGGACGAGCCAGAAGACATATGCCGCATCCAGGTTGCTGGTGTGCGCGTAGTACACGATGGGGTATGCGGTCGCGACAAACCAAGCGCCGAGCAGCGCCGTCACGCGATCGAACAAGCGTCGCCCGATACCATACGTGAGCGCCACGGTCCCAACTGTGCAGGCCACGCTGACGAGCCGCCCCAGCAGTGCCATGACGTACAGTGCAGACTCCGGATGTGAGAGGCCATAGGGGTACGTCAGGGTGAGATGCCGCAATTGACCGGTTGCCGCGAGTGAGGCCAGGTAGGGGACATACGATGCCGCCAGCAGCAACGGGTAGCCAAGCGGGTATTTGAAGTAAAACCACCCGGAATTCCATTGAGCGATCGAACGGCGCACGATGCTGAACACCGTCAGCGGTCCCAGGGCGTCGGCCGCCCACGAGAAATTGCCGTTCGGAAGCCCCCACGACAGTTGGTAGCAATAGAGCGCGAGGCCGAGCAGTAACATCGCCGGCAACGCAATCCGCTGGGTCAGTTCGATGATTCCAAGCGGTCGCATTATCGTTCAATCTATGTCCCCGAGCCCCCGCAGCCGCTGGCGCATGGGCATCTCCAATTCTGCTGCCGGTTCCTCTTCGAACTGCTCGACCGAGGCCAGCCAATCAAACAGCTGGCGGCGCAACGCCTCGGCGCGCTGCGGCTCGTCGTCGATGAGGTTGCGCTCCTCATCCGGATTCGCGATCACGTCATAGAGCTGGTTGGCTTCATCTGATTGCCAAATGAACTTCTCTCGCCGGGTACGGATGGCCTTTTGACGCAAGTCGAATGGGCGCCGATCCAATCCCGGGAAGCGCTGCTGCAGCCGTGTCAAGTTGGGGCGGAAGCGCTCCGTTATCGCGAAACCAACGCCGGGTGTGGCACGCCCTTGCTCGATCAACGGCCGCCCGTGCACGGTTCCGTCCTCCACCGGGAGGTCCAGGACGCGCAGGACCGTCGGCACGATGTCCGTCGTCTGCGCCAGCTCGTCGATGACGTAGCCTTGCGGCACGTGCAACGGGCAGCGCAGCACCAGTGGCACCCGCAGCAGCGTGTCGTACAGGCCCCACTTGTGCCCGATCATGCCATGCTCGCCCAGGTTCTCGCCGTAGCTGCCGGTGATGACGAACAGTGTTCGCTCCCACTGGCCGGCAGCACGCAACAGCTCGGCAACCTCACGCAGGCGCATATCGGCGTAGCGCAGCGCGCCGTCGTACAGCGCCCTCAGAATGGTGAAGTCCTCCTCGCCCATATACACTTGGCCGGCGAGATACTTGCCGCTGTCCTGATTGACCGCGCGCACGCGCGCCGCCGTCACTCCGTGCGGCAGATACATGCGGTCGTAGGGCCGCGGAGGGTGAAGCGGCAGATGCGTCTCGTTGTAATGCACGAAGGCGAAGAACGGCCGCTCGTTGGCGGTCAGCCAGCGCCTTAAGGCGTGGTTCGTCCGCCGCGCACCCGAGTCGCCGCGGCGCAACAGCCGGTCGCTGGCTCTGCGGCTCCAGGAGACGGCACGAGCCGCCACGCCGTTGTGGTAGCGCTGTGTGAAAAACGCATCGAAGCCGCGGCCCAGCCCGGTTTCCGGACTCACCCACGGGTCGGTGCAGAAGGCCGCAGTGCGGTAGCCAGCGGCCCTGAGGTATTCCGCAAGGGTCTTGTTACGCGGCGACAGAAACGGGTTCTCCTCCGTGGCGCCGTGACTCACAGCATACAGCCCTGTGAATAACGAGGCGTGTGCCGGCAGCGCTGACGGTGACGCCGCGATCATGCGTGAGAAGCGCACTCCTTCACGGGCGGCCTGATCGAGAAACGGCGTCGTCTCACGCGCGTAGCCGTAACAGGAAACGTGATCGGCCCGGGCGCAGCCCACCACCGCAAGCACAACATTCAGACGATCAGCCATTATAGCCCCCTCCTCCCCTTCACCTACAGTGCCGTCCCCACCGCGCTGGCAAGCGCCAACCCTCGCTCGGCCGCCAGATCTAGGTACAACTGTTCCATTTGCCGCACCATGGCGCGCGCCGAGAAGCCTTCTTCGACAATGCGCCGCCCGAAGCGGCCCATCTCACGGGCGCGTGCCGGCTGCCCCAGCATCTCGTTGATCGCGGCGGCCAGCGCCTCCGGATCCTTGGGCGGTACCAGCAGCCCGCTACGGCCATGGCGCAGGACCTCGCCGGTGCCGCCGACATCGGTGGCGACCACCGGCTTCTCCATCGCCATCGCTTCCAGGATCGCGTTCGACATGCCCTCGTCGTGCGACGACAGCACGAATATGTCAAAGGCTGAAAGCACTTCCGGCATATCGCTGCGCCGACCCAACAGGCTTAGATGGTTCTCGAGGCCCAGTCCGCGCACCAGCGCCTGCAGACCGTCGTCCAGATCCACTTCTCCCACGATCACGGCGTGCGCATCTGCATGCGCTTGCCGAACCCGCCCGACGGCGCGGATGAACTCCTCGACCCCCTTGCGCACCCGCATCCGCGTCACAACGCCGATAACCGGCCGCTCCTCGGGCAATCCGAGGCTCGCCTTGAAGCCCGTTCCTGCCAACGGTCGGAAGCGGTCGGTATCAACGCCGCTCCGGATGACGACCATCTTCTGCTTCGGGCAGCGTTCGTTGGCATGCACGAAGTCGCGTACCGCCTCGGCGTTGACGGTCACGCGATCCGCCAAGGCATTGCCGATTTTGGCAGCGACCAGATCGAAGCCGCGCCGCTCATGGCAACCGCGCTTGCTCGACAGCACAACCGGCACGCGTGCCAGGCGGGCGGCCACCGAACCGATCACATTGGCGCGCAGTAAGTAGTTGTGCACTACGTCGACTGATTCACGCCGCAGGTACGCCGCCAGGCGCAGGACCGCGGCGGCCGCTCCCAAGCCCTTGAAGCGCCGCGCCCCCCCGTTGACAATCGGCACCCCGAGCGCTTGCACCGCGTCCAGCAATACGCCCTCGCCGGTCAAACAGTAGAGCACCGGATCGAACTGCCGCCGATCCAGCAAACGAAGCACCTGCACCAGGTGCGTCTGGCTGCCGCCGACCTCCATCGATTTAATAACATACGCAATGCGAATGTTGCGCATGCCCGTGCCTGTGACTGAGACGTCTATCGGGTCCGCAGCCACGGTGCCGTTGCCGCGCGTTGGATCATTCTGCACCGTCACGCACACTTTTTTTGCACCGCCGCCGTGATAAACGGGGCTCGGAGTGCCGTCACACTGAACGTTCATGTCTCCAGGCCCGCCAAGGGTACGAACCGTGGCCGGGAACGGAGTTCGACTTTGGGCACCCGTAGCGGCCGTGGCACG
>JBEKBJ010000025.1:0-49308 GCA_050015455.1 Binatia bacterium
CTTGCGTGTCATCGCCTTGACCTCTTGCCAGATCCGTCGCTCCATCGGCGACGACGTAGCCGGTTAAGGCGGACATCTTTAGGTGCTTATGCCCCCGGACATCTCCAGTGCTTCTAACAGGGGGACCAGCGGTGCTTGACACCTCACGGGAGCCCTGTTAGCGTCGCCGCGCCGTGGTCAACAGGGTCATCTTAGTCGGCAACTTGGGTAGGGATCCCGAGGTTCGGTTCACCGCGAACGGGCGGGCGCTGGCGAGGTTTTCCCTCGCCACCACCGAGCGTTGGACCGATCAGGACGGCAACAAGCAGGAACGGACCGAGTGGCACAACATTGTGGTGTGGGGCAAGCAAGCGGAAACGTGCGGGCAGTATCTGTCGAAAGGCCGCCAGGTGTTCATTGAAGGCTCGATCCGCTCGCGCCAGTACGATGACAAAGACGGCAACAAGCGGTCGATCACGGAAATCGTCGCCCGCGACGTGCGCTTCCTCGGCGGCGGCCGTGCGCCTCAAGAGGCCGCGGTGAGCGCTCCACTTGGCGAAGACGCCGGAGCGGCGCCTGCCGAAGAGGACGACATTCCGTTCTGAGCGAGCACCGCGCTAACGCCGGCGCGGACCACCGCCGATCTCGTGGCCGGTCTCCGCCACGCTGGCGAGATAGTCATCGCTGACCTGGATGGAGGCGTGCGCCTTCAAGTAATTGACGAACTGCTCCATGGCTTGCTCCTTGCGGCGCTCTTCCGCCTGCTTGATGAGGTTCGCCTTTCCCGTCTGGAACTTTTCCGCGTCAGCCGGGATGCGTTCTTTGAGCACCGCAACCACGCTGCTGCCGGCCACGTTGTATACCGCCGGCGCAACCGGTTTCTCCGGCGTCAGCTGAAAGGCAGCCTTCTTCAACTCCGGCGCCACGCCCAGGTTGGGTATGGACGTCGCCTGACGCGTAAAGCTCCCGGTCTCCTCAACCTTCGCATCGTGCGCCTTGGCGGTGTCCGCCTTGGCGTCAGACGTCTTCGCCACGGCATCGATGTCGGGGGTCTTCTGCAACTCAGCCAACATGGCCTCGGCGGCAGTTTTGGCCAGCGCCTGAGCACGCTCGTTGCGTACCGCGGTCTCGACGCGGTCCCGGATCGCAGACAGCTCGGGGACATGCGCCGGCAGCTTCTCCACGACCCGGAACACAATGGATCCGTTCGGTGTATCGATCACCGCTCCGACCTCACCGGCCGCCGCCGCAAAAGCGGCGGTGCCGAGCTCCGGATTCCGGCCCAGCCCGGCGATCACGTCAGTGCGCGCAAACGGTGCCGGGGTCGCCACGCTTAAGCCGGACGCCTGCGCCACGTCCGCCAGCTTCTCACCGCTAGTGACCTTGGCCCGATCCGCGTCGGCGTGCACGCGGGCGAGATCCCGTGCCTTTTCCTGCTTGAGCTTGTCCGCGATTTGCGCCCGTACCTCCTCCAGCGTCTGCGTGTGTGCCGATTCCTTACTGTCCACTTTGATGATGTGCAGGCCGAACGGCGACTCGACGAGGTCGCTGGTCTCGCCCGGCGCCAGCGAGAACGCGGCGCGTTCGAACGGCGCCACCATCTTGCCGCGCGTGAACGACCCTAGATCGCCGCCTTGAGCGGCGCTGGCGTCCTCGGAGTACTGCTTCGCCAGCGCGGCGAAGTCTTCGCCCGCCTTCACTTTCGCCAGCACCTCTTCCGCACGCTGCCGCACCTTCGCCTTGTCTTCCGCCGTGGCGCCGGGGGCGAAGCGGAACAGGATATGCCGGGCGTGCACCTGTTCGGGCTTTTCGTACTCGGCGGCGTGCTCGTCGTAGTATTTCTGCACCTCGGCATCCGACACTTGGGCCTCGCCGGCGAACTTATCGGGGGGGTAGAGCACGTACTCGATGCGCGCCCGGTCGGGCTCACGGAAGGTGTCGCGGTGCTTGTCATAGTACGCTTGTACGTCCTGATCCGTGAGCTGGACTTGCGGGATGAAGGACGCGCTGTCCAACTTGATGAATCGCAGGTTCACCTGCTCATGGTCGATGCGGTAGCGGTCGAGGACCTCGGCCTCACTCACATGCACACCGGCGAGAATGAGGTCCTGCAGCTTCTTCACCAGCAGATCCTCCTGCTCGGAGTCCTCGAACTCGCCCGGACTGATTTGGCTGGCGCGCAGGACGCGCAGATACAGTTCCTTGTCGAATCGGCCATCCTGCTGAAAGGCCGGCAAACTGGCGATGGCGTCGCGAACTTCGGCGTCATCGACGCTCAAGCCGATGCGCTTCGCTTCCTGCCGCGTGAGGCTGGCCCGGATCAGCGCGTCGACCGTCCTGTTCTTCAGGCCCAGGGCTTTTGCCATCTCCGGCTTGAAGTTGTCCTTATAAACGTCCTGATACATCCGGAGCATGTTGTTATAGACGCGAATGAACTCGGCCGGAGGAATGGCCTCGTTATTGATGCGCACTACGAACTGCGCCTTCTCGCCGCCGACGATGCCGCCCATGCCCCAGAAGATGAAAACGACAACAATGGCCACGAACATGAACTTGACCCACGCGGCCTCCGCGTTTCGACGAATGAACTTGAGCACCGGGAACGTCCTTCGACCGGGACCTTAGACGAGCCCCCGGCCGAAATCAATTGCGGGCGATCCACTCAGTAGTAGTCCACCGGGTCGATGCGCTTCTTGGCGCCCCAATAGAAGAAGAGGTTGCTGGGTAGGCCCTGTGGCGTGTAGCGGTTCAGGGGCAGCAGCAGGCGCTTCGCAATCGAGCGCAGCGAGTAGAACTGGTCGGTGCACCACCACACCCCCTCTTCCACCTGCTCCGGCGTGAGGTGCTTCGGGACGAACATGCAACGGTGGTTATTGGTGTACATGTCCGCGTCGGGAATGATTACGCGCCCCTCCTCCTCCAGCTGCGTCCGCATCGGGGTGCCGCGGCGCGGGGTGACGGCATTGAAGAAGGCTGTCGGCGCTTTGACCTCGTCGAGGAAGCGCATGGTGTCCTCGAAGATGCCCGGGTGATCGTCATCCAAACCGAACAGGAAATTCAGCGAATAGAAGATGCCGTAACTGCGCAAGCGCGCCAGCAGTTTCTTGTACTCCTCCGCATGATTCTGCATTTTGCCGATGCTGCGCAGGCTGCCCGGGCTGATGCTCTCGATGCCGATGTTGATGTGATATGCGCCGGCTCTGGCGGCTAGGTCGAGCAGCTCGTGATCCTGATTGGTGTTGATGGTCCACAGGCAACTGAACTTGATGCGCAGCGGCGCGATAGCCCGGAACAGGTCCCTGGCAAACTCATGCTTGCCCGCGATCTGATCATCGATGAACTGGAAGTTGCGCAGGCCGGTGACCTGGATGACGTCCCGAATCTCCTTGACGACGTCGTCCACTGGCCGCGTGCGGAAGGTGTTGTCGTAGAAGATCGGGATCTCGCAGAACGAGCAGTGATACGGGCAGCCGCGCGTCGCCTGGATCGGCACCGCCTTGAAGATGTAGCGCCTCAGCTTCAGCAGCTCGTGACGCGGCCGGGGCAAACCGACCAGGTTGTGCAGGGTCTCGGCTTGGTACTTCGGCTGTAACTTGCCGTCGATCACATCCTGTAACACGCGTTCCCACAGGAGGTCGGCCTCGCCGATGACGACGGCGTCGGCATGCTGCAGCGTCTCATCGGGCAACAAGCTGGCGTGGAATCCTCCCATGACGACGGGCACCTTGCGGCGGCGAAAATCGTCCGCCAACTGATATGCCCGCAAGGCTGAGCCGATGGTGGTGGTCATGCCGACCAGGTCGTAGCCACCGTCGAAGTTACAGTCCTCGAGCCGTTCGTCACAAACCTCAACGTCGACCTCGGGCGGCGTCAGGCCGGCGAGCAACGGCATCATCAACCCCATGATGAAACGCCGCTTGCTCTTCAGCGGTCTACCATCCAGATGCACGGTGGTTGGTTGGACCAACAGCACCTTCATGCGATTGCCACGCAACCCCATCGCAGCCTCTTCCCCGGGATCAGCACCCGGAGGAACCTGCCGATTCTAGGACTGGACCGCCGGACACCGCAAGACCCGAAGGCCAAAGGTACTGTCGGGGGTGTGCGGCTTGAGACGGCTCTCGTTCGTAGCCGAACGAAGCGACCCAACCCTGTCCTGAGCCAACTCGAAGGAGGGGCGCGGACCCGCCGAACCGACAAGATGGCCCCAGGCTTCTCACGCTTCTAAAGCTTCGCCAGAACCGACTCGGCACTGGAGACCGTTAGCCCCGGACCCGGTTCGACGAACAGCTCCTTCACTTTCCCGTCCTGCGCAACGATTGCGTAGCGCTGCGACCGGGTCCCCATACCGAAGCCACTCGCATCTAGCGCCAAGCCGAGCGCTTTGGTGAATTCGGCATTGCCGTCGGCGAGCATGCGCACCTTGCCCTGGGCATTGCTGGCTTTGCCCCACGCACCCATGACAAAGGCGTCGTTGACGGCCAGGCAGACGATCTCGTCGACACCCTTTGCCCGGATCGCATTCGCTTGTTCGAGAAAGCCGGGGAGATGTTTCATCGAGCACGTCGGCGTGAACGCACCGGGAACGGCAAACAAGACAACTTTCTTGCCCTTGAAGATTTCGCCCACGGTCACGTCTTTGGGACCGCCCTCCGCCATCTCCTTCAGCTTGATGTCTACCGGCAACGTATCGCCAATTTTGATCGCCATATCGCCTACCTTTCGGATTGAGCACGAACTTCAGCGCGAGGCGCGCTACTACTATGTGTACCGGGAGCGCAACGCCCAAGCAACCACTGCTGTGAAATGAAGCGCGGCGTCTCTTACGCCCGCTTGCCCAATCCTAACTAACCATGTTCGGCGTTCGGCGCTGCCGTGTCCATAGCGCGGTGAGGTCTGGCGCCCGGACCGCCAAAGGTCAAACCCGTTCTACTTCCACGCGCGTGTCGCGGTCGATCTGGTTCGGCTCCCAGTGCGCGTAGGTCCAGTGCAGGTGGCCGTAGTCGCCAACGAGGTTGGTTCCCTTGAACGGACTCGGGATGATGGCGTGATCACTGCGGCCGCCGCGGAACTGGTAAGGCTCCCACGCGTGGTAGACGAAGACCTGCCCCGGCTGCGCGTAGTGCACCACCTTTGCCCGCGCGGTGAACGAGCCGAGGTCGTTGCGCACCCGCACCCAGTCGTGGTCGTTGATGTTGCGTTCCGCCGCGTCGCGATCGTTGATGTATACCAACGGCCCGCCACGCTGCAGGCGCAGCATCGGGCGCTGGTCGCGCCACTGCGAGTGGATGCTCCAGCGTGCGTGCCCGCCGCTGAGCACCAGCGGGTAATCGCCACCGGCTTTCGGCGGCGGCTTGTACGTCGGCAAAGCCTCGCCGCACTCAAGAAACCACGGGTGATCGATGTAGAACTGCTGCCGGCCGGTGAGAGTGGGCCAGCGCTGCTTCTTCTCGGTGAACCAGCGCTGCGGCACCAGCGGCTCGTCCGGTGAGTAGTCGCTGTAGTAGCCGTTCATGCCGCTGGGCGGGCCCACGTCGCGGTAGCGAACGGCGCCCGCTTGCCGCAAATCCGCCAACGACACCTTCTTGGTCTGCGAGGAGTAGCTGAGCACAAACTCCAGTGCCTTCTCTTCATCGCCAGCATTGAAACGTCCGCGGTCGGTGAAGGCTTCGTCCAGCCGCCGCGCGTCCCGCTCGTTCTCGGCGATGTCGGGGTAAGGCTTGAGGTCGCGCCGGCGCGCCTCTTTGGCCACGGCGTCGGCGAGCAGCGCGAAGATCTCCCACTCAGGCTTGGCTTCTCCCAGCGGCGGCACAGCCCGGTCGCCGAGGTGCACGTACGGAATGAACGCCACCAGATACTTGAGGTCGCTCTTCTCGTACCAGTACGCCGCCGGCAGGATAATATCAGCCCAGCGGCTCGTCTCGTTCATCCGGAAGTTGACGTCGACGGTGAGCTTGACCTTGGGCCACAGCGTTTCGAGCAGGCGGGTGTTGTTGCGCGAATGGCGCAGGATGTTGCTGAAGATGGAAACGATCACATCCGGTGATTTCCCGGGCGCCGGAAACATCGGGAACCACTTCTTCTGGAGGGCTTCTTTCAGGTACTCGCGCGCCGGGCGCGGCGCCGAGGCGTCACCGTGGCGCGGATCGCCCGATATCGCATCGAGCCCGCCGTGCACCGCATGCCAGAGCGTGCCCGGCACATAGTACCTGGCGAACAAACGCTCGGTCTCGGCAGGGTTGACGTAGTTTTTGCCGGCGAACGTGGCTAGGTCGATGAGGCCCAAGCCTTCTTGCATGGCCAAGAGCGCGAAGCCTTCCGGTGCGAAGAAGCCCCCGGCACGCCACCCGCCCCCCGCACGGCCCAGATTACCGGTCAGCGACGCCATCAGGATCTGCGACCGTTGCGCCAGATCGGCGTGCAAGAACTTGCATTGGCCCCACTGCGACAAGATCAGCGCCGCCGGCGCTTTGGCGAAGCCGCGCGCAAACTGGCGAATCGTATTGGCCCCGACGCCGGTGACCTCGGCAGCGCGCTCCGGCCGGTATCCCTTGTCGAGGTGCTCGCGCAGCATCGAGAACACCGTTCGCACCGGAACCGGTTTCTCACCGGCGGTGGCGGTGTTGCTGAGGTTCAGGTCAACTCCGAGAGTGCCGACATCCAGAGTCTTGCTGCCGCCGCTGCCCGGGGCAGGCACCGCTTTGCCCTGTTTCGCGTCCCAGACGTAAAACGCCTCGTCCGAGCCGCCGCGGCGCAGGTCCGACTCGCGCAGGAACCGCCGCGTGTCCGTCCGCACCAGCAGCGGCAGATCGGTTTGCTCGGCAACATAGGCGGCGTTGTAGAGCTTCTCCTCGATGATGACCTGCGCGGCGGCGAGCGCCAGCGCCGCATCCGTGCCGGGGCGCGGATTGAGCCACAGGTCGGCGTGGATGATGCTGTTGTTCATGTCGGGCGCAATCGCGACCAGCTGCGCGCCGCGGTAGCGGCCCTCGTACAGGAAATGCGCCTCGGGCATGCGCGTCGCGGACGGGTTCATTGCCCAGAGGACGATGTACGACGAGCGCCACCAGTCATCCGAAGAACCGCACGGATGCGGGTTGCCGAGCGTGATGGTGGAGCCGACCGCCAGGTCACCGATCTGCGCCATCGAATCCGTGGCCGGCGACCCGAGCAAACGGAAGAAGCGCAAGGGCGCGGCGGTGTTCGGACCGGCACCGACGTTGGGTCCCAGCTCGCAAACGATGCCTGCGGGGCCTTGTTTCTCGAGCGCGTCGACGATGCCGCGGGCAACAGTGGCCAGCGCTTCGTCCCACGAAATCCGCTCCCACTTGCCCTCACCGCGCTCACCGGTGCGGCGCATCGGGTAGCGGACGCGCGACGGGGAATACATCAGGGTCGACCCGCACGCGCCTTTCTGGCAGCCGCGCGGATTGAAGTCGGGCAGGCCGGGCGACGAGGCGCGATACGGCGACTTCTGTTCTTCGCGCCACACCATCTCGTCTTTGACGTAGAGGTCCCAGGCACACCCCCCCGTGCAGTTGGTCATGCTGTGTGTGCCGCGGGCAACGCGATCCCACGTCCAGCGCTGGCGGAAGACATCTTCCCAAGTCCGGTAATCGGGGACGGCCACCGGCACGACCTGAGGTTGTGCCGCTGCGGTCGGCGATGGTGGCGCGATGGCGACTGGTTTTTCCGGTGAGCCGCAAGCGAATTCGAGGTTTGCAAGGGTGAGGCTGAGTGCGGCCGCTCCCGTGCCGTACAGAAACTCGCGTCGGCTGAAGGTCTTAGCCATCGCCAACCATCCTACCGTTCGGTAGGTTGGAGGGAGGATGACTTCTGTCAGGAAAAGGAATGATGCAATGCGGCCGGGGGCCGGACCGCAGTAGGACAGGTCAGCAACTATCCGCAGATCTCCGACGATTTCGAGATTCGCCCGCTTTCCTGGGCGATGCTCCGCGGGGCGATGCTCCTCGGGGCGATGCCTCCCGAAAGCCTCATGATGATCGCTGCAGTCAATGCTGCCCCGATACAACCGGCGGCAAACAGCATCCACGCCAACGGCGAGCCCAGCGCCGCCGCCTCGCGCCCCACTTTGAAAACGTCGTCACCGCGCAATCCTATTGCCCAATGCACTCCGGCGAGATCGGCGAGACGCGTCAGCGGAATCGAGGCCGCCTCGTAGTCGTCTCCGGTGAGCGAAGCGATGGGCTGCAAGGCGGCGCCCAGTCCGATCCCGAAGAGCAGCGCCCGATGCCGGCGGACAGCTGCGCGCGCTACGGCCGAGCCGAGCGGACACAGCACTAAGAGCGGTGCCAGAACGGTTGCAAGATATGAGAGATCGCCGGCGGGGCGAAAACCGGACAGGCGCCCCGCATACTCGCCGCCACTCGTGATCCACGGGGCCAAACGAGCAAACAAAGCTCCGCCGTAGAACGGGCTAATCTCGAGCCGGGTGACGATGCCTCCCGTAGCAATGCATCCCAGCACGTGCAGGAACTCGTGCGGCGGCACGAATAGCCACAGGCTGACGACGAAGCCGGCGAGGACGCGGAACAGCCGAGCTTGCTTCCCGCCCAGAACGGACGCAAAGGCCTCGCCCTGCGATCGAAAAAATGTACGGGTCCGCACGCAACCGGCGCCATACGCGCTGAACGCCATCGCGTCACGTTACCGCTTACCGCCATTGAGGTCTAACGACTCAGCGTTCGAGCCGCGACGCGTATGCATGTCATGACCGGTGGCGGTATGCCACAAACGCGGCGCCGGCTCCAACGCTAATTGGACAGGGCGAGGACGGGCGGCCCCAGCCCCGTGGGTTTTTCAGCCGAAGCTTCCTAGGAGGCCGGTTCCGTAGACATAGGCTCATCCGCGCCTCGGAGACCCCACAAGGCAATGACGCAGGTCACAAGCATAGCGAGTACGAGTGACGAAAGGCCAAGGTTAATGATCGCCTCTTGCAGGGCCGTACCCTTGTGGCCGAGGGCGGCGATAGGCAGCATGGATTCACCTGCCCCCCATGCTGCCGCTGCTAGAGTTGTGGCCCAACTGATATAGGTACCATACATGGCTAGCCAGAATGTGATGGTCAAAGCTAACCGGGACAGTCTAAGCCTTGGCCATATTACTCCCAACACGACCAGAAAGATGCCATTCATTACACCTTCGAGGTGGCTTGAAAGACCCATGCGAGGGTTGGCCAGCTTTTGCACGATTAAGCCAGTCAGGAGCCCGAGGAAGAACAAAAGGACGCCATACCGCACTAGGCGACGACCAGTTGTCTGCTTGGTAAAATGATTGTTCATAACACCTCCAGAAATCCACAACGTTTTGATTCGTCAGCCTTGTACAGATCAACGGCCCGAAACCACGCGGCCAGGGAGCCGACCTCATTCCGTCCCCCAGCGTTAAAGGGTTTTTCCGCGGTCTGGCCAACCGTGCACTTGTACCGCGCCATCTGCCCCTCCCCAACCACCGCAGCCGTCGGGGCATCGTCCGATACCCACGATCGCTTGATTTACCTGGATGCGCGGAGTTTTTCTACAGCCAATCTCTGCCGCACTCGGGCCAACGTAACCATCGGCAGCCGTGCGAACGCATGTACCCGGGCGTCGGCTGGAGCTGCGAATTCGGAATACCGGCCGCTACGCGCGGGATCCCGAACTCCCGCTCGATGATCGCCGACAGCACGAGTGATGCGGGGCTGTGTTGACCCGCTGCCTCCTGCGGGTCAACGCTGTATTCGGTACGCCGCCATCCGGGCTGTCCGCCGGCCTCGCCACCCCGCGAACCCCCGGCCCCGGCGCTCGGTGCCCTGCGCCGCGTCGGCGGCTGTTGTAGCAAGCCCCGCTCTGCTAGAGGAGGCCCACTATGACGACTCCCAGGAAGGCCGCCCATGACGTTGCTATTGCCGTGACCAAGGTTGTGTCCAAGCTGATGCCGGACCGCATTCCGCTCACTCTGTTGGGGCCGGGCTGCTCCACGGACTTGTGCGCTTCGATCGCCCAACTCGGCGTCGGCAAACTGCTCGTCGTCACCGATGCGATGCTCGTGAAGCTCGGGATCGTCGGAACGATCACCGACGCGCTCGACAAGAACGGGGTGCGTTGGTGCATCTACGACGGGGTCGAGCCCGATCCGACCTTCGAGCAGGTAGAGGGCGGGCTGGCGATGGTCCGACGCGAGGGCTGCGACGCGATCCTGGCGGTGGGCGGCGGGTCACCGATGGATGCCGCCAAAGTCATCGCGGCCGCGGCGACCAACGACAAGCCCATGCGCAAGCTGGTAGGGCTCTTCAAGGTGCGCAAGACCCCGCTGCCGCTGTTCGCGATTCCGACCACCGCGGGGACCGGATCGGAAGTGACGGTGGCGGCGGTGGTGTCGGATCCCATCACCCACGCCAAGCAGTTCATCGTGGACCCCAAGCTGCTGCCGCTGATGGCGGCGCTCGATCCGCTGTTGATGGTGGGGCTGCCACCGCCGGTGACGGCGGCCACAGGCATGGACGCGCTGACGCACGCGGTAGAGTCGTACCTGGCACGTACCTCGACCCCCCAGACCGAGCGCTACGCGACGGCTGCCATCAAACTGGTTTTCGCGAACCTGCCGCGGGCTTGCTCCGAAGGTTCGAACGTTGAAGCCCGCAAAGCCATGGCGATGGCGTCCTACTACGCAGGCATCGCATTTACACGCACCAGTGTCGGCTACGTGCACGCGATCGCCCACACGTTCGGCGCGTACTATCGAACGCCGCACGGCCTGGCCAACGCCATAGTGCTGCCGCACGTCCTGGAATTCTCGGCGGTGGTCGCAGGCAAGCGCGTGGCACAGATGGCACGCATGCTGGGGATCGAAGCAGCGGGCGATGAGGCGCGGGCCTTCATCGATGCCGTCCGTGACCTGATGGGCCGCGTCGGGATTCCGCCGACACTCGAAGCGTTGCAGCCGAACGACATAGCCTCCATCGCCAAACAGGCTGTGGCGGAAGCCTACATGAACTATCCGGTACCGCGCTACATGACCGAGACCGAGTGCGCAGAACTCCTCCGTAGGATGTTGGCCCGGGTTAGCGGATAGTCCGTATTAGCTGGAATACCATCGCGCCCAGTTTGCCCGCCCATCTCTTGTCTCGCCAGTCCAGCGTGCGCATCCTGAGTTCCCTTGAATCGGTTGTCCGAAGCCGAGTTGCCCGAGGAGAGATCCTTCTGCCCTACGGAATCTCCGGCGAGGCGGAAACGATCGCCGGAGTGAGCCGGAAAGCTGTTCACGAGCGAGTTGATCGGTTATGGTGAAGTCGGTTGTCATCGAGTTAACGTAGGGTCATGCTACAGGAGCTACCGAAAGATCCCCGTATCTACATGGCAGCCGAGCGTACGTTTCTCGCCTGGATTCGTACCGGCGTGGCACTCATGGGCTTCGGTTTCATCCTCGCCCGGTTTGGCCTATTCCTACGCGAGCTTGCGGCCACGAACGCCGCTCCGCCGCATGCCGCGAGCGGATTCTCATTACCGGTCGGCGTCGCCCTCATCGTCGTCGGCATTCTGGTAAACATCGTTGCGGCGGTGCGCCATCATCGATACGTCCAGGCCATCGATCAGGGCCGGTTCCGCTCTGCCTTCGGTTCGCTGTTCGCTTACTCCGTCGCGGTCTTTCTGGCGCTCATCGGCTTGGCCATAGCGGTGTACCTCGCCGGAATTTGACCCGCATCTGTCACGATCATGCAAACCTACGAAGGCGGGTGCCACTGCAAGCGGGTGCGGTTTCGGGTGACGGCAGACTTGACCAGCATCTCCGAATGCAATTGTTCGGTGTGCACCAAGAAAGGATTCCTCCACCTCATTGTGCCACCGGAGCAGTTCGAGCTGCTGTCGGGAGACGACGATCTTGCGACGTACCAGTTCAACACGCGTACCGCGAAACATACGTTCTGCCGGCACTGTGGCATTCATTCGTTCTATGTCCCGCGCTCCGATCCGCACAAGATCGACGTGAACGTGCGCTGCCTCGACGGCGTCGACCTCAGCCGTCTGCAGGTAACGCACTTCGATGGACGCAACTGGGAAGAGGCGATGCGCGAGGAGCGGGGCGAGAAGACGTACTGACCACTGACTACTGAGTCCTGAGTGTCCTGTCGCGGGTGTTGTGCTAAACAGTGGTCATGGGCACGATCTCGATTGACGATTTCCGTAACCTCGAACTGCGCGTCGCCACCATCACGGCGGCGTCCCCGCATCCGAAGGCCGACCGCCTGCTGGTGTTGACGATCGATCTTGGCAGCGAGCAGCGCCAACTTGTCGCCGGCATCCGCGGGCATTACCAGCCGGAAGATCTGGTCGGGAAGCAGATCATCGTGGTCGCCAACCTGCAGCCGGCCACGCTGCGCGGCGTCCAGAGTCAGGGCATGCTGCTGGCCGCCTCCGACGACCAGGGCCGGCTCGCCATTGTCACCCCCGAAAAGCCCGTCGCCAACGGCGCGCAGGTCAAGTAGGGGCACAGCGTGCTGCCCTCTGCATAACCTTCAACGATCCGTGAACTGCGGCGGCCGCTTTTGCAGGAACGCCATCACGCCTTCGCGAAAATCCTCGGTCCGGGTGCAGAGGATCTGGTTGCGATCTTCCATCGCGATCACCTGCTCCAAACTGCCGGCATCCAGACTGGCGTTCAGGCACTCCTTCGTCAGCCGCAGGCCCAGCGGCGAGTTGCGCAGCATTTCGTCCGCCAGCGCTTGTGCCGCTTGCGTCAGCTCGGCGTCGGGCACGACGCGTGAGACCAGGCCGAGGCGCTCGGCACGTGCCGCGTCGATGAAGTTGCCCGTCAACAGCAGCTCCGCTGCCACCGAGGCACCCAGCATGCGCGGCAAGAAATAGCTGACACCGACATCGCAGCCAGAGACCCCGAGGCGGATGAATGCGGCGTTCATGCGGGCGGACTCGCCGGCGATGCGCACATCCGCGCCGAGCGCCAGCGCGAAGCCGCCGCCGCACGCCGGCCCGTGCACCGCGGCGATGATCGGCTGGGGCGCCCGCCGCATCATGATCATCAACTCACTGAGACCCCGCTGGTTACGCATCGCCGCGGGTACCGAGACGTCATCGCTGACTTCGCTGGCGCTATCCTTCAGGTCGAGGCCGGCGCAGAAGGCGCGCCCGGCGCCGCGCAGGACGACGACATGGGTGTCGAGGTCCTGCGGCAGCCCGGAAAAGAACGCGCGCAGTTCCTGCACCAGAGCCCGGTTCATGGCGTTCAAGCTTTCGGGCCGGTTGAGCGTCAGCCAGGCGATGTGGTTGCGGTGCTCGAGCTGTACGGTTGTGTACTCCATTCTCGCTCCTTGCCTTGTGCAGATCTCATCTATGCCGCCGCGAAGCGGCGCGTCAACACGAGTTCCGGATGGTTCGGCAGGCCGGGTCGACCTGCCCATGCTTATCAAGAAGTTCAAGTCCGGCGAAGGGCAGCTGATGGGTTTTGGACACCGGGTGTACAAGAATTACGACCCGCGAGCAAAGATCGTCAAGCAGGTGGCGTACGAGGTGTTCGAAGTCACGGGCACGAACCCGCTGATCGACATCGCCTTGGAGCTAGAGCGCATCGCGTGCCCGCGGCAGCTATACATGGGCTAGGGGACGCGTTCCTACCCTCCGATCGAGCAACGGCCCTAGCCGAGCATACGCGAAGAGGCGGTCGCGACGACGATTTGAGGGAGCGCCGTCGCCCAAAGATGGCTCTCAGGACTAGCACCCGTTGAGAGCGTTGTTCACCGCCTTGAGGATTTCGTCCAGCGTGATCTGGTGATCGCTGTTGGCGTCGCCGGCGCTGCACGCGGAGATGTCGGCGCTGCCCAGGGCGATGTTTACCATAGTGATGATGTCGTCAACGGTGACGGTACCGCTCGCG
Organism: Binatia bacterium; assembly: GCA_050015455.1. GTDB lineage: Bacteria > Desulfobacterota > Binatia > HRBIN30 > HRBIN30 > JAGDMS01. The sequence continues at coordinate 13,867 of JBEKBJ010000025.1, forward strand.
TGGCAGTTTCCGACGCAAACCGGCGGCGCTTGACAAGCGGGGTCGGCGAGGTCGTAGAGGCCGTTGCCGTCGTTGTCTAGGCCGACCGGCCCGAACTTGCTTTCCGACCCGTTCGCGTTGCATGGGTCGGTCGGCTTATTCGGGTGCGCTGCGTCCGGGGTGAAGTAGTTGAACGGCGGGATGTTCTCGCCGACGGGAAGATAGTTCGCCGGATTGGCGTCAGTGTGACAATCCGCGCAAAGCGTCACCCCCGCCCTGAAATGGTGCTGCCGCAGCCCGGCGCCGCGTCCGGCCGAGACGTTGTCGTGCCCGGCGTCCTGCTCGCGACCGTGGCAGCCGACGCAACCCATGGGTGAAAGCCCACCGGCGCCGGCTGAGGTGTCTGTCGACACCGGGAAGAAGCCCGTCAATTGGTGGCAGGCAAAGCACTCGGAGCTGACCATGTCGTAGTGGCCACTCATGAGGTCAATGTTCCAAGGGGTCTCATTGTGAAGCGATATATAGTCGGGAGCTCGAAAATCACCGTGACAGGCCTGGCAGTTCGTGGCATCCCGGTTTTTGGAGTACGTCTGGTAGGCCTCCGACCGCACGGCCCAGATTACCAGTACGAGCACGGCAACAAAGGACGCCCTTTGGGTTGCTGCTCGTGTCATTGCTATTCCTTCGGTGAAAAGGTGAGGTAGTCGCTATGATTGCACGCCATCAGCGACGCGATGAGCGTAAGGGAGAATGTTGCCATGCAGAACCGTATCGGCAGAATTCCGATAAGTCAATCACCTGATGGAGGCCGGCTTGCCTTTGCCACGAGATCAGGAGATCCTTAACCGGCGGCATCAGGACAGCGGCACCGTTCCCGCCGCCGTGCGAGGGCCACGCCTTCTAGCGTTGCCCGTCACCCATGCTAACATAGGGTGGCGCGGAGGGAGCGATGCCCAAGTCCAAAGTGGCCGTATTGAGGACGCAACCGGAGACGGTCATAGCCGACTATCAGCGTCTGATGGAGATGGCCGAGTTCCAGCGCCACCTCGACCCGTCTCGCACCACGATTTTGAAAGACAACATCTCGTGGCATTTCCCCTTCCCCGGCGCCAACACCACACCCTGGCAACTCGAAGGCACCATCCTCGGCCTGCACAACCATGGCTATCGCGACGTCGTCTGCGTACAGAACAAGACGGTGGTCACGGACGCTTTCAAGGGCGAGGATCTGAACAAGTACATGCCCATCTTCCGGCGCTACCACATCCCGGTACTGTACAACTTCAAGCCCGAGGACATGAAGTGGATCCGTTATGAACCGAAAGCCAAGATGTTAGCGCTAGACCAGATCTACCGCGACTACGGCGGTATCCAGATTCCGAATTACTTCGTCGGCAAGAACATCATTCATCTACCGACCGTCAAGTGCCACATCTATACGACCACCACCGGCGCCATAAAGAACGCCTTTGGCGGGTTGCTGAACACCCTGCGCCACTACACTCACAGTTGGATCCACGAGACTATCGTCGACCTGCTGGCGATTCAGAAGGAAATCCACTCCGGCCTGTTCGCGGTGATGGACGGAACGACCTGTGGCAATGGGCCGGGGCCGCGTACAATGATTCCGGTGGTGAAGAACCTGATTCTAGCCAGCGCCGACCAAGTCGCGATCGACGCGGTGGCGGCCAAGATGATGGGCTTCGAGCCGATGAGCATCAAGTACATCAACCTGGCGCATGAAACCGGTCTGGGGATCGGCAAGCCGGAAGAGATCGAGATCGTCGGTGAGGACATTTCACAGGAGAATTGGCATTTCCAGGTCGGCGACAACCTCGCCAGCCGTGTCGGCGACCTGCTGTGGTTCAGCCCCCTCAAGCGCATTCAGAACTTCTTCTTTCGCACGCCGCTGGTGAACATCTTCATCTTCGGCTCGGAGGTATATCACGACTACTTGCGCTGGCCGCTGAAGGACCGCAGAACATTCGAGAGCTGGCTCGCAGCCACACCGTGGGGCAAGCTGTTCCAGCAGTACGCCGCGGTTACCGATCAAACTCGGCAGACCAAAGCGGCGTAACAGGGGAAATCAAAAATCGAAAATCGGATTGCGTTTGGACAGCTGACCGTTACAGGGTATACTCTGCGCGATACTACGGCACGTGCCAGGGCGAACCGTGGCGGTTGACCAAGAGCAGCTGATCGGTGGGCTCCTACAGGTCGCTGAAAGCCTGATCTCAGACCTGCCACTGGAGGCCCGCCTGACTGATCTCTGCCGCACGACGGTGCAGTTGCTGGGGTGCGACCGTAGCAGCATCTTCCTGCGTGAGGGCCGGTATTACCGGGCGAAGTGCAATCACGGCAACCCGCCGGACATCGCGCCGCGGTTTCCGCAGTTCAAGGTGAGCTTGCGAGACCCGCTGATCTCGCGGGCGATGGAGACCCGCAGCTTCGTTCTCGTCAACGATGCCCAGGATTCTCCGCTCATGAACGCGCAGACGGCGAGGCGCGCGCGTATCCAATCCATCGTCGTGGCACCGCTGTTCGACGACCGTCGTGAGCCCTTGGGCTTCATCACCGCGGAGTACAATGAGAACTTCGGCGTCTTTACCGAGGCTATGTCGACGCTCGTTCTCGGAGTCGCCAAGCTCGCGGAACTTGTATGCGTCCAACACCGGCATGCAGCGGAACGGCAACGGGCCGAGGAGGCGCTGCGGGAGAGTGAAGAGCGCTTCCGGGCATTGGCCGACCAGTCCATCACCGGCATCGGCGTGTTCCAGGATGACCGGTTCGCTTACGTCAACCCACGTCTGGCCGAAGTGGCCGGTTACCAACAGGACGAGATGCTGCGCGTACCGCCGATCGAGCTCGTGGTGGAGACCGATCGTGAGCTCTTCCGAGAAAACATACGCCGACGGTTGTCCGGCGAAGTGCCCAGCGCACACTACGTGTTCGAGGTGCGGCGCAAAGACGGGACGGAAATCATGGTGGAGGTGTATGGAAACCGGATGACCTACAATGGCCGCCCCGCCATCCTGAGCACGGTGCTGGACATCACCGAGCGCAGGCAGGCCGAGGAGGCGGTGATGCGAGAGCGCGACTTCTCCGAAGCCGTCCTCAACAGCCTGCCCGGGGTTTTCTATGTCTTCGACCAGAACCTGAAGTACCTGCGTTGGAACAAAAACGTCGAGCAAGTCCTGGGCTACACTGGCAGCGAAATCGCCCGTCTAAGCCCACTCGACTTGGTTGCCGCAGAGGACAAGGAGTTGCTTCGGACGCGCATCGAGGAAGTCTTTGCAAAAGGCGCGTCGGCTGTGGAAGTGCACCTCGTCGCCAAGGACGGCACGCGCACACCCTACTACCTAACCGGTCTGACCACCCGAATCGACGACAAGCTCTGCCTGATCGGAATGGGGATCGACATCACCGAGCGCAAGCGGGCGGAGGAGGCGCTGCGATTTGTGCGCTTTTCGGTGGATAGCGCACCCTACACGATGGTCTGGGTGGACCGTGATGCACACTTCATTGATGTGAACGATGCTTTCTGCCAAGTCTCGGGCTATTCACGGGATGAACTGCTCCATATGACCGTGCATGACATAGACCCACAGTACGCAGCCGCGATCTGGCTTGAGTTTTGGGAGAGACTGAAACAAGCAGGTTCTCTCACATTTGAATCTATGCACCGGACTAAAAGGGGTGAAATCTTCTCTGTTGAAATCACAGCTAATTACCTTGAATACAATGGTAAAGAATATCACTGCGCGTTAGCACATGATATCACCGAGCGCAAGCGGGCGGAGGCAAACCAACAGTTGGTCGTGGACACCCTGCGCTTGCTGAACCGTCCGAACGACCCGAACGTCTTGGTGGAGGAACTGGTGCGGTTGATCAAGCGTTCGACGGGCTTCGAGGCCGTGGGCCTGCGGCTGCGCGAGGGCGACGACTTTCCCTATTTCGTGGCCACCGGTTTTCCCGAGGATTTCGTGCGCGCTGAGCGGTATCTGTGTGCGCGTGACCAGGCCGGAGAACTCGTGCGCGACTCAACGGGCAACCCGGTGCTCGAATGCATGTGCGGCAACATCATCTGCGGACGGACCGACCCGGTGCTGCCGTCCTTCACCGAGGGGGGCAGCTTCTGGACCAACTCCACCACCTCCTTGCTGGCCACGACAACCGAGGCGGATCGCCAGGCGCGCACCCGCAACCGCTGCAACGGCGAGGGCTACGAATCGGTGGCGCTGATCCCGTTGCGATCGGGCGACGAGATCATCGGCTTGTTGCAGTTGAACGACCGCCGCCCCGGGCGGTTCACGCCGGAGTCGATCCCATTCTACGAGGGCTTGGCCGCCAGCATCGGCGTCGCCCTGAAGCGCGGACAGGCGGCGGAGGAGATTGAGCGGACGGTGCGGGAGTGGCAAGTTACGTTTGACGCGGTGAACGACGCGATCTGGATTCTGGACGCAGATCACCGGGTGCTGCGCTCGAACAAGGTGACGGAGCGGTTCTTCCATCACCCCTGTCGTGCGATGCTCGGCGAGCACTGCTGGACCATTGCGCATGGCGCTACGGAGCGACATCCGGACTGTCCGCTTGAGCGGGCGCGTCGGAGCGGACACCGGGAGACTATGGAAGTGCAGCAGGGCGAGCAATGGGTTGAAGTCATCGTGGATCCCATTGTTGATGCCGCCGGCCAGTATGTCGGCGCGGTCTACATCGTCACCGACATCACCGAGCGCAAGCGGGCGGCGGAACAGATCAAGGCTCAAGTGGACGAACTCCAGCGCTGGCATGAGGTCATGCTCGGCCGCGAGGATCGCGTGCAGCAACTCAAGCGCGAGGTCAACGAACTCTGCCGCCGCATGGGCGAGACCGCGCGCTATCCCAGCCAGGAAGCCAACTCGGCGGATTCCCAGGCTCCGGCGCCAAAGGCGCCGCAATAAAGAGGCTGGAGCGACGTAGCAAATGATCACAAGTTCCTTGCCACCTGCCCCCTCGCCACTCGCAACCATCCTGGTGGTTGACGACACTTCCGACTCGCTGGCGCTGCTGGCCGGTATACTAACCCGGACAGGTTACCAAGTGCAGCCAGTCGACAGCGGCGAGTTGGCGCTGGCCGCCGTGGCCGCCAGCCCACCGGACTTGATCCTGCTGGACGTCCGCATGCAGGGCATGGACGGGCTTGAAGTGTGCCGGCGGCTCAAGGCGCGCGAGGAGACGCGGCACATCCCCATCATCTTGATCAGTGCGTTCGCCGAACCGGAGGAACGGGTGGAAGGCCTGGAACTGGGGGCGGCAGATTACATCGCTAAACCGTTCCGGAAAAAGGAACTCCTCGCGCGCGTCAAGACTCACCTGTCCCTGAGGCGGGCGGAGGTCTCACTCGAACAACACGCGGCTGCGCTCCAGCAGACCAACGTGAAACTGCACTCCGAGATCGTCGAGCGACAGCGGATCGAGGCCGAACTGCAGCAGAGCCTCGACCGGGCCGAGCGTTCCCGCCGGGCGCTGCTCAGCACCTTGGAGGACCAGAAGCGGACGGAGGATGCGCTGCGGCAGGGAGAGGATCGCTACCGGGACCTGGTGGAACATAGCCGGGAGTTGATCTGCACGCACGATCTGGAGGGGCGTATCCTCTCGGCGAATCCCTGGGCCTCGCGAGTCCTGGGCTATCAGCTGGATACCATTCTGCAAATGAATATCCGCGATTTCCTCGTACCCGAGCTGCGAGGGGAGGTTGATACATATCTGGCCGAGATCAAGGAGCACGGCGCTGCAAAAGGGCTGTTGCTGGTTCAAACCGCCGCGGGGGAAAGGCGGATCTGGGAATATGACAACACCCTGCGCACGGAAGGCGTCGCCGCGCCGATTGTGCGCGGTACGGCGCACGACATCACCGAGCGCAAGCGGGCGGAGGATGCGCTGCGAGAATCCGAAACGAGATTCAGGGCGGTTTTCGAGGGCGCGGGCGACGGGATGTTTGTTTTAGATCTGGAGTCACGGAAGTTCGTGATTTCCAATGCGGCCTGTTCGAGAATGCTGGGCTTCACGCCAGAGGAGTTTCTGAACCTGGGTATCCCTGACCTCCACCTGCCGGAAGGCCTGCCGTTTATCTTCGAAGAGGTCGAGAAGTTCCTGAAGGGAGAAGCGGGCGTTCGAGCGGACACCCGGTTCAAGCGAAGAGACGGAAGCACATTCTTCGCGGACCTTAACCCGACTTTGATTACCATGAGCGGCAGGAAGAGTGTCCTGGTCGCTTTCAGAGACATCACCGAGCGCAAGCAGGCGGAGGATGCGCTGCGCGCGTCGGCCCAGCAGCTGCGCCAGCTCTCCGCCCGCTTGCGGGACACGCGCGAGGAAGAGCAGACGCGCATCGCGCGCGAGATCCACGACGATCTGGGCCAGGCGCTCACCGGGCTGAAGATGGACTTGCGCTGGATCGAGCACCAGACGGAGAAGCTGGGCGCCGGCCCGCAGATGGGAGCCATCCTCGACAAGATCGTCACGGCGGCCGGGCTCGTGGACGAGATTGTCGCGACCGTACAGCGCATCGCCGCCGAGTTGCGCCCGGGCATCCTCGACCGGCTGGGCCTGATCGCGACGCTCCGCCACGAGGCCGGTCGATTCCAGGAGCGGACCGGCTGCGCCGTCCGGCTCGACCTGCCGGACAAGGAGCCGCGCATGCCTCCCGCCGTCGCCACGGCTTTCTTCCGCATCTGCCAGGAGACCCTGACCAACATCGCCCGCCATGCCGGCGCCGGCAGCGTGGACATCGCCCTGCAGCCGGAAGACGGAGCGCTTCTGCTCGAGGTCCGCGACGACGGCAAGGGCATCACGCTGCGCGAGCTGAACAGCCGGCACTCTCTGGGGCTGCTCGGCATGCGGGAACGCGCCGCGGCGCTGGGGGGCGAAGCGGAGTTCCGGCGCGGCCCGGAGCGTGGTACGATCATCAGCGTGCGGATTCCCACGACGGCCGCGGAGGTGGAGCGGGCATGACGACAATCCTGATCGCCGACGACCACGCCGTGGTGCGCCGCGGCCTGCGGGATATCCTGGCGGAAGCATTCCCGGAGGCGAACATTGCCGAGGCCGGCGACTCGGGACAGGCCACGCAGCTCCTCCTGAAGCAGGCCTTCGATCTGGTGGTGCTCGACATCAACATGCCGGGGCGCAGCGGGCTGGAGGTGCTGGAGGAAGCCAGGCGCCTGCGCCCCCGTACGCGCGTGCTCGTGCTGAGCGTCTATCCGGAAGAGGCGTTCGCAATCCGGGCCTTCAAGCTCGGCGCGGCCGGCTACCTCAACAAGCAGAGCGCGCCGGAGGAGCTGGTGGCGGCGGTGAAGAGAGTCCTGGCCGGCGGCAAGTACGTCACCGCGGTGCTGGCCGAGAGGCTCGCGGCCGTGCTGGGCGCCGAGATCGAGCAGGCCCCGCACGAGACGCTCTCGAACCGCGAGTTGCAGGTGCTGCGCCTGATCGCCACCGGGAAGACCCTCAAGGAAATCGCCGCCGAGCTGTCGCTGAGCGAGAAGACCGTGGCCACCTACCGCGTGCGCATCACCGACAAGGTGGGTTTGTCCACCAACGTCGAGCTGGCGCGCTACGCGCTGCAGCACCGGCTGGTGGACTGAGGTCCAAGAGTCCCACCGGCCACCGGTGAGACTACGCCGAAGGCGTAGAGAGCATCGGACCACCGCGACCTTGGTTGGTGCGCTGCCAGTTACGTTAGCGCTTACGGGGCAACGTCCCAGGCGGTGGCGCGGCAGGGATCATGCCAGCCCCAAGACGTCCAGACCTCTTTTGTCGGGTGGACACCCGACACGCGCCTGCGTTAATTCCTGACGGCGGAATCAGCCTTTTCCCAATATCCTACACCGCTCGTGCGGGCCATACTGTGCGTGTGATGGAAGAGACGGACACCGCAGACGTCCGAGGCGTGCGACAGAAGAACGAAGAACTGGACGCATTGAACGGGGAACTGCGGGACCCCCTCGAGGTCACCAAGACGCTCAGCGGCTTCATCAACAATGGGGTGCAGCAGACCGATGCAGCGCGCCTGCTCCCGCCCGATCAGGTGGAGATCCTCGTTGTGGAGGATAGTCCCACGCAGGCCGCGCTACTCAGGGCGATCCTCGAACACCGGGGTTACCGGGTGACGCATGCCGAAAACGGCGAGCACGCGCTCGCCCTCGCGCGCCAGTGCAAGCCGGCGTTGGTCATCAGTGACATCATCATGCCCGTCATGGATGGCTTCTGCTTGTGCCAGGCTCTCAAGCAGGATGCGGCAACCGCCGAGGTGCCGGTCATTCTACTGACCGCCTTGACCGACTCGCGGGGAATCATTAGTGCCCTGAAGGCTGGCGCGGACTACTACCTCACCAAACCGTACGACCAAGACCATCTTCTGTCCCAAATTGCATTCGTGCTCAGCCTGCCCCCGCAGCGCTTCAAAACGGAAGATGAGTGCCTGGAAGTGGACATCGCGGGTGAACGGGAGACCATCAAGACCAACCGCCGGCAACTCATCAACCTGCTGTTTGCGACCTACGAAAACACCGCCCGTCAGAACCAGAAACTTGCCGAGATGCGCAACAAGCTGGCCGCCTTCAATAAACGCCTGGAAGCACAGGTACGGGAGAGAACCGCCGCCCTGAGCGCAGAAATCGAAAAACGCAAGCGCAAGGAGGTCTTGCTGCAGCAGGCCAAGGAAGCTGCCGACGCCGGCAGTCGCGCCAAGAGCCAATTCCTCGCCAACATGAGCCACGAGATTCGGACCCCGATGGCCGGGGTACTGGGGATGACCGAGCTTCTTCTTCAGACCGACCTGACGAGTCAACAGCGCAAACACGTTGAGATGGTGCGCTCGTCCGGCGACACACTCATGGTCGTGATCAACCAAATCCTCGACTTTTCCAAGATTGAGGCCGGCGGGCTCACCGTCGAGGCAACCGACTTCAGCCTGCGCGGTACGCTCGAGGAGGCGATGTCGCTGTTGGCCGTCCCGGCGCAGCAGAAGAACCTGCAGCTGCGTTGGCAGGTGGCGCCCGAGATTCGCGACGCCCTGGTCGGTGATGCCGGGCACCTTCGTCAGGTTCTGCTCAACCTGGTCGGCAACGCGATCAAGTTCACACAACAGGGAGAGGTGGCGGTGGAAGTGGAAATGGCTGATGGCAGATGGCCAATGGCGGATGGCGGATCGCTTCTCGCAGGGGACGAGGGGGAGGTCCATCAGCCATCTGCGATCTGCCATCTGCGTTTTTCGGTCCGCGACACCGGCATGGGCATTCTCAAGGAGAAGCACGAGACGATCTTCAGCGCTTTCGAGCAGGCCGACAACTCCCATGCTCGCCAATTCGGCGGCACCGGACTGGGCCTGGCCATCTCCTCCCGACTGGTCGCCCTGATGGGGGGGCGCATCTGGGTGGAGAGCGAGGTTGGCCACGGGAGCACATTCCATTTCACGGCGCTCTTCGGCATCGGGGATGCCACGAGCCCCTCGGCGGTCGGTACCGCGCCCGACAACGCCTCCACGTCCGTCGCTGCGGTCAGTGACCAGCGCCCAGCGCTACCGCCGCTGCGCATCTTGCTGGCCGAAGACAACCCGGTGAACCAGGAGCTGACACTGGGCATGCTAAAGGGCCGCGGCCATGCCGTGACCATCGCCAACAACGGCCGGGAAGCGGTGGCCGCGGTGCAACGATGTCCCTTCGACGTTGTCCTGATGGACCTGCAGATGCCGGAGATGGATGGCCGGGAGGCGGCCGCGGCCATCCGCGCCGACGAGGCAGCGAGCCACGTGCATCTGCCGATCATCGCCATGACCGCGAACGCGCTGTTGAGCGAACGTGCCCGATGCCTTGCGGCGGGCATGGATGAGTATGTGACGAAACCGGTGCGGCCGAAAGTGCTCTTCGAGGTCATTGCCCGCTGCCTGGATAACGCCTCGCCCGGCGACACCCAAGGCGAGCTGATTGCCGAAGGCGCCCAGTCATGAACGGCCGAATTCTTATCGTCGAGGATGACCCAGTGGCCATGGCGCTGGAAGAAGAGGCGCTGAAGCTTGGCGGCTTTGAGGTCCTCCGCGCGTATGGCGCCGAGGATGCGCTGCGCAAGGTGACACTCCAAAAGCCGGATCTGGTGCTGACCGATCTGGAAATGCCGAAGGTCAACGGTGTCGCACTGATCGCCATGATCAGAGAGGATCCGGAGATCCAACGCGTACCTATCATAGCTGTCACCAGCTACATATGGGATTCGATTGGGCAAGCTGCCGGGGATGTGGGGTGCGATGGCTATATCACCAAGCCATTCCTTCCGCGGGAATTGATTCGAAAGGTGGGTGAGTATCTTGCCCGCCGCCATGACGCTCCTGCACTCCCACTCCGGCAGCACTTGGTCCTCCAAGAGTCGAAGCCAGTGGCGGCGCCGCCGCCGGTTCGCGGCCCGGCGGCTGTCGCCGGACCAGAGGACACCCGAACGGTCTTCGACAGAGCTGCCTTCCTTGAGTACGTGGATGGCAATCTGGACCTTGCGCAGCGCGCGATCGGCGTGCTAGTGGCCGCCCTGCCCGATCGTCTTGAGAGCATCCGGAAAGCCATCGCCAGCCAAGACAGCGAGGCGCTTCGCGAGGCCGTGCACACTTTGAAAGGGGCGGTGGCCTTCTTCGCCGCCCCTACCGTCGTCGCTGCGGCCTTGCGGTTGGAAATGATGGGGCTCTCCGGCGATCTGACCGGCGCCGGCACAGTATACTTCGACCTCGAACGAGCGCTCGCACGCCTCGTGCAAGCGTTGAATGAGTTCGTGTGCGAGGTTGGCGGTGCGCAAGTTGCCCCCCAGGGCGGTGACAGGGACGCCGCACCGCAGACCCAGAGAGAGCGCGCGAACGTCCGCGAACTGCATCTGACTCAAGCACGCTGATGGAAGAGACACCTGGTGCCGTGGTCGAAAAGGGAATCTGCATGGAAACTCCGCTGAAGCTCCTCATCGTCGAAGACTCCGCGATCGTAAGCGCGCGGCTGGCCGCCCTGGCCGACACATTATTGCCGGGAGTCGCGATGCTCCATTTCGCCTCGACCGGCGCCGACGCACTGGAATGCTTCGGCAAGTGCCAGCCGAATGCGGTGCTGCTGGATATCGATCTGCCCGACATGAGCGGACTGGACGTGCTCCAGCACATCAAGACGGCGCACTCACACTGCCTGGTCGTGATGTTGACCAACTACGGATTGCCCGAGTTCCGCCAGCGCTGCGCGGAGCTCGGGGCGGATTTCTTCTTCGTGAAGGCGACCGAGTTCGAACGCGCCTTCGAGGTGTTGTGGGAGGCCTGCGAGCGCGGCACTGCGGCCACGAACCTTGGATCGGCAGAGTGCCAACGATGACGAACCGGGAACCGCAGGGACCGAACGCGCTTTCGATGCATCAGGACAATATCACCGAGCGCAAGCGGGCGGAGGAGGCGCTCAAGCGCATTGAATGGCTGCTGACCCGCAAACGCCTGCCTGCCGAGGCGGCGGAGCAAGCCTACGCGCCGCCCTACGGCAACCTGCTGCCGCTCAACCGCAGCCGTCTCATCCTCGACTCGGTGGACGAGAAAACCCTGACCGACATTGTCGGCGACTACCTCGACCTGCTCGACACCTCCGCGGCGGTCTACGAAAAGAACGGCGACTGTGCGCTGGGCATCTTCTCCTCCGGCTGGTGCCGGTTCGTGGACGCGGCCTCGCGGGCGGTCTGCGGCACGGCCGACAATCGTGAGGCGCTGGCGTGCGGCAAGTGGCACTGCCACGAGTCCTGTTGGACCAAGGCATCGAAGGCCGCGATCGAGACGGGCGGTCCGATGGATATCGAGTGCGCCGGTGGCATCCGGCTCTACGCCGTGCCCATCAAGGCCGGCGGGGAAATCATCGGTTCGATCAACATCGGCTACGGCGACCCGCCGCGCGACGAGGCGAAACTGCGCGAACTGGCCGCGAAATTCCACGTCAGCATCGAGGAATTGCGCACCCGCGCCGCGGCCTACGAATCGCGCCCGCCATACATCATCGAGCTGGCCAAGCGGCGGTTGCAGGTCTCGGCCCGGCTGATCGGCGAGATCGTCAAGCGTAAGCAGTCCGAGATGGCCTTGCGCGCCGAAATTGCCGAGCACAAACAGGCGGAGCAGACCTTGCGGGAAAGCGAACAAAGATTCCGTGTTCTGTTTGAGCAAGCCACCGACGGGATGCTGCTGGCGGATGCGGAAACCAAACGCCTCACGCTCGCCAATGCGCAAATCCAGCGGATGCTGGGTTACTCGGAGGCGGAACTCAGCCAGTTGACGGTGGCGGACCTTCATCCGGCCGCTGATCTGCCCGCCGTGATCGAGCAGTTCGAAAAGCACGCCCGTGAAAAAATGGCGTCTTCCATTGAGCTTCCCATGCGACGCAAGGACGGCACGGTGTTCTACGCCAGCCTTAGTTTGAGCGCGATTCGCTTGCAGCAGCGGGATTGCCTTCTCGGCATTTTCCGCGACATCACCGAGCGCAAGCGGGCGGAGGAAACGCTGGCCCTCCGACTCCGCATCGCTAACATCTTTAGCACAATTCACGACGAAGAGATGTTCAATGAGGTGTTGACAGTGATCCTGGACGTCATACGCAGCCCGCTCGGCGTTTTCGGATACATTGATGAAGCCGGGGCGCTGGTGGTGCCGACCATGACCCGGCGGATATGGGACAAGTGCCAGGTTCCCGAGAAGACTTTCGTTTTCCATCGCGCCAAATGGGGGGACAGCAGTTGGCCCCGGGCCATCCGGGAGAAAAAGTCCAACTATTCCAATGAGGTCTCAACCAAGGCGCCCGCGGGCCACGTCACCGTGACGCGGCACATCAGCTTGCCCATTTTGTTCCAAGGCGAGGTCATTGGCCTTTTCCAGGTGGCCAACAAGGAAACGGATTACACGGAAGCGGACCTCCGCACGTTGGAGGCCATCGCCGGGCAACTCGCCCCCCTCCTGAGCGCGCGACTGCGGCGCGAGCGGGCGCAAGAGGGCCTCCGCCAGCTCAACGCCGAACTGGAGCAGCGCGTTCACGACCGCACCGCCCAGCTCGAAGCGGCCAACAAGGAACTGGAGGCGTTCAGCTATTCCGTCTCGCACGACCTGCGCGCGCCGCTGCGAGCGATTGATGGTTATGGCCGCATCCTGGCGAAAGACTACGAGGACCGTCTCGACCCGGAAGGCCGGCGGGTGCTGGGCGTCATCTCCAGCGAAACCCAGCGCATGGGACAACTGATTGATGACCTGCTCGGCTTCTCGCGGCTGGGCCGCCAGAAGGTGGAGTATTCAAATATCAACATGACGGCCCTGGCCCAAGCCGTCTTCGAGGAACAAACGGCTCAGGCCCCGCAGCGGGCCTTGCAGCTGGAACTGAAGCCGCTGCCGCCGGCCCACGGCGACCAGGCCATGCTTCGCGTGGTGCTGGGCAATCTTTTCTCCAACGCCATCAAGTTCACCAGACCTCGAGACCCCGCGGTGATCGAAATCGGGAGTCGCCAGGAAGACGGGCAGGCCGCCTATTACGTGAAAGACAACGGGGTCGGATTTGATATGAAATACGGGCACAAGCTGTTTGGGGTCTTTCAACGGTTACACTCCACAGAAGAGTTTGAAGGGACCGGCGTCGGGTTGGCCCTGGTCCAGCGCGTCATCCACCGCCACGGCGGGCGCGTCTGGGCCGAAGGAAAGGTCAACGAAGGCGCGACCTTCTATTTCTCATTGCCCAATACGAAAGGAAAACCATGAACACCGGAAGGGAAGTGGAAATCCTGCTGGTGGAAGACAACCCGCACGATGCGGAATTGACCATGCGGGCGCTCAAGAAGCGCAACCTGGCCAACCGTCTCGTGTGGGTCAGGGACGGCGCGGAGGCGCTGGACTACATCTTCGGCGCGGGTACGGACGCGCCGCCAGTGATCACCCATACTCCGAAGGTGGTTCTGCTGGACCTGAAACTGCCCAAAGTGGACGGGCTGGAAGTGTTGGGCCGGCTCAAGGGCGACGAACGAACGAAGAGCATCCCGGTGGTGGTGGTGACCTCTTCGCGCGAAGAACAGGACATCGTGGAAAGCTACCGTCTGGGCGTGAACAGCTACATCGTCAAGCCGGTGGACTTCGAGAATTTCTCCGAAGCGGTAGTGCAACTGGGCTTCTATTGGCTGTTGCTGAATCAGCCGCCTGAACCTGCCTCAACCACTTGAACCGGAGGCACCGACCATGAGCGAAAAGCTCCGCATTCTCATCCTCGAAGACCACCCGCCCGATGCGGAACTGATGCTGGGCGAAGTGCGGCGCGCGGGCTACGAGCCGGAGTGGAAGCGGGTCGAGACGGAACCGGATTACCTGTCCCAGCTGGATCAAGGTTGGGAGATCATCCTGGCCGACTACAGCCTGCCGCAGTTCGACGGGCTGCGGGCGCTGGATTTGTTGCGGGAGTGCGGGCTGGACATCCCCTTCATCATCGTCTCGGCTGTCATTGGTGAGGAGATGGCCGTCGCCGCGATGAAAGCCGGCGCGGGCGACTACGTCATGAAAGACAAGCTCGCGCGGCTAGGCCCTGTCGTCAAACGGGAGTTGCGCGATGCGGCCGAGCGCCGGGAAAAGAGGCGGGCGCAGGATCGCTACCGGATGCTGTTCGAGAGTTCCCGTGACGCCATCATGACCCTGGAGCCTCCTTCCTGGAGGTTCACCTCCGGAAACCCGGCCACCATGAAGATGTTCGAGGCGAAGAACGAGGAGGAGTTCCTTTCTCGCGGGCCATGGGAACTGTCTCCCGATCGGCAGCCGGACGGGCGCGCTTCTGTCGAGAAATCGAGGGAGATGATTGAGACCGCCATGCGCGAAGGCTCGCACTTCTTCGAGTGGACGCACCGGCGGATCGGCGGCGAGGAGTTTCCCGCCGACGTGCTCCTGACTCGGATGGAGCAGGGGGGAAAGGTGATGCTCCAAGCCACCGTCCGCGACATCACCGACCGCAAGCGGGCCGAAGCCGAACAAGCGGCGCTCTTTGAGATCGCCAAGGACATAGCTGGGGTGGTCGATCTCAACGAGATTCTCAAGCGCGTGCACCAGCGCGTCGCTGATGTGCTGCCCTGCGACCGCGTCTTTACCTATTACTGGGACGCGGCGTGCCGCACGTACCGGGCCGTGGCATGGCACGGCGTCCCGTCCCGGCTCGTGCCCGATGCCATCGCACTGGAATTCCATTCCGGCCAGCCTGTGACCGAGCGGCTGGTCGCCGGGGAAACGGTGCTCACCAACGACATCGTCAACCAGAGCGTGGTGCCGCTGGAGATCCTCACTCACTTCGGAGTGACGGCCGTGTTAGCGGTTCCGCTCGTGGTGCGCGGCCGAATGAGGGGCGCGCTGGCAGCGCTCAACACTGAGAGTGGCCACCGCTTCGACCCGCACCAGGTGCGGTTGTTCGAGGGGATCGCGCAACAGGTGGGTGTCGCCATCGAAGCCGCCGATCTCTATCGCGCGCAGGAAGAAGAAGCTGCCATCGCCGGCGCCTTGGCGCGCGTCGGGCAGGAGCTCATCTCTTCGCTCAGCAGCCCCGCGCTCCTCGACCGGTTGTGTCAGCTGACCGCCGAGGTGCTGGGCTGCGACCACAGCAGCACCTGGCTTTGGCACGCGCCGGACAAGGCCTTCGTCCCCGTCGCTCGCTACGGCGACTCGCCCGAGCAATGGGAGATGATGCGCCTGGTGAAGCTCGGCCGGTCCGCGCTGGCGACGCAGCTCGCCGGCATGGAGCGCAAGGGGGTTTTCAATAGCAAGGTCGCGGACCTGCCCGACTCGGAAGCCAAGGTGTGGGCTTGCGCCCACGGCTTGACCGCAAGCCTGATGGTGCCGCTGCGCCGCGGTGGTGAGCTGGTCGGGTTTCAGACCGCCGACTACCGCGGCCGCGACGACGTGTTCGGAGGGCGCCACGAGCGCATCGTGCGCGGCATTGGCCAGCTGGCGTCACTGGCGTTGGAAAATGTGCGGCTGATCGAGGAGCTGGAGCGCGCCAATCGCTTGAAGTCCGAGTTCGTCGCCACCATGTCCCACGAGCTGCGCACGCCACTCAACATCATCATGGGCTATAATGATCTGTTGCTCGAAGAAACCTTCGGCAGCTTGACGCCCGAGCAGGCGGAGAGCTTGGAATACATGAAGAGAAGTTCCTCCGAGCTGCTCGAGCTGATTACCGCCACGCTCGACTTGAGTCGGCTGGAAGCGGGGCGGCTGCCGTTGGATGTCGCGGTGATTCATCTCCCGGATTTGCTGCATCAGATCGACGCGGCAACACGCGAGGCGCGCGAGGAAAGACTGCGGGTGGCGTTTAGTTGGCAGGTCGCGCCGGGGTTGCCGCCGCTGCGGACGGACGGCGTGAAACTCAAGATCGTGATCAAGAACCTCATTTCCAATGCGTTGAAGTTCACCGATCATGGGAGCGTCACCGTCAGCGTCGCCCCGAACGATGGCGGGGTTGCAATCACGGTGGCCGATACGGGAATCGGGATCGCGGCCGAAGCGCGGGAAATCATCTTTGAGCCGTTCCGCCAGGTCGACGGTTCGCTCACGCGGCCGTACGGTGGCGCGGGATTAGGGCTGTACGTGGTCCGCCGTCTGCTCGACATGCTGGGCGGGACTATCAGCGTCGACAGCGAGGTCGGCCATGGCTCAACCTTCCGCGTGTGGCTCCCGACAGGAGATTGATTTTCGACTTTCGATTTCCGATTTTCGATTGCCGATTGATGGCGGGAAAGGCGGAAATGATTGTCTACCCGGCAAATCGAAAATCGAGAATTTTCCTCACTTGGACTCCTGCGCCACATCCGGCGGCACGGTGTAGAGGTACTCGTGCAGGAAGCGGAGTTCCTCCCCCATGCGCGCCATGTCGACGCGCACGAGGTCGCGGATGGAGAGCATCGAAACCACCTGGCCCTCGCGCACCACCGGCAGGTGGCGGATGTTGGCCTGGTCCATCGTGCGCATGGCCGTCTGGTAATGCTCTTGCTCGTCGGCCACCAACACATCGCGCGTCATGACCTGCTCGATCAGGGTCGCCGCCGGGTCTAGCCCTTTGTCGATCACCCGCCGCACCGCATCGCGTTCCGAGAACACGCCGATCAGGCGGTCACCCTCGAGGACCGCAACGATGCCCACGTTGTTCTCCGCCATGGTGCGCACCGCTTCGGTGACGGTGGCATCCTTACGCACGGCAAACAAGAACCCCTCGCGCATGATCTCGCGCAGTCTTTTCATGGCACGAGCCCTCCTGTGATCAACCTTCCTTCCACTTTTATCCTTTATCAGGCGCCCGTCAAACCCCTTGGCGAGTGTTTCCCGTCGCACCCATCGTTGCTACACTGCGAAGCGAGCGCCCATGGCCATCCGCATCACTCGCGTGTACACACGCCGCGGCGACAAAGGCGATACCGCCTTGGTCGGCGGCAAGCGCGTGCCGAAAGACAGCCTGCGCACCGAAGCGTACGGTACGGTCGACGAGTTGAACTCGATCGTCGGGCTGGCGCGCGCCTGCAACCATGAAGCGCCGGCCACTCCTGCCCGGGATCGACTCGAGCACATCCTGAAACGGCTCCAGAACGAACTGTTCGATGTCGGCAGCGAATTGGCGACGCCGCCGGAGGCCCGTTACGAGGGGATGTTTCGCGTCGGCGACGAGCAGGTGAAGGCGCTCGAGGGCTTGATGGACGAGTGCGAGAAGGATCTCGAACCGCTCAACTCATTCATCTTGCCGGGCGGCGGGCGCGTCAGTGCCTTTCTTCATCAGTGCCGCACCGTCTGCCGGCGCACCGAGCGCATCGTGCTGCGCCTCGGCCGCGAAGAAGACATCGGCCCGGGGCCGCTGCGGTATCTGAACCGCCTCAGCGATCTATTCTTTGTCCTGTCTCGGTGGATCGGAAAACAGAACGGGGAGCGCGAGTTCCTGTGGGAGCGCGGCCTGCAGTCGCACGAACGTGCCAAGCCCAAATCTCCCTCTCCCTCGGGCAGAGCTACTACCAAATCTCCCTCTCCCCCTGGGAGAGGGTGAGGGCCAACCAACGGAGCGGAACTAACACCATGGAGTCAATTTATATCAAGCAACTCGAGCTCGGCCCGATGCAGAACTTCGTCTACATCCTCGCCGATCCGGTCACCCGTGAGGCGGCGGTCATCGATGCGGCGTGGGACATCGATCGCATCGTGCAGATCATCCAGCAGGACGATCTGCGGCTGAAGGTGGCGTTCATCACTCACTACCATCCCGACCATTTAGGTGGTGATTTCATGAACCACCACATCCCGGGAGCGGCCGAGTTGCTGGAGCGCAATTTCCCCGTCAAGGTGTACGTTCACAAGTCGGAGGCCGATTTCGTCGGCCGCATTGCGGGGCTGTCGCCGTCCGACCTCGTGCGCACCGACGCCGGTGATGAGCTGCAACTCGGGACGCGGCGCATCCGCCTGATGCATACACCCGGGCACACCCCGGGCTCGCAGTGCTTCCTGGTCGACGGCCGTTTGATCTCGGGCGACACCCTGTTCATCGGCTCGTGCGGCCGCGTCGATCTGCCGGGCGGCGATCCGGCGCAGATGTACGACAGCCTGGTGAACAAGCTCAAGCAACTACCGGAGAATACCGTGCTCTATCCGGGCCACAACTACTCCGGGCAATCAACGTCGACCATCGGCGAAGAAAAGTTGCATAACCTTTACCTGAGCTTCAACCGCCTGGAAGACTTTCTCGGTATGATGGGGTACTGATCACTGCCGATGCGGCTGCCGGCGTGCCCGCCCGATCACGGTCTCAAGTGCCCTTCGATAAGGCGCCGGAAAAGAGGGCGCCCAACCAGGGTGCCGCCTCGTTCACCGCCATGGCTGCCATTACGCCGCGCTGCGGCTCGCGCCGATCACGGCCGGCTCGGCACTCAGGATGCTCAGCAGGTGCGCCGCCAGCCGCTTGCCGAGGCCGAGAATCGTCAGCACGGTGGGCCGGTCGAGCGCCTCGGGAAAAGTGCTGGCATCGCACACGTAGAGATTTGTCACTTCCGTCTGCAGATTCTGATCGAGCATCTGTCCCAGACGCACCGTGCCGCTGGGGTGCGTGCCGCGCAGCGGCGTGATGAAGATCGAGTCCGGGTCGGCGCCGGCGCGGATGAGGATCTGGCGCGCGACAATAGCGGCGTGATTGAGGCGGAACGCATCGCGCTCAGTCATGGGTTTCGAGATCTCGCCTTCGAGCGTGACGCCACCCGAGATGTCATCCTTGATCTTGATCATCACCCCGAGCGTGCGGCCCCAGCGCGGCCACGTCAGCGGGTAGCTCAGACCTTTCAGCGCGGTGACGAGTGGATACAGTAACCAGGGATCGATGAGGGTACTGAGCATGTAGCCGATCTCGTCGTTGGCGTAGGCCCAGGTCATCGGCGGCTCGTTGCCGATGCCCTTCTCCTTCGAGAGGCCATACACCATGACCGTGGTGTCCATGGTCATGCCGTGTCCGGCCTCGAAGAACCCGGCACGCTGTAGAATCAGCGGCGTGCCGATGCCTCCGGCCGCCAGCACCACGAACTTGGCTTCGATCTCGAACCGCTGCCCGCGCACCTTCCCCCGGACGCCGCCGACCTGACGGTTTTCGACGATGAGACCGTCGACCTTCGCTTGCGTGTACAGATCGCAACCGGCCGCGACGGCTTGGTCCACCCATTCGCCCGCGTTCCATTTCGCGCCGCAGCGACAGCCGAGCATGCACTTGGCGCCGCAATCGAAGTGGTAGCTGCATGTGGGGCGGATGAATTTCAGCAGCGGCTCCCACTGGTAGCCGAGGGAAAGCGCGGCTTCGGCGATGCGCGTCGAGGCCACACCGCGGTGCTCCGGCGGCAGTGGCGCGATGCCGATCTCGCTGATGGTCTCCTCGATTTCCGACGCGACATCGATGCCGTATTTCTCCTTGAGCCACGCCGGAGGACGCGCCGCCGACCCGCAGTACATGCTGGTGGCGCCGCCGACCATCAACGGGCGGATGATCGTCAGCCCCTCCTTGGTGAAGAGGAAACTATGCCGGTCGGTGTAGATCAAGGCACCGAGGTAGGTGCCGTAATACGCTTCGCGGCGATAGTCGCGCCCGCATTCCAGCAGAATCACCTTCCTGCCGGCGCGCGACAACTGTCGAGCGACTGCCGCTCCGCCCGGACCCGAACCAACGACGACCACCTCGGCTTGTGTCCTCATCGCTCCCTCCAGAGGCTTGGCGCCCGCGGTTCATTTACCTCTTCCCCACCAGCGCACGCAACTCCGCGCAAGCCGTGGGCAGTTCGGGTCGTCCTCGATCCGCGATCTGCGATGAGCAACGGGCCGTTCTCACCGGCTGCTCCCGGTGACGGCCCGGCATGTGATTGAGGAGCTCGGGCGGACGGCGAGTGGGCCGCGAAACCCAATGTCACTGTCTGAGCTGAGGCTCCCGCGTGATTACTTGAAACCAGTTCTCCGTGATGTACTCTCTGTAGTCGGGTGCCGATATGGGTATCGTCCGTCGCGTTTGCATGCCGGGAGCGCTGTTGTTGCTGACGGCACAACCGTCGCTAGCAGCACAGTTCGTCCATCCCAGTCTTGGATACAGCTTCACGTACCCGGACTCTTGGCAAGTCGTCGTTTATCCGACCCCCGGCCGGCCGGTGAGTGTAACGACCTCGCCCGAGTGCGACCACGGCCCTGTCGACATTCCTCCTAGCTGTGTCGTAATCAACATACAGGTGCTTCCGTCAGACCAAACGAACGATTCCGCGATCAGCAACCTGCCACCGTTCGACACTCTCGCGATCCGAACGAAGTGCTCCATCCGGGGCATCCCGGCAGAGCGTCTCGATGGAGACGGGGAACAGGGCGAGAAAGCTGCCGTCGCTGTCCGCATCAGCGGCAAGCAGTTTCTGCTCATGCTCTCGTACTTCCCGGACAATCCGGATGCAGCGAAGTGGGAGAAGGTGCTCGATGACCTGATCGCCAGCATATCTGTTGCGGAACCGGAGCCGCCGCGGATAGCACCCGTCACTCCTCAATTTCCGGGGCCTGGGGTCAGACCCGGAAAGCGGAGTTAGCACACCGCCCTCACAACAGCTCGAATCGTTCTCCGACCATTTCCTCCGAGGCCGCCCACAATTGCTGCGCAATCTCGGGGTCGATCGCATAAGACCGCACCCCATGGGGTGCGTTCTCGGCGTCGTCGGCCTCCGCCACGTGGCAGTCTTCGAGGTACAACCCGCCGCACCCCTCCAGCTCGGGGGCCGTCGCCTCGGCACAGACGGAAGATGTTCGGCTAGACAGATCACAGCCGCTCAGCGCCATCGAGTTTTCCGAGATCGCGATCGAAGGTTCCAAGGGGAAGATGCCCCGCCTTCCGGGCGATCTCCAGAAGCAGGCAATCAGAAAAGCCAAGCGACGGTTTGCGCCGAAAGCGCACAAGCGCCGCCGTGACCACGTCTGGATCCTGGAGCGTGAGACTCCGGTGATTCAGCAGCATGTCTACGGCGGTGGCGCGCCCCTCAGCGTCAAGCTCGTAGACTGACTCCAAGACCCACAGAGTCTCGGCCAGAACGAGATGCGACACCCAGGCGCCCCGCGCCACGAACGACTCCGCAGCCGTCACTTGCTTGGGATCGTCGCGGGTGATCAGGCGCACCAGGACGTTGGTATCAACCGCGCGCATGCCTCTTCCGCATGTGCCGCCGAATCCCCTCTTTCAACTCAGCTATGCTTCGCGGCTTCGGAGCCTCAGCGAACACCTGCCGATGAATCTCCTCCGAACTGTATCGACCCGCCCTTCGGACGACGATCCTTTCACCGTCCTCGTCCCATTCCAGAACGGAACCGGGGCCAAGTCCCAGCTTCCGCCGTACCTCCGCCGGAACCGAGATCTGTCCCTGCACGGTCACCTTCGAGTGTGCGAGCACCATGCGTTTTCTGTCGCACATTACCGTAGTAATGACAAGCCCCCCTACGGACCTGCCTCGCCTGGACGCCAAGCGACGCCTTGGCGCTCAGGCGCGTCACGCTCTTGGCCCTCGCCTGGAGGGGTTATCGGGGTTAGGTCCGGAAAGAGAGAATTAGCACGGTCGCACTCGGCTGGGATCCTGCGCGTTTGTCACTGGTTGTACCGCGGCCCCAGTTCCTGCCAGCTTTTTGGCTATCGCCCGCACCCGGACTGGTAATGGCTGGAGGCGCCGACACCTTGTTCCTTCTTCAGCAGCGTCAACCATGCCTCAACCAAGGCCGTCAAGAAGGTGTGCGTGTCCTTGCGGAGCGAGCAGTGCGCTGGTAGACGGATCGGGTCGGAACTGGACAGTGCGAGACGGTTCGGTTGCTCGTGAACGACACCGGAGACAGCCCCCGATGAACGTCGGGGGCTTTTGAATCTTTCCGACACGAACAACGCGCGGCTTCGAGGAGGCGCCCGCATGAAAGGATGGACCGAAGAGGAGATCCGCAACAGGGACCTGATGGCGCCGTGCGGCCTGTACTGCGGCGCCTGCGGCGTGTACATCGCGACGCGGGATGACAACGCCAAATTCAGGGAGGTGATGGGGAACCTCTACGGCACGACGCCTGAGGAGACGGCGTGCCTCGGCTGCATGCAGAGCGACCCTCCCAAGAAGATCTACGGGTACTGCGCATCCTGCCCTGTCAGGGATTGCGTGAAGTCGAAAGGCCTTTACTCGTGCCATCAGTGCGCAGACTGGCCGTGCAATTGCATAGAAGACTTCCCCTTCGCCACGGGGCGCAACGTCATGAAAAGGGCGATCCCCGAGTGGAGGAAGCAGGTGGCCGCTTACGGCGACGCGGAGGGCAGCGTCGAATGGGCCCGCTCAGAGTGCGAACGCTACCACTGCCCTTCATGCGGCAGCCCGCTCTTCAGGGGCGCGCAGAAATGCCGGGCCTGCAAGACCCCTGTGGCGGAGGGGCTGGACGGGTCGCTGTGAGCATATTACTTGGTATCGACCAGTCCAGTGACACATGCTCCAAAACGTACTATTGCTCCGGCTCCTCCATCACCACGAGGGCGTCGACGGCAATTGGTTTCCCACCGCAGACAATCAGCGGATTGATGTCGATTTCCGTGATCTCCGGATGATCGAGCGCGAGCTTGCCAACGCCGGTAATCACGGTGGCGAGGATTGCACGGTCGATCTCCAGCATGCCGCGTTGAGCATCGAAGAGCCGCTTCAGTCGCAATGAATCGGGCATCTCCCGGGCTTCATCGTTACTTACGGGCACCGCTCGGAAGGTGACGTCGCGGATCGCTTCAGTCAGGATACCTCCGAGACCGAGCATCACACATGGTCCGAAGCCGCGGTTGCGAGTCATGCCAACCACCAGTTCACGTCCGCCACGCACCATCCCGGCCAGCAGCCGCGGACAGTGCGGCGCAGCCTCTTCGATCATCCGCCAAGCCTCATGAAGCGCCTTTGTCGAGGTGATCCCGAGGTGCACCAGGGCGGCTTCGGTCTTGTGCGCCACGCCTTCTGGCAGTCCCTTCAAGACGATCGGGTAGCCAACCTCGGCCGCTCTCTTTTTTGCTTCGCTCAGCGACTTGACCTTATACTCATGAGGAATCGGGACGCCGTACTGCGCAAGCAGTCGCTTGGATTCAAACTCATCGAGCACTGTCCTTTTCTTTTCACCACCGGCTGTTTGTCCAGGAAGAGCAGCCGGGAAATCTACTGTACCACCCTGCGCCTCGAGTCGCCTGTGGATCGCGCCGTAGCGTACCAGTGCGGACATCGCCAGGACCGCGGCTTCCGGGTAACGCATCAATGGAATGTCATGCTCCCGGAAATACTCCGCGGCATGATCGACTCGCATAAAGCTTGAGGCGAGCAGGGGCTTACCGCTCTCGAGCGGCATCTTCACCAGGCGGCTGAGGTCGTACACCATCAACCTGACGTACTCCTCCTTCGAAATCTTCAGGCGATCCTTGATATTGTCGTACTGTTCCATGGCGAAGCCGGAATCCATCACGCCGTGGATCAGGACGCCATCAATCTCGTCACTGTGGAAAAGGATCCGCGGAATCTTGTCGACAAAAGTCCCGTGCTTCAACGAGAAGGTAAGATCGACCGGATTACGGGCCGATGCGTTAGGTTCGATCAACGGACGGATTTGTGACTGCAATTCCTCGCTGAACGGGGGCAGGCCAAGTCCCTCGCGGTCACACAAGTCAGCCATCGAAGTCGCCGGTCCGCCGGAGTGGGTCAGAATCGCAATACGGTTTCCCTTCGGCACAGGCATCACCGCCAGTGTGTGGCCCCACTCGAAAAGTTGCTCGACTGTTCGCGCACGGATCACGCCGGCCTGTTCGAAGATGCCGTCGATCAGCGTGTCCGGAGCTCCGAGCGATCCGGTGTGAGAGAGACCGCTGCGGGCGCCAGATGCGGTGCCGCCAACATAGAGCGCGACAAGGGGTTTATGCCGCGCCACCTCGCGCGCTGTCTTAACGAAGAGCCGCCCGCGGCGGATCTCTTCGATATACATAATGATGGCAGCTGTATCCTCGCATTCGCCGAGATATTCCAGGCAGTCGACCAGATCGATATCGGTCGAATTTCCGACACTCAGCGCCTGACTGTAACGGATACCGCGTTCACGCAGATAAGGCATCAACTGAGCGACATAGGTGCCGCTTTGGCTGATCAAGCTCAGTCTTCCCGGACGGTCGGCGTAGGGCATCACCGTCAGGTTGAGCCCGATGTTGGTGTTGAGGATGCCGATGCAGTTCGGTCCGATAAAACGCAAATCATGGCGCGCCGCCGTAGCGACCAGGTCGGCCTCCAGTTGCGTCCCGCTTCCCCCAATTTCGCGGAAACCGGCGGTCACGATAACGGCATGCCGGGTCCCACGTTTGCCGAGCTTGTCGATAAGGCCGAGTGTTACCTTCGCCGGGGTGACCAGCAACGCCAGTTCCGGAGCTATCGGTAGTTCGTCGGGGGTCGGATAGGCTCGATGTCCCAGGACCTCTTTATCGGTCGGATGGAGGAAGTAGATTTCCCCCTTGTATCCGGCGTTGACCAGGTTCTGCGCCTGAATCGACCCCATCTTCATTACGTTGTTGCTCGCCCCGGCAACAACAACGGAGGAAGGGTGCATAATTGTATACAATGGATTGTCAGACATCAGTGTCTCGACTACTTTGATTTACGGATACTGCAGCGATCGTGGTCTGCCGCGGGGAAAATGCATTAACTGACTTGGATTCACTCCCTTCATGGTCGCGACGTGGTTGCAGGGTAGTCGACACAGGAACCGTGCCGACCGACTTCACTGATTGTAGCGCGGCCCGAGCTCCGCCCACTTTGTCGGATATCGCCCGCCCCCGGAGTGGTAATGGCTGACGGCGTCGACATCTTGTTCCTTCTTCAGCAGGGCACCGACGAAGGGGATGTGGGCTTCGACCTTGTCGATGCTGACCCCCGAGCGGATCAAAGCACTGATCCAGTCCACCAGCTCGGCGGTCGACGGCTTCTTGCGCAGCTCGCTTTGCTCACGGAGCCAGTAAAACTTGATCAAAACCTGGTCGAGGAGCTTGGCGTCGAGGTGCGGATGGTGCACCGCGATGATCTTGCGCATCAGGGGCGGGTCCGGGAACTCGATGAAGTGGAAGATGCAGCGCCGCAGGAAGGCGTCCGGCAGTTCTTTTTCATTGTTCGAAGTGATCATCACGATCGGGCGGTGGCGGGCGAGGACCTCCTCTCCGGTCTCGATGATCTTGAAGCGCATCTCGTCGAGCTCGAGGAGCAGGTCGTTGGGGAACTCTAGATCAGCCTTGTCGATCTCGTCGATGAGGAGGACGTGCCGCTGCTCGGCGGCGAACACTCGGCCCAGCGGCCCGAGCTTGATGTAGTGCTTGATGTCGGAGACGTCCCCCGTGCCGAAACGGCTGTCGTTGAGGCGCTGCACAGTATCGTAGACGTACAGGCCGTCCGCCGCCTTGCTGGTCGACTTGATGTGCCACTGGATCAGCGGCATCCCCAGCCCTTCGGCGACGTGCATCGCCAGGACAGTTTTTCCGGTGCCCGGTTCGCCTTTAAGCAACAGTGGCCGTTCCAAGGCGATGGCACAGTTCACCGCATCAAGAAGCGGACCGGAGGCGATGTATCCGGCGGTGCCGCGGAAACGCAAAAAGCCATTATCCTTCATGCTGCCACAAGTACCGTTACGCGGCGCGGCATTCAAGTTCTCGCTGGCGACCCTGGCGGATGCGGGGGATCTCGCTGACGCAGCGTCCCTGAGATGAGTTCCACGGCGATGGTCGACAAACGGCAGAGGCGCCGCTCCGAGGAGGACACTCAGGTCGCTCCACAAGATCTTCGGCTCCTCGTGCCAATCGATCACTTGGCTCCAGCGGCAGGCCGCTTGGCCAGAGGGGGTGTGCATGGTACTGAGGGGCCATGAATCCGGAACGGCGCATCGCGCGGCTTCTGCAGCGCGCTGCGCACGATGCAGATGTTTTGGCCGTCATGCTGTACGGGAGCGCCGCACGCCGCGACGCTTCCGCCACGTCGGATGTCGACGTGTGCCTAGTGCTGACGCCGGAGCGACGCACCGCGGCGCAGATGTCGGCCAAGCGGCTGCAGTACTTGCAGGAGGTCGATCTCGACGTCCAGGTGTTTCAGCAGTTGCCGCTGTACATCCGCCAACGCGTGCTGAAGGACGGCCGGGTGTTGTTCGTCCGGGACGAAGACGGACTCTATGAGCTGGCATTCCGAACCATACAAGCGTTCGAGGACTTTCGACCGCGCTACCAGGCGTACCTGAACGAGGTGGCGCGTGCTTGATCGGGAGCGCATCCTTGCAAAGCTCGACGAGCTGGATGGATACCTGCGTGAGCTGCGGGAGGTTGCGCCGACGAGCATTGCGGAGTACCGCAAGGTCGAAAAGAAGCGCTCCTGTGAACGGTTGCTTCAGATAGCGATCGAATGCGTCATCGATGTCGGCCACTTGTTCGTGTCCGGACTGCGACTCGGCCTGCCCGCCGAGGAAGACGATATCTTTGAGAAGTTGGAACAAGCAGGCATCATTTCTGGCGAGATGCTCGCGGTGGTCAAGCACATGAAGGGGTACCGGAACATCCTCGTGCACGAATACGCGCGCGTGAATGACGCGATCATCTTTGAAGCGGTGAGCGTCCAGCTCGGGGACTTCGACGCTTTCAAGCGCGAGGTGGTCTCGGCGCTCGAACGTCATTAGCGCACCCGCCGCTGTTTAACGGCGCGCCGATCGCCGCCGCAGCCGTGCTCGTGCCGTCCTTGCGAATCGCTGACTACGCAGCGTCAGGCATGAGCATAGAGCGCAACGACCTGCTCTGATCCCGACCCTCCGA
This sequence comes from Binatia bacterium, assembly GCA_050015455.1. Classification (GTDB taxonomy): domain Bacteria; phylum Desulfobacterota; class Binatia; order HRBIN30; family HRBIN30; genus JAGDMS01. The sequence goes on from JBEKBJ010000025.1 coordinate 41,223, forward strand.
CGAGACAGGTCGACTCGGAACGGTCGGAACTACCTACGTCCCCCAAGACCCATTCCTGGAAAGCCCGAGATCACCCTTGCGCTACGCCAGCAACCTCAACCAGCGGCGGCGCCTCGCGGAGGCGGCGGAGATACTGGACTGCAATCCACCACTCGCTCCCGTCGGTGTTCCGGCGGACCTGATAGGCGACGCCTTCCCGTGCTCGGGGCCGCCAAGAGACGATCTCTACCTCTTGACCGTCGGCCAAATCGTTGGCAACCGACTTTCCGGCCGCATCGGTCATTGGCACCGGGCTCGGCGTTGTGCCGGCAGCCTGGGGCCAGTTCACGAAGGCGTGCCAACCGACGCAGAAGACGGCGGCCTTCTTGGCCCGCCGTGGCGCCGAATGGAAGGGGCTGCGGTTGAATTGCATGTTTTCTCCTGCAACGCGCGTGAGGATGGCGTCGCCATCGTGAGAATGTTCGCGCCCGCCGCATGCGGCGGGCGCGAACCGTGCGCGATTAGTAGCGACCTCTGCCGCCGCCTCCGCGGTTGCTCTCGCGCTCCTTGGCCTCGTTCACCTTAAGGGCGCGGCCTTTGAACTCCTGGCCGTCGAACTGCTGGATGGCTTTCTGGGCCTCGCCGTTCGAACCCATCTCAACGAAGCCGAAGCCACGTGACTGTCCGGTGGCGCGATCGGTGATGACCGCGGCCGACTCGCAGGCCCCAGCTTGCGCGAACAGCTCCTCGAGGTCCTTGTTATTGACGTCGAAGCCGAGATTGCCGATGTACAGTTTTCTTCCCATTGCATGAACTCCTTTGTAGCTGGGCCGCCGCCACGACACGTTGCGTTTGGCACTTTAAGACAGCGACACCTGTTGTCGTTGCCGTTTCTGAATGAGAGGAGCGGGAGGCGTGCCAGACGCCGCAATGCTAGGCGGGATTCTCGCGCCGGACAATCAGCTGTGACTGTGCGTACTGTAGCAGTGCCTGCCCCGCGGCGCAACCCTCGGGACACCTTGGTGACGCGAGGGCGGAGCCGACTGATGTTTCCACTCGCACATTGCGTCGTCAGCATGGAGCCGGTCAGCCGAGAATGAAAACGGCCAGCGCTTGCTTGCCGGAAACGAGTGCTCAGGGTCTGCGGCGAGTTGGCGAGCGTCACGTGCGACCAAGATCGCCTTCCCCAGCTGGCGCTTGACCGAGGCAGGAAACGCCCGGATCGCTTCACGAGCGGGGATCGGACTACTAAACTCGAATTTCAGCGGCTGATTCTGGACCCTTCAAACCACTCGCGAAGCTTGACGATTGGGGCATTGGTGTGTAGCGTTCCATGAGAATTTACACACCGGTACAGAGGGGCATCAAGCCGCCTTTGAGCGGATCCGTGGGCGCGGCGGCGTCGACGACGTCTTCCAGCGGAGCGCACCGGACCAGCGCGGTGGGAAGTGGTCGTGACCGAGAACGCGAAGTCATTCGCCCGTTGGGCCGCGCTCCTGCGGCGCATGGGGTCGAAGGTCACCGTACGGCAGGTCAGCCGAGAGGATTACCTCGCCTGACCGAATGCGGCCGACTGCAACCTCCCCGTTGCCAAGGTAGCATTCGCGCTGGCTGTGCTGGCAGCGCTGCGCCAGCTACGCACGCCGTCGGAGCGGGCTCGGCCTCATCCATGCAGTCTTTATCAGTGCCGGTCACCTGATCGACCCGCGCACTCGATCCGCACTCCCGTCGAGCCATGACGAAGTGATGATCAAATCTAACAACTTAACAACTAACACCCAACAACCTGCCGTTCCGGCTCCCGGAACCGACCCGCCTCGCGGACCACGTTGCGGTGCGTAGCGGTTCGGTGCTCAGGTGCGATAGATGGCGTGCGTGCCGACGTCCACCGTGAAGATGGTATCGCCTTCCGCAAAAAAGACTGCGCGCAGATCGGCTTGGATGGTGAGGGCGTGAATGGTCTTGGCTGATTTGACGGACAGGGCGTGGATCTTGTGGACTCCGAGCCGCGGATCGAACGGATTGGCCTTGAAGATCTTCCACGCTCGGCGCACCGCTGCCTTCTGACGGTCCGGCAAGCGGTAGAAGTTGCGCCAGAAGGTCTCCGAGGCCTTGAACTGGTAGCTCACTTCGGCGGGCGATCACGGAGGGCTGTTTCCATGTCGACGACGCGCCCGTGCCGGATGTCGTCGAGCCCCTGCCAGAAGGACTCGGGAATGGCGTCGTCTTCGAGTCGATGGACCATCTCGAAGACTTCGGCCTGCTCGTCTTTCGGGAGCGCTCTAATCTGCTTGAGGATTGCTCTCGCGTTCATGGAGGCATCCTAGCTGCAACCAGCGGTCTTGCAAAGCGCAGCGGATCGTCCTTGCCTGCGCCACAACCTCCGGGGTGCACGGCGTCGTCGTCGTATCCGACTCTTCCGACCTACGTCCCTGGACGGGTGCAAGGGACGATCGCCGCGGACACGATCCAGAAATCGAGGAGCATCCCGTGCGCTGGGCCTCTGCTCCGCTTCACGTCGCGTCCCGAGCGCCCCCATCGCGACTGCACGGTCAACTCGAACTCGGAACACGCGTTACTACGTCCCTGACGGGGTTCCCTCCACGCCGCCGGACCGGTCACGGCCTCATCCATCCAGTCTTTATCAGCCTCGGTCACCTGATCAACCCGCGCGCCAAGCTGCTGCCTCGATCGGGACCCGTCGAGCCATGACGAAGTGATGATCAAATCTAACAACTTAACAACTAACACCCAACAACCTGCCGTTCCGGCTCCCGGAACCGACCCGCCTCGCCGACCAACTCGTCGCCGCTGCGAAGCGGGCGATGGGGTGATTCGAGCAGAGAGGGATACTCCTCCACCGAGCGGGCGATCGACCTGGAGGCTGATCCGGCCGTCCGCCGCTTCCTGCAGCGACGGCGCGCGGAGCGCGGACGACCCGCGCACCCAACCGGCCCGGCGTGAAGCGAGTAGGCGGGGGACTACTAAATTCTAATGCCAGAGGCGGACCCCAACCCTCGGCTTCGTCACTAGCTTGTCAAACGAGCTCCCAGCGCTCGGCTGGGAAGCCCGATAGAGATACGCACTTCCGGAACTCGTGCCTTGCTACGGTGCACCACATGGGTCTCCAGTGCGGCTCCGACGTCTAGCTCAGGCGCGAGTATCTCAGCAATCTGCCGTGGCAGGAATCCGATCGCACCTTCTCTTGCTTCCACTTGCACAGCATTCCTGTCGACGAGATTGTCATAGTCCCGGACGAGGAAAAGCGGGTCTCCTGGGCGAATCGTCGAAGCAATTCGGCGGCGATCACCGTATCGCACGCCGGCAACCAGAACTTCCCGGGGAAGGAAACGATCCAGGCCCTGGAACAGCTTGATCAGTGGGTTCGCACTCGCAAGGAAGATGCTCCTGCCCACGTCGTCAATGAGAGATGGATGAATAGAGAACTCGTTCACCAATCGCTCCGCCGTGAGTTCCGACAGCCAGTTCCGGAACGCCTCCGCATTTGATACTTCGCTCTCGCGTCGAAACGTTTGCGCCAACCTTAGCGCTGCTCTCCTGAAGGGAACCCCCGCCGACATCGCCCAACACGACTCTGGCTGCGGTAATCCAAACTTGATCATGGTGGGTAGCGCACGGGCAACCGCACTCATCTGGGATCGTTCGATACCGAGGATGCGTCCCGCGATGCGCAGAAATGCGGAAACTCCCCACGAGAGGCGATAACCGAACGCATCTTCGAGAAAACGACCCAGGTCCTCTCGCGATGTACCACTTGGGAGACTGGCAGCAAGAGCGTCGATGTCCGCTCCCCCGATCCATTGTTCGAGAAGGTCTAGATGATTTCCACCGACATCTCTGTCCGTCGCCACCTCGGGTAGTCTCAGACAAAACGCCGCTAGCATCTCGATGAGGGAGCGGACGTCACCTGGCTGAGCAGCCCTAATTAGGTTTGAAAGCGTTTCCGCCTCTCGCTCGGCATAGTCCTTTATTCTTCGGCAGCTTCCGACGCTTAGCCCTGTTGCACTGTAAACCGCTCGAAGCCCAAGGTCCGGCGCAGCTTGCCTTGCTTCTTCAACCGCACCGGCGAGGATTTGATGCACACGGTCGGCATCGCTTCTAAGCTCGCGGGTCTGCTGCGCGAATAGGGTGTCGGTCAAAGCGGTCCGAGCAATTTCGATGGCATCGATGGTCTCTCCAGCCTGTTCCTCGACAGCGAGCGCCAGCACCTCCGAGTCGAGGCCGGCCTTTAGTGCCTCAGGGGAGAGCCGGCCGTCCATGAGCTCGTACAAACGATCTACCAAGGCACTCCTCACCGGTTCGACGTCCTCGCGTCGTGACAGAAAATGACGAAAATCGTCTCTCTCCCGCTCTTGAAGAGCGATATGGATGACGAGTCCCTCAGTTTCTTCACCCGCCCGCCCAGCCCGACCGGCAATGTTCCAGTAGTCCCGGGCGAGGATGCGCTGATGTTCATCGTCCAAGTGGCGCCAGCAACTATGGACGATGACAGTTCGCACCGGGAGGTTCACACCCTGTGCCAAGGTGCTGGTTGCGATGAGAACACGGAGCTGACGGTCTCGGAAGTCGCCCTCGATAGCGGCGCGAAGCGGCTCGGCGAGATTCCCGTGGTGAATGCCGATACCACGACGAAGCCATTGCACGAGAGAAACGGAGCCGAGCCACTCGCCCGCCAGCGTTGTTGAGCGACGGTCTTCGTGAGGGGTGAAGTGACCGGGCGTGTCCTCACCGACGCGTTCAGCAAGCTGCAAGCGTTCGAACAGAGCACCCGCGACTGGCTCCACGAAACTGCGCTGTGAGCAGAAAATCAGGACCGGGCCGAGATCAGCGAATCGCAGCGCGAGTTCGGCGGCAACCTGAGCCTTGCTTGTCCGGTCTGGAAAAACCCTGCGATTCAGCCGTCGCGTCCTCGGGTTTCTGAACTCGAATCGTCGTTCGCTTATCACGCCAGGTACAAATTCTGGGCCCGTAGCGGTCTCCGCATCGGCAGCATAGCGCAATACGCCACGCTGGGCCGTCCACTCGAAGAGGGCGTACCGCTGCCTTGAAGGACGCCAGTCTTCCCTGATCACATTGCCGGGTTCGCCTGGACTACTGAGGAACCGGGCAATCTCCTTGAGCGTTACATCTGGAAGCAACAGCGATATCGCCAGGAAACGAATGTGCGGATGCCGCCTCTTCAAACGCCCGAGGAGAAGCTCAAACTTGGTCCCCCGTGACCTATCGCCAACCAGTTGTACCTCATCAAGGACCACGAGTTCCACTGCATTCAGTTGTTCTGGATCGGCGCGTAGAATCAGATCGAGTTTTTCAGGCGTGACTATCAAAAGGTCGCTGTCGGTCACGAGGCGCTCTTCGAAATCATCCGATTCGTAGGAACCCATCAGAGCCGAGACGCTGTAACCCAGGTCACGGAGGAGGACGAGAAACGAGCGTCGAAGCTCAGCAACGAGCGCTCGGTAGGGCGCGACGTATATGCACTTCGCGTGCGGTCGGCTGGCTAGCGCGTGAACGATCGCAAGCTCGGCGATGCGAGTCTTTCCAGCGCTTGTCGGCATACGGACGACGTGGTTGGCTGAAGCGTCTAGGACGTCGGCCTTCAACGCGGCAACTTGAGAGGGCCACAGTTCGCAAACGGATCGAGACTCAAGGATGTTGTCGCCGACTCCTCTCGACAATAGCTTGAGATAGCGGTCGAAGCGTGGACCGCTTCCTGCTCCGTCTAGGAGAACCGTCCACGTCGAACGACACCGTATCACTGGCACTAGGCTCAATATGGATCGAACAAGGTTGGCATGCTGCGCTTGACCCAACTCCGCGAATATCCGCTGCCCCCTCGCAAGATCCTCCAGCGCGGGAGCGTAGAGATCGGTTCGGCCTGCCAACAGTGCCTCGCTAAGCGTCTTGAACCCGCGCGCTGTGAGGCCAGTTGCTAGCGCGTCAGCCAACTCGTCGATTTCAGTCACCTCTGGTCGGGGCGCAATTGCAATGGCAGCGCGACGCCGCAGCTTCACAAGTTGGCGTCGGAGGAACAGCGTCACGAGTTCCAGCAAGGTTGGAACTCGTGAGGTCTCAGTCTGCACCCGACGCGCCAGGCATGCCGCGTTGGCTTGGTAACCAGCGAGCTCATACTGGACCGCCGCGTTCAGAAGAGCGGTATCGCGCGAAGTACCCTCCTCAAGCTGAGCTAACGCTTCCCACACTGATGCGAGGCTCCTCGTTTGCTCCTGAAAGTGGCGGAGACCATCATTCCCCGATGAAGAGGTCGATAGAGCCTCAGCCGCCACGCTTGCCGCCACTAGATTTCGAATGACCCGGGGAACAACGTACGTCCACCGAACGATCACCTCCTCGGTTGTAACCTCACCAAGTAGCGCTTTGGCGCGAATCTGGGCAGCCTCCGCCGCGAAACCTCGGTCGTCGCTTAGAGTCGTGAGAACCTGCCGAAACGATTCAAAATTCATCGTCATCATCCGCCGGCGGAGCACCTAGTTGAGAAAACACCTTGTTGACCAGATCCACCAGATTCTCGATGCGCACCACGCGAACCGTCAGAGGGGACAACGGCGGTCCGTACTCCTGCAGGTTTGAGAGCGTTACTTCCTCCCATTTCGATGCTTCCCAATGTAGGGCCACGCAGAAAGTGTCGCGAGAATCCCCGTGTTCGCGGTCAGCCGTGTACTCAAGGAACGGCTTGAAAAGATCGCTGGACAGGTCGGACAGACGCTCCAAGACGAACCGAAGCAGATCAGGGTACCTTTGGGCGTAGTCTTTGGCCAATTGCTCGGCCGCGTGAACGGCCGCATCGCGATCAGTCCCGCTTCGGAGCTTGGACTCCACAAAGCACACCTCGGCTACCCGACCGGCAGCGTTTGTCTTGAGTGCGAGCGCGTCGGTTGACGGCATGCTTTGGGAACCAGTCACCTTGAAATAGAGTTTTCGAACCGGGATTTGGTACCCGTCGATCTCCTCAAGCAGTCCGATCGCGAATGCCTCCCCGAAGTCCCCGCGCCTCAGTCTCTTGAGTCGGGGCAACTTGGTTGTGACTAGCATCCGATGCGCGGCCTCCCAGCCGAGGCTATCCGCAGCCTCCTGTAGGAGGTTCGGCGTTGTAACGCAGGAGCGAACCAGCTGGCAGAGGTGATCTACGATCGGCCCAGTGGGCGGACGGGTCTCAGCTATGTCTACGACAACAAAGGGTTGGGTGCTCCGCTTCCGACGAGGCCGGGTCTGCAACCATGATGGCAACATGCTAAGGAGCGACTCTACCTCGCTCCGGGGGGTTTGGGGAAGCGATGAGAGCGCGGCGGAATCGGCACACGGAGGGATCACGATCGGGACATAGGGGCCAATCGACCGAGTGCTCTTGCGGCTCAGGGGCACGACCGGCGAGGTCACGCCAGCCGTCGCCCAGGCCGTGGTGAAGGGAACCTGAGGGACGTGGGTCCGAGTGTTCCGAGTCCGACGCCATGCCCTCCGGGGTCTCGGCTTTCTCCCGGGATCTGTAGGTGAGTACCCACCGCTCCGAACGCTGCTCGGCCTTGCCGGCGGCCGGGCGTTCGTGATGCCTTACAATCGCCCGGCTCACCGCAAACGGCGTGACCCCGAACGCCGCCGCGATCTGCCGTTGCGCCAGCCCTCCCACACGGCGGAAGTTGTTGGCTGCTGGCTGTTGCGTTCTTAGGAGTGGCCGCCACAGCAACATGACAGCGAACACCCTGCAGCCTGCCTTCTACCGCTTGCCGCCTTGATGCGCGCCATCACCGACTGCAAGGCAGCCGCACGCGTCGCCAGCTGCGGCTGCGCCGAACTGACCACCAGATTCCGCCGGGTCGAGCGATCCGATCCAGCACATCGAGCGACGTCGTAGAGGTCACGGTGACAGCATAGCGGTGGTACGGCGTTACGTGCTAAATGGAACGGAAAGGAGTCACGATGCGCCCAATAAAGATCATCGTTGAAAAGCATCTGTGGGTTCCGGAAATTGTGTCCGCTTTTTTCCGGAAATTCTGTCCGGTTTAGTAGCGTGATCGCTGTTTGAATCGGGCAAGTCAAGCGGCGGCAAGTGGCGAGTGCGGTAGGAGGG
>JBEKBJ010000026.1:0-48660 GCA_050015455.1 Binatia bacterium
TGACCGCCCCTGTGAGGGTGCGCACGAATAGGAGACTTGCCCGTTGTGGAAACTCAAGAGCATGAAGCCGCGCGTCGCAGCGAGGGACTCGACAAATCGGACCATAGGAGACGGCCCCAGAAGAAGGGGCCTCCTCAGGGCGAGCGGAAGAAATCCTTTGAAATTGATCCTCCAACCGCTCACCCTGAGCAGCCGCCTTCTCTTGGCGGCATGTCGAAGGGTGCCCGTCTGCAAAAACCGACAGACCCAAAGAGCGAGGGGGGCGAGAGTCACCACTTCTGGCGCTCCATCTTTGGCAATCGTCACCCAGTGGAGATCGAGATCGGTCCCGGCACTGGCGCTTTCATTTTGCCGGCCGCGAGTGCTAGGCCGCGAATCAACTTCTTCGGTATCGAGCATTCGCGCGGCCGAGCTTGGCGGCTTCAGAGCGCCGTCGAAACCCAGGGTATTCGGAATGCCCTGGTCATCAACGCCGATGCCGCGTGCATCGTCGCCACCCTGGTCCCCGCTGACTCAGTCGCCGCCTATCATATCTACTTTCCCGACCCGTGGTGGAAGCGACGACATCATCGGCGGCGGTTGTTCACGCCCGCATTCGCCGCCGCCTTGGCGCGCACGCTCGTGCCCGGCGGGCGCGTGTACCTGGCCACGGACGTTGAGGAAGTGCTGCAGCTCAGCCTGCGTGCGCTGGATCACTGCAAAGCGTTCGCACGTGACGAACACATCCGCTCACCACGCCCCGGCCTCACCGCATTCGAGCGCAAAGGGATCACGCGTGGGGCCGCGGTTCACGAAGCGACGTTCGTGCGCAACGGTTCCCTGCCGCCTCACACCAGCAGCGCCGCCCCGATCACGCCAGCCGAGTCACCCAGGGCGTTACGCCGGATCGGCGTGCGTAGCTCGTCGTTGAACACGTAGCCGGCAACGGCATCGCGACCGAGCGTGTACAGCTCGTCGATATTCGACAGACCGCCACCGAGGACGATCACATCCGGGTCGAGGATGTCGACCAGGTTGGCAACGGCGCGGCCAAAGCGGTCGACAAATCGGCGGAACACCCGCGTCGCCGCCGGTTCCCCGTCGCGATAGCGAGCCACGATCGCCGGCATCGCCGCGGCCTCGCCGGTCAAGTTGCAGTACTGTTTCTCAACCGCTGGTCCTGCAATGAAGCGCTCGACGCAGCCGCGCTGGCCGCAGTAACAGGACGGGCCCTGCGGATCGAGGCTGTGGTGCCCCCACTCGCCGGCGAGATGTTGTGATCCGCACAGCAACTCACCGCGATGTACGATGCCGCCACCCACGCCGGTGCCGAGGATCACACCGAACACGAGCGCGGCACCCTCCCCTGCTCCGGCGATCGCCTCCGCCAGCGCGAAACAGTTGGCATCGTTCTCGATGCGCAGCGGCAACCGCAGCCGTTGCGCCAAGTCCTCGGGCAGGCGCCGGCCGTTCAGGCACGTGGTGTTGCAGTTCTTCATCGTGCCGTCGCGGCTTGAGACCGCGCCCGGTGTGCCGATGCCGATGGTGGTGCACTCGGGCGCTGCGTGACGGCAGGCGTCGACTACGAGCGCCACGCGCTCCAGAATATGCTCGTACCCCTGCGCGCTCTCGGTCGGCACGCGGTGGCGGAAGAGCGGGCGGTTGTCGGCGCCGAGCACGACGCCTTCGATTTTGGTGCCGCCGAGATCGATACCGATGCGGCGCCGCGGCGATTCGATCTTGTCCACCCCTTCTACTTACTCAACTCCGCTTCGCGCCGCCAAGCCCGGGGGGGGGGCGACAGCTTCCAGCCGGGGCGGGCGCGGCGCTTGCAACTCGGGAGCCGAGTGGTTCTACTAACACCGATGTTCCCCGTATCTCCAGCCAAGGAAGAGGCCCTCACCGAACGCCTGCAGCGCCTCGGCATCCGCGAAAAAGATCTCGACGAAAGCTTCGTCCGCTCCAGCGGCAAAGGCGGCCAGAACGTCAACAAGGTCGCGACCTGCGTGGTGCTGGTCCATCGCCCGAGCGGGACACAGATCAAGTGTCAGCGCGAGCGCTCGCAGGCGCTGAACCGCTTCCACGCGCGCCAGCTGCTCGCCGACAAGCTCGAGCGTCAGATCCTCGGAGCAGCGAGCGCGGAAGCGCAGCGGATCGCCAAGCTCCGCCGCCAGAAGCGCCGCCGTTCGCGCCGGGCCAAGGAGAAGATGCTGGAAGCGAAACACGCCCGTAGCGAGATCAAGGTGCAGCGGGAATCCGTCCGCGAAGACACGGACTGAAGATATTCACACCGCCAAGGCGCGCACCGCATCGGCGACGCGGGGCTCGTGGCCGACGAAGAAGTGGTCCGCACCTGGAACGATGCGCAGGGTCTTCGGCTCGGCCATTCTCGCTAGCACCTTTTGCAGTCTGGCCAGGCTGCAGAACTGATCGCGATCGCCGACGATGAACAGCTTCTCCTTCGTACACTGACTCAAAAACCCGATCTCACCAAAGGCGAGCGGCGGCGCGACGGCGATGAGCCGGTCGACCTCCTCCATCGACATGCCGGCCTGAAGCCCCACCAGGGCGCCAAAGGAATAGCCCGCCAGCGTCACTTGCGAGCACCCGCTGCGCTCACGCAGGAACCGCACCGCGTTGGATGCATCCTCGATCTCACCGACCCCGCCGCCGTACACACCGGTGCTGCCACCGACGCCGCGGAAGTTGAAACGCAGCGTCGCATACCCGGCCTCCTGCAACGCACCGGCAACCGCGCATACGACCGAGTTGTCCATGTCCCCGCCGTACTGCGGGTGCGGATGGCAGACCACGGCAGTGCGCCTAGATCCCGGCAGCAAAACCAGCTCGCCTTCGAGGTCCAACGCACCGTTCCGGAACGTGACTCTCATCTGCAGCCCATCGTGAATCGTGTTCGTGATTCGTGCTCGTGTGTATCCGGTTCACCCGCTGTGCAGAAGCCTACTGCGCTCTACATCCCAGCCCTCACCCCACCCTCTCCCAGTGGGCGAGGGAAAAGGGAAATCAGTTCGTGGTGCACGCGGGTGCCGGCGAGGCATGGACCTCAGAGAGGTTCGACACGACGACCAAGTCCATCTGCTCGGGATGCAGATAGCGCTGCGCGACGCGCTGTACGTCTTCCTTGGTCACGGCGTTGATACGTTGCATGTAGGTGTCGGCGTAGTCGACGCCGAGATCGAAGAACTCTACCTGCGCCAGGAAGCCGGCGATCTTGGAGCTGCTGTCGAGCTTTAGCGGGAAGCTGCCGGTCAGGTACAACTTCGCGTCCCTGACTTCGTCGTCACTAACGGGCTCCTGACGGATGCGCTCGATCTCACTGCAGGCACGCTGAATGGCGTCATTGGTCGACTCGTTCTTCGTCTGCATCACCACCTGAAAGCTGCCCGCGGCCTTGTTGACGGTGAAGAAGCTCGCCACCGAGTACGCCAGCCCGGCTTTGATTCGGATGTTGTCGAACAGCCGCGATGAGAACCCACCGCCACCGAGGATGTAACTCATCACCTGCAGCGCGTAGTAGTCTGGGTTGTCGCGGGCGACGCCGCGCTGGCCGAGGATGATGTTTGCCTGCGTGATGGGCTTATCGACGGTAACCGTCTGCGCGTGTCCGGCTGGTGCCGCCGGATACTGAAACGACGCCACCGTGCCCTTGTTCCAATCACGCAGCGCCTCCTCCATGCGGTCGCGAACCTCCGGCGCCGAGATGTCTCCCACCGCCGTGATGATACTGCCGCTCGGATGATATTGCTGCGCGTAAAACGCGATGACCTCCTTGCGGGTGAGTTTGCCGACGGCCTCGGGCGTGCCGATGACCTGGTGGCCGTACGGTTCACCCGCGAAGAGCGTTTTCACGAACACCCGCTCCGCCACCTCTCCGGGGTCGTCCTCGCCGGCTTTCATCCGCGCCAGCGCCGCCTCGCGCCGGCGGCCGACCTCTGCTTCCGGAAAGCTTGGATGTTGCAGGAGGTCGGCCAGCAGACCCAAGCCCGTGTCGAAGTCCTTGCGCAACACCGTCAGCGCCAGCACGGCATACTCGGTGTCGGCCGACGTGCTGTACGAGGCGCCGATGAAATCGAAGGCCTGGCTGATCTCCGATGCCGTGCGCTTCCTCGTGCCCTCGGTCAGGAGATCCGCGGTGAGGTTGGCCACGCCCTCCTGCCCGCGTGGATCGCGCCGCGAGCCGGCGTCGATGAGGATCTGCATCACCACCAGCGGCAGAGCGTGCTGTTCGGAGACGATCAGATGCGCCCCGTTGCTCAACGAATAGCGCTCGGCAGGCGGCCCGGCCGCAGCGGCGATGCCGGAGCAGATGAAGATGACAGCGAGATGCGCGAGAGCGTAAGAGCACAGGAGCGTGAGAACGGACTGAGAGCGACACGCCAGGGGCGATGCCCCAGGCTCAAGTATGGCCGCCCCGTTGGGGCTGGTGACCGCTGCCGATTCAAGGGGCTCAGCCCTGAAAGGGCGGCAATCCATCAGCCCTGGGCAACGCCCAGGGCGGCTAGAGCGGCAGTGGTTCCTTGGTAATAGGCCGCGTCCCCTCAGCGGCCGTATCGAGGGACTGTCCGCATTTATCAACACTCCCAGAGGCAGACGGGACTTGTAGTTTACCGCTCTCGCACTTTCCACGCGCTTCCCTTCAACTTTCACCGTCCACGGTCCACGCTCTTCGTCATCGGACCGGTCCGGACGGGTGCGCGTGCATCGCGGGCGCATGTCCCGCTGAGACGGGCAACGGCTCCAAGGTGCCGACGGTGCGATTGCGCGCGGTAAAGTAGGATGAGGCGACCCGCATGATGTCATCGGCGTTCACTGCCCGCACGCCGGGCAAGTAGTTGTCGATGGCGCGCCAATCTCCCGCCATTTCGTACTCCCCCAACAGCATGCCTTGATAGAAAAGTGAGTCCTGCCCCATGACGAAGCCGGCTTCGAGCCCGTTTGTCGCCTTGATCAACTCCCGCTCCGGGACCGGCGTGCGTTTCAGAGTCTCCAGCTGTGACAGGAGCTCGGTCTCGACCGTCTTCGCCGTTTTCCCCGGCAGCGGCTGCCCGTAGACGACAAAGAGGCCGGGATCGATCGATGTCAGCTCGTAATCGACGCCGACGTCGCGCGCGACGCGCTTTTCGTACACCAGCTGCTGGTGCAGGCGCGCGCTCTTGCCGCCCGCGAGGATGGCCGACAGCACTTCGAGGACGAACCCGTCCTTACCCTTCAAGTTCGGCACATGGTACGCCAGCGCCACGAACGGCAGCTGGGCCTCGCGCTTCAGCACCGTGCGGTTCTCGCCCTGCTGCTCCGGTTCAACGGCGCGCACCGGTGGCGGCGGGTTTCCGGCCGGCACCGGCGCAAACGCCTTCTCCAGCTCCGCCCGCAAGCCGTCGGCGGAGAAATCACCGACGCACACGACCACCGCGTTCCCCGGCGTGTAGTACGTGTGGTAGTAATCCATGGCGTCCTGACGGGTGGCCTGTTCCAGGTCGTTCATCCAACCGATGATAGGCCACTGGTACGGATGGGCCGCGTAAGCAACCGAGCTCACCTGCTCGAACAAGGCGCCGATCGGGTTGTTGTCGGTGCGCAGTCGGCGTTCTTCCATCACGACCTGCAGCTCGGGCGTGAACTGCGCATCGTCGAAGGTGAGATTCTGCATCCGGTCGGACTCCAAGTCGATGACCACCGGCAGCCGATCGCTGGCGATGGTGGCGAAGTATGTGGTGGAGTCCTCGGAGGTGAAGGCGTTGTCGTTCCCGCCGTTGCGTTGGACAATCTTCGAGTACTCCTCCGGCCCGACCTTCTTGGTGCCCTTGAACATCACGTGCTCAAGGAGGTGCGATAGACCGGTTTTGCCGAGCTGCTCGTTGCGCGAGCCCACGCGGTACCAGATCTGAAACACGGCTACTGGTGCTTTGTGATCTTCCAACAGCAGAATCTTCAAGCCGTTGGGTAGTACAGTCTCGTGGACGCGCTCGGCGTAAGACTGCGCCGCACGCGCGGAGTGCAGCGGCGCCGCGAGCAGCAGAAGCAGCACGGCGCACATGCGGACAGGCGCGCGCATAGGAGGCCGTGAGTAGCAGCGGGGTCTGGGGTGGTCAAGGCAGGGTGTGACGCGTGCCCGCCATGTCGGCTGCGATGGCCTCGTAGACGTCGCGTTGCAGCTGCTCCGAAATCTTCTCCAGTCCATGGCTCATGGCGGCGACCAGCGCGCCTGGCTGGTTGCACGGGCACGGCTCATCGCCCGTATAGGTACGTTGTAAGAGTACGGGATCACCCTTGCCGAGGCGCAAACGCATGACCAGCATGCGCAGCCGTAGGTGCGCCGCGCAGCCGCCGGCCCCGGCCTCCTCTTCGATCGCTTCGATCTCCCCACCGACCTGGTAATCGCCCGCCAGCAAGGACGGCGCGTGCTGGACGGCGCGATACAGTCCGGAATCGCTGAAATCGCGCGCCAGCACGTCCGCCACCATACTGCTGGGGTTGGCGCTCCAGCGCCGGTCGAAATAGGTTCCCGTTGAATATATCCCGTCACGATATACGATCGGCTGGCGATCGTAGATGGCCGCCACCCCCAGCGGTGCGATGCGCAGGATGACCGGTAGCGCTCTGCCCTCGACATGTGGTGGTGGGTAGTCCAAGACATAGTCGTGCACTACCGGCGCGGGGACGTGGAAGCGAATGCAGCCGGCCAGCGCTGCCGCGAGTACCAGCAGTAGGGCGCTGCGCTTCATTGCCCACCCCCCTCCGGGACGCGCTGTGCCGCGGGTGGCTCGCCGAACAGCAGCAGCGAGGGCTGGTGGCGCACCTCCTCGGTCAGCCCTTGCAGGCTGCCGACCGTCCGGTTCAGGCGCTCCAAGGTCGTCTGCAGCCCGATGACGAACTGTTGCGCCCCCATCGTCAGTTGATTGAGCTGATCCAGCGTCTGTCGCAACTCCTGTGGGTTCACCCCCTTCTTGAGATCCGCAAGCAGCGTCTTCGCGTCTTGGGTCGCCTTGGTGGCGTTCTCCACCACCGGCGCAATCTTCACCCCTGCAGTCATGGCCTCGACGTTCTTGGCTGCCCGTTGCGTCGACTCCGAGGCCACCGCGAAGTTGCTGAGCAGCGTGTCGACACGCTGATCGGAGAGCAGGTGGTTGGCGGACTGAAGCGTCGCGCGCGCATCCGCCGAGATGCCGCTGAGATCCAGCGCCATGACCTTGTCGTAGACGTCGGCGAGCGCGCTCTGCACCGCCTTGAAGCTGGAGCGCGCCGAAGGAATCAGCTCGCATGGCGGCTTGAAGCTCAACGGCGGCGCCTGATTGAGCGCGTCGCCGGAGTGGTGATCGATCTCGACGTAGCGCAACCCGGTAATGCCGCTCAGCTCCAGCTGCGTGCGCAGCGTGGCATCGCCCTTCAAGGCCTTGGCAACGCTGGTGTCGACATCCATCACCACTTCGATCAACGTCCCGTCCGGTGCGATCTCGATGCGCGCCACCCGCCCGGCGGGCACGCCGCGGTACTTCACCGGCGCGCCCGGGTCGAGCCCCTGCACCGATTCGGAAAAATAAGTGACGAACGTATTGGTCTTTTCGAAGAAGCGCGTGGCGCTCAGCCAAATCGCCGCACCCAGGCCGATCACCACTGCGATGATGACGAAAAGACCCACCTGGAACTTATGCGCTTCGGTGGCCATTATCCATCCTCCTGCGGAAGCCCGGGGAAGGTTCACGGTTGAAGAAAGCGTGCACGCGCGGGTCCGCGCTGCGGTCGCGCAGCTCTTGCGCCTTGCCCTCGGCGATGATCCGTTTGCTTTCGCCGTCCAGCATGATCACGCGGTCGGCAATGGTGAAGATGCTGGACAGGTCATGCGACACCACGACCATCGTCGTACCGAGGCTGCGGTTCATCTGCACGATGAGCTCGTCCAACTCGGCGGAGGTGACGGGATCGAGCCCGGCCGACGGCTCGTCGAAGAACAGAATGCTGGCGTCGAGCGCCACGGCGCGGGCCAAGGCCGCGCGCTTCTTCATCCCGCCCGACAGCTCGGAGATCATGAAATCCTCGAAGCCCCCCAGCTTCACCATGTTGAGTTTGATGCGCACGAGCAACTCGACGGTCTCGGATGGCAGGTCGGTGTACTCCTCCAGCAACAAGGCGATGTTCTCCCCTAAAGTGAGTGAACCAAACAACGCCCCCGACTGGAAGAGGACGCCGATGCGCCGCTGGACGCGCCGCAGCTGGTCCTCGTCGGCGCGCGTGATGTCCTCGCCGTCGATGACCACGCGGCCCGCGTTGGGTTGCTGCAGGCCGATCATGTGCCGCAGCAACGTCGTCTTGCCGCATCCCGATCCCCCAACGATGACGAAGCGCTCGCCGCGGCGCACCTCGAGGCTCACGTCGTCCAGGATGGTGTTGTCGCCGTAACCTGCCACCAGATGCTCCACCCGGATGATCGGCGGCGCGGTGGCGGGGTGCACGGACCCGAGAGGCGCAGGGCTGGCTTCCATATCACCAGTAGTGGAAGATCACGGTGAACACCGCATCGGCGACGATGATCAAGAAGATGGCCGCCACGATCGCCGAGGTGGTAATCCGGCCTACGCTTTCGGCGCCGCCCTCGGCCTGAAAGCCGCGCAGGCAGCCGACCCCCGCAATCAGAATCGCGAAGGCGACGCTCTTGATCAGCCCCGAGTACACGTCCCAGATGCCCAGCGCCAGGCGCGTCTGCCGCACGTAGACCTGCACGGGCAACCCGAGGCCAACTACTGCGACCGTCAAGCCCCCCAGGATGCCAACCAGGTCGGCGCCGAGCGTCAGGCACGGCAACATCACGAGCAAGGCCAGCACCTTGGGCGTGACCAGGAAGCGCGTGCGGTCCAAGCCCATGGTGGTGAGCGCGTCCACCTCGTCCGACACCTTCATCGTGCCGATCTCCGCGGCGAAGGCGGCGCCCGAGCGTCCGGCCGCGATGATCGCCGTCATCAGCGGCCCGAGCTCGCGCACGATCGACAGCCCCACGAGGTTGGCCACGTAGATGTCGGCACCGAACTGGGTCAGCTGCACCGCCGCCTGAAAGGCCGTGATCAACCCCATCAGAAAGCTGATCAGCGACACGATCGGCACAGCGTCGAGGCCGGTGCGTTCCATGTAAAGCCAGGTCTCCCGCCAGCGGATGCGCCGTGGTTTCCGCAACGCTTCCCACATGCCGAGGACCACTTCGCCCGCAAACACGAGCAGCGCGCTCACGTCGGAGAGCACATGGAGCATCTCTTCGCCAATCCGCATGGTGAGCCCGACCGTGCGCGGCCGTGCCGGCGGCGGTGGCGCCAGCAACGCTTCTTGGTCGACCAGGCTCAGAAAACCATCGATGGCAGCGGTCGAGGCGCCGATGCGGAGGTCTGCGCCCATGCGGGCCAGCCGCTGCCGTAAACCGATCAGCACCGCCCCGCCACCGCTGTCGAAGTACTCGACGCCCGACAGATCGAGCACCACCTCACGCGTCTGACTCGGCAGCCGCGCCGTGACGTCGCCCAGCAGCCGCTGCGCGTTGCCGATTTCGATCCGCCCCCGGATCGTCACGGCGACGGTTCGATCATCAGCCCGCTGCGTCGACAGCTCATACGAACCATCCTTCGGCACATTTCTCTCTTACCATCCCAACTGGCCGAGGGCGAGCGCGAGCCCGCTGGCGAGTAATGCCGGGCGTGGGCCTCACGGATGCGCGCCGGCAGTATGACCATCCCGTTGTCCAGCCGCCGGCTGGCCGCTGCCGACGTGGCTTGACGCAGCGTGTGCCGAACGCCACATTGGTGTCCAATGCTCCAGACTCAAGATCTCCACGTCGCCGGGACGCAACCGCTGGCTGCGCCCAGTACGCTAAAACGGGAGTTGCCGGCTTCCGACGCCACCTACCAGGTGGTCATCCGTGCCCGCGCCGCCATCCGCGACATCATAGCGCGAAAGGACCGCCGTCTCCTCGCCATCGTCGGGCCGTGCTCCATTCATGATCCCGAGGCGGCACTCGATTATGCCACTCGCCTCCGGCGCCTGAGCGATCGGGTGGCGTCAACCATGTTCATCATCATGCGTGTGTACTTTGAAAAGCCACGTACGACCATAGGTTGGAAGGGTCTCATCAATGATCCCCATTTAGATGGCAGTCGCGATATGCAAACCGGTCTGCGGCTGGCGCGCGCGCTGCTGCTGAAAATCAACGCGCTTGGCTTGCCGGCCGGAACCGAGTTGCTCGATCCGATCGTGCCGCAGTACCTTGCCGACTTGATCTCCTGGACCGCCATCGGCGCCCGCACGACGGAGAGCCAGACGCACCGCGAGATGGCCAGTGGCCTGTCCATGCCGGTCGGTTTCAAGAACCGCACCGACGGCAGCCTGCTGATCGCCATCAACGCGATGGAGTCGGCAGGCCAGCCGCACACGTTCCTCGGTATCGATCAGGAGGGCCACACCGCGATCATCCACACCACCGGCAACCCGGACCGCCACATCATACTGCGCGGCGGCCGGACACCCAATTATGACGCCGAGAGCGTTTACGGCTGCGAGGAACTCCTGATGAAGGCCGGGCTGCCGCCTGGGATCCTAGTCGACTGTAGTCACGGCCAGACTCACAAAGACTTCAGACGCCAACCAGAGGTGCTCGCCGATCTCATGCGCCAGATCGCCGGCGGCAACCGGTCGATCATGGGATTTATGCTGGAGAGCAATTTGAAAGCCGGCAATCAGAAGGTCGTCAACGGCCGGGCGGGACTGGAGTACGGCGTTTCGATCACCGATGCGTGCATCGATTGGGAGACCACCGAACGCTGCCTCACCGACGCGGCACAGCTGGCACGCGAGTGTCCAGGTGAGCGTGTGAGCGCGTGAGACAGTGAGCCGGCACGCCGGGCGCTCGCGTACCCGCTGACCCGCATACTCGCGCACCCAAGCCACTTGCAAGCCGCCCGACTCATGGGCATACGAGAGCGGTACGCAACACCGGCGCACGGGCCGCCGGCTTACCGGCGCACCGAAGGAGGTCCCATGGATTTCGGATTGAGCGAAGAACAAGAGATGCTGCGCCAGAGTGCGCACCAGTTTCTTGAGGCCGAATGCGGCATGACGTACGTGCGCAAGATGATGGAGGACGACACCGGCTATTCCGAAGATCAATGGAAGAAGATGGCGGATCTCGGCTGGATGGGTCTCATCTTTCCGGAGCAGTACGGCGGCTCAGGCTTGAGCATGGCCGACCTTGTCGTCGTGCTCGAAGAGATGGGCCGCGTCGTCATGCCGGGTCCGTTCTTTGCGACCGTGATTTTGGGCGGCCTAGCGCTCGACCTCGGCGGCTCCGAGACCCAAAAACAACGGTATCTGCCCGATCTCTGTGCGGGCAAGCTCAAGACCACGTTGGCGCAGCTCGAAGAGAGCGGACGTTGGGACGCGGAGGGCATCCAGCTGCCGGCGAAGAAAGCGCGCGCGGGGTACAGCCTCTCCGGGAGCAAGCTGTTCGTGCCCGACGCCCACAACGCTGACCTTCTCGTGGTGCCGGCACGCACGGCCCGCAAGGGTCCCGACGGCATCAGCTTGTTTCTCGTCGATGCGAAGCAGGAGGGCGTCAAGACGACGCTGCTGAAGACTATGGATCAGACCCGCAAGCTGTGCGAAGTCACGTTCGACAAGGTTAAGGTCGGCACCGACGTGATCCTCGGCGGTGTCGGCCAGGGGTGGGCGCTACTCGAGCGCGTGCTCGACCACGCCAAGGTGGCGTTGTGCGCCGAGATCTGTGGCGGCGCCCAGAGGGTGCTCGAGATGAGCGTCGAATACGCCAAGATGCGCGAGCAGTTCGGGCGCCCGATCGGCAGTTTCCAGGCGATTCAGCACAAGTGCGCCAACATGATGGTGCAGACGGAGAGCGCCAAGTCGGCGACCTACTACGGCGCCTGGGCGGTGGCCAACGACGCGCCCGACGCCCACCTGGCGGCGTGCATGGCCAAGGCCTACTGCTCGGACGCGTACCGCTACGTCACCGCGGAGGGCATTCAGATTCACGGCGGCATCGGCTTCACCTGGGAGCACGACATGCATATCTACTTCAAGCGCGCCAAAGGTTCTGAAGTCACTTTTGGTGATGCTACCTGGAACCGAGAGCTGGTAGCGCGAGAGGTGTTGGACAAGCCGGACGCGGGCGAGGAGTTGGGCGTGACGCCTGAGGGGCCGGCGCAGGTCGGGCCTGGCTAGCATTGCAGGGCGCTCCGGCAGCCCTTACATATTCCACACACCCTTGAGCTTCCGGAACGCGGGCGGCCGCTTCTCCACAAACGCCCTTCCGCCTTCCATTGATTCCTCGGTGCTCCAGTACAGATCGAGCGCGGCATAACCGACTTGTTCGATGCCGTAGATGTTGTCGGAGTCGGCATTGAACGAGCTCTTGGCGATGCGCAGCGCCGTCGGGCTCATGCTCAGGATTTCCTTGCACCAGGCCTGCACTTCCTCATCGAGCTTGTCGTGCGGCACGACCTTGTTGACCAGCCCCATCGCCAAGGCCTCTTGCGCGTTGTACCTACGGCACAGGTACCAAATTTCTCGCGCCTTCTTCTCGCCGACGAGGCGCGCGAGATAGGCGGTGCCGTAGCCCGGGTCGACGCTGCCGACCTTCGGCCCGACCTGTCCGAAGATCGCCTTCTCCGACGCAATCGAGAGGTCGCACACCACGTTGAGGACGTTTCCGCCTCCGATGGCGTAGCCGTTGACGGCGGCAATCACCGGCTTGGGCATGTGCCGGATGACGCCATGCATATGCGAGACCTCTCCACCGCGGAAGCCGTATCTGCCACCCTTCTTCGCCTTTTGGTCTCCGCCGGTGCAAAAAGCCTTGTCGCCGGCACCGGTGAGCACCGCCACACCAATCGCCTCGTCATCCCACGCGTCCTGGAAGGCCTCAATCATCTCGTGCACCGTCTCCGCCCGAAAGGCGTTCATGACCTCCGGCCGGTTGATCGTGACTTTCGCAATCCCATCCTTCTTCTCGTACAAGATGTCCTCGAACGTCATGGATCTCTCCTCTTCGATCTCTCCTACGCCAGGCCGCGGCACTATACATCTCCGCTCCTGCTCGCGGCAACCGACGTGACGCGTTTGCCTCTTGCCTCCTTCAATGCTCTGATTCCGTCGCCATGCTGCGGCCTGAGCTGGTGCAGAAGGAAGCCATCCTGCTCGATTGGATCGCGCACATCCACGCGCAGGGGATCCGGCGGCCGAGCTATCCCGCGGATCAACGGGCAGAGCAGCAACTGTAAGACACGATAGCGGGTCGGTATCGGCGGGCCAGGTACGTTCATGTACACTTAAGAAAGGAGGGCTTTTTTCATGCGCGACATTATCGTGAAGGCGAACCCCAGCGAAGCGGAGCTCCGAGGACTAGGCGTGTCGAATTGGCCGATATGGACAAAGGAGGTCTCGAAGTTTCCGTGGCACTACGATGAAGATGAGACCTGTTACCTTCTTGAGGGGGACGTAACCGTTACGCCCGAAGGCCGAGAGCCTGTGCGTTTCGGCAAGGGCGATCTCGTGACCCTTCCCAAGGGCATGTCTTGCGTTTGGGATATCCGCAAGGCCGTGCGCAAGCACTACCGGCTCGGGTAGGTTGCGCTGTCGGCACGCGTGCCTTTCGAGAGAGACCCTGGCGGCCGTAGCGCTGAATTGGAGAGAGCCCGAGAGCCCACCGTGCTGGCATGCGGGCATTTTACGCGGTAATCTGCTCACATGATTGCACGACAACTGATGCCTACCTTGCAGCGGTCGACGCAAAACCCTGCGTTCGTACGCCGCGACTTACCTGAAGGAAGAGGTGCAAGCGGAGAGCCTGAGCCGCAACCTCGAAGGCTTCGCGCGCTTTCTCAGCATCGCCGCGGACTGGGCCGGCCATCATCTGGACCTTTCGAAGCTCGCCGCAGCGGCGCAGGTGGCGCGGCAGTCCGCCGCACGGTATTTCGAGATTCTGGAGGATACGTTGATCGTTGGTCGCACCGAGCCGTTCACCAAGAGCCCCACGCGGCGGCTCGTCCAACATCCGAAGTTCTACTTCTTCGATATCGGCGTACGGAACGGGCTGCTGGGCAGCTTCGAGGTGTCGAGCGATCGCATCGGGTTGCTGTTCGAGCAACTGTTCTTCTCCCAGCTCGCCGCCGGTGCGGCAGCCGCAGACCGTGATGTGCGCATTGCATCGTATCGGACAGAGCACGGCGCCGAGGTCGACTTCATCGTCGACACGGGGCGCGAGGTTTGGGCCGCCGAGCTGAAGGCCTCGCGACACGTGAACAAGACCGACCTGCGCGGAGCGCATTCGTTTGCCGATTTCTTCGGCAGGAAACACCGCTCCTTGGTGCTCTATCTCGGCACGGAGCGCCGCCGGCTAGAGGGCATCGATGTCCTTCCCTGGCAGGAGGGGTTGCACGCGATCGGGCTGTGAACGCTCGTGTCCGCTGCTTGCCGCCCGCGGCAATGCCAACTCGCGTTCTCGCCTGACGAAGACCGTCGCAGGCTCCTCGTTCATCTCGGCGAGCGCGCCTTCAACACCTCCGATGGGGTTGAGGCGCTGCCGGCAGTAGAGTTTGCGCGTCAGCTTGCGGACGGCCGCATCTGAACCGATCGGTGGTTTGCGTGAAATCCGAACTCGTTCGGAAACATGGGTGACACTCTGATATCCGTTACCGTCACAAGCCGTCAGGTTTCCTCCTGGCGGCTCGTTCTCGCTGTCAGCGACCGACCGAGAGTGTCGATAAACTTGCAAACCCGGCTTCGACAAGCTCAGCCTGAGCGGTAGTGGCTTTGATGTCATTGAACTTTTCCGCTCGCCCTGAGCCTGTCGAAGGGCGCAATCCGAGAAGATCGACGGTCTCGACGGGTCAGTGACACCCGGTGCGCGTCAAAAGCGAACACGGCGACGAACTGGCGGGGTCTATGAGAATCCGCGACAACAGTTCAACCGCCACTGCAGCCGCGACGATTTGAACGCTGGTGTGATCAGCGGCTGCCTGACGATCCCAAAATGGTCAGCCGTGAGCGCGCAACTCACCGGCGGGCGAGAACCGCACGACGCAGGCCGACGACCCCAAGCACCGCCAGTACGAAACCGAGCGCGATGAGACCGCGCGGCGAGGCCGCTGGCGCCGCCGTGCCCTGGGCTTGGCAGAGACCAACCTTGCCAGGCAACGTGCAGGATTGACCCGGTTGGTTGCAGGGCACGTTGCAACACACCCCACCAGGCGCGCAGAACGTGGAGGCACATTGCGCGCTGCTGACGCACGCGTCGCCTAAGGCGAGTGGGGTGGGTGTCGGCGTACTCGTTGGCGTTGGCGTAACTGTGGGCGTCGGCGTAGTTGTGCCCGTCGGTGTGGGCGTAGCGGTCGGGCAAGGTGGTTCTTCCGCACCCCCGCACGGGAGACAGGTTCCCGTCTGGCAGGACAGGCCTGGAGCACATTGGGAAGCCATGGTGCAGGCAGCCCCGTCGGGGCAGTCGGCGCTCTGGCCACAGCAAGTGTTGGCGTTGCAGGTCCCGCCCGCGCATTGAGAGGAGCTGTCGCAGGCAGCCCCGTCGGGGCAGTCGGCGCTCTGACCACAGCAAGTGCCGGCGTTGCAGGTGAGGCTGCAACACGAGCTACCGTAAGTGCAGGTCCCGCCGTCGTTAGTACAAACCGCCTCGATGAATGAGGGGACACTGACGACCAGGAGAAGGGCGGTGCTTGCCGTTACCAACAATCTCTTCAGTGAGTGATGCTGGTTCATCAGTGACCTCCTCGTGCACTTTTGCCGTGACGGCATCTACCATGAGCCAGTTGCGAGCGTCAAACGAGCGGTACCGCTTGCTGCGATCGTCACTGTCACCCGTCGCGCCTGTGCTCCTGGTCGGAGTGCTCTTGCTCGCCGAGAGTCAAGCAGCTCAAGATCAGGCGCACGCCCGTCCAGGGTTCCGCGGTAGGTCTCGACCGGATAGTGACACCAGCACCCAGGGCAAGGGGCAAACGTGGGGCCAAGACGCCGCAATCCCCATGGGGAAGCCGACGAACTGGCGGGGTCTATGGCAATCCGCGGCCACCGAGCCACCTTAGCCTTTGAGGACCTTGCCTTGACCGGCACTGCCCGTCGGTGTAAACGCCGGTGCTCATGAGGCCGTCTCTGATTACAGCTCTCGTCGCACTATTGATTTTCGCTGCACTCTCGCCCCAGCAGTCCCTCGCCGGCGGTGTGGTCGGCACGGGCACGCCGGACAGTTGCACGGAGACGGCGCTTGATGACACGGCTCGCGGTGGCGGGCTGGTCACCTTCAACTGCGGCGGGCCCGCCACGATTACCGTCACCGCCTCAAGGCAGATCAACAACGACATGACCATTGATGGCGGCGGTGTGATCACGATCAGCGGTGGGAACAGCGTGGGCTTCGTCACGCTGGGCAAGGCCACGTTGACGGTGCAGAACCTGACCTTCGTCGACCTCAATGGCATTATCGATGGTTCGCCCGCTGGTGCGCTTTACAACAACTCCGGCACCCTCACCATCATCAACTGCACCTTCTCCGGCAATAGCGCCCCGATCATTAGCAACACCGCCGTCACCCTTACTACCGTCACTACCGTCACCGACAGCACCTTCTCCGGGAACAGCGGCGGCGTTATCGGCAACGGCGGCACCCTCACTGTCACCAACAGCACCTTCTCCGGCAACAGCGGCGGCGCCGTCTATAACAACACCGGCGGCACCGTAACCATCACCGACAGCACCTTCTCCGGCAACAGCGGTGGCGCCATCTTCAACGGCGGCACCCTGACCGTCATCAACAGCACCTTCTCCGGCAATACCACCTCGAGCTACCTCGGCACCGGCGGCATCGCCAACAGCGGCGGCACCCTCACTGTCATCAACAGCACCTTCTCCGGCAATGCCGGGAGCGAATACGGCCCCAGCAGCCTTGGAAACTCCACCACGTTCTCCGGCACGCTGACGGTCACCAACACGATCGTTGCCAACAGCACGAAGGGCGCGAACTGCAGCGGCACGATCACCGATGGCGGGCACAACCTCGACGACGGCACCACCTGCGGCTTCAGCACGGCGAATGGCTCGTTGAGCAGCACGGCCCCCGATCTCGACCCGGCGGGCTTGGCCAACAACGGTGGGCCGACCCAAACCATCGCGCTGGAAGCGGACGGCCCGGCGATCGACGCGGGCGACGAGTCGGTCTGTGCAGCGCCGCCTGTGGACAATCTCGACCAGCGCGGCTACGGCCGGCCGGGCGTGGGCGCAACGGACTGCTCCATCGGCGCGTACGAGTACAACGCGCAGCCGTCATCGGAGCCAACCGCGACCGCCACGGAGACGCCGGTATCGACTTCCAGCCCGACAGGCACGCCGACCGCGTCCGCCGTGCCAACGCCCACTGTTGCGCCCTGCGTCGGCGACTGCAACGGCAACGGGCAAGTCGCCGTCGACCAGATCCTTACCATGGTGAACATCGCCCTTGGCAACATGCCCATCGCCTCGTGTGAAGCGGGCGACGCCAACCACGATGGCCAGATCACGGTGGATGAGATTCTCATGGCGGTGAACAACGCGCTCAACGGCTGCAGTAGCGGCTGAACTGTCGCCGCTTTGTGCCATAGGCCGCGTTCTGCTGGGCAGGCCCTGCCTTTCCCGTGCGCCTTGACTGCGTATGATAACTCATAGCGGTTTGCAGAAGTCGAGCGAGCAACGCACGTTCACGACGAGCACAAGTGGTCGTCGAGCGAGCACTTTTGCAAACCGGAGTTGATAACTCATAGAGGTTTGCAGACGTCCTTTGTCATGTATAGTATTCTCGTCATGTAGTGCTATCCTTTTCGCCCGCAAGATACTTCAAGCGGGCGAATGGCAGCAAGGAACAGGGACAAGAGGGGCAAGGGCAAGACCGATCAGCAAAGGGTGATCGGGTACGTGCGTGTCAGCAGCGACGACCAGCAGCTCGGCCCCGACGCCCAGCGAGTGGCGCTGGAGCAGTGGTGCGCAGCCAATGGGGGACGGCTTGTGCTGACCTGCACCGATCGCGGCGTCAGCGGTGGCGCGGCTCTCGACCAACGGCCGGGATTGCTGGCGGCGTTGGCCGCGATCAAGGAATTGGCTGCCGGAGTCCTGTTGGTCGCCAAGCGTGACCGCCTCGCCCGCGACACCTTGGTGGCTGCCACGGTCGAACAGCTCGCGGAAACATGCGGCAGGCGCTGAAGTCCGTTGTTGTGGAAAGACCAGCCTATATGGTATGAAGTACCCTGTAGGATGAGGTGATGGGTGGTAGGGCGGCGGTACTCCTGCGGGAGAAGATGACCGACGAACAAGGGAATCTGCGCGAAATGGTGATATGGCGAGTCCCTCCTACCCCGCAACAGCCCGAGGGGGTCCGCTATCGCTTGGCGCTCATCCGCGCTGGCGACACGCGACCGACGGTTCTCTATGACAACCATCATCCCAAGGGGCACCATCGCCACGTCGCCGGCAGCGAAGAGTCCTACCGATTCAGCGACGTGGCACGGCTCATCGCGGATTTTCTGGCAGACGTGAGGCGGGTGATCGGAGCAGCGCAATGAAGACGGTGACGTTTACCATCGAGCCGTTCGGTGAGGGGCTCAAGCGTTTCAAGGAAACGTTCGAGGCGGTGCAGGCAGGCCGGCCAGTTGAGCCGCGGGAGCTGGTCGGGTTCACGAGCCTGGAGGCCGCGCGCAACTTTCTCACGCGGGAACGGCTCGGCTTGCTGCGCACGATCAAAACGCGACGGCCGTGTTCCATCTATGAGCTGGCCCGTATGGTCGGCCGTGACCTCAAGAACGTTCAGGAGGACGTCCGGATTCTGGAGCGCCATGGTTTGGTGCGCATCGCCAAACGGCCGCGGGGCACCCGGACCGTCAAGGTCCCCCGGGTTCTCTTTGAAGTGATCGCGTTGAAGATCGCGATTTGAAAACCGGCCGGTCGTTCTCCGCTGTGGTCCGCCGGAGCCGCGGCTTGACTATGTATGATAACGTTGAGGGGTTTCCCGCCGTCCGGCCAACCGTGCGATGCGGAGCTGTGGCCGCGCCGTTGCCGCCGGATGGCGGAAAGGCCCTGCTTGACCGGCGGGTAATACCGATTCATACTCCTGGCATGAAAGTCGCCGTCTCTATCCCCGATGCAGTGTTTGAAGAAGCCGAGAAGGTCTCGAAGCATCTACGGGTGTCACGGAGTCGTTTGTACTCGCAAGCGCTGGCGGAATTTGTGAAGAAGCACCGCGGACAGGGGGTGCGCGAAGCCCTCGACGCGGTGTACAGCCGGAAACCGTCCGATCTCGATCCGCTGCTGACGGATCTTCAGGCTCGGGCGCTGCGGGAAGACTGGTAGTGCGCCGGGGCGAAATCTGGTGGGCCGCCCTGGGCCAACCCTCTGGCTCGGCACCGGGGTATCGGCGCCCTGTACTAATCCTGCAAACCAACGATTTCAACGAGAGCCAGATCCATACCGTCGTCGTGGTAGCGCTCACCTCCAACCTGAGCTTGGCGCGAGCACCGGGCAACGTTTTGTGCCGCTGCACGGACACCGGCCTGTCGAAGAGTTCTGTCGTGAACGTCTCGCAGATTGCGACCATCGACAAGCAGGCCCTGCTCAAGCGGGTCGGGGCTCTTGCGGTCTCGAAGCTCACGCGCGTCGAGGCAGGCCTGCGGCTAGTAACGGGCCTCTGACAGCGGGCGGGTCTTATCAGATGGCGTGATCGCATCCCGGAGCGCCGCATCCACAGTTGCTCGGTCGTCCGGAGCACCTGACCCGCCGACGCCGCTGCCTCTTTCCGTCCGACGAAGACCGCTGCAGGTTGTGGAGGCAGAGTTTGTGAGTAGATCGGAACTCGCCCTTCGACGGGCTCAGGGCGAGCGGAAAAATTCAATAACATCAAGGCCACTACCGCTCAGGCTGAGCTTGTCGAAGCCGGGTTTGCAAGTTTATCGACACTCTCAAAGATTGCGGGCATGACGGAAGGCAGCTCTCGACGCGTGCGTTGCGGGCGGCAGCTCACTCCGCCCGAGATTCCCGAGGAGCGGTTGACGGAGAGAGCGTAGTGCGGTTAGCTATCGTCGGGAGCGGATTGGTGCCGCGGATATCGGAGTTCTTCGGAATTGTGATCTACATGTACTGGCTCGATCAACAGAAGCACAAGACGCCACACTTTCATGCGCGCTTTGCCGGTGAGGAAGCCGTGTTCGACCTCAGCGGGCGATGCATCGAGGGTGATATCGGCGCACGCGCTGCTCGACTGGTCGAGGAGTGGTGCCGAGAACGGTCAGTCGAGTTGCACGCCGCGTGGGCCGCCGCAGCCACGGGAAAGGAAATCCCATGGGTCGCGCCACTCCGGTGATCCACACTGTCGCCACGCCGTCTTACGGCAGGGTCGTGATCGAGGGGAACGACGGCAAACGCTACAGCGCCGATCTCTCATCGTTTCGTGCCGTGTCGTGCTACCCGCCCGATGCCGAAGCCTGGGCCCGCGTCTCCATCGATAGCTACGGGCTGGCGTTGGTGTGGGCTTGTCGCTTCGAGGTTCACGCCGACCAGGTCGTCGGGCTGGCCGACAAAGTCGAGCGCGTTGAAGCTGCCGCGTGATCACCCGGCCCTCGGAGCCTCTGGAAACCGGCGATAGCGCTCGCTTCGAGAGCCCGTGAACCCGCGGAACTAGCAGGCCGGCATTTTACGCGGCGCTGTGACCGGCGCGCTGCCCGGAGCCAGTTTCCCGATCACAGGAGCCAGCAGATCCGCGCCCAATCTATTGACCTCTAATGGCGCCTCTGCCTACCTTGGGCGCCCCTCGGAAATGACGACGACCGTAGGGTATCCGGCGAGGAGGAACGCGATGGCGAGTGCGAGAAGATCCCCGACGAAGCACCCCAAGGGACCGAAACGGAGGCCCGCCCGCGCGGCTAAAGCAACCCACGCCAAGAGGCGGCGGCCGCAGCCGGCGGCCCAGCGCCCGACGCTCGCTGCAGCTGCGCGGCGCACGATCCGTGTCAGCATCAATGGCCGGCACCACGAGTTCGAGTTGGGACGCGACCTCACCCCGACCATGACGCTGGCGTACCTGCTGCGCGAGAAGCTCGACTTCACCGGCCTGAAGCTTGCCTGCGACGAAGGGGCGTGCGGCGGCTGCACCGTGCTCATGGATGGCAAGGCGGTGCTCTCGTGTATGGTGCTCGCGGTCGAGACCCACGGGCACGAGATCCTCACCATCGAGGGCCTGCCCAAGGATGACCCGGTCATCGAGGCGTTCGCGCAGCAGAGCGAGCCGGGATACGGCACCGCACTCCAGTGCGGTTACTGCACTCCTGGTTTCGTTATGGCCTCCCGGGCGCTGCTGAACGACACCCCCAGGCCCACTCTCGCGGAGGTGAAGGAGGCCCTGTCCGGAAACATCTGCCGCTGCGGCTGCTACGCCGGCATCGCCCAGGCGGTGCTACACGCGTCCGAGAAGATCGCGGCTAAGAGCAATGGAAGTGGGTTAGGAGCGGTGCGGCCCGGCGGGCGCCCTTCGAGACGCCGCCAGGAGAAGGCGGCTCCTCAGGGCGAGCGGATATTCTTCCGAAGCGTAAAAACTTTACCGCTCACGCTGAGGAGGCGCCGTCTTTCCAGGCGCCGTCTCGAAGCGTGCGATGGTGGCACGTCGTTGCTGAACTCACTGGGATTTGGGCGAGGAGGCGCCCGATGAGAAAGCCTTATCAACCGCGCGTCCCGCGCAGGCACATCGGCGGCTACCGGCCCCGCATCGATGGCTGGGATAAGGCCGGCGGCAAGGCGATGTATGCCGACGACCTCGCCTCCAAGGTCCGTGTCCCCAACCTGCTCTACGCCAAGGTCCTGCGCAGCCCGCACGCCCACGCCCGCATCAAGCGCCTCGACATCAGCAAGGCGGAGAAGCTCCCCGGCGTGGCTGCGATCCTCACCTACCGTGACCCCGAGATCGCCTCACTGAAGCCGACCAACGCCGGCTGGACCGACGGCGTCGACACGGTCTCCTACGATCGCATGATGTGGCGGCGCTTCCGCGACCGGCGCGTGCTCGGCGACTACGCCTGCTGGGTCGGCGAGGAGCTGGGCGCGGTCGTCGCGGCCGAGAGCGAGGAGATCGCCGAGGAGGCGCTGCGGCTGATCGAGGTCGACTGGGAAGTGCTGCCCTTCGTGCTCGATGCCTACGAGGCGATGAAGCCTGGCGCACCGGTGCTCCATCCCGAGATCGCCCCCGACAACGTCATGCCCGAGGACCCGGTGGGCGGCCCCAACGTGTTTGTAGATAAGGGCGACCTCGACCGTGGCCTGGCCGAGGCCGAAGTGGTAGTCGAGGGCACCTCGACTTATCACAACGCCACCCAGAACTCCCTGGACAACTGGTGCTGCATGGTGGAGTGGCGCGACGATCAGCTCACCGTCTGGTCAAACTCCTACGAAACCGACCAGAGCCGGATGCACATCAGCCAGATGCTGGATCTGCCCCTTCACAAGGTCCGCGTAATCAGCCCGTACGTCGGTGGACAGTTCGGCCGCGGCGACAGCGGCGACCAGCCGTTCTTTCTGTTCACCGCGCTTCTGGCGAAGAAGACCGGCCGGCCCGTCAAGTTCAAGCACACTCGCCGTGAGAGCTTCCACGACGGGCGTCAGGCGGCGATCTACACCGCCGAGTTCGGCGCGAGGCAGGACGGGACCATCACTTACATGTCCTTCAAGTCGATCGGCAACGCCGGCGCCCACGCGGACCACACCATGTTTGCGCTCAAGTTCTGCCCCAAGGAGGTGACCGAGGTGGCGCTCGCCCACATTCCCAACGTGAGGTTCGAGTCGTACGGAGTCTACACCAACAAGCTCCCCGCCTGCATGATGCGCGGCGTCGGCAACTCCCAGCTGAACCTGATCATGGGGCACATGGTCGACCTGCTGGCCGAGAAGCTCGGCATGGATCCAATCGACCTCGCCATCAAGAACTTCGGGCACGAGTGGGAGCAGCTGCCCGACAAGAGCCTGACGGCGGTTCTCCACGAGGGTGCGGAGCGCATCGGCTGGAAGGAGAAGCGGCACGCGCCGGGCCAGGGACCAATCTGCGACCGGGTGAAGAAGCGCGGCGTCGGGTTCTCGTTCCACCCCGGCTGGCACGCGGAGTGGCAGGAGGAACGCCGCGGTGAGGTGCAGGCCGGCATCACCGTGAATCCCGACTGCACCGTGACACTGGATGCGCCCACGGTCGAGACCGGAACCGGCTCCAACACCTGCAACGTCCTCGGTTGCGCCGAAGCGCTCGGCTTCCTGGGCGTGTGCCCGGACGACATCCACTGGGTCGCAGTGGTCGATACCAACACCAGCGGCAGGGACTGCGTGCAGACCGACAGCTCGGTCGCCTTCCTGCAGTCGGAAGTGCTGGCGGTGGCGGCCAAGGAGATCAAGCAGAAGCTCATCGACAAGCTGGCACCCCAGCTCGATCTGCCGGCGGTGGAGCTGGAGGTTGCCGACGGCCGCATCTTCCCGAAGGCGTCTCCCGGCGCGGGCAGGAGCGTCAGGGATCTGCTCATGCAGGGGGACCTGGTGCCCATTACGGTCAAGCTGAGCCGGCCGCCGCTGGCCGAGCGCACCGGGGTGCCCTTCATCGCCAACTTCGCCGAGGTGGAGGTCGACACCAGCACCGGGCTCACGCAGGTGCTGAAACTGGTTGTGGTGAGCGACTGCGGCACTGTGATGTACGCCTCCGGCGCGGAGGCCCAGCAGATCGGCGGCCAGGTCATCGCCGTCGGCGAGACCCTGACCGAGGAGATTATCTACGACCAAGCCACCGGCGTGCCCCTCAACTTCAACTGGATCGACTACAAGATCCCGACCATAGCCGACATGCCCGATATCGACCCGGTGCTCATGGAGGTATGGCGGGGCGCCGGTGAGTACGGCGCCTGCGGCCTGGGCGAGGGCGTCCTGACCTGCACGCCGGCGGCGATCCTGAACGCCATCTACAACGCGATCGGCGTTCGGATCGACGACATCCCGGTCAAGCCGGAGAAGGTTCTCATGGCGCTGGGAAAGGTGTGAGGTGGACCATGCCGATGCGATATTTCGAGCATGTGGCGGCGAACTCGCTCGATGAAGCGGTGAGGCTGTCCGCCGAGCGCGGGAAGAAGGCCGCCATCGTCGCCGGCGGCACGGATCTAGTCGGCGTGCTCAAGGATAATATCCATCCCAGCTACCCCGAGCTGCTGGTCGACATCAAACCGATCGCAGGGCTGCGGAGCGTGAAGGAGGGCAAGAAGGGGCTACGGATTGGCGCCTTGACCACGCTTTCCGATGTCGCCTGCCATGGGATCATCCGGGAGAAGTACCCCGTGCTGGCGCAGGCGGCCCGCGCCGTGGCTTCACCGCAGGTCCGGAACATGGGCACGGTCGGCGGCAACCTCTGCCAGGAGCCGCGCTGTTGGTACTACCGCGCCCCCGACAACCTCTTCCACTGCCTCAGGAAAGGCGGCGAGCAGTGCGGTGCCGTCCTCGGAGAGAACCGCTACCACTCCATCTTTGGGGCCGTGCAGACGTGCATGCCGGGTTGCTCCGCCAATTGCCCTGCGCACGTGCCCATCCCGGCCTACCTGGAGAAAATCCGCGCCGGGAAGATTGAGCAGGCCGCCCAGCTTCTGCTCGATCATAACCCGATGCCGGCAATCACCGGCCGTGTCTGCCCGCACTTCTGCCAGTCGCACTGCAACCGCATCGAGTTCGATGAACCGGTGGCCACCAGGGTCATCGAGCGGCACCTGGGCGACTACATTCTCGAAAACCTCGCGACGTTCATGCGGCCGCCCAAGACGCAGACCAAGAAGAAGGTGGCCATCATCGGCGCCGGCCCGGCCGGCATGGTCGCCGCTTACTACCTCCGGAAGATTGGGCACCGTGTCACCGTGTTCGACAGGATGCCCGAGGCGGGTGGCATGCTGCGCTACTTCATCCCCGCGTACCGCCTGCCCAAGAGCGTCGTGGATAAACAGATCCGGGCGTTTGCCCAGATGGGGATCGGGTTTGTGCTCAACGCCGAGATCGGGGGCGCGGCGGCGACGCTCAAGCGCCTCCGCAAGGACTACGACGGCGTCTTTCTGGCCAGCGGGGCGTGGCGGCAAAAGACGCTGGGGATGGAGAACGAGGAACTGCTGCTCTCCGGCATGGATTTCCTCATCGACATCCAGCGCGGCCGCAGGCAGGCGCCGGGGAAGAAGGTGCTGGTCATCGGCGGCGGCAGCGTGGCCGTCGACGTGGCCATCTCGGCGCTGCGTCTGGGCGCGCGGGAGGTCACCATGGCCTGCCTCGAAGCGCGCGAGATCATGCCCGCGTTTCCCGAGGACATCGAGCAGGCGCTCGAAGAGAAGATCAAGCTGCTGCCATCCTGGGGACCGCACCGGATCCTGACCAGGGGCGGTAAGATCACGGGGATGGAGCTCAAGCGGTGCACCTCGGTCTTCGACAGCGAGGGGCGCTTCCGGCCGACGTACGATCCGTCGACGAAGATGACCGTCAAGGCGGACTGCGTGCTGTTGGCCATCGGCCAGGCACCGGACCTCAGCGGCGTCGAGCGCTCGCTCAAGACCAAGCGCGGCCTGATCGTCGCTGATGAAGACTCGCAAGCGACGAACCTGCGGGACGTGTTTGCCGGCGGCGACGCGGTGACCGGCGCCTCGACGGTGATCGCGGCCATCGCTGCGGGCCGGCGGGCGGCCCTGTCGATCGACGCGGCGTTCAAGGGCGGCAAGGTGAAGGCCGGAGCCGGTGAGCGCGGCGCCGTGCAGACCGACGTCGAAGTGAACATTGCAGCCCTCGCCAAGACCAAGGCCGCCAGAGCGACCACACGTGCGCCCTCCACGCGCACCATCGACGCCGAAGACGTGTCCACCCTAGACCTGGGTGCGGTCGAGGCGGAAGCGGGCCGCTGTGTCACCTGCGGCTGCGTAGCGGTCAACGCGTCGGATCTAGCGCCCGCGCTGCTCGCCCTGGGCGCGAAGGTCAAGACCACGAAGAAGACCGTCGCCGTCGAGGACTTCTTCACGGCTGGCCTCATGAGCACGACCCGGCTCGAGCCGGGTGAGCTCGTCACCGCGATCGAGGTTCCTGCTCCGCCGCGCAAGAGCGTGCAGAGCTACCTCAAGTTCAGGATCCGCAACGCCATCGATTTTCCCATCGTGGGCCTCGCCACTGTCTTCACCATCCACCGCAACAAGGTCACTGACGCCAGAGTGGCACTGGGGGCAGTCGCCCCGGTTCCGTTGCGGGCCCGAGAGGTCGAGAAATTCCTTGTCGGCAAGGCGCTCGACGAGGCGACCGCGGAGGCGGCGGCAGCGATCGCGGTCCGCGGAGTCCAGCCCCTGAACGGGAACAGGTTCAAGATCCAGATCGTCAAGGCGCTACTAAGGAAGGCGATCCTCGACGCAGCGGCAGGGCGTGCAGCCTGAGGCTTGTTATACACGAAGGCAGCGTGGCAAAGCGCCTCCTCCCTGGCCCTCCCCCGTTGCCGGAGGTGGCAACAGGGGAGGGGACCAGAGGAAGTCGCAAACGGAGGATGGTAGTGTCCCCTCCTCCGTGAGCACCTCCGCGAACGGAGGAGGGTTAGGGTGGAGGCCGCTTCAGCACGGCGGCAATCGCTTCCACCACCGCCTCGTACACCGTTACTGGTCCCGGCGTAGAGCGTGCTCGGCGTCGCTATCGCCTCGCCGTCACGACAGGAACATCGAAGGACAGTACTGGCCGGGTCATCGACGATTGTGCAGCGCCACGGCGCCACGCTAGAGTGCCCTGGTGTATGCTTTTGCCGTGAGTACAGACATCAACGCTAGCCCTGCGCGTGTGTGGCGCGCACTGTGTGATCCGGCGGAAGTGGTACAGTGGGATGTGGGCGTCTGCGCTGCCCTGGATGCGCCGCCAGACTACCCGCAGCCGGGACAGCACGTCCGCTGGCGTTGCCGCCACGGCGTGTTCCGCATCTTGCACGACCGGCCGCAGGAGGTCGTACGCGAACGTAAGCTGCGTTCCCTGCTGCGAGTCGGCGCCTTCTACTTCGACGAGACCTACACGCTGGCAGCACGCGGCGGCGGCTGCCGGCTGACCGCGGCATTGGAAGTCCGCCTGCCGCTCGGCGTGATCGGCTGGGCGTTCGAGCGGCTCTACCTCGGGCCACACACCCGAGCCACGGTGCAGGCATCACTGGATGCCATCAAACGGCACTGCGAAGCCGACCCAGATCGCACCCTTCGAGACGACGCCTGAAAGGATGGCACCTCCTCAGGGTGAGCGGGGAAAAATCTTCCCCTTGCAACAACATAACCGCTCGCCCTGAGGAGGCCGCGTTTCCTCGGCGGCCGTCTCGAAGGGCGCCCGCCAGACCGAACTCTCCCTAACTCACTGGCATTTCGGGCTAGCTTTTCGACTGGCCGGCGCGTTCGCCGCGGGCGCCGCGCAGCGCCAGATCGACGCCGGGGAGCCGGCGATCGGTCGGGTACGGGCGCGGGTAGCCGGCCAGCTGTGACATGACCACGTAGTTGTGAAACGCCGCCTCCAGGGCGTTGGTGAAGCCCTGAATATCTTGCGTGTGATTGATGGCGAGCTTGGCCATGCGCAGCATACCGGCGGGGCTCTCGGCCACGCGCCGCGCCCACGCCAGCGTCTCGGCTTCGAGGTGCTCGGCGGGGATGATGCGGTTCACGAAGCCGAGCGCGTGCGCTTCCTCGGCGCTGATGAAGCGGTTCTCGAACAGCAACTCCTTCGCCTTGCGCGCGCCGATGTCCCACGGGATGGAGAAGTACTCTACTTGGCCGGCGAGGAAGCGGGCATCGGGCGCGGCGAAGATGACATCCATGCACGCCGCGATCATCCAGCCGGCGTAAATGCAGTAACCGCGGACCATGGCCACCGTCGGCTTCGGCAGGTTGCGCCACTTGAGGTTCAGCTCGAGGTTGTACTTGCGAAAGCTGTCGTACTCTTCCGGGCCGACGGGCGGAATGCCGCGGCGCAGCACGTCCTCGATTTGCTCCGGCGTGCCGAGATCGTGGCCGGCCGAGAAGTGCTCGCCCGTGCCGCGCACAATGGCGACGGCGATCTTGGCGTCGGCCATGGCGTGGTCGAGCACCACGTCCAGCTCATCCAGCAGGCGCCAGCTTTGCGCGTTGCGGTAACGCGGCCGGTCGAGCGTGATCAGCGCCACCGCGTCATCGACTTCGTAGCGTACGTCGTGCAACTCCATGCTTCGCTCCTTTCACCCCGGCGCGCAGCCTTCATCGTCGCCGCCTCGCGACGGATCTCATCTCCGCCGCCATGGCTTTGATGTCGGTCAGATCCCGCTTCATCTTCTCCGCAAAAAGCTGGACCGGCCAGGATCGAATACCATTCCCTGTGGTGACCGGGCAATCCGGGTTAACCGGGCCGCGTCTGATCTCGCGCAGCCTTCGCCTCTGCTCGACGGGTTGAAAACCAGCCGAGAACCTGTAGTCTCGGTTAAATGCGGTAGCTCGGTAGATTCAACGTTCGGTTCTAGCGGCGTTCCCTCTAGGAGTGATTCCATGCGCAGCGCGAAAGATTTCTTCAAACCCCTGGCCATCGGCGCCCCAGAACCAGTGCGCGAGGTTCCGTTCCGGCCGTCCCGTATGATCCACTTTTTCGATCCCAGCAACGCCAAGATGGCGGCGAAGCTGCCGGGCCTCGCCAAGCAGTGTGACGTGCTGCTGGGAAATCTCGAGGACGCCATCCAAGCCGACAAGAAGATCGAAGCCCGCAAAGGCCTGATCCGCATAGCCAAAGAGATGGACTTCGGAAAGTGCCAGTTGTGGACCCGCGTGAACAGTCTGGATTCACCGTGGGTGTTGGACGACCTCATCGAGCTGGTCACCGAGATCGGATACAAGCTGGACGTGATCATGATTCCCAAGGTGGAGGGGGCGTGGGACATCCATTATGTGGACCGGCTGGTGGCGCAGCTGGAGGCGAGGGCCGGTTTGAAGCGGCCGCTATTGCTCCACGCGCTTCTGGAGACCGCCACCGGTGTCGCCAATGTCGAGGAGATCTGTGGCGCCAGCCCGCGCATGCAGGGCCTGTCGCTCGGGCCAGCCGACCTCGCCGCGTCACGGCGCATGAAGACCACGCGGGTAGGCGGTGGCCACCCCGGTTACTTGGTGCGCAGTGATCCGGACCCGGCCAACGAAAACGCGCCGCGGACCACGGCGCAGCAGGATCTCTGGCACTACACGATGGCGCGCATGGTCGATGCCTGTGTCACCCACGGCATCCTGCCGTACTACGGCCCGTTCGGCGACATCAAAGATACCGTGGCGTGCGAGGACCAGTTCCGCAACGCGTTCCTGTTGGGTTGCGTGGGCGCCTGGAGTTTGCATCCGGCGCAGATCGACATCGCCAAGAAGGTGTTCACGCCGCCGGTAGGAGAGGTGTTGTGGGCGAAGAAGGTCATCGCCGCGATGGGTGACGGCAGGGGCACGGTGATGATCGACGGCAAGATGCAGGACGACGCCACCTTCAAGCAGTGTCAAGTCATGGTCAGTCTCGCCAAGGCGCTGGCCCAGGGCGATCCGGAGCTGACCAAGGCGTACGAGTTTTAGGGCTGCGACCCGCGTTCTTTCAGCGGGCGGCTCCCTGCTGGGTCGCCACTTTCTCAGGCGTACAGCACGGCGACCCGCAGCGTTCTCGCCAGCGGTTCGAAGTCCGAACGATTAGCCGTAACGATGGTGGCCCCGTGCCGTCGCGCGGTCAGTGCAATGAGGGCATCGTTCTGGAACTCGCGCCGCTTGGCCACCTCCCAGCCGCGGCTGTCGCCGAGGCGCCGAACCAGGCGACCGGCTTCCCACCAGTCGTTCTCCGTTGGCGCCCAGCGCTCAGCGGCAAGCCGGTGCAGGCTATCGACGAGGGCTTCGGCCGAGCGAGTTCTTGCTCCACGCCGCAGCTCGGACAGCACGACGGCGGAATGACGCACGATAAATGTCTGCTGCGTCGTAGCCAGCAGTTCGGCGTAGAGGCCACGCCCCCAGTGACCGATGTAGATCCCGGTGTCGATGATCGCCCACCGCACTCAGGGCTCCGCAATGCTTCCGGGCCGGAGCTTGCCGCGCGCGCGGCGCATGAAGCGCCAGAACTCCTCCATTTCCGCGACCCATTCGAGGGAGGCACGCACCGCGTCGGCGTCCGTTTGAACGCCGAGCGCCTTTCTCGCCCGCCGCAGCGACTGCTCGTCGATGAAGAACGCCTTACGCTTGAGCGCCGATCGGGCTGCCATGTTACCCTCGACAACGGGCATACACTTTAGTCGTTTCAGGCATACACCGCAAATGGGTAAATGCGAGGTGTCCGTGATCGAAACTGCTTGGACCGTTCGGCCTGTTCAGCTCCGGGAGAGCCGCCCCGTAGCATAGCCGAGCGCGTGAGCGCTGAGCGAACCGACGAAATTGGCGAAGCTCAGTTCCGACGAGGGCTCGCGGTACCGGCCACGCAAGCCGCCCTCTTTGTCCGAGACGATCAAGCAGGCGGCGGTGTACAGCCGCTCTCTCACGAGCTTGGTGCAAAGTATCTCGTACCGCGCGATGTACGAAGCTTGCTCGAACTCCTCGAAGACCGGGAAGTGGGGCGAGCGCGGCTTCAGCGGATGGGTCGAGGCCGCTGCCTCTTCCACAAGGACGAGGTAGCCGAGCCAAGGTTGAGGTGATGGCTGAAAGGCGCCGTTCTTGTACGCCGCCCAGAGGTCGGTTGCGTTGCCGAGTGCCTCCTCCGCGCGGTTGTTGGCGTTGTTGCCGAACGAGCCAACGTGCGCCTTCAGCTCAAGGGTGCCGAGTAGTTTCCCGTCAGCAATGATGAGCAAGTCCCACTGCTTTGTCGGGCGGAAGAAGCCTGGCAGCACCAATTTCGACCGCTGGCGGAGGATCGCTGCGTCGGGTAGGCCGCTCTCCACAAGAAGATTGTGGAGCAGGGTGACGAAGCCGTCGAGGTGTTTGCCTCCGGTGACCTCGGTACGGCTGCCGTAGTCACGGCGGCCGCTTACGGCACCCTGTTTGCTGCCCTGGCGCCTACGCGTTTGCCAGAAGTGGCGGACAGCGGCAGCGAGGCGAGGGTCGAGACCTGTGAGCATGCATACCTTCAGGCGCGCACGACGTTAATGCGCGTCTTTGCAAACAGGTCCTGCGTCGCGTTAGTCAAGCGGTTGCGGGCGTAGTCAAAGTAATGTGGATCGACCTCGACACCAACGCTGTGCCGGCCCCAGCGAGCCGCGGCGAGGTTGGTTGTACCCGTCCCCATGAATGGATCGAGGATAGTGTCGCCCACGAAGCTGAACATGCGGATGAGTCGCTCCGCAAGCTCGAGCGGGAACGGGGCGGGGTGATGTCTGGTCGATGCACCAGTCAAGCCGTTCCAGACTTGCTGGAACCATTCGCGATGCTTGTCGGCGGGAATGACGCTGAGGACGCGCGTGGTGACTGACGGGCTACGGTATGCCCCGGGCTTGCGCTGCATGAGGATGAACTCGATGTCGTTTTTGATGACCGCGTTGGGTTCGTAGGGCTTGCCCAGGAAGCCGCCCGAGCCGTTCTCGACCTCGTAGACGGCGTTGGCGATTTTGTACCAGATGATGGGAGCGAGGTTGTCGAACCCCAAGCGCCGACAGTGCTCTTGGATCGAGGCGTGGAGCGGCACAACGGTATGCCGTCCGTTGTTCTTGCGCCGCGAGAGGCAGACGTCTCCCACTACGCAGATGAGCCGTCCGCCGGGGACGAGAGCGCGAAGGCAGTGCTGCCACACCTTGTCCAGCTCTTCGAGAAAGCGCTCGTAGTCACCGACGAAGCCGAGCTGGGCGGGTGTGCGGCGGTACTCTTTGAGGGTCCAGTAGGGCGGCGAGGTTACAACCAGGTGTACGCTCTCGGGCTTGATCATCGAGAGGTCGCGGGCGTCGTGCTGGTAGAGGTCGTGGGTGGTGGGAACCTCGTGGACGGCTTTCTCAATCAAAGCGGTCAGCTTCGCGTCGCGGGCGATCCGCGGCAGCGCGGTCTGATGGTTGCGGAGGTCACCGAGCTGCTCGATGAACTGGGTTGTGCGCTCGGGGTAGGAGCGCGCTTCTTCGCGGACGACGATGACGGGCACGTCCTTTTCAGAAGCGTACGTGCGCCCCCGCTTCACTGTCGACTTGCCTGCCGCCGCCCTCACCGCTGCTGCCCCATTGCCGCTTTCCCATATCACAAAAGCACGGTCCGGAGCGACGCCTCAGGCCGGCGGCGTGGCCTCCGACCTCTCGCTCGGCTGCGCCGCCGAAATTCTCAGGGTTTCACGGGACGAAACAGGCTCAACGGTGAGCAGGCGGGTACTCCAGCTGGACGGTGCGTAGATCCTCGACCCGTTGGAAATGCGGGTCTGCCGTGAGCAACGCCGCGCCGGCCTCCAGACAGCAGGCCGCGATCCAGAGGTCGTTGGTGGGTATCGGCGTGCCCCGGCGGCGAAGCTGCTCGTGGATCTGCGCGTAGGGCGATCAGCAGGGCGATGGGGTGGCTTCGTCTTGCTCACAGCGTACCTCTAAGAACCTCCTTCGCCCGCCGTAGGGCCAACCCGAGGTCACGTCGTGACGTCCGTTGCCTGGTTGTCGTTGACAATGCCGGCCACTCGGACAACATCATGCACCGTGTGGAAAAACCTGCACAAGAGTGAGGCAGCGGTAGCTTGCTGGAAAGGAGCGTGAATGACTGGTCGAGAAGTGTGTACCGTCGGTGCAGCAGCAGCGGTATGGGCAATCGGGCGGTGGTCCATCACCACGGTAGCGATGATTGTACTGTGTGCGTTGCGCGTTGCGGCCATCACGGAGGAGCCCGCAGGGTCTGTTGCCTTGACGATCTACAGCACCGCCGCGCCGGGCGCGATTCCGCCCGAGCTGTACCGCCCGGGGCCCCAAACGAGCGGATACAACCAGCAGTACAGCGCCACGATTCCCGGGTATGCGGTGGTGAAGCAAGAGCGCGAGATCTCGATCGAGAAGGGACGCAGCACGGTCCGATTCACGGACGTCGCGGCCCAGATCGATCCGACGACCGTAACGTTCGCGTCGCTCACGGATCCGACCGGCACACGGGTCCTGGAGCAGAACTACCAGTTCGATCTCGTCAGCGCGGCAAAGCTCATGGAGCGATACCTCGATCGCACGATCACTGTCGAACAGGTGCGCGGCGACAATGTCGCCACGTTTACCGGAACGCTAACCAGTACGGCCGGAGGGTTGATCCTCAGGGACGCAAGCGGTGCAGTGCAGATCATCAGCGGCTACTCGAACGTGCGCTTTCCGGAACTGCCGGGCGGCCTCATCACCAAGCCAACGCTCGTGTGGGACATTGCCGCCGAGAAGGCAGGGTCGCATCAGACACGTGTTACGTACCAGACCGGCGGAATGACCTGGTGGGCCGATTACAACATCATCTTCGCCGAGGGCAAGGACGCGAATAGCGGCGTGCTCGACCTCGGTGCGTGGGTGAGCATCATCAACCAGTCGGGTGCGGGCTATCCCGAGGCCAAGCTGAAGCTGGTCGCGGGCGACGTGCACCGCGCACCGCGTCGCGAGGCGAGAACGGAATACGCAGAGGCCGCGTTGATGAGGAAGCGGGAGGGAGGAGCCGGATTCGAGGAGAAAGCGTTCTTCGAGTACCACCTCTACACTCTCGGTCGACCAACGAGCCTGCCGAACAACTCAACGAAACAAATCGAATTGTTCACGCCCACGCACGACGTGCCGTGCGACAAGGTGCTGGTGTACTACGGACTCGGCGCCGGGTTTCGGGGCATCTTCGCGAATCCGATGACCGATCGCGACTACGGGACGTCGGAGGCAAACCCGAAGGTCGACATCTACTTGCGCTTCAAGAACACCAAGGGCAACGGCCTGGGCATGCCGTTGCCGTCCGGACGGGTCCGAGTGAGCAAGCTCGACCCTGCAGACAAGTCGCTCGAGTTCATTGGTGAAGACGCCATCGACCACACTCCGAAAGACGAGATGGTCCTGATCAACCTCGGGAGTGCGTTTGACATTGTCGGTGAGCGCAAGCAGATCGATTTCAAAGTCGACACGAAGCAGCGCTGGCTGGAAGAGGAAATCGAGGTCAAGCTGCGCAATCACAAGGATGAAGCCGTCACCGTCATCGTGAAGGAGAATCTCTACCGCTGGGTAAATTGGGAGATCACGCAGAAGACTCAGAACTACGAAAAACTTGATTCGCGGACGATTCACTTCCCGGTACAGGTGAAA
Organism: Binatia bacterium; assembly: GCA_050015455.1. Lineage (GTDB taxonomy): Bacteria > Desulfobacterota > Binatia > HRBIN30 > HRBIN30 > JAGDMS01. The sequence goes on from JBEKBJ010000026.1 coordinate 34,277, forward strand.
AGGGACGGAGAGGCGACAGTGCGCTATCGTGTCCGGTACACGTGGTAGCGTGGCGCGCTGCCGCCTCGTCTTTGCGCTCGCTGGGCGAGATCCGGTCTATCCCATCACGACGTTTCGCACTGCGCGCAACTTCGGGCGCGATCAGAGCCTGAGCACCTGCCGCAAGCCTTCTTCCACCAGAGCAAGCTTCGGTGCGGCGAGCGCCCCAACGCGCTTCAGCAAAGCCTGTTTGTCGATGGTCGCCACTTGGGACACGTTCACAACCGAGTGCTTCGACATCCCGGTCTCACGCCGCCAGCAGGTTGCGGGCGATTACTTTCAGTTCCAGAATCGGCTTCACGCCCTCGAAGATCGGCAGCACCAAGGCGTCGACGACGCAGCGCGAGATGGCAAACTCCTCCGCGTAACCCCAACCGCCGTGCAGCAGCTGCCCTTCTTGCGTAACCCACACGGCCACGTCGGAGGCGAAGAGCTTGGCCATGGCCGGTTCCAGCGCGATCGACTCGTCCGCGTCCATGGCACGCGCCGCGGCGTACGTCAGCTGGCGCGCCGCCATGATGTGTGTCACCATGCGACCGATTTTGTACTGCGTCAGTTGGAAGTTGCCGATCGGTTCGCCGAACTGCCTGCGGTCGTTGGAATAGTCCGCCGTGCGCTCGAGCGCCGCCTGCGCCAGACCGGTGGCACGGCCGCCGGTCTGCAGCCGTCCGGCGGCAAAACCGCTCATCTGCAGGTAGAATCCCTTTCCGAGCCCACCGGCCTCGCCTACCAGATTCTCGGCCGGCACAAAGTAGTTGTCGAAGTTGAGGGTGTATGAGTGCATGCCGCGGTAGCCGGGTGTCGGGTCGGCCCTGCCCGCTAGGATTCCGCCCGCGGGCTGCCGCATTTCAAAGTTGTGGCCGGTAAACGGGTCCTTTTCGACGATGAAGAGCGACAAGCCGCGTGCCCCCTTCTTCATGTCCGGATCGGTGCGCGTCAACAGCGCGAGGACATCAGCGCGGCCCGCGAAGGTACACCACGCCTTGGCGCCGTCGATGAGATAGCCTTTGCGCCCGCCGACCTCACCGGCGTCGGCGCGGCACTTCACCGAAGCGACGTCCGAGCCGATGTCCGGCTCGGTGACCGAGATCCCCACCATGAGTTCGCCGCTGGCAATACGCGGCAACCACTTCTTCTTCTGCGCCTCGGTGCCGCCTTTGAGCAGCGCCTTGGTCAAGATCTCGGGGCGCGTGATCAAACTGCCGGCACCGGCGAGCGAGGCGCGCGACAGCTCCTCAGTGGTGATGATCATGACCAGGTTACCCATGCCGCCGCCGCCGAACTCTTCCGGAACCGACATGCCGAAGTAACCCAACTCCGCCATCTTGCGGATGAGGTCCTCCGGGATGAGTTCATCCTGGCGGTGCAGCCGATCGGCGATCGGCATCACCTCGGTGTCGGCGAACTGCCGCACGGCATCGCGGCTCATCACCGCCATCTCTTCCGCGATCCACGAGTGGTTCACGCCGCGCTGCTCGATGACGTGGCGGCCGATCGCCTGTACCCGCCCGTCGCTGAGCGCGGCACGGACGATCGCTTTCATCGCTGCCGCACCGAGCGTGTCGTTTAGAACATCGTCGCTCAAGCCGAACTCGCCTGCGTGTGCGTCGAGCTGGCTGCTCAGGCGGTGCGCAACTTCTGCGGCGAATACTGCGGCCATTGCTTCGACCATTGCATCACGCTCTCCATGCTCGGCCGCAGCCCGGGCGTACGCCAACAGGTTCTCCGCCGCAGCCAACTCGGTCGCCGCGTACGCCAGACGTTCACACTGCGGCTGAGCCTCGTCGATGAGTTTGCCCGCGTCCGTCCTGGGGCGCGCGACCTCGATCGCCTTGGTCACCAGCTTCTCGGTGTTGTCCACGAGCTGCCGTACCGTGGTCAATTCGATTTGCTTGACGCTGCTATCTGTCATGTTGGCAATACCTCTCTGGTGTTGGGCTGATAGCCCAGCTCTGTTTGCTGGACCTTGATTTTGTACCACTGGCGAAGCACTCAGGCCAGCCACTGACCTATGGAGTCCGAGGAACACCTGGAGATCTTCCACGACGGTGACTCAGACGACGACCTTACGTGCGAAGGTTGTCACCCGTGCGTGACTGAGAGCGGGGCGACAGCAATGTGCGTCACCAGCCCCTCGGGCAACTCATTCCGAGTCGGAGGTTATGGCAATCGGCGACAGCTCGTGCACTTTACCTGCTAGGCTACTGGATTACTTGAAGGGACACTTGCTGCAAGGGTGAAACTCACCAAGAGGGTACCATGTGAGCTCTTTCGTGTTGGCCCGAGAGCCCGGCTTCTCATTTGCGTCGAAGTTTTGGCAGCGTCCGATGCTACCGTCTACCGTGAATGGTCTCCCTGAACGTCCAGAACTCCTGGGTTGAACCCTTGGGTCGTAACTTCACAACGCCAGAAAAGATGCCACCACTGTCCTCAAGATAAACCTCGTCACCGACCTTGAATATGATGCAGTCCCCCCTCAAAAGGCCGGCGTCCAGGGTTTTCTGGAAAGCTTCCTTATCACGGTCAGTGATGTAGCGTACTAACCTCTCGAATTTATCCCGGTCCGTGCAGCCAAAGTCCTCATCCTTCACGGTGTATGTGCCCTGTGCGAAAACAATCGCCTCGAAGACGATAACGAATGCAGCTACTGAGAGTAACTTACTCATCGATCGCCACCTCCCCTCGTGGGCTACGCTAAGGCTACCCTTGTAGGAAACGCGGGAGTACCGAAACGAAATACTGAAATGCGTCAGCGCGGAGCAACGCCCCATTCACGTACCCGACGGGCCCAAATACCCATCTACCTGACTCGATTCCGGCTTGGAGGTACAGGAAGGTGCACAAGCGGTCACCTTCTTGCTCCGGAATCGCGAAACGCTTCTTGAACTGGATAGGGTCTTTTGTAGATTCGTACTCAAAAACGAATTCCAGACCCAAGGCGACCGGGGTCCAGTCGCGGTACGAAAAACCCCACATGTGCCGCAACCGGCACAGCGCAACCTCTTTTCCCTTCGGATACACGTCGATAACCAAGGCGTGCCGCTCCGGAGGAGAAGCGCCGAGCGCGATTAGGAGATCCTGTTCCGCCGCGCACCAGGGACGCGGCCGCCCAGCCTCTGAAGGCTGCGATGCAACGTATGAAGCAATGGGACCCATCCGGCCAGCAAGGCTCACTTCGCGCAGAAGAGTCGCAGTAGACCTATCGATCTTGTAGAGTAGAAACGTTAAGAGTCCCTCCTTTCATCTCTCCCTAGAAACGCTCACGATTCGGCCGTTCAAATAGATCCGTGAAGTGGAAAAGTCCACCAGTGCGTTGACTGTCACCTCCCCCTCCAAAGCCGACATAGGGCCGAAGTGCGCCCCGGAAAAACTCCCGTATTTCCGGGCATCGGGCGAAGGATTGCGACAAAATGTCGCCCCGGTAAGACTTCGCGACAGGTTTGGAGGACCGTCAATGGCCGAGACCAGGCAGGGCTCACAATTCCTGTGCGGATTTAGACTCGTTCTTGATGGCATGGTGCGCTCACTCCTGATGAAGAAGACCAAGGTCTCCACCATGAACTTTTCGCTACCGCGCTCGCTGCGGGAGCAGCTCGACAAGAAAGTGCAACGCCTCGGGGCCTACGGCTCCACCAATGAATACTTGCGGGAGCTCGTTCGGCGCGACCTGAAGCGTGACGCCGTCGCTCATGTTGACGAGCTCCTGCTCGAAGGTCTGGCCTCTGGACCGTCCGAACCTGTCAATGACGCGTGGCGGGAAGCCCGCCGTGCGGAACTCGCCCGTCACCGACGGGAGCGAGCGAAAAAACATCGCAAGAGCGCGTGAGCCTCGACCTGACCATCACGCCGCGGGCGCGGCAGGATATCACCGAACACACTGCCTATCTCGACGACCATACCGCCTGGCATTCTCGACCAGCTACCCGGACGTACTTGACAGCGCGCCCCTCTCCATGCGCAGCATTCCCGCATGGACTGGAGCAGCGCTCACGTGTATCCCTTCATCTCCCACCCCGGCGCATTGCCTGTCGTCATTGAGCGCACAGAGAGCGTGTACCTGATCACGCCCGATGGCCGACAGATCCTGGACGCCGCCGGTGGGGCCATCGTTGCCAACATCGGCCATGGGCGGCGCGAAGTCGCGGAGGCGTACGCCCGTGCGCTGAGCGATGCCACTTTTGTTGTGCCCCCGTTTGCAACCGAGAGCCGTATCCGCCTCGTCCAGCGCTTGCGCGAGCGTTGGCTGCCTGAGGGCCTCTCCCGCGTCCTCTTCACCAGCGGCGGCTCCGAATCGATGGACGCGGTCATCCGCCTGGCGCGGCAGCATCATCTATCAGCGGGACGCCCGCAGCGATGGAAAGTCATCGGCCGCGACCTGTCGTACCACGGCACGACGATCGCCACGCTTGCGATCGGTGGCCACACAAAGCGGCGCGCCGGCTTCGAGCCGTGGTTTCCCGAGTTGCCGAAAGCGCCGGCGCCCTACTGCCTGCGCTGCAAATTGGGGAAACGCTACCCGGACTGCGCCGTTGCCTGCGCCACCGAACTCGAGCATCTCATCGAGCGAGAGGGCGCAGACAGCATCGCTGCCTTTGTCGCGGAACCCATCATCGGCTCCACTGCCGGCGCCGTCGTTCCGCCCGATGAGTACTGGCCGAAGATCGCCGAAATCTGCCGCCGCCACAACATTCTGTTGATCGCCGATGAGGTGATGACCGGCTTCGGACGCACCGGGCGCCGTTTTGCGGTCGAGCACTGGAACATCACGCCCGACATCCTGGTCAGCGGCAAGGGCCTCGCCGGCGGGTACGCGCCGATGGGAGCCATCTTTGCTCGCGAGGAGGTGGTTGCGCCGATCGCCGCGCGCGGCGACGAGTTGATGTTCTACACCTTCTCGGCGCACCCGGCCTGCTGCGCAGCGGCCGACACGGTGCTCGACATCATGGAACGAGAAGGTCTGGTCGACCGCGCTGCTGAAACGGGACGCAAACTGCGCCATCGGCTGTCGGCGTTGGAAGCGCATCCGAACGTCGCTGAGATTCGCGGCCGCGGCCTCTTACTCGGAATCGAGTTGGTCAGGGACCGCGACACGCTGGAGCCATTCCCCGAAGCGGACGGACTGACACTGAAGGTGATCATGGCCGGCGTCGGCGAAGGCGTCTTCTTTTATCCTGGCGGCAGTGATCCGGCACGCGACGTGATCATGCTCGGCCCGCCGTTCATCATTAGCGACGAGCACATCGAGCAGATCGCGACCGCCTTGGAAGCCGCGATCGACACGGCGGTCGGGCGCGGCGCCTGAGGCAAACGCGCTGGCAAACTGATCCAGAGGTTTCAACGCGATCGCTTACCTCAAATCACGCCGCGCAATTCGTCCCGTGGGCAGGGCTCAACGGGATAATCGTGGAGTCGCCCCCCTTCGCCCTGCTCACCGCGCCGCCATGCGGTCTGCGAGGTTCGTCCGCAATACCGTTTCAGCACTGATCTTCCAGGCATCACCTTCCCGTTGCCAGCGCAGAGCCTTGAGGTCGTGCGCCCCGCTGGTCGCGGAACGGTACCAACGTTCGAACAGCGTGATCGCCGTGGCGCCGTCATCGACCACGAAAATGGTCGGCGGCGTAATCTGCACAGAAACGCTTCCCGGTTGCTCAAACAGGTGACGCTTGTACGCGCGCCAGTGATCGAGATCAAGTGGCGCCGGTGGCACGAAGGACTGACTGTATTGAGACACGTACTCGGCGAACCGCTTGTGTTCCCATACCCAGCGCCAGTGCTGGAGGGCTTGCTGGACCGCAACAATCGTATTGGGGTCTGCGGCGCGATCCGGTTTGTCCACCGTCACAAAGGCGGTCAGGCCCGGGATCACCTTTGCCGCCAACGAATCGAAATCCGCCTGGCGTAGCCATACGGCATCGCCCGGGACGGCCGTACTTTCCGGGGCCACTCTTAAGCGCAGTCGACCGCTTTCATCGAGCAAGCGGATCGGCCGCCCCTCACCATTGCCTGCGATCGCCCACCGCGGCAACGATCCCACACGAAACTTCGCAATGGGGTAGCACTGTTCAGGAACGATGGCCTCCGCAGCGCGCCTATACAGGCACACCTGCTGCCGGGCCGTGTCGATCGTGCCGGCCGTCGCTCCCAGCGGCTCAAGCGCCGCGATGTCCGGCGGCACCGCATAGCTCTGCCAGGTGGCTGCCGCTTTCGAGGCGGGCACGCCCGCCGCGGGCGCAGCGGCTTTGGTCACGGTTTCAGCCGCATCGGCGGGTGGCTCTGGCGTAGCCGTGCTCTGCGCTGCCGTCGGCAAAGGCTCTGTCGGCGTCGGCGTGGGCGCTGCGGTCGTGGGGCTGGGCGTTGTGGCTTTCTCCGCCAGCGCTCCTAGGCGCTGCAGATTGGAGCGGGCCCGCTGGTAGTCGGGACGCAGTTGTACAACCCGCCGTAGCTGTTCGGCCGCCTCCGTGAACCTTCCCTGTTCAGCCTCGACGGCAGCGAGGTTGTTGCGCGCTTCGACGCAGTCCGGCTGCGCGCGTACAAGGACGCTGAATTGCGTGGCGGCGGCAGGCAGGTTGCCGTCAGCCAGTGCCTGAAGCCCCGCAGCGAACGTACTCCGCCCTTCCGGGCGACATTGGGCTGTGGCTGCCGGTGCCAAGCACGCGAGCACAACGGCTAGCCCGATCCGCGTCATGCTTGTCCCGCCGTCCGGTGCGCCACCACGATCGCTGCGGCGACAGCCGCCGTCGCCTTTCGCCCCCGCAGCAGGTTCAGACCGCCACCGACGGAGACGGCGAGTAATGCAATGGCGAGCGCGGGCAGGAAGAGCGGCGTCGACGCCCCCACGACGACGGGGCTGCCGTGATAGAAGGTCTCGACGCTGAGGATGGTCGGAAATGGCACCGCTGTGGTCGCGAGTGGCGGAGCGTTCACGAAGGAGGCGCCGACGTCGAGTGCAGGGCTGAACAACAGTGTCGCGGAGTGCAATAGGGACCCGAATGGGCCAGGATGCATGGCCGCTCCGACGCCCGCGGCAACCGCCAGCACACTCGCGAGCCCGCCCAGCCAAGCGCCCGCCATCACACTCATCACAAGGATGGCCAGGCAGATTGCTATCGCCGGCGACCGCGGCTGAAGGTCCACGCCGAGGAGCAGGCCGGCACCCACCGCCTCGACCAGCAGCACGCCCATGAAAGCCACGACCGCGGACCACCCGGTGCCGCGCAGCACGAAGACGCCGGTGACGCTTTGCACCAGCAGCAACGCTGCAGCGGTCATCTTGACGCCTGGGGCAACATACACATGCGCCGTCAGCCACGGTGCCGCAATCAACGCCAGCACCAACAGCGCCTGGGCCAGCAGGATTCCGGGAGCCATGAGTCCGAACCACGCGGCAACAGCGTTGCGCCGGCTCGCCGCAGCGGCAGCCGCCTCGGGGTCCTTCGACGGCTCTCCCGAGGTGTCAGTGGCCGGCGGCGACACGCTCGCGGTCTGCACACCTTCTGGGAAAGGCCCCTCCGCTGACGGTTCCGCAGCGGAGTCTGCGACGCGTCGCTTGAGGCCGCGCACCGAACTGATGAGCGTGTCCCAATCGGCGGCGAGGCGCGCCAGAAGTTCTGTGGCGCTGGCACTCCGCGCCTGCGACGCCTCTGCGAGCGCTTCGATCCGCCGCAAGGCTTCATCGCCTTGCGTCAAGGCCTCATTGGCGGAGGTTACCGCGATCTCGTCAGCGGCGCACCTTTCCGCCTCGACCCGGCGTCGTTCAACCTCGGCCTGATCGAGCACCTGCCGCAGTCCGTGGAACTGTGAGTCCTGGCGCGCGGCAAAATCCGCAATTCGTTGCTCGATGCCGCGCACCGAACCAATGAGTGTATCCCAGTCGGCGGCGAGCCGACCGAGGAGTTCCGTCGTACTCACCGCACGCACCTGGAACGCCGCAGCCAGTGCCGCGATCCGTCGCAAGGCCTCGTCGCCGCGTGCCAAGGCCTCGTTGGCTCGTTTCGTCAGCTGCTCCCCACGCGCTCGGGCTTCGGCCTCGGCCTGTCGCCGTTCGATCTCGACCTGACGCAGCAGCTGCCGGAGCTCGACACGTTGTACATCCTGGCGCGCCGCGAATTCGACGACCCGCTGCTCGACGCCGCGAACCGCGTTGATCATCGTGTGCCAGCTGGCCGAGAGGCGGCCCAGCGACTCTGCGGTGCTCGCGTCACCCGCCTCTGACGCCGCGGCCAGTGTCTCGACGCGCCGCAAACTCTCTGCCGTTCGCTCCAAAGCCTCTTCGGCCTGCTTCGCTGCCTGCTCGCCACTGACGCGGTTCTCGGCCTCGGTCTCCCGCCGTTTGGCCTGCACTCCATCCAGTGATTGCCGGATCTCGGCAACCTGCGCGTCCTGGTGCGTAGTCAAACGCTCAACGCCGCTCTCGACATCACGAACGGCGGCAGCAAGTTGATCACGGTCCGCAGTCAAGCGGGCCACGGCTTCAATGAGCCTCCTACCTTGAACCTCAAGCTGATCGACGCCGGCCGCGTCAGCTGGATGTTGCTTTTCTCCTGGCATACCCCATCCTGTATCTCGGTGCGCCCGTCATACTCTCAAAGTAGCTCAAAAGGGTCCTATCTTGCTGACCTCACCTCGATCCAAGTTCCACAAAGAAACGGCTCCGCCGCGGGTCGAGCAACAGCAGGCGGCGCTGGTGACCGAGCAGAAATAATTCAGCCACGACGATCATTGCTAAACCTATCACCAGCCACATCGGAATGTCCGCCATGCTTCGATGATCAAGCTCGCCGTCGCATGCTCAAAGTAGCAGAGAAGGAAAGCCATCTCACCGACAGGGCGTATGCAGCAATCCAGATGCCATACCACCCGCCTTATCAGCCAGCTGCACGGTGTCACTGGTGACCAGTTCGCCTCAACCGATCTACAACGTCGGGCTACAACTTCGAACAACCCGGGCGAGAAGCGCCGCCTGACGGCGGAGGAGGACCGCGGCGCAGCCATTCAAAGCGGCGCGCAAGACCATCGTGCTGCTCTCGCCCGTGCTCAAGATCTCACTTGAGTTTTCCGGGGCGTAACTGGAGCAAGCGGTGATCTCGGCGCTGTACACAGCGCTTGCGGAAGGCCGGGAGATCAAGCTGGAGGATCGTCACTTGGAAGCGGCCTTCTCGGCGGAAAGCTGGCGGACCAGCTTGCCCCGCCGCCGCGCCCGCAGGACAGCGGGTGGGTTTCCTATCGCTTGCTCGCTGCGGTCGACGCCTGTGACGTGATGACTCAATGCGCCGCACGCAAAGCCTGGACGCGCTCCAGGTTCAGGCGGGCGCGCTGGTAGTCGGGGCGCAACTCCAACGCCCGGCGCAGTTGCTCGGCCGCGGCATCGATCTGTCCTCGCTCGGCAAGCACCACAGCCAGATTGTTCCGCACCTCAGCGGAACCACCTCCTCCCTTCGCCAAGTCGTCAAACATTTTGGCCGCTGCTGGCAAGTCCCCCCGACTCAACGCCTCAACCCCTAACTGGAACGCGCTGGCCGGCAGGGAGCGTTGCGGCGCAGATGCCGGCGGCTGCGGTGGCAACTCCGCGCGCCTCAAGGTCACGCTGCGTCCGATGGATGTGCCTTGCCACCGAATGGCTACCACAGTGCCAAGGGAGGCGAGCAGCAAGCCTGCCGCCACGAGTGCCGGCCGGAGCCAGCCTTTCAGCGATGGTACCGGTGGGCGCCCAATGGACAGGACCCCGGCCACCGCACTTTTCTCGATGGGCTGCCTCGACGCTGCAACTGCGGCCTCAACGGCATTAACGCGCTGGGCGATCTGCGAAACCGCTTCGGCCGATGTAGCCGGAACGGGCCGCATGCGCTGGAAGTCATCTCCCGCTTCCTTGAGATCCACCGTCAGGCACTCGACGCCAGCCTGCTGAGTCGCGATTTTTGTGGCGCGCTCCTCGCGAGCGCGCTGCGCGGCGGTAAGCTCCTCGATGCTGCGCATCGCCTCCTCGGCCCGGGCGATGGCTCGGTCTGCGGTGGCGCGCGCCTCCACTTCGGCCTGCCCCTGTGCGGCCCGCACCTCCTCGATCACCCGCTGCCACTCGTCACGCTGCGCCGCCCCACTCGCCGCGTCCGCATCCAGGCGCGCCGCTAGCGCCGTCACTCGCTGCTCGCACTCCTGCACCGCGCTGCTGAGCGCCGCACGGTCCGCGCTGCCTTGCCGCAGCAGTTCCGCGGTCCGCTCGTCGCACGCGCGCAGCGTCCCCCCCAGTTCCTCGATGCGCCGCAGCGCATCATCGGCGCGCGCCACTGCTTCGGCCCCGCTGGTGTGGGCCGTGTCCGCCACCGCGCTGAGCCGCTGCTCGCACTCCTGCACCACGGCACTCAGGGCCGTGCGCTCGCTCGCGGCCTGCGCCACCAGGTCGGTGGCGCGCTCATCGCGGGCGCGCTGCGCGGCGGCCTGTTTTTCAACCTTGCGCAGGGCCTCCTCCACGCGCGCCATCGCCTGTTCCCCCGCAGCGCGCACCGTAGCCTCGGTGTGGCGTTGCGCTAGCTGCAGTTGCTCAATCACCGTTCGGAGTTCGTCCTGCTGAGGTAGGGCGCTCGCTGGGCCGGCATCACGCCAAGCAGAAAGTGCCGCCAATTGCTGCTGACACTCGTGCACGGCGGTGATCAGCACGTCACGGTCGGCTGTAAAGCGCGCCATAAGCGCACTCAGGACGTCGCGCGGCACCCCGAAGCGGCTGCCTTCGGCCGCGTCCAGCGTGCGAGGGATGTCGTCGCCCGGCATCGCGGTATGCTTCCGATCTAGCTGCTGCCGCTCGACGAGCGGCGCGGGGTCGCATCGCCTGCCGCGTCACGATCAGTCGCATCGACGCCGTAGGTCCGCTCGATCATGCGACGGATCCGCGCGATCAATTCTTCGCCGCGACAGGGCTTCACCACGTAATCGTCCGCTCCTTCCCGAAAGCTGCGCATCACGCTCTCCGAGTTATCCTTCGCTGTCAGCATCAGTATCGGCACATTCGCTGTGAGAGCATTTCCGCGCAGGCGTCGGCAAACTTCGAACCCGTCCAGACCCGGCATCGCTAGATCGAGGACCACTACGTCCGGTCGCTCGATTCTGATCAGACTGAGGGCTTCCGAACCATCCTGCGCAGTCATCACTGTGAGCCCCAGATCAGATCGCTCCAGCGTCATCCTGACGACCCGGCGCAGATCAGGATCGTCGTCCACAACCAGCGCCTTGAAGCTCCGAACGGTGGGTGCCGGCGGCGCCACAGCAGTCGGTGCGCCGCCGGTGATCCGGGCGCCACAGTGTGGGCATGTTACCCAGCCCGGAGTGAGCGCCTTCCCACAACCACCGCAAATCGCACGCAGTACGGTACTGCAATGAGGACAGACGGTAAAGCGCTCCTCCACTTCTTCCTGACAGGTCGGACAGCGCAAATTCTCGTTGACCTGGACGACCCGCAACACCTCCTCAGCGGTAGTCGTCCCATCGCTCAGCTTCCCCAGTGCGTCTTCGAGCAAAGTTGGACAGCCCTCGGCACGCGCCTGCTGCCGGATTGCACTTTCACCGGCGCCCTCCTCAATCCGCTGGGAAATTGTCGGTGAGATCGGTAGTACCTCGTAGACTCCCATTCGACCCGCGTAGCCCGTTTGCCGGCATTCGGGACAGCCCAACCCCCGGCGAAATCCGCGGCGGTAATCTTCGAGCCGGAGCAGCCGCCGGCTTTCATCGGGCGGCTCGTATGGCGCGCTGCAGGCGGTACACACTCGGCGGATCAATCGCTGCGCGATGACGAGGTTGAGCGACGATGCGATCACATACGGTTCGATGCCGAAATCCAACAGCCGCGTCACGGTGGCAGCGGCATCGTTGGTGTGCAGCGTGCTCAATACCAGATGCCCGGTCTGCGCGGCCTGGAGCGCGATGCGCGCCGTTTCTTGATCACGGATCTCGCCGACCAGAATGACGTCTGGGTCTTGACGGAGGATCGATCGCAAAACGCCGGCAAATGTCAACCCCTGTTTCTGATTAACCTCGACCTGCGTGACGCCCTTCATCTGGTATTCGATGGGATTTTCAATCGTCACGATGTTTACGGTCGGCGAGCGAATCCCTTGGATGAGCGCGTACAGCGTCGTGGTCTTCCCGCTTCCCGTCGGTCCGGTGACCAGGACCATGCCTTCGGGGTGCATGATCGCATCGCGCACGCGCTGCAGATCGGTCGGGCTCAACCCCAGCTCATCGAGCGTCTTGATGCCGCGCGTGGCGTCAAGAATGCGCAGCGTAATCTTTTCTCCATGCTGTGCTGGCAAGCTCGACACGCGCAGGTCGACTGTGCCATCCAGGTACTTCACCTGAATGCGGCCGTCCTGGGGCACACGTCGCTCTGTGATGTCGAGCTGCGCAAGTACCTTGAAGCGCGCGATGAGGGGGTTCTGGACCCACTTGGGGAATCTGAATCGCTCCTCCAGAGCGCCATCGATACGGTATCGAACCGCCACGCCGTCCAAGCACGGTTCGAGATGAATATCGCTGGAACCGCTCTGGATGGCTTTGACCATGACGATATCAGCAAGTCGGACGACAGGCGGCAGTTGCGCATCGCGGGTCGCCTTCCGTAAGTCACCGCCTGTGTCCTTCAATTCGATTACGGCGAGGGCTTCGGCCGACGGCACAGTCTTCAAGAACTGTTCGAGCGATTCTTCCAGGCGATAGGCGTGTGTCAGGGCCTCACGAACTTCGGCCCGCGTTGCCACCGATGGTTGCACTCGGCGTCCCATCGCGAATTCAACGGCACGCAGCGCGTCGAGATCAAGCGGGTTTGCGGTTGCGACCTCTATGACCTGTTCCTCGAGACGCAAGGGCACGATTTCGTATTTAGTGGCGATCCTCTCCTTCACAGCACGCGTCACTTCGGAATCCAGCGGGAACGAGGCCAGGTCGATCAACGGCAGCCGCAAAGTGCTGGCGAGCAACACGGCCAGGTCTCTCTCCGCGATCACGCCTTCGCGATCGAGCACTTCGTTTACCGACAGACCACCTTGCACCACGAGTTGCTCCAGCCTCAAAGCGTCAGCGGCGGACACCCGCCCTTGGCGCTGCAAGAAGCGGAGTAGGGCGCCGGCTCCCGTTTGCTTGTCGCTACCAGGCATTAGATCTCCACGAGAAGGTGGATTGGCAAGGCGGGCGAACAGAGGCGCTGGTGGCGGCCGAGACGCGACCTCGACCCCTCCGGGAGCGGAGGACGCATCGGTTTGCCTTGGGTTTGTCGCTTTCAGTCATTGGAGGCCGACGGACCGTGGCAGTTTGCAAGGCATGTGCCATTCTGAGAATTTCCAAGCCGACGCGCTCGCGGCAACTGAGCGCTACGGAAGTAACTATCACGGGACAAACAAGTCACAACGGTGACGAACGGAGTCCTGCATCTCCCCGGAGCAAGCATTGCGTTCAGGCTGCGGCAGGGGCGCCAGCGCTGCCGCCAGCCGCCGCGCTACCTCGGTCCACACCGACAGTGACTCCCGCACCATGCCGCGGCGCCGACCAAGCGCCGAGGCGAGGCCACTCCCGCGCCAGACCGATACGATCTCGGCACCCGTTTGCTCAACGCGCGACCCCAGGATTAGGAATCAAAAGTGAGGGAACCTCTCAAAGCGTGCCACGTGATTCCACGCGCGAACGGCGCGCGGTTTCCCTTGTTCACGTCACCCCATGCGTGCTCACGTCGGCTGAGCGCGGTAGCAAATTGGTAGCGGACGAGCCAGCCGGCTACGTGGCCACCGCACCCGCAGCGGCTGCTGGGACACGACCATTTGAGCACGGTGCAGGTCCACCTGAACCCGCCCGAAGAGGTGATCACCGAGTTCCATCGCAAGTCGTAGCCGGCCGTGCGACCAAACCCGTCGGAAAGTCTCAGGAAGCCCACGCCGTGACGGGAAATCTTATCGCCCCCACAAAGATACTCACGTTCTTTCGGTGGCCGGTTGGGCTCCGTGTCGCAGATTTGGGGGAGCGACAGGGGCTGGACGGTGTCCGTTCCAACCAAAGACATAGGCAAAAATCCGTAGTTCTACGGATTGATTTTTGTGCTGCAGACGGAGGACGCTCTGGCCTGAGCATCGTGCAGCACCAGGTAGATCATTTGAGTCTTTGAGCATTTGACCCTTTGAAGAAAAGGACAAGAGCACGCAAATGGATGAACGGGAGCCTATCTCTTCGACCGAACGACACGGTGGACTGCTCGATCCGGATGTGGTGTTGCCGGCGCAATACTTCCGCGTGCTACGCGGTCGCGCTTCATACGGCGGCGAGCGGCGGCTCATCATCGCGGTCCTCGAAGACGCGATCAACTGCTTTCAGAAGAA
>JBEKBJ010000027.1:0-46539 GCA_050015455.1 Binatia bacterium
TGTGCCGTAACGGCGATGACCGGGATATGTTGCGTCGCTGGGTCAGACTTGATTGTCTGAATAACCTCGATGCCAGTGACTTTCGGCATTGCCAAGTCTGTCACCACGAGGTCGATCCCCCCTGCCTTCACTTTGCGGATAGCATCCTCGCCTCCATAGGCCGGGATGACGCGGTAGCCCGCACGGGTCAGTACCTGCGTGAGCAAAGCCATCTGGTCTTGCTCGTCCTCTACGACTAGGATTGTCGCTGGTAACGGCACGGGTTCTTAGCCCTTCAGGGATCACTCCACGTTCCCGGATGCTGGTAGCCAGACCCGAAAGGTAGACCCGTGCCCTGGTTGACTCTCCACGGTCACTCTGGCCTCAAGCAGATCGGCCAGCCGCCGCACGACATACAGCCCCAAGCCCACGCCGCCGTAGCGACGTGTACTTGATTCATCACCCTGGCGGAAGGGTTCAAAGATGACCGGTAATAGCTCAGGGGCGATGCCGATGCCGGTGTCGCTGACAGCAATCTCAACTCCGTTCGCATGGGGGTGAGCTTGGACCGCAACCTTTCCCTCTTCAGTGAACTTCATTGCGTTGCCGATCAAATTCTTGAGCACAATCTTCAGCTTGGCTGGGTCTGTGTGCAGTGTCGGTAATGACGGGGGCACGTCCCACTCCAATCTCACATTGGGCTTTTCCGCTGGCAATTCGGTCTCAGTCTGCACCGTTTCAAGGAAGGCCCTGGCATCAACCGTGGTCAGGGCTATCGGCACCGTCCCGGCTTCCAGTTGACTGACGTCGAGGGTGGAATTGATGAGTTCCAGTAATTCCCGCGATCGTCCGAGCACGCGGCGCAACGCCTCAGCCTGCTCATGAGCACCTAACGCCCCCTCAAGAATAAGCTCGGTGTAGCCGAGGACAGCGACCAGCGGGGTGCGCAACTCGTGTGACATGAGGGCCAAAAACTGCGATTTGAGGCGGCTGGCCGCTTGGGCCTGGTCGTAGAGTTGCTGGAGCTGCTGCGTCCGTTCGGCAACTTTGGCCTCAAGCTCCCGCGCCCACGCCAAGCCCTTCGTGGCTCGTTGCCGCTCGTACTTGATCTGGCTGATGACATGCCCATAGAAGAGGGCCACCGTGTAGAAGAACACGACGCGCAGCAGATTGGGGGATGTCCACAGTCGCGGACCGGCGCTAAAGTACAGGTTCGCCACACTGACCACCGTGCTGGCGAGCAATACCATGGCGCGGCTTTCACCAAGGGCCGCAAGGCAGAGCACAAAGAAATACAGCAGGAAGAACTCCTGCCCGGTGGTGCCTGTAGAATGGAGCGCCCAGGAGACCCAGAGGGTATCGGCAATAAGCACGGGGGCTTCCACGTACCATGAGAAAACGACATTTGAAGAGATGAAGGACAGCGCTACGTTGCTGGCCAGTGCGGCGGCAATCATGACGCCAGAGGCGGCGGGAAGTGGCACCCCCTGCCTTTCGAAGATGATCAGGTAGGCAGCGGCAGCGATGAACAAGTAGCGGAGCAGTAGGAAGACCCCTTTCTGCCCGCCTCCGAGGTGTCGAAACTGGCTGGTGTCCACCATGGCCTTTGAGGGTCAACAAGACCCATGCCAGGTGCGTTGCGTTCTGCGCCTTACTCGTGTGCCGTGGGCCAGGCGACTCACTAGATGCTGCAAGACTGACGGAGCGTCACACCTCGCAGCCTGCACCCGCGTGCATCAGAGAGTTTCACGCGAAGTGGTAGGCGAGATTGGCGTCCGGGTGCTGGCGGTCTGGGCGGGTCTGCAGACAGGGCGCTAGGTGTTAGTGAAGTCAGTGGGGTTGGTTTCGCTGTCGGCGGCTAGCGCGGGCGTGGTGGCAAGGAGCAAGATGGGTGGCGGAAAACATGAGCAGCCAACCAGTCAGGAGTAGCGCCGCAACGCTGCGGTTGAAGTGCATCTAAGGGACACCTATGGCGTGGGGTTGGGTGTTGGTTGAGCGGGTGGATAGATTTGCTCGGCGGGAACGCAGCGAGCGTGGGTGTACAGTTCCTTGGCTAACTTGTCTACCGCGTGGCGCGGATGGCTGAAGGGTGCGAGGGCTTGTAACAGTTCGTCTTGGCAAGCTTTGGCTGTGTCGTGGGTGCTCGTTTGGTTCCACTTGGCGATGGATGCGGTGTCGTCTGGGACTAGGTCTTTGTCGAGGGGTGGCAGCATCAACAACCAGCCGCCTAGAAGTAGAGCGGGAAGGGTGCGGGTCAGGTACATTGTCGTTGCGCAATGTAATCTGCAACGAGGGGGAGGCGGCTGTCAAGGCAACACCAGACTGCTGGCCGTGGAATGGTTACCACTATGGCCGCTGGAATGGCCCCTGGAGTGCCCACCACCTCGGACAAGTGAGGCGGAGTTAAACCCGAGCATCAACACCAGCACGATACCGCCGACCCTCTTTCTGGTGCGCATCCTGGTCCCCCCTCCACTCACGTTGATGGCACCAGTCAGCGGCCATTGTCAATTCAAACGGCCCTTACTGCTATCCAAAAGTGCACAGCGAGTTCTAAATTGAGACATGCAAACATGGCCGGCCGTCGCATCACCCGCTGCTGGCATTTTTGGCCGAAGCGAAGGTGGTGGCGCACGCGTGGCTGCGCAGTGGCAACACGGGGTCGGCGCGGGGCGTGCGCAGCTTCTTGGATGAGGCCCTGACGCGCTTGCCCCCTGGCTACCGGCTCTACGCCGTGCGGGCGGACTCGGGCTTTTTCGAGGCGGCGGTGCTCAGCGATCTGGAGCATCGGCAACTGCCCTACGCGGTTGCGGTGCGGGTGACCAAGCCCCTGCGCCGGCAGCTGGCCGGGGCGAAGGGCTGGACGGAGTTTGCCCCCGGCTTGGAGGTGAGTGAGCTCATGTATGAGACCTACGGCTGGCAGGCACCCCGGCGCGTGGTCACGGTGCGCGAGCGCATTGCCGAGCGCCCTCAGGCCCGGGGACGAAAGTTGATCGAGGTGCCCGGCTACACCTTTCACGCGGTGGTGACCACGCTGGAGCTGGACGCTGTAGAGGTCTGGCGGTTCTACAACAGTCGTGCGGAGAGCGAGAATCGCCTCAAGGAACTCAAAGAGGACTTCGGAGCAGACGGTTTCTGCCTGCAATCGTTCTACGGGACCGAAGCGGTCTTCCGACTCATCTGCTGCCTGTACAACCTGCTGGCCGAGTTCAAGCGCGATCTGCTGCCGGTCCCCACCCAACGCCTGCACACCTTGCGCCATGAGCTGTTGGTCGTGGGCGGCATCCTCGGCGCCAAGGGCCGCACTCCGGTGTTGCGCCTGGGACTGCGTGGCCGCTGGCGTGATCGCTTCGCTGCGCTGCTGGCCCGCATCAGCGTGCACGCCATTTCAACTGTGGCGCAGTTTGATCTTCACGCGCTGGCTCAACAGCTTGGACCTCCACGTCCCTGGAAAGTCAGACACAGACGCCACCCACCGACTGCTCACGCGCCGGCCGCTGCGTTCTCCTATTGAAGATCAACTGAGGTTTTCGGGCTGAGTAGCCTGAGTAGCAACGATTCCCCGGCGGATGTTTTTACTTCATTTACAGCGGATCATGTGTTCGTCGTCGATGACCAACACTTTCGCCGAGGTCATGGCCTACGTCGCGGCCGCATTGGAATCTGTGCAGAGCGGAACTCACGTCCGCCGGCGGACTTCGTGTCTCGCCGGCGGACGTGCCTCACCATACAGATTAACCGAGGCGTGATTACTGCAGAGCGTTTTCCGACGCGGTCAGCACGCTCATGATGAACGACGGGTTGTGGACGCCCTTGCTGCCGTCCCCGTTGATCAGGTCGTAATTCCACCCTGCTTTCACCAGTGGGTCGCTGAGTGGAATCAGCTTGGTCGTGCCGTCGCTGCCAAGGAAGTTGCCGAGCTGAACACTCGCCTGGGTCAGGGTCAGCGTGTGCGGAGCCTCGCCGGTCGGCTCGTAGGTGAACGTCACCGGGCTGTTGAACGTCACCGCGAACGCCTCCGTCCCGTGCACTTCGATGGGGCTGAAGGAGGCGATGTTGGAAGCCGGCACCGCTATGGGGTCGCTCGCCAGATCATAGCTCTCGCCGCCCAACTGGTGCGGCGTTTGGTCGATGATCGTGATCGTCCCCGCGGTGTTGATTTTCTGCATCAGATACCCAGACATCGCGGTCGCCAGGTCATCGAGTTGCGCTTGCACACTTGCCTGCAGCGTACCGCCGTCGAAATCCCCGTGGCAATCGCCGCAGATGGTGAGGCTCGCATTGAATTGGTGGTTCGTCTGGCCAGCCATGCTGATATCTGGTGGCGGCGGGCTGAGTACCATATGACAGGTCACGCAGGTGTCGGCGATGAAGGAGTGCCGCGAGCGCTGGCCAACGGTAACGAAGTAAGCATTTTGTCCCATCAGCAGGTCGCCTTGGGAAGGTGTGTGCGGCGCCGAGTAGGAAGACGGATCCCCGACATTACTGTTGTGCGCCCCATTGCGCGTGTTGTGACACGTAATGCACAGAGCGCCCTTACCGACGTCCTCAGCCATGAAGCCGGCGGGCAGCATCGCGGTGCTCCCCTCGATGCGAACCGTCGCGTTCGCCCCGCCATTCCCTTGCGCGTGCGGGTCGTGGCAGGTCGCGCAGGTCTGCGGTTGCACGGTATCCACGGTAAGCCCGAGAGCGGTGAGTTCGGCCACCGTTGCGTTGCCGTTCGCTCCCTGGATGTTCTGGGTCAGATCTGCCTGCGTGATCCATTTGAGGAAGCCCTGACCGGCATGGCAGCGACCGCAGTGCGCGGCGGTGGCGCCGCGGTTCTCGACCGTCGCTTCCTCGATGGGAAGCGTGAAATCACTATGTGCACTGCGCTGCCATTCCTGGAAGCGGCCGTGACGCGGAGGCTCGCCGTGACAGCGCCCGCACACATCGGCGGAGATGCTGACGTGGGCGTCGATGGTGGCGCTGTCCGCAAAGTGGGTCGCGATATCGACCGGCCCGTGGCAGTTCTCGCACTGGACATTGGCGAGCTGCGCCACATCGGGGTACTTGGCCAGCATGTTGGTCCAGTTGTTCGGGTTCGCCGTTACGGAATGGCCACCGGGGAAGAAGTCGTTCAGGAAAGCCGTATAGTCCGTTTGATCGCCAAATCCATTGTTGGTCGGGTTCGCCGTCAGGCCATAGCCGACGGTGTGGCACGGGAAACAGGACGGACTGTAGCCCCCTGAGTTGAGGTTCTTGGTAAAGATCTGGGCATGCCCGGACTGGATCCACTGGCTGAACTTATCGCACGTGGGGATACTCGGTGGGCAACTGGAGGCAGGGCCACTATGGCAGGCTTTACAGACGCTGGCGGGCTGGCCGTCAGGGCCGATTTCCCCAGTCCAATCGCTGGAGTAGACGTCGATGCTGGCCCCACTGTTCGACTCGGTCACAGTATACTCGCCCTTCACATCGGGCGTGAAATATGGATTCTGCGTGCTGGCATCCTGCAAGCTGGCAGTGGAGCCGCCGGGAGCGCTGAGAGTCCAGTTGTATCCCGTGGCATCCTTCCCGTGGAGGAGTACCGGCAGACCGATGGGCTCGTTCTGGAGGCCTGTCGACCACACGAACGGCAGCGTCACGGCGATGGCCACGTCTTGAGACACACCCGATTGCGTGGTTGCCGTCAACGTCACCGTCCCAGCCTCTGCGAGGTCGAGAGGGTTGATGCCCATGACCATGTTCCGATCCAGAAGCGCATTCGGCGTTCCTGATACGATGGTGAAAAACTCGTCCTTGAAAACGGTCAGGCTCGGCAGTTGCACTTGGACTGAGTTGCCTTGAGGGGCAAGTGTTACCGGCGCGCCGCTCTTCTGGGTCCACGTAACGCTGCCCGGAGTGGAACCATCCATCGCGGTGACCGTGACGGAAACGCTCAGGGTATTGCCCGGCGCGGCAGTGCCTTGAACTTTCGACGAGATGACCACGGGGGCAACCGGGACCATGGCCACATTCTTCGTGGCCGTCTGCCCAGCTACGAGGGTCACGGTCTCGGTATCGGGTTTCAAGTTGGCGCCGGCGAAGGTCAGCGTGTAGGTGCCGATGGGGAGCTGGCCTGAGTAATTCCCTTGTGCGTCCGTCGTCATGCTCACGCCGGCGATGGCTGGGCTGCTGGTGACGGTAACGCCCTGTATGCCGGTTCCGGTCAAGCTGTTGGTTACGGTGCCCGACACGGTACCGGTGCTGACCCCCGGAGGACCCTGCTCGCCTGGAGTACCCGGGGCACCGTTCTTGCCATCACTGCCGCTGCATCCAGCCAGCAGCAGCGTCACTGACAGTAACCCCACACCTACCAACTGATACGCACGCACCATACCGGTTTCCCTCCTGGGCTTCGTTCGTCGTAGGCTTCACCCGATATTTCCCAGATCAACGGCACATCATTCTGCCCTGGGACGTGAATATCCCACTTCGGCAGGCTGGGCAAGCATTTTGTCCTTGTTGCGCTGGAGGTCGTTCCCGGTCGCCAAGGCGTGGTGTTGGCGCCGGGGAAGGGGAAATGCCAGGAGATGTTGTCTTTCAAGATGGTGGTGCGGGACGGCTCGAGGGAGCGTTGGAACTCGGCCATCTCCATCAGGCGTTGATAGTCGGATACGACCGTTTCCGGCGGTTGACTTATCTGCACTGTGCGGTTAGCCTGCGTGAAAATTAAGTCGGTCATTTTCCGGAGGCGGGTGGCTGCACCGGCACGCCGGGCGGCCTTGGGGGTCGCGCCCAAACGAAGGATTAGCAATGAGACGAGTAGCAACCGGCCGGGTGTCCTTTGTCGCCCTGCTCGTTCTGGTTATCTGGGCCGTACGGTCGGAGGCGTACCCGACATATTCTGAGAACAGGGATGCCACGAATTGCCGGACGTGCCACGGCGATTTCCAAGCTGCCAACTACGTGTCGCTGCATAACGGGACACCTTGGAACACTGATCTCATGAGCGGCCACATCAACATGGTCGGCTCCGACTGCGGTACCTGCCACCAATCGGCATCGACATTCTTCCCTGTCTCGACGGACATGTCAGCCGGCGCTGGCGGGCTTTCACCCATGGCTTGCGTCGGTTGTCACGGTCGCGAGCAGGATGCCGGGCACGACAGCGTATCGGCCGGACGCGGAGCCGGGCTGCGGCAGCACCACTTCAGGGCGGGTGTGACGGTCTGCAAGGATTGCCACACTGATGCCGATCCGGCTAACTATGTTCCCGTCGGCGAGAACATTCCGCCGTTTAACTACTTCACCCCGGACGCAGCGCACCCGAATAAGCCGACCGACCCGTGCAATGCCAACGGGTCGGAAAGCAAGTTCGGGCCGGTCGGCCTGGACAACGACGGCAACGGCCTCTACGACCTCGCTGACCCCGCCTGTCAAGCGCCGGCGGTTTGCGTCGGGGACTGCAATGGGAGCGGTCAGGTCACCGTTGCCGAGATCATCACTATGGTGAACATCGCCTTGGGCAACGCGGACGTGTCATCGTGCAGCGCCGGTGACGCGAACGGCGATCACCGGATCACGGTGGACGAGATCCTTAGAGCGGTGAACAACGCTCTGAACGGATGCCCGGGCTGAGAGCTATCCTCCCGGAGCGTCCTTCCCTCAAATTCCCGTGGCCACAGCGCCGCGACATGCACGAGCCGCGGTGATCCTCCGGGCGTGGACCTCAGGCCGCCCGGCGCTCGTAGTGCCGATAGAGGCCGCCGCCTTCCGCGACTTCGACGACAGCGCCCTGCTCGCGGCCTTGGATCGGGCGCGGCGCCGGGCAGTCCATGGCGAGGGCTAAACTGAAGTTCCCGCTGAGTGTGAGCAAGAATGGCCGTGAAGACCAGAGGTTAGTCGAATTCGGCCGTGCAAGGTTCTGACTACACGGTAATGCCCTGCAGCAATTCGGTAGCCTGCGCCTGCTTGGGGTTCGGGCGCGTGATCATCTCAAAGTGGCGGCGTTGGCCTGCGTGTCAGGAGCACGACAAGTGTTGCGCACGATGGGCTGCTACGCTGTATCATGCAGGGCAGCGGTCCTTCTCTGGTGGGTGAGCACACAGCAGGTACTGCCAGCGCCACTATACCCACCTCCACGTGGTCCGATCTGTCGCCACCCCCCGATACTACCAGTCCGACCATGCGGCCAGCATCGTCTCACACCGGAGCGCCCGACGTGCCGCCTATCACCTGAGCTACAGCGGCACCGCGAAGCACCCCCGACGACTGGAACGCCCTGTGAAACTCCAGTTCCAGCCAGATCCCCTCACAGTTGAGCAGCTGGACCGTGAACGGTAGGCAATTGCGGGTCGGTATGTGGCGCCCGTTGGGCACGAACCAATGGCCGACATCGCCGTGCTCGGTCACACCGACCTATGAGTGCCGCCGACGGGGCTCGATAAGTTGTTCGATAGTCGGCAGCCGGTCACCATTCGCTTCGACCCGGTGCCTCACGTGATGGCGGAGCTGGCGGTGCCGCGATAAGCCCGAGCGGAGCGCGGCGAGCCGCGAGATCGGCGTCGCGACGGTCGAGATGAAACTCCTTGCGCCAGCGTTCCGTAGGATACTCCCAGCCTTGCATCCGCAGCGCACCGGTCTCGTCCGCAATCAGGATCGCGGTGCCAAGCGGTGTGTCTGTGTCCGGATCCCCTGTGCGACTCGGTTTGCAAACATTTTGCAAACCAACAGGCTAGCACAGGCTGGTTTTCAGTGGGATTAGGCGGGAGCCCGAAGCGGCGGAACCTCAACAAAATAGGCCCTTGTGGTACCAATCGGGACAGGTTGGGATGGTCGCCAACGCATTTGAAGACCGGGGAGGCCACCGGGCCCCATCCTCCTCCGTGCGGTGCAGGTTACGCGATTTGGCGGCTAAGGCAAAGCTGCGGAGTTGTTGCTGATCGCTGAAGGCTGAAACAGCTTCAGCGTACGAAATGCCCGAAACGGTCCCAGCGTACCCCTTGTGGCAAGGCAGCGATCATCTCGAACGGCCATGGCCATCCCCGCATCTGCCCGACGCCGCGCGAATACGCTTGGCTGTCCCACGACCAGTAGATAAAGGTGGCCTGCCCTTTCACATCGGACTCGTCGGCGAAACCCCAATACCGACTGTCGTAGCTTTGGTCGCGGTTATCGCCCATGACGAAGAACTTGCCGGGAGGCACGGTAACTGGACCGAAGTGATCTCTGGGCACCGCATCGCGGTTCCTAGTGTCGGTAAAGTTGGCGTGGGGATCTGGGACTTCCGCACCGTTTATGTACAAGCGCTTATTGCGGATCTCCACAGTGTCGCCGGCGACTGCGATCACCCGCTTGATCAAATCGATGTTGCGATCGACGGGTGAGGTGAACACTACCACGTCACCCCGATGCAACGGGCTCCATTGGGTGACCTCTCGGTCCACAAACGGGAGATGCATGCCGTAGGCGAGCTTGTTCACGAATAGATGATCGCCGATCTGGATGGTCGGCAGCATCGATCCGGAGGGCACCCAGAACGCCTCGACAACCGACGAGCGAACGAGCAACGCGACCGCAACCGCGAGCAGCAGTGACTCGACGTTTTGCTGCAGCCGTGACTTCGGCGACCTCTCACGGCTGGACTTCCGCCAGAACGCAGAGCCGAGCGACGACCTATCGCCGTCAGTCTTGGGCCGCGCCGAATTCGATGGTGACATCTAGTTGCTAATCATGGAATTCCGCAGCTACCCCGTCAAGGGGTGCTCCCGACCCGGGTGCGCCCCTCGCTTCGTGCAGGCTTTCCAGCTAGCTTCACTGGCACAGAAAAGAGCGAGCATGGTCACCCCACAGCAAGTTATCGAGGAGCTCAAGAAGGTCAGGTACCCGGGCTTTACCCGCGACATCGTCTCCTTCGGGATGGTCAAAGATGTCGAGGTCGGCTCGACGGGGGTAAACGTGATTCTGGCGCCGACCACCGCGCGCCAGGACGTGATCCGTCAGATTCGCGAGGCGGTGACAGCCGCCGTGACGCAGATGCCGGGTGTCACCGCCGTCGACGTGACGCTCATTGAACCCGAACAGCCGGTGCAGCGGATGCAGCAGGGGCCCACGGGCGTACCAGGTGTGAAGCACGTGCTGGCCGTGGCCAGTGGCAAAGGCGGCGTCGGCAAGTCCACCGTGGCGGTGAACTTGGCGCTGGCCTTGACAGCGTTGGGCAAGCGCGTCGGCCTGCTGGACTGCGACGTCTACGGCCCGAGCGTGCCGCTGATGCTCGGCTTGCACGGGCGGCCGAAGTGGACTGACGAGCACCGCATCGTCCCGGTGGAGAAGTTCGGATTGAAGGTGATCTCGCTCGGCGTGTTCATCGATGATCGTACCCCGATCATCTGGCGCGGTCCGATGATCAACAAGCTGCTGACGCAATTCCTCCGCGAGGTGGAATGGGGCGAGCTGGATTTCCTGGTGCTCGACCTGCCGCCAGGCACCGGAGACGCGCAACTCACCATCGCGCAGCAGGTACCGTTGAGCGGTGGGGTTATCGTAACCACGCCGCAGCACGTGGCGCTGCTGGACGTGAAGCGCGGCGTCACCATGTTTCAGCAGGTGAACGCGCCGGTGCTCGGCGTGATCGAGAACATGAGCTACCACATCTGCAGCGGTTGCGGAGAACGCGCCGAGATCTTCGGCCATGGCGGCGGTCAGGAGATGGCCAAGCAGTTCCACGTGCCGTTTCTCGGCGAGATTCCGCTGGTCGGCGACATTCGCGAGGCGTCGGACACCGGCAGGCCAATTGTCGCGGCGCAGCCCGATCATCCGCAAAGCCAAGCCTTCCGCGCCATCGCCGAACGCATCCTGACCGAGATCGCCAACCGCCCGAGCGATGAATTGCCGACGATCCACTGATGGATTCCGCAGGCACAGCGAGGCGTCGAAACCCCGCCCTCCAGCAATGAGCCAGCGCGAGCGCATACGTTTGACCTCGTTCAGCCACGGCGCGGGTTGAGCCTGCAAGATCGGGCCAAAGGATCTCGGTGAGATCCTGCGCAAACTCCCCGCGGCTCACGACCCGAACCTGTTGGTCGGGATGGACCCGTGCGACGATGCCGCGGTGTACCGCCTGACCCCGGACCTGGCGCTGGTGCAGACGGTTGATTACATCACGCCTCTGGTCGACGACCCGTACACCTTCGGCCAGATCGCGGCGGCCAACTCCCTGAGCGACGTCTACGCCATGGGCGGGAAACCGCTCTTGGCACTGAACGTCGTCGCCTTTCCGACCGCTGTCTTGCCGATGGACGTGCTCGCCGAAATCCTGCGCGGCGGCTTCGACAAGGCGCAGGAAGCCGACGTCCGCATCGTGGGCGGGCATAGCATCGATGACCGCGAGCCCAAGTACGGCCTGGCCGTAGCCGGTCTCGTGCATCCGGATCGCGTCCTGCGTAACTCCACGGCACGCGCTGGCGACCATCTGATCCTCACCAAAGCGCTGGGGATGGGCATCGTCTCCACCGCAATCAAGCGTGAGCTGGCCAGCTCCGATCTCATCGCGCGCGCGGTGGAGGTGATGACGACGTTGAACAAGAATGCCGCGCTGGCAGCCATCGAGATCGGCGCCCATGCGTGCACCGATGTAACCGGGTTCGGCCTGCTCGGCCATTTGCGCGAAATGATCGCAGCGGGCCGCGTGGGCGCCCAGGTAAGTGTTCATCGCGTGCCCGTCTTGCGTGAGGTGGTGGAGCTTGCGGCACAGGATGTCGTGCCCGGCGGTACGAAACGCAATCTCGCGTTCGCCCAGGAGGTGGTCGATTTCGATGCAGCCGTCGACCCGGTGCAACGCCTTATTCTTGCGGATGCACAAACTTCAGGCGGCCTCCTGGTGGCAGTCGCACCTGAACGCACCGACGATTTGCAGCGCACGCTGCACGCCAAAGGCGTGCCGGTGTACGCGGATATCGGGGTGATCACCGACGACTCGTCGGGGCGAATCCGGGTCGTTCCGTGATCGTGAAAAGTTTCTGGTGTTTCTATAGACCGAACGACTTGCGTGCCAACTCGGCGATGTGGCGGCCGATCGCAAGCGACGCCGTGGCTGCGGGCGACGGCGCGTTCAGGACATGAATCGCGTGCGGCGTCTCGCTGATCCTGAAGTCGTCCACTAACGCGCCCTCAGGGGTAACTGCCTGTGCGCGCACCCCGGTGCCGCCGGGCTCGAGGGCGCGCTCCTCCAGTTCCGGCACCAGCCGTTGCAAGGCGTGGAGGAAGGCGCGTTTACTCACGGAGCGATACATTTCGTACAACCCGGTGCGCCAATACTTCGCGGCCATCGCCCAGAAGCCGCGGTAAGTCACTGTCGCGAGCATCTCCGCCAAGTTGATGGTGGTCCGCCGATAACCCTCGCGGGCATAGGCCAGCACCGCGTTTGGCCCCGCTTCGACCTCTCCCTGAATGCGCTTGGTGAAGTGCACCCCAAGGAACGGGAACTCCGGGTCGGGGACGGGGTAGATCAGCCCGCGCACAAGGTTCTGGCCGCGGCGCAGCGTGTAGTACTCGCCGCGAAAAGGGATGATCCGGACCTCCGGCCGCACACCCATCATGCGTGCCACCTTGTCAGCATACAGGCCGGCGCAGTTGATGAGGTTGTTCGCCGCGACCGTTCCGCTGCTGCTCTCGATGTACAGCCGGTCCGCTCGCCGGATCGCGCGCACGCGCGTGGCGGTGCGCAAAACTACCCCGCGGCTCTCCAGGTTGGTGGCCATTGCCTGAGCGACTTCCCTGTAGTCGACGATGCCGGTGGTGGGCGAGTGCAACGCCACCACCGCCCGCGCGTGCGGCTCGATCTCGCGCAGCTGCGCCGGATCGATGAGCTTGAGGCCCTTGACGCCGTTGGCCGTGCCGTGTTCGCGGAGCGCCAGCAGTCGGGGACGCTCTTCCTCGGTGGTGGCGACGATCACCTTGCCGCGGTCCTCGTAGCGGACGCCATTGGCCTCGCAGAAAGCTTTCATCAGGCGCACGCCTTCGACGCACAGCTTCGCCTTGAACGAGCCCGGCTTGTAATAGATACCGGCATGGATCACACCGCTGTTGTGGCCGGTCTGGTGGGTGGCCAGGCTCGATTCCTTCTCGAGCAGGGCTACACTCACGCGCGGAAAGCGCTCGCTGAGCGCGAGCGCGGTGGCGAGCCCGACGATGCCGCCGCCGATGATGGCGATGTCGTACCCGGTGTTGGGCATCGGAAGTCTGCTATCGGGTCCGCGGGCATCCTGTCAACAGCAGCACGCCATGTGGAAGCGGTCGTCGAGTGACCGCTCGCCTGGCCCTACCCCGTCGCCAGTGGCACCGGTCCGTGCGGTGCGGGGAAAGCGGTATCGATGGTGGCAACGTCTTCTTGCGTGAGCGCAAAGCCACACGCGCCGGCGTTCTCGCGGACATGCTCCGGGTTGCTTGCCTTCGGAATGGTGAAAGCGATCTCATCACGCGTCAGAAACCTCAACGCAACTTGCCGCGGCGTTTTCTCGTAGCGGGTCCCGATCTCGGTAAGCACTTTCAGCCCCTTGCTGCCGGGGCGCGGGAAGCCGCCGAACGGCGTATAGCCGACTACGGCGATGCCCTGCTGCCGGCACCAGGGAATCAAGTCGCGCTCGATGCCCCGCGTCGCAAGGTTGTAGAGGACCTGATTGCACGCCAGGCGCTCCCGCTTAAGAACGGCGATCGCCGCGCCCAGGTCATTGACGTCGAAGTTACTCACCCCCACAAAGCGGATCTTGCCGGCTGCCACAAGTGATTCCATAGCACCCATGGTGTCGGCGATGGAGTACTTGCCCGGCCAGTGCAGCAGGTAGAGGTCGAGATAGTCGGTCCTGAGGCGACGCAAGCTCTGCTCCGCGGCGCGGATCGTGCCGCGATAGCTGGCGTTCTGCGGCAACACCTTGGAGACTAGGAACAGATCGGCCCGGCGGCGACCGCGGATGGTGTCCGCGACTACCTCCTCGGCACCGCCGTTGCCGTACATCTCGGCCGTGTCGATGTGGGTCAGACCGAGGTCGAGCCCGAGGGAGAGGGCGGCAACTTCCCGCTCCCGTTCGCGCGGCGACTCGCCCATGTGCCACGTACCCTGACCGATCACCGACGCCACAACGCCGGTGCGCCCGAACGCTTCCCGCTCCATGCCGCGTCTATTCTGCAGGATGACAGCGGCCGTGACCATCCCGGCAGCGGCCGCCGGGCGCGGCCGTGGCAGCGAGTTCATTGTCACTTTGCCGGCGGTGGGCTCGCCGTTAAGCATGCCCCTGGGCGCAGCTGTGGCTGCCAACCGCGGCAGTCATCGACAGCGGCTCGGAGAATAGCTTTCAGCAGTCAGCCTGCAGCGCTCAGCCAAGGTCTTGGTTCCGAGCTGAACGCCGCGAGATGACTAATTGCTATTTTTCGCCGATCAAGTAAGTCACGCCAGCGGCCCCCGCACGTGCCGCGTGCACCGTGCCGCGCGGCAGCATCAGTCGGTCACCAGAGCGTAGGCGGAAATCACGCCCGCCGGAGCTGAAGACCAACTCGCCATCGACCACCCACAAGCTCTCGTCGTGCTCGTGGGAGTGGGGCTCATAGCTGACGCCGGCTTCGTCACGCCAGCGGAAGACATTGAACCCTTCTTGTTCGAGTTGCTGTTGGAGTGCATCTACATGCACAGGCCCGTTACCGTTCCACGGAATCGTTTCGAGCCGCATCCGTCAGCCCTCCTTGGCGACTGTAATCTGCTATTCGAGATCCTCGCCGAAGTGCGCGCGGGCGATTCGCTCCTTGAGATACTCGAGCGTGCCGAGGTCCTCGAGGATGTCGCCGCCCGTGTCGTAGAAGAAGATCTCGCCGCGCTTGTTGCGCCCGACCGCAACCAGCCAGTCGAGGTGGTCGCGATCTTCAATCAGGTAGTTGATCGTTTGTGCAACGCCTTTGCCGGGGATGATGGTGATCTTGGGTTTCAGCGACTTTTGTTGCTTGTTCATAGGCATCGTTCCTCGACGCACTTCCGCGATGCACATGTGGTGCGATCATAAACACGCGCACCGTTGCACCGATCCCAAGCATAGCAGGCGTGCGAACCTACTGACGAAGATATGGGCCGTCCCTCAGCAAGTCAATACGGCATTTACGACCGCTTCGACGTGGTACGATTGCGGGAAGAGATCGAGCGGCTGCACGGCTGCGACGCGGTAGCGGGTGGCGAGCCGCTTGAGGTCACGCGCCAGTGTCGCCGGGTTGCAAGAGACGTAGAGCAGCCGCGGCGGTTGCATCTGTAGCAACGCGTCGATCACTTCGGCGGCACCGCGGCGCGGCGGATCGAGCACGACGGCATCAAAGTGCCGCCGGCCCACCAGGCTAGGCATGGCTTGATGCGCCGCCGTGGCGAGCACCTCGCAGTTCGCCGCGCGCAGCGCGGCAACGTTGGCGCGCGCGTCTTCCGCCGCCAGCGCGTGCTGTTCGACGGCGACGACTCTGGCCACACGACGCGCGATCGGCAGGCTGAGATTGCCGATGCCGGCATAGAGATCCAACACCCGCTCGGTGGCGTTGAATTGGCCCAGACGCAAAACGGTCGCGACGAGCAGCTGATTAGCGGCGGGATTCACCTGCGTGAAGACGCCGCCGCGACCCGTCAGCGTGAGATCCGGTTCCGGACGCAGCGTGAGGCGTTCGTCGCCCCAGACGCGGCGCCACTTGCGTCCGTGAAAGACGATGCCGCGGACGAGCGGCGGATTGCCGCAACCTCGCGCCAGCCATTCGCTGAGGCGCGGCGCATCCGCCGCGGCGAAGGCGCCTGCGACCTGGGCAACCAGGACGACACCGGGCTCGGCGCCGGGCTCGATGATCTCGATCCGCTGCACCTGGCTGGTAAGTTGCCGTACCAGTACGGCAGTCGGGCCGAGGGCAGCGGCGGTCTCGGCACCTCCCAGCAGACAGTGCTCGATGCTGACCAACTCGTGCGTGCCGCCGGCATAGAAGCCAATGCGGCCGTCGTGCGTGCGCAGGCTGAGCCGGCTGCGGTACCCGAATTCCAGCGGCGAGCCTACGATCGGCAGTAGAGGGGCGTTGGGCAGGCGGGCCGTGCGCTCGAGCTGGTCGCGCAGGTTCCGTTCCTTGGCACGGAGTTGCGCCTCGTAGGTCAAATGCTGCCACGGGCAGCCGCCACAGCGCGGCAGATACGGGCAGGGCGGCACCCGCCGTTCCGGCGCGGCGCGTACGACCGCCTCCACCTCGGCATAGGCGAACGAGCCGTGATCCTCACTGATGGTGACGTCCACCTCTTCGCCGGGTACGACGCCGCGCATGAAGATGACCTTGCCGTCGAGCCGCCCCACGCCGTGCGGACCGTAGGTCAGGCCGGTGACCTGCACGCGCGCGGTGCCAGGGGCCCGTGTCACAACGCCTCACAGTGTCAGGCTTTCGCTGCGTTGCTTCGCCAGCCAGAAGAGCAACTCGGCAACCTGCCCGAAACCCTGGAAGCGATGGTCCTTCGTCTGCCCGACGTGGTAGCGGTAGTAGATCTGCTGCAGCGCGACAGCGATCTTGAAGATGCCGAAGACGTAGTAGTACGGCATGTTGCTGACATCGACGTTGCGCCGCTTGCCGTAACGCTCGACCGCTTCTCTGCGAGTGAGGAAACCGGGCACGGCCGAGGGAATGGTGGACAGTCCGGCGCCGGCCTCGTCCTTCTCCATCCATGCGGAGAGCAACATGCCGACGTCGGCAAAGGGATCGCCGCGGGTACACATGTCCCAGTCGAACACCGCCACGCAGCGGCCCGGATCGTGGCTGTCGAGCATCATGTTGTCGAGCCGAAAGTCATTGTGGACCAACGTCGGCGTCGGCGACGGCGGCAGCTGATCGCGCAGCCACTGCACCACTTCACCGACGACAGGCACGTCGCCGGTCTTGGCGCGATCGTAGCGCCCGGCCCACCCGTCGACTTGGCGGCGCAGGAAGCCGTCGGGCCTGCCGAGGGTTTCCAGGCCAACGCGGCGCGGATCGACTTCGTGCAGATCGGCGAGCGTATCGATTAGGACTTCGCTCATCTTTCGATTCGCGACGGGGTCGTTGCCGCCGCCGAATTCGGGCGGCACATGCCGGCTCACTACGATGCCGCGGCGGCGCTCCATTACGAAGAAGGGCGCGCCGATGACCGCCGGGTCCTCGCAATACAAAAAGGCGCGTGGCGCTACCGGATAGACTTTGTACAGCACCGACAGGACGCGGTACTCGCGCCCCATGTCGTGTGAGGACGGCGCTACGGGACCGAGCGGCGGGCGCCGCAGCACGTACTCCGCCTCACCGTAGCCCAGAAGATAAGTAAGGTTGGCGTGGCCGCCTGCGAACTGCAAGACCTCGAGCGCGCGGTCGGATGCCGGCAACTTCCCCTTCAAGTACTCGGCCAATACGTGGTGGTCAAAGTCCTCGCCCTCGCGGATGGGAATGACTCCGCCGGTATCTTCCGCCACATCGGCAAAGGCGTACGGAGCCGTGGCGACCGCGCTATCGCCCCCGTCGCGATTGTCCATGTTGATCACGCGGAATTTGCGCGCGGAACGGCCCGCTCTGCTTCAGCCAACCGAAACGCGAACCTCCCAACCGTCTCCGGACGCGAAACGCGATCGAGTTCTTTGAAGATGCCGCGTCTCAGTTCCTCTACCTCCGACCGCCACCACTCGCTCGTTTGCGCTCCTCCTGCTGGTCTCTCTCGGGAATGCCCGCCAAGCGCTTGACCATCTTCTTGCGCGCTTCGATGTCGTACTGCGAGGTGATCGCAATTGCTTCCATGATGGGCGAGCCGCCGCCGTGAAATGACCCAAACAGATGGACACCCGAGGCCGCCGAACAACACACATCGCCGACGTAGCGCCACAACTGTGCCGCGTCTTCCGGAGGAATGTCGGTATTGCGCGTGATGTACTTGTTCAATAAGTCCTTGGTCTCGGGATTGACGAAATCGCCTTCGTAGGGGAAGGTCGCGGGCATGCCGCCCGCAACATCGCAGAGAATTTCCGCTTCGCGAAAGACGGCTTCGCCGGTCAAGCAGCGTCCCACGTTGGCGTAAATCGACTGTGGGATGTAACTCCCAGGGCCGTACGGAATAGAGCCCATCCCAGGAACATAAACCTCGGGCTTGCCCAACTCGGACGCGGTGAATCCTGCCGCGTATCCCAGCTCTGCGACGCGAATGATTTCCGCCAGTTTGTCGCGCACGTGGGACGCCTTCGCAATACCGTTGTACTCCGCCGCCAGCGCCACCGTTCCCAGCATCAGGTCACCGAGCGCGGGCTTGCAGCCGGAATAGGAATGGCGATGGAACAGCGCGAACAAGAGCGCACACGCGCCGCCGTGGACCGTCTCGCCGCAGAGGAACACGCGCTCCCAGGGGACGAACACGTTGTCGAAAATTGTGTACGAATCGGTCGCGCCGGGAGTGAAACCGCGCGGAAAGTGCTTGCGCTCACGCAGGTTGTGCATAGACACGACCTGTTTGACCCCTTCCCAATCCGCGGGGAGTGCGAACGCAACAGCCCAGTCCTTTTCCTCCGGCAAGAGCGCGCGCGTCGGCACGACCAGGATTTCATCGGCGACCGATGCCTCCGAGTTGTGCACCTTTGCGCCGCGCACGACGATCCCATCCTTTTTTCGTTCGACGACGTGAACGTACATGTCCGGGTCTTGCTGCTGGGAAGGTCGCTTCATCCGGTCGCCCTTGACGTCCGTCTGCGCACAGCATCCGACCAAGTCTTCGCGTTGGAAGCGCCCGAGCCACTTTTTGAAATTCTCGTGATATGCCGTCGACCCTGGCTTCTCTTTGTCCGCCTCGTACGAAACGTTGTAGAGCGCGTTGGCGCCGTCCACGCCCATGCAGCGCTGAATGCAGCCCCCGGCGACTTGGCATAGCGCGCGGGTCATGTCCTGTTTCTTGTGCAAGTCCTCTTTGCTCTGATGAATGTGCGTGAAGCGATTGATCTTTTCGCCGGTCAGATGCGAGGTTGCCGTGCACAGGTCTTGGTGCTCGGGATCGTACGCGCAATCAAATGTCAGCCCGATGGTGTTGAGCGTCGTCATTTGCATTTCGTCGGTGCGATCGATCTTTTCGCCGTCCACGTAGATGTTGCGGCGCATCTTGCGTAAGCCCTCGATGTACTGCTGTTTAGTTCTCATGTTTCCTCCGCGGTTCGTTAATGCGTCAATCAGTCAATCAGGGATTTGTCAGTCAGGTGATCTCCCAGTCCCTAACCTTTCATGTATCGCGATCGCTCGCACAACGCCAGCGAGATTTGCGCCATCTCATCCGAACATGCGAGGTCGGGGCCACCGGCCCCAACGGCGGGCGGCGCAGCACGTACTCCGCATCGCCGTAGCGCAGAAGATAGGTGCGGATGGGAATCGTCTCGGGCGGATCGCTGGCGTGCATCGAAAAGAGATCTTGCTCTGCCTTCATCCTCCTGGTGCGCCCGTGAGCGCCAGTATGTCGGTTCTCCTCAATTCGACCGGCGTACTGGCTCATTGGCTGACCGGCTTAGTTCGTCCCTTCATCGCATAAATCCGCGTGACCTCGATGTCCAGCGCCACGGTGCGTCGCGGCTTGCCTGTGGCACCGGGCCGCGTGTCGCGCCCGCTGTCCGGCAACTCACGAGCCCGCCCGTAGACGATGGCCACGGACCCGTCGGCACCCCAGGTGGTCAGCGCGACGCGCGGATTACCTTGGAGATCGATACGGCGCACAGCGTTCTCGTAGATCGTCGAGCGGAGCCGGCCATTCACGAACTCCGCGTGCACCGGTGCGATGTGCGGTGCGCCATCGGCGCTCACGGTGGCCATCGCCTTCATGCGCACGCCGTTCCAAAAGCGGACGAACTCGGCCGCCGACATGCGGCGCTCGCTGTGCTCGAACGTCTCGCGTACCGCTCGACCAGCTCTGGCCCGACTGCGGTCGAGGAGGCGTTGGATTGCGGCCAGCGCTGGCGCTGGCCAATTTGCCGGGTCGCGCTCTTCCGGTGACGCTCCAGCTATGACCGACTGCCGGCACTTGGGTTCGCTGCTGTGCGCCACGGTTCCACTCACCTGTTGCGGAAGTATTCTGCCGCGCAGTTGACGGACGGACAAGCCCTCTGCCACAGCGTGCTTGCGCGAGCATGTGGTGCGCGCCACAATCCCCGCGCGATCGAAGACAACATGCTCCTCGATACCCCACCGGGCTTTGTACTGGCAGTCCTCGATCGAATGACCGATCCCGGTAAACCCCTCAAGATCGGGCGAGTAGAACCCAAAGAAAGTGGGATCCTCCGTCGCTTCGATGACGAGCGAGTACTTCAAGTCAATCACGTTCCGCCCTCCTTGCTCGCTCTGAAGAGTCCCTGCGCGCGACGGATGGACGCCCCAAAAAGCAGAGGCCTTCCGGATCCGGAAGGCCTCGTGCCTTGAGCCCTAAGGCTCGTGTCTAAGGGGAAAAGGGGGAAAATTCTGGCCTAGTGAATGGCCTCAGAAGCAAGTTGCGTACTTACTTTTTCTTCTTGCCGCCCGCTTTCTTCTTCGCAGGGGCTTTCTTCTTGGCTTTTGTTGCCATACGACCTCCTTGTACCTCGTTGGAAGCTTTCAACTACCTATGCTTCCTCTTCCCCTCAGACAGCCTCCACCTCCAGCCACCCACCACCAGTTTCACGAACCAATTATGAAATGATGGCAGCCTCATGTCAATAGACGAATGGCATTTTGGAAAAATTTTTTTAAATCCGTTTTCCCCGGAGTTGCAGGCGAAATCGGCCCTCTAAAATACCGTTGGAGATCCGCTCGGATCGGTCCTAGCAGAACGTTCTAGAAACGTATCCACAGCTGGTGGCGAACGTTGTCCACAGCGTAAGCTTCTACCCTACAGCAGGCAGTACTGCGGCCGACACCGAATTGGTCAACAGCTCTGAGGCCCTGGCCTCGTTCATCGGACGGTGCCGCCGCGCTCACTGGTTGGTGAGGCCCTCCCACGCTATGGGGGCGGCGTTTCAACCCCGGCCAGCTTGGTCACCACCCCGTAGTACGTTTGCAGCGCGTTGCGGAACGGATCCAAGCGCAGGCGCTCGTCGATGCCATGGATGGACCGAAACTCGGCGTCCGTGAGCACCACCGAGTTGAAGCCATAAGCGGCAACGCCGCAGCGCCGGAACGGTGCCGAGTCAGTGACTCCGCTGCTCATAACCGGCGCGACCAGGCTGCTTGGTCAGGTTTGAACAGGCCTATTATGCCGGCTCCGCCTTCGTTCAACACCATGGTGACGTTTCCAAACAGTTCGGGATAACGTTCGAGCATGCCGTCGGCGCCGCCTCCGCCATTCTCCTCATCCGGCTCGACCAAGAGGAACGGTTACGTCTGCGGCGTGGTGCCCTGGCGGTGCAGCAGCATGGTGATGATTTGGAAGATGCCGAGCTCTTTCGTGTCCAAGGCGCCGCACCCGTACAGCATGCCGTCGGCGATCTCTGCCGCGAACGCCACCAGCGTTGCCGCAATCTGTTGCCGCGGCGCTTACTCCGATCTCGTGTCGAACGTATCGCCGAAAGGGCGCGAATCTGCAAAGGTGGATGGGGAATCCGTTCTGCAAGTGAGGGAGGTTCATATGTCGAGTGAGCCGGGCGTTTTCGAGATAATGTACCAGTTGCGCGCCATGCGGCGCTTGAAACCGGACCCGGTGCCGGACGAATTGATCTGGGAAATCCTCGAAGCCGGTACCAAGGCGCCGAGCGGTAGCAACAGCCAGGTGTGGCGCTTCGTCGTCGTGCGCGACCCCGATGGCAAGCGCTTCGTTCAGGAGCGCTACAAGCGGGCGTGGGACCTGTACGCCCAGGCCAACATCGAGGCCGCGGCCAAATCGCCGCCTCCGCCCGAGGAGTTGCCGGCGCGCCTGCGGATGGCCCGGGCCGCCATGCAGATGGCGGAACACCTGCATGAGGCACCGGTGCTGCTGCTGGTGTGCATGATGCCGCGCGCGGATCTGCCGGCGGTGCGTGGTCGTCGCAGCCCAGCTGCCCTCTACGCCTCGATCTTCCCCGCGGTGCAGAACATCCTGCTGGCGGCGCGGGCTCTGGGCTTGGGATCGGTCCTCACCACGTTGCACCTGGTGTACGAAGACGAGATCAAGCAGCGCTTCGGTATCCCTGCCGAAGTGGAAACGGTGGCGCTGCTGCCGATTGGTTATCCGAGAGGGAAGTTCGGGCCGACGACGCGGCGGCCGGTCGAGGAGGTCACATACTGGGAGAAGTGGGGCGAGCGCCGTCCGCGCTAGGGCCTGCGGCCGGCGTCATTTCTATGGCCCGCTCCCCGTTGGGTCGCTGCGGATTTCCGAGTCCGACAAGCTGTCAGAAACGCTGCATTCGGGACAGAGCGCGATCACCTCGTCGTCGTTGATGATTAGCGGCACGGGTGTGAGGAACTTCCCGAGCGGTGGGCCACCGATGCATTCGCCCGTCTCTGGAAGATAACACGCTCCGTGGGTGGCGCACCGGATGTGCCGCTTGTCTTCAGTGAGGAGCTGGTTGTCGATCCAGTCCAGCGTCATCGGCACGTGGCAGCAACGGTTTACGTACGCGCACAGGCGACTGCGGTGATTGACGACGAAGCACTCCTCCTCGCCCTCGTGACACCGTAGTACGAACTTCTTCGTCTGCCCCGGGGCCAATTCTCCGACCCGGGCGACTAACGCATTGCCGTAGCCCGTCATTGTCAATCACTATAGCGGTGGCATTGGCTGAACGGAACTCATGCCTGAGCGAGATCCAACGCAGCCGCCCGTTTCTCTCGTCCTGCTTGGCGACCGGATGCCCGACCGAGGCATGCACCTCGCCACGGCTGCGGCATCGGGTTTTGACGTGGCGCAACGTCTCGGGAGAACGGGGTTGACCGGTCCAAAAACTCGAATAATGAGTGAAGGGTGAGCCGGTCAGCCGGTTCGCCGGTGAGGCGGTCAGAGAATCGGGCCTGGTGCACCGGCGTACAGGCACACCGACACAGGAGATGCCGATGCTGAACGATGCTGAAGCGCGAGAGCAGATCATCCAGATCACCAACGAGTTGTTTTCCATGGGGCTGCTGACGGCCACGGGGGGAAACGTCAGCGCCCTGGCGAGCGGCGGTGAGACGCTGTGGATCACGCCCAGCCAGATGTACAAGGGTGGGCTGACGGAGGCCGACCTGGTGCACATCCAGCCCGACGGCACCGTGATCGAGGGGACGCGGCAGCCGTCCGTCGAGTTCCAGATGCACGCCGCCGCCTACCGGGTGCGCCCCGGCACTACCGGCGCCGTGCACACGCATGCGCCCATCGCCACGGCGTTCGGTATCTGCAGTCAGACCTTTCCGCCCATCAACACCGACGCCGTGTTTCTGCGCGACACTGTGACCGTACCCTGGTACATGCCCGGGTCCAAGGAGCTGGCGGACGCGGTCGCCGAGGCTCTCGTGAAAAGTCGTGGCGCGATACTTCAAAATCACGGCTTGATGTGCGTGGGCGAGAATCTGCGCAAGGCTGTCACCCGCGCCATGATGCTCGAAGAGACCGCCAAGATTCTCATGTACTGCAAGCAGTTCGGCGGCACCATCAGCCTGCTGCCCGACGAATGGGTCGAGCGCCTGGCGCCGCTTGCCGACTTCATTTAACGGCAATGCCAGTCAGTAAGCATCGTCCTACCCAGATAGCACCCTTCGAGACGGCGCCTGATAAGCCCTTCGACACGGCGCTCCGCGCCTGCTCAGGAGGCGCCTCCTCAGGGTGAGTGGAAAAAGCTTTCCCTTGCAGGAAGATAACCGCTCGCCCTGAGGAGGCCGCATCTTTTCCGCGGCCGTCTCGAAGGGCGCCCGCCAGGCAGGACCCTCCCTAACTGACTGGCATTGCGTCGTTGGACTTTGGACCTTGGACATTGGACCGCTACAATTTCGGTGATGCGTGGTTTCATTCTGACGCCGACGTATCGGCTCGCGCGTGGCGTCCCGGAGGTGCATCTCTACGGTGTGCTCGAATCGGGTGAGCCGTGCTTGCTGATCGATGACCGTACGCGGCCCCACTTCTTCGTCCGCGAGCGCGATCTGGCGCAGCTCAAGACAGTCGCCGCCGGGCTGCGAGTCGAGAGCGGCACCGGGCTGCGTGCCTTGAACGGCGAGCTGGTGGCCACGGTGCGTGTCGCGGTCCCGGGTGACGTGCCGCCGCTGCGCCGCAAGCTGGAGGAGCTCGGCATCGAGTGCCTCGAAGCCGATGTCCGCTTCGCCTATCGTTACTTGATCGACCGCGGCATCCGCGGCGCGTTCGAGGTGGAAGGCGAGTACGAGGTGCGCCCGCGGCTTGGCCGCGTGTACCGCGACCTCGAAGTGCGCCCAGCACGCTGGGCTCCACCCCTGAAGATCTTGTCGGTCGACATCGAGACCAGCTTCAAGGGTGAGCAGCTGTATTCGATCGCCCTGCACATGCACGATTCCGACCGTGTGATCATCGTGCACGACGGCGCCGTTGCCGGCGCCGAACCGGTCCCCTCGGAGAAGGCCGCCATCCGCTGCTTCCTTGAGTATCTCGATGCCCTCGACCCGGACGTCATCACCGGTTGGAATGTGGTGGATTTCGATCTCGCCTTCCTGGCGCGAGTGGCGCGGCGGCACGGGTTGCGCTTTCGGATCGGCCGCAGCGATGACGACTTCGACCTCCGCAAAGACGCCTCGTTCACGCGCGAGTCGCGTGCCGTCGTCTTCGGCCGCCAGGTCCTCGACGGCCTCTCGCTGATGCGCGGCGCCTTCATTCGCCTCGACGATTACAAGCTGGAGACGGCGGCGCAGACCTTCCTCGGCAAGGGCAAGCTGATCGCCGGCGACCGGCGTCACGCCGAAATCGAAGCCTTGTATCGCAACGACCCGCAAGGGCTGGTCGAATACAATCTTCACGACGCACGCCTGGTGCTCGAGCTCTTGGACCGAACAGGTCTGGTGGAGCTGGCCGTCGAGCGCAGCTTGCTGACGGGCATGCAGCTCGACCGCGTCAGCGCGGCAATCGCATCGGTCGACTCGCTCTACCTCAACGCCCTGCGCCGCCGCGGCGTCGTGGCGCCGTCGGTCGGCGCCGGCCAACAGGCAGCCGAGATCACCGGCGGTTACGTCATGGAGTCGAAGCCCGGGCTGTACCACAACGTGTTGGTCTTCGACTTCAAGAGCCTGTACCCGAGCATCATCCGCACCTTCAACATCGATCCGCTCACGTACGTCGCACATCAGGTTCCCCCGCCTACCAAGGCTGTCGAGTCTCTCCGAAATGCGCCCTTCGAGACGCCGCCAGATGAAGGCGGCTCCTCAGGGCGAGCGGAAGATCTCTCGGCAGCAGAGGTGCCCCCCGCCACCTCGCCGGTGGTGCGGGCGCCGAACGGCGCCTGCTTCCGCCGCGACATCGCCGGCATCATCCCCGAGCTGCTCACCAGCCTGGCGACCGAGCGCGAGCAGGCCAAGCGCGCCGGTGACGCGGTGAAGGCGAACGCGATCAAGATCCTGATGAACTCCTTCTACGGTGTCCTCGGTGCCGGCGCCTCGCGCCTGTTTTCTCCTGCGGTCGCCAACGCCGTTACCCATTTCGGCCAGTACCTCATCCGGCGCGCCGCCGCATACGCCGCGAGCAAGGGGTACGAGGTGCTGTACGGGGACACCGACTCGTTGTTCGTGGATCCGCACGAAACCGACGCCGATGGCGCTTTCACCATCGGTGAGCGCCTGCGTGTCGAGATCGGTGCCGCGGTGGCCGAGACCGTGCGCACCGAGTTCGGCTGCGAGAGCTTCCTCGAGCTGGAGTTCGCGAAGCTTTATCGGCGTTTTTTCTTACCTGAGATCCGTGGCGGCAAAGTGGGCAGCAAGAAACGCTACGCCGGTTTACTGATTGAGGACGCGAGCGAGCAGATCGAGTTCGTTGGGCTGGAGTCGGTGCGGCGGGACTGGAGCGAAGTCAGCAAGCGCTTTCAGCGCGAGCTGTTGCAGCGTGTCTTCCATGATCAGCCGGTGCAGGAGTTCATCCGCGACTTCATCGCCGATCTACGGGCCGGGCGGTTCGACGACCAGCTGACGTACAAGAAGGCAATCCGCAAGGAGCTGACCGCCTACACCAAGACGACGCCGCCGCACGTCAAGGCCGCGCGCAGACAAAGCGGCGCCAGCGGCCGCATCATCGCCTACGTCATGACCTTGCAAGGTCCCGAGCCCCTGGGAGAGCTGACCGCGCCGCCCGATTACGCGCACTACATCGAGCACCAGATCGCTCCGATCGCCGATGCCGTCCTGCGCTTCCTCGGCACCGATTTCGAATCCATCGTGCAGACGCGGAAACAGCTGGCGCTTTTCTAAGAGGCTGGGGGTGACTCCGCCTGGATCGGTTGCACGACTTCGCCGTCCCGTGCCGATTGGCCGACGTTGATCGCCACC
The DNA here is from genome assembly GCA_050015455.1 of Binatia bacterium. Classification (GTDB taxonomy): domain Bacteria; phylum Desulfobacterota; class Binatia; order HRBIN30; family HRBIN30; genus JAGDMS01. The sequence goes on from JBEKBJ010000027.1 coordinate 26,392, forward strand.
TGATCCTTCGGGTCGATTCCGGCGGTGACCTCGACGGTCCGGCCGTTGTCGTAGCCGAGCGTGACTTCCGCCAAGTGGAGGTGACTGTCACGCACGACCGGCACGTACACCTTGCCGCCGCGGAACACCAGCGCATCGTCCGGCACCTGCGGCGGGCCCGCCGGCACCGCCACGCTGAAAGTCATCCGGGCGTACATGCCGGGCAGCAGCGCGGCGTCCTCGTTCGGAACATCCACCTCGACCAACATGGTGCGCGTCGCCGTCCGCAGAGCGTCCGGATGACGCGTTACGCTGCCCTTGAATTCGCGCCCCGCATACTCGTTGACGGTGATGACCGCCGGGTCGCCGTCGTGAATCAACGGCGCGGCGCTCTGCGGTACGTCGGCGTACACTCGTACCGGACTCAGCGTGGCCATGGCAACGATAGGGTTGCCGGGGGGTGAGGTGGTCGTCTCCGGGATGAGGGCACCCGGATCGACGTAACGCGCGGTGACAATGCCGCTGAAAGGCGCGCCAATCACCTCGTAGCTTTGCATCACTTGGAGCTGGTCGAGCGTCGCCTTGGCTTGCAGCATGGCGGCGCGCGATTCGTCCGCCACTTGTTGCGCGATCAGCGCCTTGCGCACCAGTTCCTGATTGCGCTGGTTGGTGAGCCGCTGCAGGTTGTAATTGGCGCGGGCGTTGGCAACCTGCTGATCGATCTCCGGGGATTCGAGCACCGCCAGCACCTGTCCTTCCTTGACGCGGTCACCCTTGTCGACGTTGATCTTCTTCAGGTAGCCGGCGATCTTGGCGTAGATCGGCGTTTCCACGAAGCCGTGGACAGTGGCCGGGATCTCGAGGCTGCGGCTCGGCGGGGCGAATTGGACCGGGGCGACCAGCACGCGCGGCCCCAGCGCCGCCTCTTGCTCGAGCTGCTCCGTCTGGCGGCGGATGCGCAGGTCGCGTGCCCGCACCAGCGCCGCGGTCACGATGAAGGCCGTGAGCACCGCGGCGATCCAGCCGAGCGTGAACCGCTTGCCCGGCTTGCGAGGAAGGAAGTGGCGCGGATCATCTTGCATGGCTCAGCTCCGCGTGACGGTGCTGGACGACGCGACGGCTTCGATCTCGGCGTCGCGATGGTGCTTGCCGATCACGCTCCGGCTGACGATGGAGTAAACGGCCGGGACTACGAAGAGCGTCGTGAGCGTCGCCATGATCAACCCGCCGATGACGGCGCGGCCGAGCGGCGCATTCTGGTCCGCGCCGGCCCCGAGGGCGAGCGCCATCGGCAGCATGCCGAGGATCATCGCCAGCGCCGTCATGATGATCGGTCGCAGCCGAATGCGTGCGGCTTCGATGGCTGCGGCCGCCGGGCTGTAGCCGTCCTCACGCAGTTCGTTGGCGAAGATGATCAGCAAGTTGCCGTTGGCCACGGCCACCCCCACCGCCATAATGGCGCCCATGAGCGACTCGACATTGATGGTGGTGCCGGTGAGCACCAGCATCCACAGCACGCCGGCGAGTGCGCCGGGCACCGCCAGCAGGATGATGAGCGGCTCCAGCCATGACTGAAAATTCGCCACCATCAGCAGGTAGACCAAGATGACGGCAAGAATCAACGCCTCGCCGAGCGTGGTGAACGACTCGCGCATGGCTTGGCTCTGGCCGCGGATGGCGATCTTGGTCCCGGGCGGGAGCGCACCGAGTTCGTTGATCGCCCGCCCCACGTCAGCTGAAGTAGCGCCGAGGTCGCGCCCGGAGACGCCGGCGTTGACGTCGATCACCCGCTGCACGGTATAGTGGTTGATGACCGCCGGCGACACCCCCTGGGTGATACTGGCGATGTTGCCCAGCAACTGTGGTTGGGAGGCGGTGCCGGTGGGCTGGATGCCGCTGAGCGGCGTTGCGGCCAGCGCCTGGATCGAGTCCACCATGTGTTGCGGGGTTTGCAGCAGTACGCTGTAGTTCACGCCGTTGCGCGGGTCGAGCCACTGGTTCGGTTGCAAGAGGAAGCTGGTGCTGAGTGAGGTCAACAAGCTGGAGGCGACCTGCGCCTCGGTCACGCCGAGCTCCAGCGCCTTGCTGCGATCGACATTCACTCTGATCGCCGGGTAATCTAGCGGCTCGGCGATGCGCAGATCGGTGAGGCCGGGGATACGCGCCATCTCCGCCTTCAGCCGCGTCGCGATCTGGTAATCCGAGTCGAGATCGTTCCCCGAGATCTGCGCGTCGATGGCGGCCGGCAGCCCGAAGTTCAGCACTTGGCTGACGATGTCGGCCGCCTGGAAGTAGATGTCGTTGTCCGGAAACCTGCGGCTGAGTTCGCGGCGGATCTTGTCCTGGTACATGGCGGTCGGTTGGTGCGTCGGCTCGAGCTGCACCAGAATGTCGGCGTCCATCGGTCCGATGGCGTCGGTCTGGTAAAAGGCGATGTTGTACGACACCGGCAGGCCGATGTTGTCGCTGATGCTGGCCAGCTCGTTCGCCGGAATCAGATTACGAATCGTCTGCTCGACGTCGTCCACGATGAGTTCGGTCTTCTCGATGCGGGTACCGGTCGGGGCGCGCACGTGCAGCCTCATCATCCCGGCGTCAACGGTGGGGAAGAAGTCCTCGCCGACGATCAGGACCACCAGGAAGGATGCGGCGATGACCGAGGCGGCGCACGCGAGGGCAAAACCGCGGCGCGCGATGAAGGCGCCCAGCGCCGCGCGGTAGGTTTCGCGCACGCGCTCGAAGCCGGCGTTGAAGCTCCGAGCGAAGCGGCCCCACAGACCATGGCCGACGTGCTCCTCGTGGGTTTCGGGGAGGAGGTAGCGCGCCATCGTCGTCACCAGAGTGCGTGACAACAGATACGAAGTCAGCATGGCGTAGACGACGGCAAGGGCCAACGGTGTAAATAGGAACTTGGCCACGCCCGAGAGCAGCACGACCGGAAAGAAAACGATACAAATTGCCAGCGTGCCGATGAACGTCGGCATCGCGATCTGCGCCGCGCCGTCGAGGATCGCCACCAGCAACGGCTTGTGCATGGCGTGGTTGCGGTGGATGTTCTCGATCTCCACGGTGGCGTCGTCGACCAGCATACCGACGGCCAGCGCCAGCCCACCGAGGGTCATGGTGTTGATTGTCTGTCCCGACAACTTGAGGGCGACGAATGCGGTCAGGATCGAGAGGGGAATCGAGATGATGACGATCAACATGCTGCGCGGCGAGCCGAGAAACACCAATACCATGATCGCCACGAGCACCGCGGCGACCATCGCCTCCTGCACCACGTCCCACAACGCGGCGCGCACGAATTTCGATTGGTCGAAGGTCAGCGCCACCTGTAGGCCCTTGGGTGCCGTGGCCAGAATGTCTGGGATCATGGCCTTGACCTGGTCCACCACCGCCAGAGTCGACGCGGCGGCGTGCTTGATGATCATGAGATAGGTAGCGCGCTTGCCGTTCACGCGCACGATGTTGGTCTGCACCTGGTGCGTGTTGGTCACCGGCGCCACGTCCCCGAGCAAGACCGGGGTGCCATCTACCACCTTGATCGGCAGCTGGTTGAAATCGGCGGCACGCAGCGGGCTGCCGTTCAGCTCGACGTCGTACTCGCGGTCGCCGATCTTCACCGTCCCGGTGGGGATGATGACGTTGGTGGAAGCGAGGGAGTTGCTGATGTCCTGGGGCGAGAGGCCGTTGGCGTACAGCTCCTCCGGGTGCAGGTTGACCATTACCGCGCGGCTCATGCCGCCCAGCGGCGCCGGAGATGCCAGCCCCTCGATGGTGAAGAGCTTGATACGGATGAAGTTGAGGCCGTAATCGAACACCTCCTGCTCCGGCAGCGTCTCGCTGGCGACTTCGAGCTGGGCCACCGGCACATTGGCGGCGTTGTAGTCGATGATGTTGGGCGACGTCATACCGGGCGGCATGATGCGCAGGACGGTCTGCGACACGGAGACCATCTGCGCAACGGCGCCGCCTACGGTGGCGCCGGGATGGAAATACACCTTGATCATGCCGATGCCGGCGAACGACTCCGACTCCATGTGCTCGATGCCGTTCACGGTGGTCGAGTAGGCGCGCTCGCTCGGCAGCACCACGCGCCGCTCCATGTCCGTCGCCGACAGCCCCTGGTAGTTCCACACCACCAGCACCACCGGCAGGTCGATCGCCGGGAAGATGTCGACGTTCATCAACGCGAAGGAGAGCATGCCCAAGACCAACATCAGCAGCGCCATCACCGCCACCGACAGGGGCCGTCGCAACGCCAGTCGAACGATCCACATACAAGCTGGCCTCGTGTGCCACCGAAGACTTTATCCAGAGACCGCCGCCCCGGCAACCGGCGCTGAGTGCCCTCAAGACAGGGCTACGTCAAAGTCGCCGACAGAGCCTCGATACGCCGCCAGAAAAAGGCGGCTACTCGGCTCGAACGGAAATGGTCCTCTTCATTTGGAACCCCGTTCCTCCCCGGTCACCCCGAGTAGGAGCCTTTGCTTTGGGTTCCGTATCGAGGGGTGTCGTATCACCGGCGGTTGTTTCTTAGGGGCGGCCCTTAAAATGAAAGACAGGACTACGCCAGGAGCGTGGCGATCAGCGCCGAGAGCACAATGCCGTCGAACGTGCCGGCGCCGCCGATGCTGACGGCCCCCGCGCCGATGCGCTCGAGGTCTCGCAGGTGGAGGAGGTCGGCACCGATGAGCGGCCCGAGCGCCCCGCATGCCACGTCTGCGGCTCCTCGATCACGCCGGGTCGAACTCTCTGCGAGTCACTCGGGCAGATCCGCGATCAAGGCGCTGACATATCCCTTGAGTTCCGGGAGCCGATTCTCCACCGCATTCCACACTCTCTCGAGCTGGACGCCGAAATACCCATGGATCAGGACATCCCGCATGCCCGCAATCCGCGCCCATGGAATCTGCGGGTGCTGGTTTCGTAGCTCAGCGGAGAGATTCTTCACCGCTTCGCCGATGATCTCCAGGTTCCGGATCACGCCATCCTGGACGAGCGTCTTCTGGAAGAACTCTTCTCGCCCGCCCTTGGTATAGGACTCGATCCGTTCGATCGCATCCCGGATGTGCAGGAGATAGACGCGGTCACCCTTCATAAGGGCTTAGCCTCGTTCAGGATGCGGTCGCGCAAGTAGGGGCTTAACCCACCCTCTTCGACAACGTCCACGTGACATCCCAAGAGGGCCTCCAGGTCTTGCTTGAGAGCGACGACGTCAAGTAGATCCCGACCCGTCTCGAAATCGACCAGAAAGTCAGCGTCGCTTGACGTTGTCGCGATTCCGATCGCGCGGGAACCGAACACCCGCACGTGTCCGGCGCCATGCCGGCGGGTGATGCGCCGGATGTCGTCTGCGTGGCGTTCGATGAAAGCATCCATGGTTGGCTCCTGCCGGTGCCTATTGTGAGGCACCAAGTCGTGCGATTGCAAGGACCCCTGGGTCCGTTTGCCTCCCGCGTCCGCATCCATTGTGAGGCACAGGCGCTCACACTTGCAAGGTGCGCGCGCGGCGCGGCAGGTCGGCCTCGCCTTCTATTCCCCGGAGCCCGCCAGCAGCTTGGGGTAGATCCGAATCCGTGCGGGTGGAGACGGCAAGCCGATCAGCAGCACCGTCATTGACTCCTGATCGCGACATACGGCGCGAGCATTGTGTCGGTGTCTGGCCCGCCAAAACCGACCACCGTGTTCTTGAGCTTGCCGTCCGTCTTCGGGAAGAAGCCGAACCCGCGACCGATGTTCACTTTCCCCGCTGAAATGGCTGCCACACGGCGCGCTCCGTCAATGGCGCGCGCGTTAGCCACTGAATCTGGACAGAGCGCCCGGGCGAACATCAAACTTGACACCTGTAGTGCTGTGCGCTACAGGAGACGCATGCGCGCTTCCGCGGCCGCGTCAGTGCCCGAGTCGATCCCGGTCGGAGCTGCCGAGATCGCCTGCCGTTTGGGTGTGAAGGCCCAGACCGTCCACACCTGGCGCCAACGGGGGCTGCTCCCGGCGCCGCGGTGGACGGTCTCCGGACAGCCGGCCTGGGACTGGTCGGAGATCGAGGAGTGGGCGAAGCGCACGGGGCGGCTGAGAGAGACTGATCTGTACGACGAGCTGTTGCAGTTGGAGGGGGCCGGCTGGGAGGGAAACTTGGCGGAGCTGCGCCGCGCGCGCGCCGGACGATGATTCTCGTCGATACCTCCGCCTGGATAGAGTTCTTGCGCAAGAGCGGCCACCCGGTCCACCTCGCTCTCAAACGCCTGTTGCAAGAGCGCGCACCGATCGCGGCGACCGAGGTGGTGATCATGGAGGTGCTCGCTGGCGCGAAGACGGGTGCTGATCACGCCCGCATGCGCGCCCTTCTGCTCAGCCTCCCGCGCGTGCGCCTCAGAGGCCTGCCCGACTTCGAAGGCGCCGCGGACCTGTATCGCACGTGTCGCCGCAAGGGGGACACGGTGCGCAAGCTGATCGACTGCTTGATCGCGGCCGTGGCCATCCGTGAACGGGCTTCACTGCTTCACAATGATCGCGACTACGACGTGCTGGCGCGGCATTCGAAGCTCAAGATCGAGCGCGTGCGCGCCGCTCGACGACGGCACCGCGGAGCTCGCCTCGGTCGGTCGTCAAGTTTGAGCTTCACGGCGGGGCTCAGTCGGTACCGGAATGATGCGCTCGCGGGCTGATACGGGGGCTCGGGGTCAAGCGGCTCGGGGTGTTCGGCTCCTTTGTGCGAGGTGAACAGCGCGGCGAGAGTGATGTGGACCTGCTGGTCGAGTTCGAGCAGGGGAAGAAGACATTCGACAACTTCATGGCGTTGGCTTTTCTCCTGGAGGACCTGCTACGGCGCCGCGTCGAGCTGGTGACAGCAGAATCGCTGAGCCCGTACCTCCGGCCTCACATTCTCGATGAGGTGGAGGATGTCACACTCGCCACGTGCCCCGAGATTTCTCACAAAGGTTCACAGGACTTCGGCGCTGTTCCTCCGCTTGCGTTGCCTTGCAGCTCGGATTGACAAGTCGCCACTTGCCGGGCAACCATCGTGTAGCAAACGGCAGGCACCGCATGGGACGCACGGGCGCGGCGCGGAAGCGTACGGAGATCATCAAGTCTAACCATCGCCAGCGCGAGTTCGAGTGGATTCGAACGCACGCGGACGAGATGCGCCGCCTCGCTGGCCAGTGGGTTGTGCTTGAGGGCGAGGAACTCGTTGCCCACGGCAAGAATGCGATGCGCGCGGTTGCCACAGCTCGACGCAAGGGGGTGGCCGTGCCGCTGGTGTTCTACGTGGAGCCTCCTGACAGCGAACCCACTGCGCACTTTGGCTTGTGACGCGTGCCGACGGTTGCCTACGCATATCAGTTCCCGTATCGACACGGCCATGCGGGCGGTTTGTTTCCGATCTTGCCGATCACGATCACGAATCCGCGTCAGCCATCGCGGGCCGTCGACACCATCGTTCACCTGGACTCGGGTGCGCAGCGCTCGCTCTTCGACGGGACGCTCGCGGGGCAGCAGGTCGGCTTCGCCTCCTACTCCTCCGAGCCCGCCAGCGGCGTGGGGTAGATCCGAATCCGCGCGGGTGGAGAGGGGCAAGCCGTCGAGCCGAGAACGGCTCGAATTGGAAGAAGCTCTTCCGATCGAAGGGGGCTGTGCATCTCCGCGCGAGGTCTTCCGTTGATCGTAGGGGCGCTCTGAACTAAGTTCCGCCGTATGCAAACCATTGAACTCGCGCTAGACGAGCAACTCCTGCGAGCGGCGGATCGCGCCGCGCGGCACAAGAAGATCAACCGCTCGGCGCTCGTGCGCGAGGCTCTTCGTGAGCACCTCAAACGGCTTGATAGGACCGGGAGCGAGCGCTGCGATCGGATGGGGTACAAGCGGCATCCAGATACTGATGATCTCTCCGGTTGGGAGGCGGTGGCGGTATGGCCCAACGACTAGAACGAGGCGAGGTTCGCCTGTACCGATTCGCTCCGCCCGACAAAGAACGCCCGGTCCTGATCCTGACCCGTGGATCGGCAATTCGGTACCTGTCACGGGTCACCGTGGCGCCAATCACCTCGACTGTTCGCGGAGTACCATCAGAGGTGCCGCTCGGGACTGACGACGGGATGAAGCAGCTATGCGCGGTGAACCTCCACAATCTGGTGACGGTTGCCCAGGGGCACGTTGGTCGGCGGGTCGCGCACCTGAGCGAGAGTCGAATGCAAGACGTGTGTCGCGCGATTGCCTTTGCCCTGGGGTGCGACGGCTGAGCGGCCAACACAGGCGCCCACACTTGCAGGGCGCGTTCGCGGGGCAGCAGGTCGGCCTCGCCTTCTACTCCTCGGAGCCCGCCAGCAGCTTGGGGTAGATCCGAATCCGCGCGGGTGCGTTAAGTGTTTTGCTCCAGCAAGGCGGAGCGGGCGCAAGGATCTTTCCCATCGCGCAAATGAATTTGCGCCGGAGTCCGGGCGAGGCAACGGTTGCCGGCCGCATGGGACGGAAATGGTCAATGGCACGAGCGCTGCTCATGTTGGCCCTACGTGGAGCGAACGACCGATTCTCTGTCAGACGCGGTGGCTGCCATCGCAACGCAATGCGGGTTTGAAGTCACTGATCGGGCTGAACTGCCTGGCCGCAACCCGAAATACCTCCCAACGCCGGCGGCACTGCAGCCGGCGGTTCGGTCCCTTCTCCTCTCGAGACACCCCACGGGGCTGTACAGTCACCAGGCTCAGGCAATCGATAGCGCTCTCGCCGGAAACGACGTGTGTCTTTCCACATCGACAGCGTCCGGAAAGAGCCTGGTCTTCGTGACGGTTGCGGCCGATCTGCTCCAGCGCGAACCCGGCGCCAGGGTGCTGGCGCTGTATCCGGCCAAGGCGTTAATCCACGATCAGCAGGAGAAATGGCGGCAACTCCTCAACCCGCTCCGAATCCCGTTGGGCCACATCGATGGCGACGTGTCGCACGAACGCCGCAGCGAGATCCTGCGGAACAGCCGGGTGCTCCTCATGACGCCCGACACGGTACATGCGTGGCTCATGAGTCATTTGAATCAGCCGGAGGTCGAGGACTTTCTGACGCATCTGCGCCTGCTCGTTCTTGACGAAGCACATGTCTACGACGGCGTGTTCGGAACCAACATGGCGTACCTGCTCCGGCGCCTCCAGACCGTGGCCGGCCCGTTCACCATCATTTCCAGCACCGCAACACTCGGCACCCCTGGTGGATTCCTTCAACAACTCACCGGGAGAGAGCCACGCATCTTTGCGGCGGAAGAGGACGGCTCGGGTTCGGCTCCGCGGACCGTTCTTCTGGCGGACGGACGCCGGCAGGGTTTCAAAAGCACGGTGAACTTGCTCCGCATGTTGGCTCGTCTCGAGGGGGCGCGTTTCCTTGCCTTCGGAGACTCGCGCGCAATGGTGGAACAGCTGGTTGCGGCGACTCACCGATCGTCATCGTCTGAAGATGAGGAGGATGACGCGGATGACAGCGAACTGGACGTGCAGTCCTTGAAGAACAGTCGCCGGCGAGTCCCCCGAACGCCACGTGTCCTGCCTTACCGTGCGGGATACGAGGGCGAAGATCGCCAGGGGATTCAGAAGGCTCTCGAGTCGGGACAGCTGGCGGGTGTCGTCTCGACCAGCGCGATGGAACTTGGCATCGACATCGGCGAGATCGACCTCGTGGTTCTTCTCAACGTGCCGCCGACCGCGAAGGCCTTCTGGCAGCGGCTCGGTCGTGCCGGCCGCCGCCGTGCCGGCGTCTGCTTGATGATTGATACCAGCGGCGCGCTGGCGCTGAGGAACGGTCCGCTTCAGGAATATCTCAAGCGGCCGCTGGAACCGAGCTGGTTCTACCTGGAGAACCGCTATCTCCAGTATGCCAACGCCATCTGCGCCGCTTTCGAGTTGCGAGCAGCGGGCCTTCACAACCGAGACACAGCGCCGTTCAACTCGCTTCCGGTATCGTTCCGCAAGTTCCTGGACAACGAACTGAACCCCTCAGGGGCCGTGGCCCCCGACCTGTACCCGCTACGCCAGCGTGCCGCGGCCGATCCACACCGAGGATTTCCATTGCGCACCGGGGCCGAACCGAACTTTCGGGTGAAAGGTCCGCACGGACTTCCGCTTGGCAGTCTGAGTTATCCGCAAGCGCTGCGTGAAGCATATCCCGGCGCGATCTACTACTACATGGCGCGGTCGTACCGAGTCTTTTGCTACCACTACGGCCGTGGTGAGATTCTGGTGCGACGCGAGCGCCACTGGACCACCCAACCCATCGTGCAGGCGATGGTGTTCCCGCGCTTCAACGGCGGAATACGCAACCTGTGGCGGAGCGACGTGGGCTTCGTCGCCGAAGTCGAGGTGCAGGTCAGCGAGCGTGTCCTCGGCTTTGTCGAGCGGCGTGGCTCGACAACAGAAGAACATCGCTACGGCCCCCCATCGCCATACCATCAGCGGGAACTGAATCGGCTCTTCGAAACGACCGGGGTGTGCTGGTACTTCCCGGAAGGCTGCGCGTCCGATACCGCTGCAGCACAAGTCATGGAGACCTACTGCGAGCAGTTCGGCGTGCAGGCGCGCGACGTAGGGTTCGGGCGGTTTCACGCGAAGACATCGCCGCTCCGCCCCGGCACCTGTCAGGGATTTTGCATCTTCGACGCGACGATCGGGAGTCTCCGGCTCACGCAGAAGTTGGGGGAGCGCTTCGCTGAGGTGGTACGTGCAGCCGGCTCGCGTGCCGACGCTGACAGCGACGCCGAGCTGAGGGCCAGTCTGCTACGCCTCGCGGACCAGGTGGCACAGCTCTCGCCAGCGACTGTTCAGAAAGGGCTGACAGTCACCGAGGACACGAGCCTGGACTGGACGGAAGTGATCGCGCCAGGCCAGAAGGCGATGCTGAGGGGCAAGGCAGAAACGCAGACAGTGGAAGTCCTGGGTCACCGTTCCACGCCACACGGCCTGATGTACGAACTCGTGCCGCCGCGGGCGGGCGTCAAGTGGCTGGTGGCAATGAACCAGCTGGAGCCGCTGTATGGCAACACCGCGATGCTTCGCGTCAATCCGACAGCCGGGGGAACGGCACCGGTTGTGTGACGCATTGAGCGCGGACGAGCACGCATCGACTGCCCTATACGCTGGCGTGACACCGATCAACAGTGCTTCACGGTTGGGTTGGGCGGAATCGTCCATGCGTTCGCGGCGCAGCGCCGTTCCAGTTCGCCCGTGAGCTCACCCAGGAGGTCGACAAGATACCAAATGGGGAACTGGATGCGTGTTCGCGCCCTGTGTTTTTTCGGATTCTTTGTTTGTTTTCCCTGTGTGGTTTTTTTGCTTGGGTCGTCGACGGCGACCCGATGATTCATGTACCACGGGGGCGGCGACGAGGGGAGGCCTGCCGTCGATGTCTTCATGCCGAGATAAAGACCGTGGACTGCACAGTTGCGGTACTGCAAGTATAGTAAGTTGGCGTACCTGTTCTTCTCCACGACGGACCAGAGATTTCTGTTGCATGCGTCGCACATCGCAAGGGACATCAGCTTCGGGGTCCACTCCTTATCTTCATCACACCGCCAAAGGCGTTTTTCAGCGGCGGCCTTAGCATAGCTTGCCAATGCGGCGTGCCTTTCAAGAGCCTGGGCTTTGGAAAAAACATCGCCCTGCTTCTTCGACAGTTGCTGCAGGTCGTACGCCAGCAACGGTACGGAAATCCTATCGAGGTGGTGGCCTGGAGCGAAGCTGAGTAGAAAGGTGACGAACTGCTCCCGGTTGCGTTGCTTAGCGGCAGACGCGTTGCAGGCGGCGTGGATCTGCGCGAGCGCGTCGACGCATGCGCCCCACAGGATGTACCCCTCGATGACGTCGGCCTCAACGCAGTGCGCACGAATGAAGTCGATGCGCTTTCGAAAGAATTCAAAGTACGGTGCGTTGTTTTTGCGTGCTGTCATGGTCTGTGTGTGACCCCCTCTCCCATTACTCCGGACGTTGGCGCCCATGGATGTACGATTTGCGCGCCGGATGGCGTCCGGTGATCGCAGCCTCGAAGTCGCGCTTGCTGATCAGTGGTCGCCACCTGTTACCGCTCACACGGTCAAACCATTCGTTGAGTTGCGCTCGGGCTTCCTTCTGTGCGTCGTGGCCCTTATTCCCGACTCCCACAGCAACGAACTGCCGGCCTCCCGGGCCCATTGCTGCCACAACAGTGATCCAGCAGGCGGAGATCGTTTTCCCTGGACCGGCCTTAGATTCCCGTCGAATTCTGCGCGTCAATCTGTACCAAACGAGCGGGCGGCGCATGCGTTGCATCAGAGGGAAAGCTCAGAGGGTCTGCATTCCGACTGGGATTTCCTGTCCCGCAGGATCACTACGACCCTAGCGGGAAGTGCCCGCCATGCCTTGGGAGCCAACGCTTCGACCGCGCCTCGTGCCAGTCACAGGGAACGGATCTGGCTCCGCGGGGTCGAAGGCCGGTGGCTCACCGAAATACTGGCGCCACCAGAACAGGTACTCTTCCCGGCCAAGCAGTCTGACGCCCGTGTGCTGCCCCTCGCGCCCTTCGTCAAGGCCGACGCTGAACTCTACTCCACCAAGATCAGTCAAGATGAAGCGGTCGTGAAATATCTCGCCTCCGTCCTTTTGCCGCCATCGCCGAAACATGACCTTCAGGCCACCCGGAATCACCCGGGGGAGCTGCTCCTGACAGGTCTTCCGGAAGAAATCGGGCGTCGACTTATCTGAAGTGTGGATTTCTATGTGCGTGAGGAGGCGGCCCCTGCGGTTCGCGAGAACCGCCGCGAAGAAGGCCTCTGCGGGACGTCTATGGCGCGGGTTTTCCGGCCCGAAGTTCGGGTCAATCAAATGGGCCACCGTGCAGTTCTTTAGCATCGGTGCCACCGCGGCGGACATGTCAGCCGGGCTTCGAGCAACTGGCGACAGACTGCTCTTGAGATCCCATCGCGGATCACACCCCGGGAATATTGCCGAGCCCACCAAAATGTCAGCGTGCGAGCGTGGATTCGAACTGGCAAGTATCATATCGAACGGTCGGTCAACGTGTTCTTGCTCGGCGTTCTCAAGCCATGCTGACGCGGCATCGTATGGAGAGGTCTCCCGGTTGATCGCGTTCTCACTAATCATCTGCACGAGTTCGTCCACGCGGGTCCTCTCGACCTCTCGTGCGCTCGAGGCTGCTGCTACCACTCGGGCTTTCCAGTCCTCCGGATACCGCGATACGGCTCGTGGTGTGCCAAGTCCGAACTTGTCGAAGAAGAACCGGTAGGCGTGCACCTCCCCCCAGCTGGCAACTAGTTCCGGCTCAAGACCGTAATCGTAGATCATGGATCAGAGGAGCTCGCGCCTGCGCTCAGCGAAAAATCCTTTCGGCCAACGGTCGATGAATTCCCCAGACTCGTCGATCCGGAGCTGAGAGAGCTTCATGCCTTGCTCACCGTTTTCGACGTAGATAACCGACACCTGGTCGGGGCGAAGCGTTGTTTCGCGGATGCGCCGGAGCAAGCGGAGAATCAGGTGCTCGCTGTGGGTCTCGATCAAGAGCGTGTTGCTTCTGCGAAGAGCCGATTCGACGAAGAGGTCGCCCAGCTCGGTCTGAAGCGCCGGATGTAGGTGCAGCTCGGGTTGCTCAATTGCAACCAGGCTTCTCTGCGCATCCAGGGCGAGCACAACAACCGGAAGCAACTGTGAGACGCCGGTTCCCACGTCGTGCGGCTGCACCTCGATTGCCTGGCCGTCCGCTACCAATACTACCCGCCTAGTTGTCGCACGGTTACTCAACTGCTCAAGGAAGCGTTCGATCTCCTTCCGATCAGCGTTCGGCGCGGGAATCGCCTGCGTGTCAACTTCGGTGCAACTCTTCAGACGGACCTCGTAGCCGGCCTTCAGGCGCTTGTCGAACCAGTGGTTTACTTCCTGGATCGACAACGTGCCTGCGTGGCCGTCCTTCGGTGCAGGTGCGTCATCGCGCTGCTTTGCCGCAGGCTCCGCGACCATTGGCTCCTTCGTCGGTGACTCCCTCGCCAACTCGGTCACACCTGCATCCGCTTGGCAAAGAGCGTCCCAGGCTGCAAGGCCCTTGGCCCAACTCGACTCAGCGGGAAACCGCAGCGGTTTGTGGCCCCGAGAAGGCATTTCGCGGAGCGGGCCAAGATATCGAAACTTCCGCAGCTCATCGCGAACCAGTTCACCTGGACCAACGATCATGCGGCTCAGGCCGCAACAGAGGGCAGTCCAGCGGTAAACGTAGTCTGTGTCTCGACCCGCCTCTGCGCGGTAGCCCTCAATCGACATCACCTGTTCCCACTGTGGCAATACTGAAGGAATCTGTCGCTCGAGCCGCCCTTCGACCTGGAGCTCTTCCCCGGCGGTGAAGTCACTTACCAGCTCGGTAAGCGCCTGAAGCAATCCGGTATCAGCTACCAACAATGGGTGACTCCAATCGATGTCAAGGACGCAGAATCGCGATCGAGAGCGCAGCTGGTGCTTCTGTTCGGGTGGAATCTTCGCGGAAGCTTCTGAAAGTACCCGCTGAATCTCGTCGTCTTCGCTCCCTCCAGATGTCCCCGGTACCCGAATCCCAAAGAGGAGCCGCATCCAGTAATCGTCAAGTTTGGTTGCGGCGACCGCCCTGCCGTTCAAGCCGACCGTGTACTTGGTCACAACGATGCCGAGACCATCGACCCACCGCACCTCGATCTCCGCCCAAGCCGAGGACATCCGGCCGAACAGTTCCTCGAAGCGTCTCGAGACGTCAGTGTCCTCGATATCCAGGTCGTCGATGTACTCATCCCGATACACAGGGAGGCTGCTGCCGGTCAGGTCGATATCGAAGCGAAGTCTGATCGGCAGCCCCTTATCCTGGTTGTGTACGAAGTTCTCGAAGCCGCCGAGATCAATGGCGTCGCCGCCTAACGCCACGCGGTGTGGGTCCAAATAGTGCCGTTCGAGGATTTCACGCGCGTAGTGGATCGCCTGAATGATCGTGCTCTTCCCGGCGCTGTTTGGGCCGAAGATCAGGGTCAGCGACTTGAGCTCCACGCGCACGCGCTCGCCGATGGCCTTGAAGTTCTCAATCTCGATGGCGGTGATCATTGCCCGGTTCCCTTCCGCAATAGACGAATTGCCCTGCTCTCGTCGAGCGCCCGCCGGGTCCGTTCCAACTCTGCCGCAATTAGCCGCTCGTCGGGGAGGGCGGTGCGGTACTCGGCGGCTACCACCTTGTTCGGCAACCCGTCCAAAGCGTAGCGTGCGACGGCAGCGTCTTTCTCGGCGCAGAGGATGAGCCCGACCGGTGGGCTCTCGTCGGTACGCGTCCAGTGCTCGCGGGCGTAGTTGAGGTACAAGTGCATCTGGCCGGCGTCGGCGTGGGTGAACCGGCCGATTTTCAGGTCGATCAGCACCAGACAACGCAGGCGGCGATGGTAGAAGATCAAATCGACGCGATACCACTCGTTGCCCACCCGTAACCGCTTCTGCCGAGCGACGAACGTGAAGTCACCGCCCAACTCGAGCAGGAAGCTCTCTAGGTGTCGGATGAGTGCGTCTTCCAAGTCGGTCTCGGAGTACTCATCTTTCAGGCCCAAGAACTCTAGTACATACGGGTCTTTGATCTCCTCCTCCGGAGTCGTCGCATCGCCCGCGCATGCCGCCGCACCCTTCTTGAGCATCGCGGCTTTGTTCCGCGACAGCGCGGTGCGCTCGTAGAACTGCGACTCGATCTGCCGCTCGAGCTGACGCACCGACCAGCCGCCGCGCAGTGCCTCCGTTTCATAAAACATGCGGGCCTCAGCAGAGCGACATCGCCGTAGCAGCTGGAGGTAGTGGGTCCAGGAAAGCGGAAAGACCGCCGCCAGGTCGTCCAGACCGAATTTCCGCGACAGTGATGCGGATTTCGTAGCGGCCACGGACGCGTTCCCGGATTTCCGCATCACTGATGCGGAAATCTTCTCTGGCGGGTACGTTTGGTAGAAGAGACGCATCCGCTCAAGGTTGTCGGCGGAGAACCCACGTCCGAAACGACAAGTCAGGTCTCTGGACAGGCGACCGATGAGCTGTTCGCCGTAGTCCGCTCGTCTCTCCCCTGCCTGCTCATGCTCGACGATGCGTCGCCCAATCTCCCAGTACGTCGCGGTGAGAATCGCGTTGACCGACCGCGCGGCTTGGCGCCGTGCCGCCTCCAGCAGCTTCGCGACCTCGTCGACAAGCTGGTCGTATTGGTCAGGGATCGCCACTCTCATTTCATCACGCGGTCACAATCTATTAGCCCACGCCGGAGGGAACAGCAGCCTGCGTGCCAATCTGTCATGACGAGATACCCTGCGGCGCACGCATTTGCCAGCGCCTGATGGTTGGCCTGGCCCGGGGTGGTCTCCGCAAATTCTCTTGCGTTACCGGAAAGATGTTTGCGCTCGCGATGGCTCGTCACGGGCGCAGCCGAAGCTCTCGGAAACCTCCCCTGACCCCTCCTTGGTAAGGAGGGGACCCAAAATCTTCTCATGGCTCTTCACCGGCCTCTTGCAGCACCGCTTGGCGCGTGTGCCGCGCCAGGCGAAACCGCAACCCCTCCAGCTCGTCAAGGATCGGCGTCACTGCGGCGATCAGTCCCGCGCGCTTCGCGTCAATCAAGATTCCCAGCGTGCCTCGCAGTTTGATGCCGATCGTCTCGGCAACCCGCCGGGCCAACGCATCATCGACGATCACGATCGCATCAGAGGACTCCAACGCCAAGGCAAGCACCTCCGTTTCACCGGGACCCAGATCGCTGACAAGGGGAAGGGCTGGCGCGCTGGCCACACGGCGGATCACAATCCAGTCGAGGGTTGCCGGGTCGGGAACATCGACGCCCGCGGCCCGCCCGGCGGCGAGTTCCGCCGCAACGGCCGGTGGTATGATCACCCGGCCGACCAGACGCGGCAGAATATCCAGGCGCCCTACTTGATGTAGATACTAGAGCGGTGACGTATTGCAGATGATGTCAGGCAAGCGGCGTTTCCTTCGCAAGCTGCTCGTTGGTGACGCGGAAGGTATCGACGCCGTATTCCGCCAACTTGGACAGAAATACCGCGCGCGGAACGCCAGCCAAGGCAGCCGCCGCACCTGACGACAACCGTCCTAGCTCGTGAAGCTTCACCGCAGCAGCCATACGCAGCTCCGCACCAAGCTGCTCAGGACTCAGCTTGAGCGCCAACAGCGCCTCATCTGGCACCGAGAGGGTAATGTTACACATGCGACACCTCATGCCCGCCCGGCATCCGCACAGCTTGCTTTCGCGGGGTTTGAACGGCAGCCGCCAGTACAATCGCCGTGTCCTTCGGCATCTTGCCAGTGTAGACAACGGCGAAACGATGGGGGCGCAGCTCCACAGCTTTGCGGTACACTTCGTCCCGGTCCTTGCTGTGCCAACACACAGTTCCGCCGCGGACCGCCAACGTGGCGTCAGTATCAGGGTCCTCAATCAAGACCCACTCCGCCTCGAACTGCGCTTCGATCTGCGCCAGAGTCATCGCCTGGTCGTTCATGATCGCATCCTTTGCCGAAAGCATAGCACCCTCCCGGAAAAGCGCGCCACCTCATCAAGCGGAAATCCTCAATCTCCGCATCCGATGCGACAGCGCCTGACAGAGCGCCACGAGTTGACGGACTCAACGTAGTAGACTAGGTTAACCTAGTCATGAAGGCCATTCCCATCCATCAGGCAAAGGCGCAGCTGTCGCGTCTCATTCAGCGTGCCTGCGCGGGCGAAGAGGTGATCATCAGCCGCGGCCCGCAACCGGTCGTCCGGCTCGTTCCCGTCGGCCGTGCCGCCCCGGCCCGCAAGTTCGGGGCACTCCGCGGCAAGCTGCGCGTCGATGACAGCTTCTTTGAACCTCTTCCGGAGGCCGAGCTGGCCGCCTGGGAGAAGTGACCGGTGCGACTCCTGCTCGACACCCACGCCCTGCTCTGGTGGCTCGAAGGAAACCGTCGCCTGTCACGCAAGGCTCGGACTGCGATCGGCGATTCATCGACGACGGTGTTTGTCAGCGCGGCGTCCGCATGGGAGATCGCGACGAAATTCCGACTCGGGAAGCTTCCCGGCGCCGCGGTGATCGTGGGCGATATTGCCGGTGCGGTGGCTTCGCAGGCCTTCACCCCGCTTCCAATCACGCTCGTGCACGCCCAGCGCGCGGGCGCGCTGGCTGGGGCGCTCCGGGATCCGTTCGACCGCATGCTCATTGCCCAAGCCCAGGCTGAGGACCTCGAACTGGTGACCAACGAAGAGCTGTTCGACGAGTACGGCGTACGCCGGCTTTGGTAGGCGGTCCTGCGACGCGCGCCACCTATTGGCCCTGCTTCCTCCCCGGGCATATCTTCCATCGGCCAAGATTGTCACTTCTGTGGTCATCGCACTACACCGAAGGTGTTGCGTACCATAGCCTGAGGTTGCCTTCCTCTGGCTACCCCAGGCCGCCAGTGCAGGCCGCAATCGAGTCATCCCGCGGCAGTTTCCACGCTGACCCTCACGAGCCGATGCCCAGCCGCCGCATGCGGTGCGACAGCGCCTGACGGCTGGCCAGCCCGAGGAGCTTGGCGGCGCGCTCTTTCACGCCGCCAGACTCGCGCAAGGCTTGCTCGATCAGCCGGCGCTCGACCGTCTCCAGCTCCGCGCGAAGGCTGAACTTCCCGCGCGCCGCAAGCGGCAGCGTGCCGGTGTTCGCCGTGTCCGTCGGGATCACGTAGGCTTCAAGATGTTCGCGCCGGATCGTGTCACCGGAAGTGAGCGCGAAGATGCGCGCCAACGTGTTCTCCAGCTCGCGCACGTTGCCCGGCCACGGGTAGCTCTCAGCAAACTTCCTTGCCTCCGGGGAAAGATGCTTGCGCTCGGCGCCGGGGATGGCGGCGGCGCGGTCGTTGAGGACGGCCAAGAAGTGCCGCATGAGGGGGAAGATGTCCTCATGCCGTCCGCGCAGCGGCGGCAGGCGCAACACCAGCACCGCGAGCCGGTAGAAAAGATCGTCGCGGAACCTTCCGTCGCGCACCGCCGCAACCAGGTCGCGGTTGGTGGCTGCGATGACACGCACGTCCACCGTTCTCGTCTTGGTCTCACCGACCCGCTGGATCTCGCCTTCCTGGAGGACACGCAGCAAACGCACCTGGGTTTCCGGCGGCATGTCGCCGACTTCGTCGAGAAAAAGTGTCCCGCCGTCGCAAGCCTCGAAGCGCCCGGGGCGGTCCGTGACGGCGCCGGTGAAGGCGCCCCTGGCGTGCCCGAACAGCTCCGAGTCTAGCAGCTCGCGCGGAATCGCAGCGCAGTTCATGGCGGACCACGGCTTGCCGGCGCGCAGACTCGCCGCGTGCATGGCCCGCGCGACTAGCTCTTTGCCGGTCCCCGACTCGCCGAGGATCAACACCGGGTTCGGGTAAAGCGCCGCGCGGCGGGCGTCACGGATCACAGCCGCCATCGCGGCGCTGCGGTGGATGAGGGCATCGAAGGCGTTGGTGGCGGGCAGCTGCGGTTCCGCAGGCTCCAACAACGCACCGCGACGCGCCGCGATCTCGGGCAGGACGTCGAGAGTGAGGTCGAATGGAATCTCGACTTCGGCCAGGTGTGACTTGCCGCTCTTGTCGATCCAGCTCTTGAACAACGTCGCCCCGGCGTACGTCGTCTTCGCCAGCAGGATCCACACGGCGGCCATGGCGCTGGTGCCCGGGCTGGTGTGAATGGCGATCTCGTTCACGTTCGTGTGCGCGACGAGCCTGCTGAGCGCTGCATCCGCAGCCTGGAAGATGCCGAGGTAATCGGTCGGATCGCTGAGCTTGACAGGGTGGATCTCAATTTCGGTGCCGGCAGCACGACGCAACTTGTCGCGATATACACTCGCCGCGTCCTTCGGCCAGTCCGACAACAGCAGCGCCTTAGTGGCAGGATGGGCGCGCAGGAAATCTACGATCGGTCCGGTCGCGGGATCGTGTGCCGCGCCATCGAGGTCCTGGCGACCGATCCACGCTACCAGCTGCAACGGGACGCGCTGCATAGGAAAGGGAGTCTCGTTCGTTCTGTACTGCCGTGTCAAGCCACGAGCGACGACCCAAATCCGGCGCTAACGCACCGGCGCGCGCGATCCGGCGCGTTGGGCGCCGCTGCGGGCGGCTGACGCCGGCCGGGCGGCCCGCTGTGGTCGGCGAGTGGGCCGAGCCAAACTGC
>JBEKBJ010000028.1:0-46396 GCA_050015455.1 Binatia bacterium
ATGAGCGGGATGTGGAAACGGAGCATGGCTGGGATCATGGGACACTCGCAGACGAAAGGGCGAGCAACAGGGAACCCAAACTCCGGCCTAAACCACCGCGCCACATCTCGACTCTACACGTCCTTTATCATACGCAGTATTTCTTGTCATGTAGTGCTATGCTTTTCGCCCGCAAGATACTCCAAGCGAGCGAATGGCAGCAAGGAACAGGGACAAAAGGGGCCGGGGCAAGACCGATCCGCACAGGGTGATCGGGTACGTGCGCGTCAGCAGCGACGACCAGCGGCTCGGCCCCGACGCCCAGCGAGTGGCGCTGGAGCAGTGGTGCGCAGCCCATGGGGGACAGCTTGTGCTGACCTGCACCGACCGCGGCGTCAGCGGTGGCGCGGCTCTCGACCGGCGGCCGGGGTTGCTGGCGGCCCTCGCTGCCATCCGTGACAAGCACGCTGACGTGTTGCTGGTCGCAAAGCGCGATCGGCTCGCGCGTGATTCGCTGGTTGCCGCCTTGGTTGAGAGGTTGGTTGAACGCAATGGCGCTGCGGTTCTGGCTGCGGATGGGACCGGGAACGGTGATGGTCCTGAAGCCATCCTATTGCGCCGGATCGTCGACGCCTTCGCGGAATATGAGCGCGTGATGATTCGGGCGCGCACGTGCGCGGCCCTGGCAGTGAAGAAGGCGCGGGGAGAACGCATCAGCCGCGAGCCACGCTACGGGTGGGCGCTACTGCCGGACGGCGTCCACGTCGCGCCTGATCTGAAAGAACAACGCATCGTAGGGCTCGTTCGAAAGTACCGCCGTCGCGGACTTGCGCTTCGGCAGATCGGAGGGCGGCTTCTGGCAGCGGGGTTGCGACCCCGGTCAGGTCGACAGTGGCACCCGCAGACCATCGCAAGTATTGTGGCGGCGGCCCCCCGTGTCTCGCCGCGCAAGGTCTGATGCAGCATCAGCGAGGCACCGGACCACTTGGGACGGGCGCAGCACTTTGGCCCGTCTCTGCCTTCGGCTGAGCTTCGCGGAGAATTGCAGAGCGGCTGAACGGTGAAGGCCATCCAACCCGCACCGGGAAGCCCTGGGCGCCGGAAACGGTGCGGCAAATCGTTATCTGAGGCCGGGCAGGGGGACCGGTGTCCGGGCGTGACTTTCTCCCGACTGCTTACATAGTGCTTACACGCCGACTGGCGGGCGCGACATCCCGGTGCCTAAATGTTACGGAAACCCTTGTGCGACAAGGCAGAGGGAAAGTGGGCCGCCCGAGACTCGAACTCGGGACCCGCTGATTAAGAAACCTTGGCCAGCCCCGGAAACCCGCACCAGACAAGGGTTTCCGGGGCACTGTGCCTAGCTTTTTTGGCTGGCGAGGTTGCGCTCAGTGGCCGCTGCGTGGACCGTCGCGGGCACAGTTTCGGGCACAGTGCTCTCTCTCCATTTTAGGTCGCCAACGGAAGGACCCACGTCCGAGACAGCATAGAACTGCCGGTGCCCCGTCGGCACTCAAGAGAACTCAGGGAAACTCAGCGGCTCCGGGGACACCGGGCTCAAACCCTCAATCCCTGAAGCCACAGTCCGAGGCAGTCGCTCACGCCAACGACATCCCATTGACCTTGCTGCCCGTGATCTGGTATGGGTTCTGCGTTGACTTCCGTCGGCAAGGAGGGAGTGGGAGCATGCCCCGACGAGCCTTTGTAGGTAGTGGTCTGATATTGGGGTTCGCAGTCCTGACCGTGGTCCTGCTGGGGAAGTCTCCGGCTTCAGCACAGTGCGTCGATAGCACGAGCTGCACTGATAACTTCATTCCAAGCGGCACGCCATGCGGGGAGGAAGACGTAGGCAAGTGCTGCACGGACCTCTGCCAGTCGTGCCCGGCGGGCCAATCCGCACGTTGCAACGACCAGAGCCAGTGCGTAGGAACTCCGGTCTGTTCACCGACGCCCACGGCCACGCCCACATCGACGCCTACGGTTACATCGACGCCTACGCCCACATCGACGCCTACGGTTACACCGACGCCCACCCCACTCGCCTTGGGTGACCCGTGCGTCAGCAACACGCAATGCGCCTCGACTTTCTGCGCGCCTGGTGGGGTGTGTTGCAACGTGCCCTGCAGCGACCCGAGTCAATCCTGCACGGTGCCCGGCAGTGTGGGTCTGTGCCAAGGGAGTGCCAGGGCACCGGCGTTGTCTCCGACGGTGTTCGTCGTGGTCGCGGTGCTGCTCACTGCCGCGGGCTGGTTACTCTTGCGCAAGCGCGCCCGAGAGTAACGTCTCCGGCCCTGTCGCGTCCCCCAAAATCCGCGCTAGCGCCCCCTGGGCCACCGCGTTGCGAGATGAGCATCTTCACAGCGCAGGGAAGGTCAGGCGAAGGCCGCGGTGTCCTCACCACAGCTTCGAGGTTGAACACCCTGATTCCAGCAGCACGGCCGCGCCAGGGGGCCGGCTGGCAAGGTATTCCCCCGGCCGGGGTGGGTCCCAAAGGGCAACGACGCGCCGTCCGGGTTGCGGCCGGCAAATGCCTTCACTGGTGCGGCGCGTCGCGCGCTGGCGGTGATTGCAACGCGGTTGGACGCCTTGGGCTGTGCCGCCGGGCGTTCGTCACTGTGCGGCCGTTTCGCGTTCATGCCGGCTGTTCCGGGTGACCGGCGCTGGGTGCGGTGCGTCGCGACCGCAACCAAATGCAACCAAAGTGCAACCAGAGCACCGGGCCGATCAGGCCACCAAAGCAAAAGCCCCGAAATTGCCAAGAATTCCGGGGCTTTTTTCAAGCGCGCCCTGGGTGACTTGAACACCCGACCTTCTGATTCGTAGTCAGACGCTCTATCCAGCTGAGCTAAGGGCGCGCACGCAGCCGGCACCAGATACTTTTTCGTAACACGCTGCCCTGCCGGGCGCAAGATTACCGGCCGCTCACCGGGCAGCGGCGGGGCGGCGCATGAATTGACGAATCACCTTGACGTGGTAGTCGATACCTGACCACAAAGCGATCACCAGCGATATCCACAGGAAGTACATGCCCGCGAGATGGAAATCGATGCCGAGGAAAGGATAATGCAATAGCAAACCGTGCAGGGCGAACATCTGGAAGACCGTCTTGTACTTTCCCAGTTCCTCCGCCGCCAGTACCATGCCCTGACCGAGGGCGACCGCCCGCAGCCCCGTCACCGCGATCTCGCGCCCGATGATCACTACGACCATCCAGGAGGGCACGTTCGGCGTGCGCTCCATGCCGGCCAGCATGATCAGCGCTGCCGCTACGATCAGCTTGTCGGCGAGCGGATCGAGAAGCGTGCCCAAGGTGGTGCTGATCCCCCAACGCCGGGCAAGATAGCCGTCGAAGAAATCCGAGAGACATGCCAGGAAGAAAGTCAACGTCGCGAGGATCGCGGCCGTCGGCCCGGTATTGGTGAGCAGCACGACCAGCAGCGGGATGACCACGATGCGAAAGCAGCTGAGGATGTTCGGGAGGTTTGCCACGCGAGGGCGCGCGGCTGTGCGGCTGGCCACCATCGTCAGGCCTCAACCGAGGACGTATAGCGGAGTAGCAGATTTCGACAGACCGCGTCTACTGCTGGCGCAGGTATGAATCGCGAAACCGCAGGACCCGTGTGAGATACTCCCAGGTCTCGGGGTAGGGCGGCACGCCGCCGTGGGCGTCGACGGCCTTCTCGCCGGCATTGTAGGCCGCCAACGCGAGACGGAGATTGCCGCCGTAGCGATCAAGGAGATAGCGTAGATGAGTGACACCGCCTTCGACGTTCTGGCGCGGCTCGAAGACGCGCCAGACGTTGTGCCTCTGAGCGGTTGCCGGCATCAACTGCATCAGCCCGAGCGCGCCCTTGGGCGAGACCGCCCGCGGGACGAAATCGGATTCGGCCCGGATCACCGCCTTCACCAGCGCCACATCCACCTGATGGCGGCGGGCGGCGTCCCGAATGATGGTGTCATACGCTTTACGCCTGGCGCCGTCGATGGCGCCGGAGGGGCCGTAACGCGCCTTCTTCCAGCTGGAGATATCGGGCATGTAGTATTCGTACTGCGGCTCGCTGGGCGCATTGGAGAAATGCAGGCCGCCGTGACTGTCGCGGTACATGTAAATGTCGGCCAGCGCCGGCTGAACGAAGGCGAAGATCAAGAGAGTTTCCAACAGTCTCTTGCACCAGCCACCCATCGCGTCGCAGAGTAATGCCTTGCGGGGGGCTTTTCAACCGGTTTTTTTCGCTTGAAGCCCCGATCCAAAAATACGCTGGCGGGAATCATGCGGCCACGCCTTGCCAGCGACGGGGAAACGTGCCTGCCTGACGTCTGCGGGGAGCACCACAGCGGTGAGGTTGGAGGAAAGGGTCGCAGGTCATAGCTGGGGCGCGTGGGAGCCGGGCTTTCTGCGTCTGTTTCATCGCGAGAATCTCGGGTCGGGATTGGTTGGCGCGCCGCACGTTGCCTATGCTAAGGAAGCCTTAGTATGGAAACGGAATTCTTGGTGATCGGTAGTGGACTCGCCGGGCTTACCTTTGCGCTGAACGCGGCCCAGCATGGCGCAGTGACCGTGCTGACAAAGGACCGGCTGCCCGAGAGCGCAACGGAATACGCCCAAGGCGGCATCGCCACGGTATGGAGCCCGGAGGATTCGTTTGAGGAGCATAGTCGCGACACTATGGTGGCGGGCGCGGATCTCTGCCACGCGGACGTGGTCGATTCGGTGGTTCGCGAGGGGCCGGATCGCATCCGGGACCTGATCGCGCTGGGCACGAATTTCTCGCTGCGGCCCGGCGCGGAGGAGGGCGAGTACGACCTCGGGCGCGAGGGCGGGCACAGCCATCGCCGCATCCTGCACGCCGTCGATGCCACCGGTAGTGAGATCATGCGCGCCTTGGTGCAGGCGGTACGCGCCGTGCGCAACATCACCGTGCTCGAGCGCCACGTTGCGGTCGATCTGCTGATCGACGCCAAGTTCGATCCGTCCGTGCGGGAGCCCGCTTGCTGGGGGGCGTACGCGCTCGACTTGGATGCCGGCACGGTCAAGCGCTTTCAGGCACGCGCGACGCTGCTTGCCACCGGCGGCACCGGCAAGGTTTACCTCTATACCTGCAACCCGGACATCGCCACGGGCGACGGGGAGGCGATCGCCTACCGCGCCGGGGTGCCGATCGGCAACATGGAGTTCATCCAGTTCCACCCGACCTGCCTGTTCCATCCACAGGCGAAATCCTTCCTCATCAGCGAGGCGGTGCGCGGCGAAGGCGCCATTCTGCGGCGGCCGGACGGCGATGCGTTCATGCGCCGCTATCATCCCGACGCCGAGCTGGCGCCGCGCGATATCGTGGCGCGCGCCATCGACAACGAGATGAAAGTGCACGGCTACGAGCACGTGTACCTCGACATCACGCACCATGACGCGGATTTCGTCCGCCAGCGCTTCCCGACGATCTACGAGCGCTGTCTGAGCTACGGCATCGACATGACCGCGCAGCCCATCCCCGTGGTGCCGGCGGCGCACTACTGCTGCGGCGGCGCCGTCACCGATACCGACGGTGCCACCGCCATCCGCCGGCTGTTCGCCGCCGGTGAGGTCGCCATGACCGGACTGCACGGCGCCAACCGCTTGGCCTCCAACTCCTTGCTCGAAGCGCTCGTCTTCGGCCATCGCGCCTCAATGGCGGCGTGTGATCTCATCCGCGAGGATCGCGGCGCCATCCCGGCGCTACCGGAGTGGAATCCGGGGAAAGCGGTGGATAGCGACGAGTCGGTCGTCGTCAGCCAAAACTGGGACGAGATCCGGCGGTTGATGTGGAATTACGTCGGCATCGTACGCTCGAACCGGCGCCTGGCACGCGCGCTCAAGCGCATCCTGTCGCTGCAAGAGGAAATCCGTGACTACTATTGGGACTTCCTCATCACCGGCGACCTCATCGAACTGCGCAACATCGCGCTCGTGGCCGAGCTGATCATCAAGTCCGCCATCAGCAGGAAGGAGAGCCGCGGGCTGCACTACAACATCAACTATCCGGAACGCGACGACCGCAACTGGCTGCACGATACGGTCCTGGTCCCGGGCCGGCCGTTCGAGCTCGATGAAGAGTTCAAGCAGTCCTTAAACCGGAGATCGGGCACGCGCTAGTTGTTTCGCAAGGTCGCTGACCAGTCACTCCGTGAGATTCGGTAATCTGTCTCGAGGGTGCGGCTGGCCGCTTGCCTGAGGGCTCGCGCGGCGCATACCCTTGCCAGGTGCGCGATACTGCGCAGATGCGAACAGAGCTGATAAAGGTTCCGCTCTGGTTACATCCCTCAGCACTTCTACGACAGCGGCACGGCGGTGTAGCCGTGGTACCACAGCACCACGTAGAGAACAGCCACCGCCACGGCGATCACGAGGCCGAGAAAGTCGCTCAACCGAAACGGAAACTGCTCGAAGGTCGAGCGTGGCGTAGCCGATTGGAAGCCACGGGCTTCGAGCGCCATGGCCATGCCGTCGGCGCGCCGCAGCGCTCCCATGAACACCGGCACGATCACCGGGACGTACCGGCGCATACGCTGCAGAAGGTTGCCTTCGTCGAAGTTGAACCCACGACAGCGCTGCGCTTGTACGACGGTGGCCGCGGCGTCGACGAAAACGGGCACGAGCCGGAACGCCAGCGTCATAGTGAACCCCACTTTGTACGGCATGCCGGCACGGGTCAGGGCGTAGGCGAACTCCTCGATCTTGGTCGTCGACAAAAAGAGCACGCCGACGCCCAAGAACGTATCGAGCTTGATGGCCATGCCCAGCGCGAACTGCAGGCTGGCAGCGCTGATGCTCAGGAAACCCCAGCTGACCAGCGGAACGCCGCCGTGGAAAAACAAGGTCCAGATGATGAAGCTCATGATGAAGACCGGGATGAACAGCAGCCGCAAGCGCCACACGTTGCGCAGCGCGCCGGCGGTGGCGATCAAGATGGCGATGCCGAGGGATGCCGGCAGCATAATGACCGGACGCTGGCTGACGAATGCGGCGACGAAGAAGCAGAGCATGCCGAACACCTTCACCATCGGATGGAGTCGGTGCACGAAAGTGGGGCGGTCGACGTAAAGGAAGAGGGACATAGGAGCTAGCCTCTGAGCGCCATCTCTTCAATAAACTCCTCCACCGAGAGCGGAGTCACGCCGAAGCGGCGGCCGAGGCGGGTGATGTCAGGGGCGCGGAAGTGTGCTTGCTCGAGCAGCGCCTCTTGCGCAAACAAGGTCCGCAGCGGCGCATCGACGAGGATACGCCCACCCGCCATCAGCACCCCGCGTCGCACGTACTCCGCAACGACCCACGGCGTGTGCGTGATGATCACAATGGCCATGCCCTGCGTATGCAGCTGTGCGATCAGATCCATCATCCGTTGCTGTTCCAGGTAGTCCAAGCCGGTGGTCGGCTCATCGAGGATCAACAGCCGCGGGCGCAACGCCAAAAGGGAAGCGACAGCGAGCCGCTGGCGTTGCCCCTTGCCCAGCAGGAACGGGTCGTCGCGCTCCAGACCGACCAGCCCCACCGCATCGACGGCCATGCGCACCCGCTCGTCAATCTCCGCCGCCGGCAGCGAAAAGTTTCGTGGCCCGAATGCCACCTCGTCATACACCGTCGCCGCGAAGATCTGATGATCAGGATTCTGAAAAACGTAGCCGACGTCGGCAGCCACCGCGCTGATGGGCAGCGAGCGGACATCAACGCCGCGCAGGCAGACACGGCCGGCGCTGGGCGACAGCAAACCGTTGAGGTGCTTCGCCAGCGTCGTCTTGCCGGAACCGTTCTGGCCGATGATGGCCAGGAAATCGCCGGCGCGGATGGTCAGGGAAACGCGATCGAGCGCCAGGGCGCCGCCGGGCTCGTATGAGAACGATACCTCTTCGACGGAAAGAAGTGGGGAAATGGCAGGAGATCGGTGAGAAGTGAGATGTGAGATGTGAGAAGTCGGAGAAGAATCTTCCTCCTCTAACCTCTGACCCCCTACTCCCAACTTCTTACTTCTCACCATCCGTTCCGCTTCGTCGAGCGATGGCGGCGGTGGATGGAGACCGAGCCGGGCAGCAAGGCGGCTGAGGTCGGGAGCACGAACGCCGTGTTGGCGCAGGAAATCCACGCGCGCGAGCACGCGCTCCGGCACGTCGTCGGCGACGATGCGGCCGTGGCTCATGATCAGCAGCCGATCCGCGTGTTCGGCTGCGGCAATCTCGTGCTCGATCACCAACAGTGTGTAACCCTGGCGGCGCATGGCGGCGAGCACGGCGAAGATATCGAGCTTACCGACTGGGTCGAGATCGGTGGTCGGCTCGTCGAACACCATGATACTCGGCTGCAGCGCCAAGGTGGCGGCGATGGCGAGGCGTTGCTTCTCGCCGCCCGACAAGGTCGCCGGATCGCGCGCTTCGAACCCGTGAAGGCCGACGGCTTGGAGCACACGAGGCAGACGCAGGCGCATCTCGTCCGCCGGCACCCCCAACTGCTCCATGCCGAAGACCACCTCTTGGACGACGTTGGTGGCGAACAGCTGCGCTTCGAAATCCTGCGACACCAGACCGATGCGCCCCGCCAGATCGGCCACGCCTTCCTCCCGCAGCGCGCGCCCGAAGAGATAGATCTCGCCGGAAAGGGCGCCGGGCTGAAACGCGGGAATCACGCGGTTGAGGCATTTGGCCAGCGTGGTCTTGCCGGCGCCGGTGGCGCCCATGATCACGACCATCTCACCGCGCTGCACGGCTAGCGAGACGTCATCGAGCGCCGGACCGTTGTGGCCCGCATAACTGAAGGAAAGGTGGCGCAGGCGAACGGCCTCTTCGTGCGGGGGGGAGGACACGTCACATCAACATGATGCCGGCGAGCAGCACCAGCACCACCGGTAAGAGACCGAGGCCGACGTCGGCGGCGCGTGTCGCCGTGACGGCATCCGGATGTGCGAGGAACGGCACGCCGAGCCGGCCGGACGAAAGCAAGTTGCCCAAGAGCATCCCACCGGCGGTCGCCAGCACCACCAGGGCCAGGCCCAGCCGACGCCGCCAACGCGGCCGCGCCGGCTGCGGTAGGATCTCTCGGTACAGCAGCCCGCTGCGCTTGACGCGGGGGTAGATCACAGCAAGCAGAAATGGCGCCAGCACGACCGCGACCAGGAAATTGTTCACCAGAATAACGTTGCCGAGCACGGAGAAGGGTACGAACCCCAGCAGGTTGATGCCCCAGCCGATGGTGAGCGCGCAGACGCCGCTGGCCAACAACACGGTTCCCACAAAGGCAAGCCACATGCCCGGAGTCTGCGGCACCGGATCGCCATCTGTGATCGCTTCCCACGCCTTGTACGGTACTAAGCCGTAAAGCAGATTACCCAGGAAGCCAAACAGATCACCTGGACCGATGCCGCCGAAGAAGTCGCCGATGACGTTGCCGATGGCTGCACCCCAGGCTCCCGCCGGACCAAACAGAAACGAACACACCACCGGAACGGCATTAGCGGGCCGGAACTCTGTCACGCCGGGAATGATCGGGAGCACTTTGAACGGGATGAGAATGGCCGCGTACAGTGAAGCGCTCATGGCGGTGAGTACGACCATGCGCGTGTTCCCCCACATGTCGATCAGGTCAGACGCGCCTGCAAGCAGGCGCCGCCTCTCCATCCCGATATCTTTCACAGTCGCCGCTTTGGCGACGGCAGCCCCTCGCGATCGCCGTGAGGTTCGGCTTCGCGCGTTTGCGGTTCGGGGAGCACGGTGGCGTCGCAGATCGGACAACTGCCGCTTGGGGGTTGCGCGGTGAATGTTTCGCCGCATTTCGGGCAGATGTAACGCATCGATCTCCTACATCGCGCTGACTGTGGATTTGGCGGACATACGGAGCGCGGCTTCAACGCACATAGACTGCGTATGGGTCCAGAGGCGCTTAGCGCAGGCGCAACGATACGGGCTCGATCCTCGCCGCTAGATGCGCCGGACGAACCGCGGGCGCCGCCGTCCCGCTCAGCACTCCCTCGTAAGTACCGGCGTATTGAACGAAAGCGCACTGGCCGTTATTGTCGGCGATGTCGAACGGTGGGCTGTCAGGCGCAATGACCAGAACGCGGCCGTCCTGCTGCAACTCGACCGTGCCGCTCACATCGAGAAGAGTCGTGTCACTCCCGATGGTGTAGGCGAACAAGCTTGCGGAGGTCGCCGAGGTCACCGTGGCCACGAGGGTAATGATATCCTCTGTGCCGATGCCTACGCCAAGGATGCTGCCGTCCCCCGCGAACAAGGCCTCGAGGTCGGTCGGGCAGCTCGGATCCGAGTTGAACGGACCGAAATAGTCGCACGACACGCTAGCGCCGAGAGTATTGTCCAAGAACGTATACGGGCAGGTGGATGAGGGCGCGGTCGGCGATGCCGTTGCGGTTGCGGACGGAGTAGGTGCGGTCCGTTCGGTCGCGGTGGGTGTGGGGGTGGGAGTGGCTGTGCTGGGAAGCGGCGTAGCGTTTGGGGCCGGGCAACCGTTGAGCGCCACGTTCAGCGCTCTCAGGATCCCGTCTGTGGTCACCACGCCGTCGCCGTTCAAGTCTCCGGCGCACTGGGCTCGAACCGGGCCGGCAGACAGCGCGAGCAGGACGGCCGCAAGCAACAAGCCCGACCGAGGCATCAGTGTTCCTGCGCGGGAGACATTCTCGACGGCGCCGGCGGGCGGCGGCCGCTGGCACGGCCGAGCGCCGCGTCGCTGTCGCGCCCGCTGGCGGTGCAGTAACGCCGGACGCCGTCCGCAGCGAGTTGAAAGGCCATCGCCATCATCGCGCCGTCGTCTAGGCGGCCAATACGTGCGAGGAAGTCGGGAACGAAATCGAGGTCATCGGCGAAGTAGCATACCCCCGCCGCGAGCAAACTGATGGCCGAGTACGGGATCTGAGGGCAATTGCCGGCCACATGGTCGTGCAGGCAATCGAGCGCCACGGCAAGCTGGTCGCGCAGCAGCGCCAGCTGCGGCGCGGTGAGTCCGCTGGCGCGCCGGCGTAGCTCCTGCTCGCGTCCCATCAGCGCGGTCACATCGGCGGGGGCCATGCGTCGAGCCAGATCAACGAGGGCCGTGCGCACATCGTCGGGTTCGAGTAGCAAGCCCCTTCGGGCGCGCGCTCGCACGCGGCCGGGCGCTCTTGCCTGAGATGGGGTTTGGCCCCCTCGCTTGGTCATGTCGGTGTCCCTCTCACTCCCTCGGCCCCACGTGCCCTGCTAGCTAACCACAAGAAGCGGCCGAGGTAAACGACATAGCGCGCGCTCGCCAGAGGGGCAGTGTATCCCCTAACTGCGTATGCGCATCGACCCGACGCCTCGACACGCCGGCAAGGGGGGCCGGCTACTCGGCGCGAACGGGAACGCTGCTCTTCACGAAAAAACCCCTTTCCTTTTCGGTCACCCCGAGTAGGAGCCCTTCCTTTGGGCTCCGTATCGAGGGGCGCCACGCTCACTCGCAAGTCGCCGGTGAATACGCTATCGCTTAGAACCGACTGATGGCTAAGAGTCTTCTTGAGAAGGTGTGGGCGGCGCACACGGTGCGCGAGTTGGCGTCGGGGCAGACGCAGCTGTTCATCGGGCTGCATCTGATCCACGAGGTCACCAGCCCGCAGGCGTTTCAGATGATGCGCGAGCAGGGGTTGAAAATCCTCTTCCCGGAGCGCACCTTCGCCACGGTCGACCACATCATCCCGACCGACACCCGCCGGCGACCGTACGCCGACGAGCAGGCCGAAGGCATGATGAGCGCCATCGAGCGCAATTGCCGTGAGTTCGGTATCCGCTTCTTCGATGCCGGCAGCGGCGAACAAGGGATCGTGCATGTCCTCGGCCCGGAGCTGGGGCTCACGCAACCCGGCATGACCATCGCCTGCGGCGACAGCCACACCAGCACCCACGGCGCTTTCGGAGCGGTGGCGTTAGGCATCGGGACCAGCCAAGTGCGTGACCTGTTGGCGTCGCAGTGTCTTGCCATCGAGCGGCCCAAGCTCCGGCGCATCAACGTCGACGGCGGGCTCGGCCCGGGGGTGTATGCCAAGGACGTCATCCTGCACATCATCCGGCGCCTAGGCGTGAAGGGTGGGGTGGGGTACGCGTATGAATACGGTGGGCCGGTGCTCGAGCGCATGAGCATGGAAGCACGGATGACCGTCTGCAACATGAGCATCGAGGGCGGCGCGCGGCTGGGCTATGTCAACCCCGACGCAGCCACCTTCGAGTTCCTGAGCGGCCGGCCGTTCGCTCCGGCGGCGGAGGACTTCGAAGCCGCCGTGACCTGGTGGCGGTCGATGGCCTCCGATGCCGATGCATCGTATGACGATATTGTGCATCTCGACGGTGCCGGCATCGCGCCCACGGTGACCTGGGGGATCAATCCCGGCCAGGCCATCGGGGTGAACGAGAAGATTCCGGCGCCCGAGACTTTCGCGCCGGATGAGCGCGAGGTCGCGCAAGACGCCTACGCGTACATGGGTCTGAAGCCGAACACACCGATCCGGGGGACGCGCATCGATGTCGCCTTCGTCGGCTCGTGTACGAACGGCCGGCTGTCCGATCTCCAGGAAGCGGCGCGGGTGGCGCGCCTCGGACACGTCGCGCCGCACGTGAAAGCGTTGGTGGTGCCTGGATCGGAAGCGGTGGCGCGCGCCGCGGAAGCGGAAGGGCTCGATCAGATCTTCCGCCAGGCCGGGTTCGAGTGGCGCTTGCCGGGGTGCTCGATGTGCCTGGCGATGAACCCTGACAAGCTGGTGGGCCGTCAGGTTTGCGCCTCCACTAGCAACCGCAACTTCAAGGGCCGGCAGGGCAGCCCGGCGGGCCGCACGTTGCTCATGAGCCCGGCGATGGTCGCAGCGGCAGCCATCGAGGGCGCCGTAGTGGACGTACGTGAGATGTTGGGGAAACGCGTCAGTCGTGAATCGTGACTCGTGGGTCGGCAGATATGAAATGCACATGCTTAGATCACGAGTCACGAACCACGAATCACGAATCACGACCATGAGCGAGTTGATCCGCATCACACAGGTGAAGGGCCGCCCGATTCCGTTGCGCGGCAACGACATCGACACCGACCGCATCATTCCGGCGCGGTTCATGAAGGCGGTCACCTTTGACGGCCTTGGCCAGCGCCTTTTTGTAGACGTGCGGTTTGACGCTGAGGGCAGAAGTTTGGGACACGTGATGGACGACCCGCGCTTCGAGGCCAAGGGACCACGCATCGCTGTGGTGAACAAGAATTTCGGGTGTGGCTCGTCGCGCGAGCATGCACCGCAGGCGCTGTTGCGCTGGGGCATCAAGGCGCTGGTGGGTGAATCGTTCGCCGACATCTTCTGCGGCAACTGCCTGACCCTCGGCATGCCGTGCGTCAGCGCCGGCGAGGCCGATGTGTCGGCGCTGATGGCGGCGGTAGAGGAGGATCCGGCACACGATCTTACCGTCGACGTCGAGACGCTCACGGTGACTTATCGTGGCGCGACCTATCCGGTCAGCTTGCCGGCGTCGGCTCGTAGCCAACTGTTGGACGCCACCTGGGATGCGACGCGCATTCTGCTGCAGGCCGAAGAGCAGGTGCGGCAAACGGCATCGCGCTTGCCGTATCTGAGGCGCTTCACCCCGGAGTGAGAGCAATGTGGGGAGTTGTAAGTTCGATGAACAAGTCTAAGAAAGCCATGTCATGAGCGTTCAACCTCATCTCACGCATGTCGCATTGTTCGTCAAAGATGCGGCGCGCACGGTTGATTTCTATCAGCGCTTCGCCGGACTGCACCTGGTGCACGATCGCACCGACAATGGCACCCGTGTGGTCTGGCTCAGCGAAACCGAGTGCGATCCGGAGTTCGTCATCGTTGCCATCGCGGCGCCGCCGGGGCAGGCGGGGGTGCCGCCGCACATGGCACACTTCGGCTACGACGTTCCTTCGCGCGCCGCGGTGGAGGAGATGGCCGCACGCGCTCAGCAGGAAGGTGTCCTGGAATTGGCGCCGACGGACGCCGGGGAGATCGTAGGCTACATCTGCATCGTGCGTGACCCGGACGGCAACCTAGTCGAGTTCTCGCACGGGCAGCCGATCAACCCCAAGCGCTTGAAGTGAGCCGCTGTGCTGCTGCGGGCTGATTGACGTTTTGCGCGGCGGCCGGTTGCGCCAAAGAACGCTGGCGGTCATGGAACGGCTGTGGCTGGCCGATCGCACCGCCGACCGGGTCGAAACTCTCTCCGGTGGCTTGCGGCGGCGCGTACCGCGAATCGGACCGCGAGCTGAAGTTCAGAGGAAAGTTGCGAACACACTGTCGGCCAGGAGCACGCCCTGTGGCGTGAGTTGCCAACGGCCGTCACTGCACCGCAGCAAGCGGCTACCGCACAGATCGGTGACGTGAGGAAACACGGCTGCAAGCTCGGCCCCGAAGCGGGCGTGAAAGTCAGCCGCTGCGAAACCGTCGAGGCAACGGAGGCCGAGGAAGACAAACTCTCCGCGGGCTTGGCGCACGGTCAACTCTTCGACGGCGCTGCGCGCATGGCCGTGCTGCTCGACCGCTGCCATGTATGCGGCCGGTGTCTTCTTGTTGCTCCAGCGCCGGCCGGGCGCTCGGTTAGTGAGTCTGGCGTAGGAGTGCGCGCCGGCGCCAATGCCGAGGTAAAGCCCGCCGCACCAGTAGTTGAGGTTGTGCCGGCACACGTACCCAGGCCGCGCGTAGTTCGAGATTTCGTATTGCGCATAGCCGTGCGCGGCGAGGATTTCCTGCGCGCCGGTGAACATCGCGGCCTCGATCTCTTCAGGTAGCTGGCGCAGCACGCCTTCGGCACGCAATGTATGAAATCGCGTGCCTTCTTCATAGGTGAGGCCGTAGGCGGAAATGTGATCGGGGTGCAGTGCGCACGCTTGTACGAGGTCGCGCTCCCACTCCTTCACTGTTTGCTGCGGCAAGGCGAAGATCAGATCGATGCCGATGTTGTCGACACCGGCTTGGCGTGCCGTGTCGACGATGGCCAGCGCTTCATCGACGCTGTGGATGCGGCCGAGCCTGTGCAGGTGGTGCGCATGAAAAGATTGGACACCGAAACTCACGCGGTTGACGCCGGCGACGCGGAAATCGCGGAGCTTGGCCACGCCGACGGTTCCCGGATTGGTCTCGAGCGTAATTTCTGCGTTGGGGTCGCATGGCCACAGGCGCTGCGCGGTGTCCAACACGGCTCCGATCGACCGCGGCGTAAACAGCGATGGTGTGCCGCCGCCGAAGAAGACGGTGCGCAGCTCGCTGCCGCCCCAGGGGGCGGCGTGCGCGTAGTGCCGCAGTTCAGCACACAAGGCCGCGACGTAGCGCGCTTCCGGCCAATGTTCCGCGGCATAGGAGTTGAAATCGCAGTACAGACACTTCGCCTGACAATACGGGATGTGCACGTACAGGCAGAACGCACTCACATCCCCAGCCTAGCGAGGCGGGGTCTCACACCGCAAGCGCTGCTAGTGTCGGCGGTCGCGAAAAGAGGGAGGCTGAACGCGCCACTGCCGCCGTCTCGTGCCGGCCACCGGAGGCTGCTGTACAGGGGTTTCCCTTTAACCTGGCTGTGTTAATGAGGGTCTGGGTTGCGCTTGCCGTCGGGAGGCTTTTGACCTATGCTCCGCGTACTCATGACTCAGGGTGCGAAGAATATGCAGTCGCGCTGCTCTTGGATGGATGGGAAACTGAGTGACGCGGGCTTCGATTTCTTCGGCGTCGGCTCGCTCGGCGGTGGGGACTCGTCGGCGGGGGCGTACACGGGAGTCAAGGCGTTGATGCTGGCCGTGCTTGATAACGGCATCGCCAGTTATCTCAGCTCCACACCGCGCCTGCGCGCGGAGGCCGAGCATTGGATCAGCGCCCCGGGGCGCGGATCGCCGTTCACATTCCCGGTCGTATGTGAGACGCTGCGCCTCGAGCCCGATGCCGTCCGTGCCGCGCTGCGGCGCCTGCGCGATGGCGCGGGCGGACCGATCCGGAGCATCGGCCGTCGCCGCCAAAACGTCCGCCGCGCCGGCCGGCTGCTGGTGAGGAAGACGGGTTCGTGACTGGCGGGCGTACTACGCCCAGCACATCTCCAACTGTGTGCCGCCGTCGTAGATGAGCCGGCCGCTGACGGATCGGTTGGAGAAAGCAGCCGCTGCTCCGTCGACAACCTAGGCCGCCAGGTGGACAAGGAAGCGCTCGCAATACGTTTCGGAGTCCGGCATTTCTAGGTTTCTAGGCGTCAGAATCAAAGGGATCGCCGCGAGCTGCGGTGCCGAAGCTGCTGACCCAGAATCCGCTCACCCGGAGCCCGGCGCGCGGAAGTGATCGATGTGAGGGCGAACCAACCTGTGCTAATTAGGGTCCGATGATGCTCCGCCCGGCGATACGGTTCATCATTGCGCTGGTTTTCGGCCTCGCGGTTTTGACATGGGCTGCGTCGCTGCTCGTCTACCACACCATGCATGAGTGGTTCGAACGAGATGTGAGTTCACGGGCGGAGCTCGCCGTCAGTGGGGCGCGACATGGACTCCTGTCGCACTGGAAGAACGAGGAGCGCGAGGATCTGCGCGCGCTGCTCTTGGAGCTGATGCGTGACGGACGCATCCTGGCCGCCACCGCGTGCGCCAAAGACCTTTCCGTTCTCGCTGTTACCGGCGACTTCCCGAAGCAGTTCGGTTGCCGTGCAGCGGGAGCTCACGTTCGCCAGTCCGCCGAGTCGGCAGCCGCCTGGGTGCCATGGAAGACGGTCGCATCGCTCCCCGGCGGAACGGTGCACGTGAGCGCCATTCCCTTGGTCGGTGCCGAAGGCCCTGTGGGCTTCGTGGTGCTGGTGCAGGACTTGAGCTTCATCGAGCGCCGGGAGGCCAGCGTCCGCTGGTTCCTGGTCGTCGCGTTCGGTTTTCTGGCTGCCGCTGCCGCCGCGATCACCATTGTCGCGGCGCACGTGTCATGGCGGAAGTGGAGTGACGAAATCCGGCTCGTGCTGAAAGGCGAGACCCAGCAGCTGGAGTTCCAGCCGCTCATGCAAGATGTTCGGGATCTCGTCGAACGGATCGCCGATGAGCGACAGGCAGAAAGCGAAATGGGCTTATGGACGCCGCAACGACTGCGCCACACGCTGAACCGGAATCTCCGCGGCGAGAAGGTGATCCTTGTCGCCAACCGTGAGCCGTACGTTCACGAACGCGTGGCGGGCGGAGGGGTGCGGGTCATGCACCCGGCCAGCGGTCTGGTGACTGCACTGGAGCCGGTCATGCGCGCCTGCTCCGGGGTGTGGATCGCTCACGGCAGCGGTTCCGCCGACCGGGAAACCGCGGATGCGAAGGGACACGTCCGGGTCCCGCCCGGTCAAGAGTCCTATCTGATGCGGCGGGTGTGGCTCTCCGCTGAAGAGGAAAAGGGCTACTACTATGGATTCGCCAACGAAGGTTTGTGGCCGCTTTGCCACGTCGCCCATGTGCGGCCGATCTTTCGCAGCGAAGATTGGAAGCACTATCAAGCGGTCAATCAGAGGTTCGCGGATGCGGTGAGCGAGGAAGTGGACATCGAAGACCCGATTGTCCTGGTGCAGGACTACCACTTCGCCTTGGTGCCGCGCCTTATTCGCCGGCGATTGCCCCGGGCCACGGTCATTACCTTCTGGCACATCCCGTGGCCCGATCCGGAACGCCTCGGCATCTGCCCGTGGCGGAACGACCTCCTGGAAGGACTCCTTGGCGGCAGCATCGTCGGCTTTCACACGCGCTTCCACTGCAGCAATTTCATCGACGCCGTAGACCGCTACTTGGAAGCACGCATTGACCGTGAACAGCAGGCGGTGGTGCAGCACGGGCACACCACGCTCATCCGGCCGTATCCCATCTCGACGGAATGGCCGGTGCGGTGGGTGGAGACCGTGTCGGCGGTGTCCGAGTGTCGGGCCAGTGTCTTCGCGGAACTGAATCTTCCCGCAGACGCTCTCCTCGGCGTGGGGGTGGATCGCCTCGACTACACGAAAGGCGTCGAGGAGCGTCTGCTGGCCGTGGAGCGGTTGTTGGAGCGCTTCCCGGCCTTCTGCGGGCGGTTCACCTTCGCCCAGTTGGCGGCGCCCAGCCGGATGCAAATCGAGCGCTATCGCCAGTTGAACGAAAGCCTGGAAAAGACCGCCGAGCGCATCAACGCGCGCTTCGGCCGGGGAGCGTACCAGCCGATCGTGTTGTTGCGCAGGCATCATGAGCCGCCGACGGTGTTCAAGTACTACCGGGCCGCGGCGCTTTGCTACGTGAGCAGTCTCGACGACGGCATGAACCTGGTGGCCAAGGAGTTTGTCGCCGCGCGCGACGATGAACGCGGCGTGCTCGTGCTCAGCCAGTTCACCGGGGCGGCGCGTGAACTGACGGAAGCACTGATTGTGAATCCTTACAATCTCGACGAAGCGGCATCCGCGTTAGCGGTGGCGCTCGAGATGCCGCCAGAGGAGCAGCGCGTCCGCATGCAATCGATGCGTGCGTTCGTTGCGGAGTTCAACGTCTACCGGTGGGCCGGACGCATGCTGGTAGAGGCGGCCCGGCTCCGCGACCGGGAGCGGCTCACGGGCCGCCTGGTGGGAGATGCGATATAACCCGAATACCCGCGTGACCGAGGCAGCCCAAGGAGAAAAGCGCGCTGTGGATGCCGCGGGTTTCTTTGCAAGCCATCTCGTGCAACTCTTATTCTTGATGGACTGGTCTGATTCCTCGACAACATACCGATGCCTTCGGGACCGCGGCCAATGCTCAAGGCTGAAAGGGTAGACGCTGGGGCAGCTGAACTCCCAGGCGTTACTGCGTGTGGCGACGGGACGGTGTCTGGAAGTATTTCGAACTGGCAGCGGTGGCTCCGGCGGTCGCGAGGGACCGACGGCGCAGATTTCCGCCGGCTTTGGTTCGATGCTGGCGCGGTGGCTCGGCCTGAGCGGCCAGGAGCAGCGGATTGCGGTCGCCGTGGGCATGGGCGCCGGTATCGGGTCGATCTTCCGCGCGCCGCTCGGCGGTGCGTTGATGGCGGCGGAGATCTTGTACATTCACGACCTGGAGGTCGAGGCGCTGATCCCGGCGCTCATTGCATCGATTGTCGGCTACACAATTTTTAGCGGCGCATACGGTTACGTCCCTATTTTCGGTAATCAAGCATACGTAAATTTCGCACATCCTGTGCAGCTGGTATACTATGGGGTGCTGGGCGTGATCTGCGGCGTAGGCGGTCTCCTCTACGAGCGATCCTTTTATGGACTCGCTGCCATTTTTCACCGGCTCCCAGGGCCACGCTCGCTGAAACCGGCACTGGGTGGGTTGCTCGCGGGTGACGGAATGAGTTGGGCTGCCGTAGCGGAAGGGGGACCGCTGGTTGGGCAGCTGCACGTCCGCGACGTGATGGAGACGTACAAAGCCAACCTCGAGCGCAGCGTGCGGCGGGCCAAGGCCCTAACGGCAGGGTCGACGCTGTTCGAGGTCCGGCTGGACGCCTCGTCGCCGCTTGCAGGTCGAGCGCTGCGCGATGCTGGGTTTCCCCGGGATACGCTGGTGGTCTCGATTACGCGGGACGGCAACGATTTTCCCACGCGCCACCACCCGGCTTGAGCCCGGCGACGCAGCGCTCATCATGGCGGATCCGCGCGGCGAGCCGGCGCTACGCACCTTTCTCGAAGGCTCCAGCAGTTCGAAGCGCCGAGCCCCCAATGTGATGCGCGGCGCGCCGACCGTCGATGTTGGTAGTTCCCACGATCTGAGGCGTCGGCCGCCCACTGGATGACAAACGCAGTACTGGCTGCCCCGGTCGGCGCGCCCGTGGTTCAGGTGGTTAAGGGTTCCGTGTAGGATACGTGTCGAGGGAAGACCATGAGCAAGCCAAAGCAGACCCGCGGCAGCAGCCGCAAACA
The DNA here is from genome assembly GCA_050015455.1 of Binatia bacterium. Taxonomy (GTDB): domain Bacteria; phylum Desulfobacterota; class Binatia; order HRBIN30; family HRBIN30; genus JAGDMS01. Next base: position 19,849 of record JBEKBJ010000028.1, read on the forward strand.
CACCCGCTTGCCCTCTAAAGTCGAGGGGTTTGATTCCTTGGCAGAGCTTGCCCTGGACATGCGCTGGTCGTGGAATCATTGCGCCGACGAAGTATGGAAGCAGCTTGATCCCGCCCTGTGGGAGGTTACGCATAACCCCTGGGTCGTCCTGCAAACCGTCTCGCGGGACCAAGTTGAGCGCGTGTTGGCCGATCACAGGTTCTGCAAACGCGTCGATGACCTGGTGCAAGCGAAGCGGCAGGCGGCGGAGGCGGCGGCGTGGTTTCAGCAAGGCTACTCGCAAGCGCCCCTGACCTGCGTCGCGTATTTCAGCATGGAATTCATGTTGAGCGAAGCGCTCCCCATCTATTCGGGCGGGCTTGGCAACGTAGCCGGCGATCAGCTCAAAGCCGCCAGCGATCTGGGTGTCCCGGTGGTTGGCGTGGGCCTGCTCTACCAGCAAGGCTATTTCCGTCAGGTGATCGACAAGGACGGAGCGCAACAGGCCCTCTTCCCGTACAACGATCCCGGGCAATTGCCGATCACGCCATTGCGTGAGCCGAACGGGGAGTGGTTGCGGCTGGAAATCGCGTTACCCGGTTACTCGGTTTGGCTGCGCGCCTGGCAGGTCCAGGTCGGCAGAGTGAAGCTTTACCTCTTGGACAGCAATGACGCAGCGAATTTTCCCGCACATCGCGGGATTACCAGCGAGCTGTACGGGGGCGGTCCGGAGCTGCGCCTCAAGCAAGAACTCATCCTCGGGATTGGCGGCTGGCGGCTGCTGGCCCAGCTCGGCATCCAACCGGAGGTCTGCCATCTGAATGAGGGACACGCGGCCTTCGCGGTGTTGGAACGCGCCCGGAGCTTCATGAACGAGACCGGGCAGCCGTTCGAAGTCGCACTGTGCGTGACGCGAGCGGGGAACCTCTTCACCACCCACACGCCGGTGGCCGCCGGCTTTGACCGTTTCGCTCCGGCCCTCATCGGGCAATACCTCGGTTGGTACGCTGAGGAGAGGCTTGGCATCTCACTCCAAGATCTGCTGGCGCTGGGCCGCCAGAACCCGAAGGACGCGTCGGAAGATTTCAATATGGCGTATCTGGCGATTCGCGGAAGTGGAGCAATCAACGGCGTGAGTCGCCTGCACGGGCAGGTGAGCCGGCGTATCTTTGCACCGCTGTTCCCGCGCTGGCCGGAGCACGAAGTGCCGGTCGGACATGTGACCAACGGCGTCCACATGCCGAGCTGGGACTCGGCGGCGGCGGACGATCTCTGGACGGAAGCCTGTGGAAGAGGCCGCTGGCTGGGGACGACCCAAACCCTGGAGGAGGAGATGCGCCGCGTCCCCGACGCCAAGCTGTGGCAACTGCGCGCCAGCGCTCGCCGGTCTCTCATTCAGTACGCGCGCGAACGATTGTCCAGGCAGCTGGCCGTCTCCGGCGCGTCGCCCGAAGCAGTGGCCGCTGCGCAACATCTATTTGGTCCCGAAACGTTGACACTGGGCTTTGCGCGCCGCTTCGCGACCTACAAGCGGCCAAACCTGCTGCTGCACGACCCGGAGCGGCTGCTGCGCCTGCTGACCAATCCTCAGCGCCCGCTGCAGCTCATCATTGCCGGCAAGGCCCATCCCGCAGACGAGCTGGGGCAGGCCATGATCCGGGAATGGATCCATTTCATTCGGCGACCCGAGGCGCGCCCCCATGCGATCTTCCTCGCCGACTACGACATGCTGTTGTCCGAGCAGTTGGTGCAGGGTGTGGACGTCTGGATCAACACCCCCAGGCGTCCCTGGGAGGCCAGTGGAACGAGCGGCATGAAAGTGCTCGTCAACGGTGGCCTCAATCTGTCGGAGCTAGATGGCTGGTGGGCGGAAGCCTACGCGCCGGAGGTGGGGTGGGCATTGGGTGACGGCCAGGAACACGACGACGATCCGGTCTGGGATGCGGCCGAAGCCGCGGCGCTCTACGACCTGCTCGAAGGGCAGGTGATCCCCGAGTTCTATACGCGCGACGCGAATGGTGTTCCGACGGCCTGGATCGCGCGGATGCGTGAAAGCATGGCGCGGCTGACACCGCGCTTCTCCGCCAACCGCACGGTGCGCGAATACACCGAGCAGCACTACCTACCGGCTGCCGCCGCCTACCGTGAACGCGCTGCCGATAAAGGCGCGATGGGTACGTGGATAGTCGATTGGCAACACACTCTGGAACAGAAATGGGCAGCCCTACGCTTCGGCGAAGTGAAGATTGAGACAGACGGGAAGCGGCACGCGTTCGAGGTTCAGGTCCACCTCAATGATCTGGACCCGAATGCGATGCGAGTCGAGCTTCATGCCGACGGAGTCAACGGCGGCGGTCCTGTGCGAGTGGAGATGACGCGCGGCCGGCAACCGGCAGGCGCGGCCAGCGGCTACGTCTATAGCGCGTCGGTGCCTGCGACCCGCCCCGCAACAGACTACACGGCGCGGGTGATTCCGGACCGCTCCGGCGTGGCGGTTCCCTTGGAAGCCGCTCGGATCCTGTGGCAGCGTTGATCTTGCCGGAGGCACGACCCTGACGTGGTGCGCGGGCAGTACGGCAAGGGTTGGATCGGAGGCAAGACGGTCAACGGAACAAGAGACGGGCAAAGACATCAGCGGACGCGAGGATGGGGCGGATCAAGTGTCGAACCGACGCTGCGGTTCTGGAACTCGACAAGATTGAGGTCACCAAGCGCGAAGAGGCAGTGGCAGCAACCGAGGCCGACCGGTAGCGGTTCAATGACCTGCTCGAGACCCTGCCGGCCTACTTGGTGCTGCTGAGTCCCGACTATCACGTCCCCATGGAGATGGGATCCGACGTCACCGGGCGCCGGAGCGGGGATCGATCGGGAGATGCTGCCGCGCGTCTTCAAGCCCTTCCTTCAGGCCGACGCCAGGCTCGGCCGCAGCAGGGGCGGTCTGGGCCTTGGCCTTGCGCTCGTCAAGGGGTTGGTCAAGATGCACGGCGGTTCAGCGCACATCGCAAGCGACGGCCCGGGCCGCGCTCGATCTAGAGCGTGCCGCAGATGAAATGTTGCACGAGGGCTGGTCAGCACCCTTCCAACGCACGCTTCACTGCTGCAAGGATTTCATCGATGGTGATCGCGCCATCATTGTTTTTATCGCCAGCGCGGCAAGCACTCACGGGCAGGTTGCCTAGAGCGATGTCCACCACGGTGAGGATCTCACTTACCGTGACCTGCCCGTTGCCGTCACAGTCCCCGGCACAGCGAACTGAGATGGTTGGCGTCGGCGTCGGAGTGACAGTGGGAGTCGGAGAGTGCGGTTGGCCTGTTGGTGTCGGTGCCGGATTGATTGAGACCGCGACGATCGCCCAGTTCTGAGCGGTTAAGCTCCACGCCATCGTCACCGTGCTCCCGTCGGATACTGCCGTGCTCCCGGCACCGGTCACCGTGTCTGACGACGCCTCGTACTGTTGCTTCTGCCCCGGTCCTGTCACGACGAGCGTCGTCGCGGGATTGGCGCCAACCGCGTCGAGGACGACGCTTCCCGTCGTAGCCGAGACTGTCACGGTGGCGGGCGTTCCACTGTCTGCGGAATTCTTCGCTGCCACGCCCAGTGGAGCAGTCTGATTCACCCCGAAAAATGAGGTCGCCCCACCAACAACGCGATGCGATGACGGCAGCGTAATGACGACGTCGCCGGCACCTGCTGGGGGGTTCGCCAACTTCCACAACTCCACCGTCACGTTGTCTCCGCTGTCCGTCACGGAACCCACTTGGGTGAGCGCGACCGTGGACCACACGACACTGTCCACCGTAGTTCTCGCGTGCACCTCCACGCCGACCATCAACAGCGAATTCGGCCCGGAATCGACCTTGTGGGAGAACTCCAACGTGGCCGTGTCGGCTGCTGCTGAGCTGGTGTTGTCGATCGCGATCTGTGCCTCTGTGGCGGAGACCCAAAGGGGCACCACCGCCACGATCTGCATGGCGCTCAAGACGGCGGCGCTGATCCCGCCGATCGGGGATCTGAGACTCGCGCGAGTACGCCAGCAGAGAGACAAGGGGAGAGCCATGTGAATTCGCTGCAGACTATGACCGACAGACTACGACCGACAGAGAGCGATGGTCAAGCAGCGAGCAGGCCGAATTGGTGCAATACTGCAATACAGAGGTTTCTGTGATCCCTTCGACGTGGGCCACGCAGGCAGAGGCCGATGACGACCCTATTGTGCTTGCCGCGGTTTCGGGGGTCCGAGGAGGACTTCCGACGGACCTTGCACGCCGCTCTGATCGCCAGCGTCTCCCACTCGCTGCCGAAGGCGTGACCGCTTCGGCCGGCCCCACCCTTTGACAGGCCTGTAGCCGGCTGTTACGTTGCCTTCGATGGTGCTGGGCAAACTCGCAACCGCGGTGCTTGCGGTCTCGATCGTGATCAGCGGCATCGGCATCTGTCCACGGGGCGGCTTCGCCTGTTCGATGCCGAGGCCCATGAGCCACTGCTGCTGCGGTTCACAGGCGGCGCTGCGCACGACCGATTGCTGTACGGGCGGAGCCCATTGCCCGGCGACTGCGGTGAAGGCCACGAGCACGGAGCGGGACCACTGCCCTTCGGGCAAGCTACAGGTCCCTGTTGCTTGGCGGGCTGTAACCGCGACGAGCTGCGCTTGCACACCGGTACCCAACCGGTGTTGTTCCCGGCACGGTCCCGCATCTCCGGATACTCCCATCACGCAGCATACGTCACTCCTCCTTTGATCGCGTAGCGCAGGCTGTTGATCTGAGGCTCGCAACGTACTCGCTCGCCCAGCGGCGCGCGGGCGAGTCTGACGAAGGAGGAAATATGCGTCGCGCACGAACCATATTGGCTGTCGCAGTGCTGCTTGCCGTTCCTGCATGGTGTGGGGCGGAGGACCGCGACGAACTGGGAGACCCGCTGACGATCGGGGCGGCGGTTGCTTACGCCCGCCGGCACAATGCCGAAATCCGTGCCGCCGAGGCTAAGTGGCGGGCCGCACAGGCACGGCCTGCGCAGGCGGGCAGCCTACCGGACCCGATGCTTGACCTGGGCTACCACAATGAGGGCTTCGACCGCCTCAACCTCGGTGAGAGCGATTTTGCCTGGGTGAGCGTCGGCGCGAGTCAGGAGCTGCCGTTTCCTGGTAAGCTCGGCCTCAAGCACGACATCGCCGCCCGCGAGGCGGAGCAGACGGGCGCAGAGTTTCACCGCGTCGAACTGGACGTGATTGGCCGGCTCAAAGCGGCCTATGCCGAGTACGCGCACCTCGACGTGCAGCTCGACATCCTCCGGCGCAACGAAACGCTGCTGGAGCAAATCGCGCGCACCGCCGAGGCCAAGTACGCTGTCGGCGAAGGCATCCAACAAGATGTGCTCAAGGCGCAGGTCGAGCGCTCATTGCTCATCGAGCGCGAAACCACGCTCGAGCAGCGGCGGCAGAGCCAGACAGCTGAGCTGAATGCGCTGCTGAATCGCCCGGCGACGGCGCCGCTCGGTGCAGCGGAGCATCCCACCGAGGGCAAGCTCACCCAGACGCTGGAGGAGTTGACGGCCGCTGCCGAGGCGCACTCGCCCGAGCTCATGTCTGCTGAGCGGCGTGTGGCCGGCAGCAAGTCGGCCGTGGCGTTGGCCCACCGCGAGTACTTGCCGGATTTCGTGTTGCGCGCCCAGTACATACACAAGGCGGAGCTGCTGCCGGAGTGGGAGGTCGGCGTCGGCATCAAGCTGCCGCTCTATTTTGCCACCAAGCAGCGCGCCGGGGTGCAGGAGGCCGCGGCCTCACTGGCGGAGGCGCGCTCGCTGCATGAGAATGCGGATCGCGACGTGCAAGCGCGCGTCAGAGACCTGTACGCGCGGGCGCAGGCTGCAGAGCGCCTAATCTCCTTGTACCACACGACCGTGCTCCCGCAGGCGCGCTTGGCGTTGGACTCGGCGAACACGGCGTACCAGGTGAACAAGGTGGACTTCCTCACCTTACTGAACGCCTTCGCCGTCACCCTCGAGTACGAGATGCGCTACCACGAGGAGCTTGCCGATTTCCAGAAAGCTGTCGCCCAGCTCGAAGCTATCGTCGGCGAGCCGCTGGAGGGATGAGCGATGGAGAACAACGTGGAGAGTCGAGAGTGGAGAGTCGAGAATTGGAAAAGAGCATTGGTGGCGGTCGCCCTGGTTGGGGCGCTGGTGGCGCCGAGCGTCTGGGCGCAACAGGTCCACCAGCCTGCGGCGGCACCGAGTCCATCCGCTGCGTTCACGCCGAGCGGAGAGCGCAAAATCTTGTACTGGTACGATCCCATGCATCCGCAGTACCGCTCGGACAAGCCGGGGACCGCACCGGACTGCGGCATGGACCTGGTGCCGAAATACGCCGACGAACCGGCAGCGCCACAGAACATGCCTGCTGGGACGGTGCAGATCTCGCCCTTCAAGCAGCAGCTCATTGGGGTGCGTACGGCACCGGTGACACGGCGCGTGCTAGAGAAGGACATTCGCACGGTTGGTATCGTCCGTCCGGATGAGGGCCGCATCCGCAAGGTGCACACGAAGTTCCCGGGTTGGGTGGATCAGCTCTTCGTAACCTACACCGGGGAGCCGGTGCGGGCGGGCGACCCGATCCTGTCCATTTACAGCCCCGATCTGGTGTCCACGCAAACCGAATACTTGCTCGCCCGGCGCGGCGATCAGCAGCTGCACGGGAGCCCGTTTCCTGAGGCCGCAACCGGTGCCAAGGCGCTGCTCGACGCCGCCCGGCGCCGGCTGTTGCTCTGGGACATCACGCCGCAGCAGATCCGTGAGTTGGAAGAAACCGGCAAGCCCCGCACGGCGCTGACCTTGCACTCGCCGGCGTCCGGCTTCGTCACCGTCAAGGACGTGTATCAGGGGCTGTACGTTACCCCGGATAAAGAGCTGTACACGATAGTCGACCTTTCGCGCGTATGGGTGCTACTCGACATTTACGAGAGCGAGATGCCGTCCGTCCACCCCGGCATGCCGGTGACCCTCAGACTGCGGTCGCAACCGGGCGACTCGATCACCGGGGCGATCACTTACATCTACCCGTATCTGGACAACCAGACGCGCACCAACAAGGTGCGCGTCGAGTTCGACAACCCGGGGCTGCGGTTCAAGCCCGACATGTACGCCACGGGGGAGATCCATGCGCTGCTCGGCGAGCGCCTGGTGGTGCCGCAGGATGCCGTGCTCGACTCCGGCATACGTCGGATCGTGTTCGTGGCCCTGGGTGACGGATTCTTCGAGCCGCGCGAGGTCCGGCTGGGCGAACGGGGCGAAGACTACGCCGAGGTGCTCGAAGGTGTCCGCGAGGGCGAGCAGGTGGTGGTTGGCGCCAACTTCATGGTCGACTCCGAAAGCCAGCTCAAGGCGGCGCTGAGCACCATGGGCGGTATGGAAGGGATGCCGGGAATGAAGATGGATTCTCCCCCATGATCAACCGCATCATCGAGTATTGCGCGCACAACCGCTTCACCGTGTTCATGTTCGTCACGGCGGCGGTGCTTGCTGGCCTGTGGTCGATGCAGAACATCGCGCTCGACGCCGTTCCCGATCTGTCCGACACGCAGGTCATCATCTACTCGCGCTGGGATCGCAGCCCGGACATCATCGAGGATCAGGTGACGTATCCGATCGTCACCGCGATGTTGGGGGCGCCGCGGGTGCAGGCAATCCGTGGCTTCTCCGATTTCGGCTACTCGTACGTCTACATCATCTTCGAGGACGGCACGGACGTGTACTGGGCGCGCTCTCGAACCCTGGAGTACCTGAGCAAGATCCTGCCGCGGCTGCCGCAAGGGGTGCAGACGGAGTTGGGGCCGGACGCCACCGGTCTCGGCTGGGTGTTTCAATATGCTCTCGTCGACACCAGCGGGACGCAGGACCTGGCGCAGCTACGCAGCTTCCAGGACTGGTACTTGCGCTACTACCTGCAGAGCATTCCCGGGGTAGCGGAGGTGGCGCCGATCGGCGGTTTCGTCCGGCAGTACCAGGTCAACGTCGATCCCAACGCGCTGCTGGCGTACAAGATGCCGCTGGAGAGGGTGGTGGAGGCGGTGCGCCAGGGCAACAACGACGTGGGCGGCCGCGTGGTCGAGTTCACCGGCCGTGAGTACATGGTGCGCGGCCGCGGCTACGCACGCTCGACCGCCGACCTGGAGAAGATCGTCGTCGGCACGGATGCGCGCAGCGGCACTCCGATCCTGGTTAAGGATCTTGGCCGCGTCGAGCTCGGGCCCGACATCCGGCGCGGCGTGGCCGATCTCGACGGGGAAGGCGATGCTGTCGGCGGCATCGTCGTCATGCGCTACGGCGAGAACACGCTGCACGTCATCGATCGCGTGAAGGAGAAGCTCAAGGACATCGAACCCGGCCTGCCGCCGGGCGTGAAAATCGTCACGACCTACGACCGCTCCGAACTGATCAACCGCTCCATCGACACGCTCAAGCACACGCTTGCCGAGGAGCTGACCATCGTCAGCCTCATCATCCTGATCTTCCTGTGGCACATCCCCAGCGCCATCATCCCCATCTTCACCATCCCGATCGCGGTGATCATCTCGTTCATCCCGATGTATGCCATGGGCCTCACCGCTAACATCATGTCGCTCGGCGGCATCGCGGTGGCCATCGGGGCCATGGTGGACGCGGCCATCGTGGTGGTGGAGCAGACGCACAAGAAGCTTGAGCACTGGGAAGCGGAGGGCAGGGCAGGGGACTACCGCGACGTCGTGGTCGGCGCCGTCAAGGAAGTCGGCGGTCCGGCCTTCTTCTCACTACTTGTGATTGCCATGTCGTTCATGCCGGTGTTCACGCTCGAGGCGCAGGAGGGTCGGCTGTTCAAGCCGCTGGCTTTCACCAAGAACTTCTCGATGATCGTCGCAGCGATCCTGGCGATCACGCTCGATCCCGCCATGCGCTTGCTGTTCACCCACATGCGCAACTTCAATTTCCGGCCGCGCTGGCTGGCGCGTGTCGCCAACGCCGTGCTGGTGGGCAAGATCCACAGCGAGGAGGAGCACCCCATCAGCCGGCCGTTGATGCGCCTGTATCACCCGGTGGTGGAATTCTCACTGCGGCATCACTGGGCGGTCGTGATCGCCGCCGTGCTGGTCGTGCTGGCGACGATTCCCGCTTACCAGCGTCTCGGCTCCGAGTTCATGCCGCCGCTGAACGAAGGGGTGTTGCTGTACATGCCGACGACGCTGCCTGGCATCTCCGTTACCGAAGCCGGCCGCATGCTCCAGGTGCAGGACCGCATCCTGAAGACCTTCCCGGAGGTGGAGCGCGTGTTCGGCAAGGCGGGGCGGGCCGAGACGTCGACCGACCCGGCGCCGTTCTCGATGGTGGAGACCACGGTGCTGCTGAAGCCCGAAGACCAGTGGCGCGAAACGCCGCGCTGGTACTCGCCGTGGGCGCCGGAGTGGCTGAAGCGGATCCTGCGCCACGTCTGGGGCGACCGCATCACCTGGGAAGAGCTGGTCTATGGTCCGAACGGCTTGAACCAGGCGCTGCAGTTCCCCGGTTGGACGAATGCGTGGACGATGCCAATCAAGAACCGGGTCGACATGCTCAGCACGGGCATCCGCACCCCCTTCGGCATCAAGGTCCTCGGTTCCGATCTGAAAACCATTCAGCACCTGGGTGAGCAGATCGAGCAGGCGGTGCAGACGGTGCCTGGCACCACCAGCGTCTTCGCCGAGCGCACCGCCGGCGGCTACTTCCTCGATTTCGATCTGCGGCGCAACGAGCTGGCACGCTATGGACTGACGGTGGCGAGCGTCGAGGACGTGATCATGTCGGCAGCGGGCGGGGAGGACGTCAGCACCACCGTCGAAGGGCGAGAGCGCTACCCGGTGAATGTCCGCTACCTGCGCGGGTACCGCGCCGATATCGAGCGACTTGGGCGCGTTCTGGTGCCGACCATGGATGGGGCGCAGATTCCGCTGGCGGAACTGGCCGACATCCGGCTGACTGAAGGGCCGGGGATGATTCGCAACGAGAATGGGCTACTCTCCGGCTATGTCTACGTCGACATGGCGGGCCGCGACATCGGCGGCTATGTCGCCGACGCCAAGCGGGCGGTGGGCGAGCAAGTGAAGCTCCCGCCGGGGTACGCACTGGTGTGGAGCGGCCAGTACGAGTTCATGCAGCGCGTCGCTCAACGGTTGTGGATAGTCGTGCCGATCACACTGTTCGTGATCTTCATCCTGCTGCATCTGAACACCGGCTCGTGGGTGAAGACGCTGATCATTCTGCTCGCCGTGCCGTTCTCGGCCGTGGGTGCAATCTGGCTGCTGTATCTCTTGCATTACAATACCAGCGTGGCCGTGTGGGTCGGCCTGATCGCGCTGATGGGCGTCGATGCGGAGACCGGCGTGTTCATGTTGCTCTACCTGGAGCTGGCGTACGAAGAGGCCAAGAGCAAGGGGGTGCTGCAGGGTTGGGACGCTCTGCGCGCCGCCATCGTCGATGGCGCGGTGAAGCGCTTGCGCCCTAAGGTCATGACGGTGGGGGTGATGTTCATGGGCCTGCTGCCGATCATGTGGTCCACCGGCACGGGTGCGGACGTGATGCGGCGTATTGCCGCGCCCATGGTTGGCGGGATCTTCACGTCGTTTATCATGGAGCTGGTGGTCTATCCGGCGATTTACGCCATCTGGAAGTGGCACTGGGAAGTCAAGCCGGCGCTGGAGCACGCGGAGGTCGCATGACGAAACGACAGATCGTGTTGATCGCAGCGCTGGTCGTTTGCACGGCCGTGACTGTCGTAGCGGGGCCACGCCTGTGGCGCTGGGCCGCAGGGCCCCCCGCCGGCTACTGCCCCATCTGCCTGCGGCAGGAGCACAAGGAATCAATGGTGAAGTTCCAGGCCGAGGGAGAACCGGTCACGCACGCATGTTGCCTGAGTTGCGCGCTCACCTATGGCCGGCAAGCGCACAAGAAGGTGACCATTCTCTCGGTCACCGACCACAACAGCGGCAAAGAGCTGGCTCCCGAACATGCGGCCTTCGTCGTCGGCAGCGATGTGTCGCCGTGCACGCACACGATGAGGCACATGGGGGTGGAAAAACAGGAGTACCCGGTGCGCTGGGACCGTTGTCTGCCGAGTATCCTGGCGTTTCCATCCGCTCCAGCGGCCGAAGGCTTTCGCGCCCAGCACGGCGGCCGCGTGCGGACGTTGCAGGAGCTGCTGCAGAAGGTAGCGAGCAGTGACCCGATCGACCTCTCTCTTCGCTTTTGATCCCCTTCTAGCTGGTGGTGGGGTCAGCTCGCTTCTGGTTCGGATGACACTGCCGGCAGGGAGACGTAGACCTGCGTACCCCGGCCGACTTCGCTCTCGATGCGCAGCGCGCCGCCGTGGGCCTGCACGATGTGCTTGACGATCGCCAGCCCCAAGCCGGTGCCGCCGAGCTCACGCGAGCGCGCCTGATCGACGCGGTAAAAGCGCTCGGTGAGCCGGTGCAGGTGGTGCTTGGGCACGCCGACGCCGGTGTCGGCGACGCAGACCTCGACCCACCGGCCCGCACTCCGGAGCGCTGCGGCGGACGTGCGCGCGGCTTCGGGAGCTGCCCCGTCACGCTGCGGCGGCTCGGCCGCGCTGGCGCTGATGGTCACCCGCCCACCGGCGGGGGTGAACTTCACGGCATTGTCGATGAGGTTGACCAGCACCTGTTCGATGCGGTCGGGATCGGCGTCGAGTTGGGGCAGATCGGGCGGCAGCTCGGAGTGCAGCTCCAGTCCCGCTTGAACCGCCTTGTCGCGGACCACATCGACGGCGGCCTCCACCGCCCGTGCCAGGACCATGGGCACGGGCTTGATCGGGGCGCGGCCCAACTCGAGATCCGAAAGGGTGAGCAAGTCCTCCGTCAGCCGTGTCAGACGCTCGGAGTGCCGCTCGATGATGGCGAGGAAGTTGTCAGCCTGCTCGGCGTCGGCAAGCGCGCCGGCCCGGAGCGTCTCGGCGTAGCCGCGAATGGCGGTCAATGGGGTGCGCAGCTCGTGCGAGACATTGGCGACGAAGTCACGCCGGGTGGCCTCCAGTCTTTTCAAGGCGGTGATGTCATGAAACACGAGGATGAACAGCGGCGCCCCGCTGTCGAGCGCCCGCATCGGAGTTGCGGTCACCTGGAGGTATTCGGCGCCCGTGACGTTCGCCAGCGTGATCTCGCGGCCAAGACGCCCGCTGGCCTGTCCCCGCGTGATCTCGTGTAACAAATCATGCAAATCAGGATCGCGGGACACATCGATGAGCGGCTGGCCGACCAGACTTCTCGCCGGCCGGCGCTGGAAGAGTTGCTCGGCGCGCTGATTCGCCAGCCGAATGGTGCCGGCGGAATCGATCACCAGGACGCCCTCGAGCATGCCGCTGAGCACGGCTTCGAGCTTGGCCTGCTCGGCGCGGGCCGCCTGCAGTTGGGCTTTGAGGCTCCCGGCCATAGCGAGCAGATTGGCCTCGAGCTGTCCGATGATGTCTGCGTGTTCCGGCGCCAAGGCCGGCGGGGTGACGCCGGCAGCCACGGCGCTGGAGAATTCGGTCAGGCGGGCCACCCGGCGCGAGAGCCGGCCGGAGAGCAACAACGCCGGCCACAGGGCGGCCACCGCCGCCAGAGCGACGCCGCCCCAAATGGCCGCGCCGATGTGGCCGCGGCCCTCTTCGATGCTGCGCATTGAGACCGAGAGGCGTACGACGCGCTGCTCGCTCTCGCCGTCGTGCGCCCGCGTCTGCCGCCAAGCGCGATAGAACAGGTGGCGGTTCACGCTGACGCTCGTGCGTACCGCCTGGCCCTCGCCGGTGGCCAGCGCGGCCTGCACCTCAGCACGCTGCCCGTGGTTTTCCAGCTTCGCCGACGGCGCCTCCGAGTCGCCCAGCACGGTGCCGTCAGCGGCGATAACCGTGACCCGCGCGCCAATCTCCGCTGCGATTGCGGCGCAACGCTGGTCCATCGGCGGACCGCTCAGGCCCCACGGTAGCAGCTCGCTAGCTAGGCTTGCCTGGCGCAAAACGTTTTCCGACAAGGTGTCGACGTAAAAATCTTCGACGACACGATCGCTGTACGCGTATAATGCGAGCGCCACCGCAACCAGCGTCAACAGATAGGGCGCGAGGAGACGGACGAGCAGGCCGCTAGCTGAGAGCGGGCCATGCCACCGGCTGAACCACCGGTTCTCACGCATCGAGCGCACGGTCGTTGAACTTGTACCCTACGCCGCGCACGGTCACAATCAACTCGGGGTTGGCGTCGTCGAGCTCGATGCGCGCCCGCAACCGGCGGACGTGGACGTCCACTGTGCGCGGTTCCACGTAGGTGTCCTGCCCCCACACCAAATCCAAAATCTGCAGGCGGTCGTAGACACGGTTCGGCGAGCGTACGAAAAAGCGCAACAGCTCGAACTCGCGCAGCGACAGATCGAGCGGCTTGCCATCGAGTGTGACCTCGTAGGTGTCGAAATCCATGCGCAAGCGGCCCTTCTCGTAGATCTCGTGGGGTTGCTCGTGTGGCGCACTGTACGAGCGCCGCAGCAGCGCGCGGACGCGCGCCACTAGCTCGCGCGGACTGAAGGGCTTGGTAACGTAATCATCGGCGCCCATCTCGAGGCCGAGTACGCGGTCCACCTCGGCCGTCTTGGCGGTGAGCATGAGAATGGGTACGCGTCCGGTCGCCGGATCGGCGCGTAAGCGGCGGCAGACTTCCAACCCCGACAAACCGGGCAGCATCCAGTCCAGGATCAGCAGCGCCGGGCGCTGTTCTTGCGCCGCCGCCAGTGCTTGCTCTCCGTTGGCGGCGATGACGACGGCGAAGCCTTCCTGCTGTAGATTGAACTGCACCAACTCCGCGATGTCCCGTTCGTCCTCGACGACCAGGATCACACGCTGATCACCATCGGCGGATCGCATCGGTTCCGCGGCTGTGGTCATACGCTTGGCGGCACCTGGCCCATGTGCCGGATGCTCTTCCCCCGCACCATGAAGACGACCATCTCGGCGATGTTGGTGGCGTGGTCGCCGATGCGCTCGAGATACTTGGCGATGAACAGCAGGCGGATGGCCCGGCTGGTGGTTTGCGGGTCCTCTGCCATGTACGACAACAACTCACGAAAGAGCTGGAAGTTCAGGTCGTCGATGACGTCGTCTTCCCGGCATACCGCCAAGGCCAGGTCGACGTCCTCACGCACGAAGCTATCGAGACTCTCGCGCAACATGTGCTGCGCCACGTCCGCCATGCGCGGCAGGTCGAGAAATGGCTTCAGCTGCGGCTCGCGGTTCAATTCCAGGATGCGCTCGCACATGTTCACCGCTATGTCGCCGATGCGCTCCAGGTCGGTGGTGATCTTGAGGCCGGTGGTGATCAGACGCAGGTCGCGCGCCGCCGGCTGATGCAAGGCGAGCAGGCGCAGGCAGAGGTCGTCGATCTCGACGTCCATGCGGTTGACCAGATGGTCGCGATCGATGATCACGCGCGCCTGCTCGTCGTCGCGGTTGATCATTGCGGCGACGGCGTCGGCGATCTGCTTTTCGACGAAGCCGCCCATCTCCAGGATCTTGACGTGCAGTCCTTTGAGCTCAGCCTCGTAGTGTCGATCGGTGTGTGAGCGGTCCTCCACGCTGCCTCCTAGCGGAAGTTGGTTGAGATGCCCCTTGTCGCATCTTGTTGCATGCGGCTCGATGGTTGCATCGAAGTCCTCATCCCTACCCGAAACGGCCGGTGATGTAATCTTCGGTCTCTTTTTTCTCCGGCATGGTAAAAATCCTGTCGGTTGAGCCAAATTCTACAAGAGTACCGAGGTAGAGGAAAGCTGTGCAGTCCGACACGCGTGCCGCCTGCTGCATGTTGTGGGTGACAATGACAATGGTGTACGTGTCCTTGAGCTCGCGGATCAACTCTTCGATCTTGGCGGTGGCGATCGGATCGAGGGCCGAGCATGGCTCGTCCATCAGGATGACCTCCGGCTCCACCGCCAGCGCCCGCGCAATGCAGAGTCGCTGCTGCTGGCCGCCGGAAAGGCTCACGCCGGAGTCGTGCAGGCCGTCCTTCACTTCCTCCCACAAAGCTGCCTGCCGCAGGCTGCGCTCGGCGATGCCGGCGAGCTCGGCGCGCGAACGGCGCGAGCCGTTGAGGCGGAAGCCGGCAACCACGTTGTCGAAGATCGACATGGTCGGAAACGGGTTCGGGCGCTGAAACACCATGCCGACGCGGGCGCGCACGCGAACCGGATCCACGGCGGGGCCGTAGATGTCCTCGCCGTCGAGCAGGACGTTGCCGCTGGCGCGCGCCCCCGGGATCTCCTCGTGCAGCCGGTTCAAGCAGCGGATGAACGTCGACTTGCCGCAACCGGAGGGCCCGATGATTGCGGTCACCGTGCGGTCGCACATCGTCAGGTTGACGTCCTTCAACGCCTGTTGCGTGCCGAACCAGGCGTTGAGCGCGATTACCTCGAGCTTGTTGGTCATGCCGAGTGACCCAGTGCACCGGTACGCCGGTGCGCCAGCTGGTTGCGTCGCATCCGTTTGGCGCAAATGCCGTCCATGCTTCTATTCCACCGGGCTCACCGGCTCACCCGACCGCACGGAACCTCCCACGCGTCAGCAGGCGCACCGAGAGGCTGGTGATGAAGACCAGGCCGAGCAGGACCACCGCGCCGGCCCATGCCTGCCGGTGCCAGTCGTCGAATGGCGAAATCGCGTAGGTGTAGATCTGCACCGGTAGTGAGGAGATCGGCCCGCTGAGTCCACGCTGCCAGAACTGATTGCCAAAAGCCGTGAACAGCAACGGGGCTGTCTCCCCGGCGATGCGGGCCACCGCCAGCATGATCCCTGTGATAATGCCGCCGCGCGCCGTACGCAACACCACGCGGATGATCATCCGCCACGCTGGCACTCCGAGCGCCAGCGCGGCCTCGCGCAATGAGCCGGGGACGAGCTTGACCATTTCCTCCGTGGTGCGGGCGACGATCGGCAGCATGATGACCGCGAGCGCCCAAGCGCCGGCGTAGGCCGAGAAACTGTGCAGCGGCAGGACGAGCAAGGTGTAGGCATAGATCCCGACCACAATCGACGGCACCCCGGTGAGGACGTCGGCCGCAAAACGCACACACCAGCCGAACCCACCGTGGCCGTACTCGGCGAGGTAAACGCCGGCGAGAACGCCGATCGGCAGGCCGATGACGCTGGCGAGCCCGATGAGCACCAGTGTGCCGACGATGGCGTTGGCCATGCCGCCGCCAGCCTCTCCCACGGGCTTCGGCAGCTGGGTGAAGAACGCGAAATTGATCGAGGACGCGCCTTTGCTGACCAGATCGCTGAAAATGAGGATGAGCGGGATGAGCACGGCTATGGTGCATAGGGTCGCGACGAACTGGGCCACGACGTTGACGATTCGGCGGCGGGCGTAGCGCATCGTTCAGGTCCTCATCGCAGCCGCACCCGGTCCGGCCACCCTCCAGACTAGCAGCCGAGCCATGGCATTGATCACAACCGTCACGACGAGCAGGACGAGACCGATCTCGACCAGCACCTGCACGTACAGGTCGTACGTGGCTTCGCTGAACTCGTTGGCGATGACGCTGGCCATGGTGTTGGCGGGTGCGAACAGCGAGGCGACGATCTGCGCCCGATTGCCGATGACCATGGTCACCGCCATCGTTTCTCCGATGGCGCGGCCCAGGCCGAGCATGATCGCACCCAGGATACCGGTGCGGCCGTACGGCAACACCGCTACGCGCACCATCTCCCACTTGGTGGCGCCCAAGGCCAAGGCCGCTTCACGCTGCGCTTGCGGTACGGCGCGCAGCACCTCGTGCGTGACGGAGGTGATGTACGGCACGATCATAACCGCGAGGACCATGGAGGCTGTGAGTAAGCCGATCCCATACCTCGGCCCCTGGAACAGTGGCAAGAAGCCCAACGCAGCAGAGAGCGCCGGCTCGATGTAGCTGCGCTCCCACGGGATGAGCACGAACACGCCCCAGAGGCCGTACACCACGCTTGGAATCGCGGCGAGGAACTCCACCAGAAATGAGACCGAGTTGCGCAACCAGTGCGGCGCAATCTCGCTGAGGAAGATCGCCGTGCCGATGCCGAACGGCACGGCCTGGAGCAGCGCGAGCAGCGACGAGGCAAGCGTCCCGTAGATGAACGGCGCCGCGCCGAACTCCTTGGCCACCGGATCCCACGTCGAGCTGGTGAGGAAATTCCATCCGAAGGTCCGGATGGCGTTGGACGACTGATCGACGAGCACCACGCCGATCGAAGCCAGCACGGCCAGTAGAGCGAGGGCAAACAACCCCGTCAGCGAGCGAAACAGCCGGTCGCCGACATTGAGCTGTTGGAGCCGGCGCGCCAGCGCGCGCCGTTGCACCTGCTGCGGAGCCGGCGTCGGCCGCGGTCGTGTTTCTGGAATCGGGCTGCGGAGTCGAGCCTGCTCTCCGATTATCGCCATTCTCGCAATCTTCGGCAGCTACCATACCACCCGAATGTTACGGGAATGTTACAGACGCGTCCGCGCTTACCTTAATGACCCTCTCCCGCTACTCCAGCCGTGCTAGTTCGTCCTGGTGCGACCACTCGAAGCGCACGCGTCTGCCGTCGCGCCGCGCCTCGACGCCGTGCCCGCGTGCTACCGCACCGATCACGGTCGCTGGGATGTGTCGGCGGCCGAGCGTGCGCAACACGGTGGCGACTTGGTGCTGCGGTATCGTCATGAGCAAGGCGCCGGAAGCTATCAGGCCGAGCGGGCGAAGTCCGAAGTGGGCGCACAGGCGCGTTGTGTAGTCGTGGACCGGAATGCGCTCGAGGTCCACAAGGAAGCGTTTGCCGGAAGCCGTGGCCAGTTCGAAGAGCGCCGCAGCAACGCCGCCCTCGGTGGGATCGTGCATGGCGGTGGCGCCGGAGCGCGCCGCGAGCAAAGCTTCTGGGACCACGGAGATTCCCGGGCGGTGATGGAAGCGCGCTGCCCGGCGTTGTGCAGTGACGCCGAGCAGGCGTTTCACGTCGCGAACGAAGCAACGGGCAATGATCGAAGTGCCCTCGATACCGGCCGACTTGGTCATGATGATGGCGTCGCCAGCGCCTGCGCCCCCCGAAGTGATCAACCCATCGTGGCCGACGACCCCCTGCATGTCACCGGCGACGATCGGCTGGTGCACCGCCGCCGATACCTCCGTATGCCCGCCGGTCAGCGCGATGCCCAAGCTGCGGGCGCCGCGGTCGATGTCGCGGAATATCTGGCGCACTGCCGCCGGCGCGGTGTGCGGCGGGACGATGATGGTGGCCTGGAACCATGCGGGGCGCGCCCCCATGACGGCGACGTCGTTGGCGTTCACGTGCACGACGTACCAGCCGATCTCCTCGGCCGTGAACGTCACCGGATCGCTCTTCAAGACCAGATACTCGGAACCTAGGTCGATGACGGCGGCGTCCTCGCCGAATGCCGGGCCCAGCACGACGCGCGGATCCGGCGCGCCGCGGAAACGCAGCAGTCGCTGCAGTAGCGCAGGCGGCAACTTGCCGGGTAGCAGGGTCATCGTGCCTCCACAAGCCAGGTTGCCTACAGTTGCCCTCGCTGATGTGGCGTGCTGAGCTTCGATCCCGGAGCGGCGCCTTGAGTCAAGTCTCATCTGAGGGCACCTGGAGCGACCCAACCCTATCCTGAGCAAAGTCGAAGGAGAAGAGCGACCCACCACACCGACGGCGGGCGCAGCCCGCTAGCGCGCCCATTGGACGTGCAGGTACTTGGTATCCTCCGACCACCGGTACGAGACCTCTCCCTGGAAGGCCTTCTGCAGGGCGCGGCCGATGCGCTGCGCGAGCTTCTCGTTGGTGGTGGTGATGGTCGGAATACCGTCGCCTTCGCTGATCCGCACGATGCGCTCCAGCGGGTTGAGCCCCTTGGCCCGCTCTTCTTCGTTCGCAAGCAAGTTCATGATTTTACGCTGAACAGGGCTTCGTCGAAGAACCAATGCCGCCGCTGGTAAATGACGTGGCAGCGCGAGCACACCGAGGTCTCGCCGGGACCGAGTTTGGGCAGATAAGGATCCCCGTACTGATCGAGGTTGCGTCGGATTCGATTCGGCAAACGTCCCTTTGTAGCTTTCGTCATGCGACGAGTCCTTTCGAATCCGAACTACAACCACGATACTGCGGTAAGTATGGTGAATCAATGTGAACGGTTCGCCCCTGCACAGGTCGCATCGCGAGCGACGGCCTCGATCAGAGGTTGTCTGCTTCACCCTCGTTCAGCAGCGAACTGCTTGCCGAGGCGATTTTTGCCTTGTCTGAGCTCATCGAGTGGGCACGCGGTGCGGCGGAATTACAATCGATTTGTAAACTTTGTCCGAACTTCGGCGTGCAGGAATGCAGCGGCGCAAGCGAGCAGACCCTTGCGGAAATTCGGGCTGGACGTGGCGTTTCCGCCATGATCACACGCATGGCTGGCGAAATAGTCAGATTCGGCACGGTCGCCAAGCGCATGGAACGGAACGCCGCGCTTCGGCCGGTGTCTGCCCCGCAGCATGGCATGCTTTTGGCAGTGCGATATGTACGAAGGGAAGAAGCTGATGAAAACAACCCGTTCTCATCTGGAAGGCGCCGTCAAAACTCAGCTCCTGCAAGTCGGGTTGGAAGTATTCCCGGTCTACGGGGACGAGAAAACCGGCTGGAGTGTGGACGCAGGTGACTGCTATCCGCAGATGCCGTCCTGGTTTCGATACCGTTCCCTGGATGAGTTGTTCTTTGCCCTTGTAAATCTGAATATCAGTCCAGAAGGGCAAGCGTAAGGGGCCGTGCCCCAGCTGTTGCGCCACCGGGCCGCTCGCTTCCTTCCATTTTTTTTGACTTCGCTCAGCTCAGGACAGGCTTGGCGCGAACAGGTCCGTATCCCGGGCGGCGCCCATCGCCTTGACTCACTGCGGTTTTTTCAGCAGCGTTGACCCAACCTGCATCGGCAGGGCGAAAGGGGCAATGTGGCTGAGATTCCGTACTACCTGCCGGTCGGCGACGAGGTGGAGGTGTTCACGGCGGCCTATGCGTGCCGCCTTCCCGTTTTGCTGAAAGGCCCCACGGGATGTGGGAAAACACGCTTCGTGGAGTACATGGCGTCCACCCTGCGCGAGTCGGGCAACGGCACGCCGCCTGGGGAAAGTGGCATTGCGGGCAATCTCATCACTGTGGCCTGCCATGAGGACCTGACAGGGAGCGACCTGGTCGGCCGTTATCTCATCAAAGGTGACGAGACCATTTGGATTGACGGCCCGTTGACGCAGGCGGTGAAAGCGGGCGCGATTTGCTATCTTGATGAGATCGTCGAAGCCCGCAAAGACACGATTGTCCTAATCCACCCGCTCACGGATCATCGCCGCATCCTTCCCATAGACAAGAAGGGCGAGATCATCGAGGCACACCCGAACTTTCTGTTGGTGATTTCATACAATCCCGGCTACCAGAGTGTCTTGAAAGACCTGAAGCACTCGACACGGCAGCGCTTCGTGACTATCGACTTCGATTACCCCCCGCGCGAGAAAGAGGCGCAGATCATCGCGCATGAGAGCGGCATCGACATCGATACCGCCCTGGCGCTGGCGAAGTTGGGAGAGAAGGTGCGCCGTCTGAAAGCCAGCGGCTTGGAAGAAGGCGTGAGCACGCGGCTGCTGATCTACGCCGCCCAGCTGATGCAGCGGAAGCTGCCGGCACGGCGTGCCTGCCGCGTCGCCGTGAGCACCTCGCTGACGGATGACGTGGAATCGCAACGCGCCATCGACGCGCTGGTAGCGACGATCTTCGAATGACAGGGGCGAAAATGGAACACCGGAAACCGGAAACCTGGAATTTGGAACCGGACAACCGGCGATCGGCTGTGGACGGGTTTCCTGTTTCCGGTATTAGGTTTCCGGTTTTCAATTTTCCCCGGACGTCCGCACACGCCTCATACTGAACGTGGAAAGTCCCCGCTCTCTGTGGTTTGAGTCCCATCTGCTCGCGGATCGCGCCGGGCGGCGCGCGCACACGGCCGCGGAGCGCCTGGGGCCGGCCGTGCATGAGACGATTCTGGTTGCGGGCGACCGACTTGCGGCCGCCTCGCCCGTCGTGGCGCAACGGTTCTACCACGGCGCGGCCGCAGCGTGGCAAGCATTCGGCGCCGAAGGCTTCTCAGAGTGGGTGGACATGGGCCAGCGGCTGCTGACGGGCGAGGCGGCGTTGCGCGATGCCGCCGTCGCGTATTTCTCAGTCGCACCGAAAGCGCTGGCACGCATTGGGCTAGAGCAGCTGCGCTTGTGGTGCGACGCCGGCGCGCGTGTGTCCGCCAGGTCGCGGAAGTTGGGCGCGGTGTTTCTCGAAGGCACCGCGGCGCTGATCGACAACCTCGAGATCGACGCTGTGGAAGAGTGGATGCGCGCCGGAATGCGGCTGCAGGGCGTCGCGGGCTGGCGCGGCGAATTCATCGCGCAGGCGTATTTCGCCGGCGCCGCACGGGTGCTGCCCCACCTGCGGGCCGGCGAGATCGGATGTTGGGCTGATCTCGGCGCCGCGCTGCAACCGGTGCTACGCGAGAATCAGTTCTATGCCGAACTGCCGGCCGGCTTCGCGTCTCTGAGCTCGGCCGAGCGCGATGTGTTTCTGGCCACGGCGGCCGCCGTGGCCGCTGTGGATCCCGGGGCGGCTGCCGCCTTCTACACCAAGTTGCCCGCCACCCTGAGACGCCTGCAAGCAGCAGTGCGCCAGAAGCTGCTGCAGGCCTTTGCGTTGGTGGGCTCGGCGGTGGCGGCATCGCTGCCTGACATCGTCCCGGTGGCTGCGGCGCTGGTACAGGATATCCCCGGCCCACACCGCCAGGCCGCGCTGGACTTGGTGTTGATCGTGGGGCGGACGTTCCCTGCGGGCGCCATGCCCTTGCTGCGGTCATTGCCGGCGGCCTACGACGAGGCGCCGCATCCTGCCGTGGAGCAATGGGTGCAACGAGGGTTGGCCATCGCCGCCGAGAACGCGGAAGCCGGCGTCGCGTACTTCGCCTTGCAGTCGCACACCAGCGTCAAGGTGCTGGAGGCATCATCGACGGCCGCTACGCTGTCCGAAGTGCAAGGGTTGCTGCGGAAATACGTTCAGATGCTCAGCGGCGCGCCAACCTCGATTCGGCCCGCGGGCATGTTTCAGCTACGGCCGGCGTTGGAAGAGTTCCCACTGGAAAACGAAATCGCGTTGCCGGCACGTGTCGATATGTTTGCGACGCACGAGGACAACTGCCGCGTGTACCGCTTTCTGGCGGCGCAGTTGGCGGGGCGCCGCGAGTTCGGCACCTACGAGGCCACGCTGGCGCCCGATGCCGGCGGTCTCCTGCGGTTCCTGCGGGCGCCGCACCATCCGCGTCTGCTCGAAGATCTGTTCTTGGTGGTAGAGGGATTTCGTGTCGCCGCTGCAATGGCGCGGGCGTACCCGGGGCTGGCGCGCGAACAGCCCGACATTACAAGGCAGATCCTGAGGCAACACGCTGATGAACATGTGCCCTCATACTCAGTAGTGTTGGATGCCTTGCTGGCGGCGCTGCTGGCCGGCCGCGATGGGGCGCGGCTCCCGGTTTGGCTGCGTCCGCTTGCCGCAGTGGTGGCTCCATGCGTGGCGCCGTTGCAGCGCCTGGATGCGAGCGCCGACGATTCGCTGCGAATCGCCCTGATGCTGGCGCAACAACTGGCTGAGCTTGCAGAGCAGCGTGTGGACATTTCGTACGGTGAAGTGACGCTCGACGAGGTTTCGGGCAACGCACTGTTCGACCAGTACCTCGATGATGAGGGCTCGCCGCCTTCGGGTGATACGACACAGGTGGCGATCACGCCGGCGCCTCCGCCGGGAGAGGGTCCTGACGCGATCGAGCTACAGCTTGGCGAGCCGCAGGACGACGCCGGTGCCGCGGTGCCTCTGTCGGCGGAGGAGCTGCAGCGCCTGATCGAAGCCGGTGCCGATCTCCACATCGAGCAAGGGTACGGCGGGGACGTCGAAGGTCTCGGGTTCTACATCACCGATCTGCTTGGGAAGTTGCCGCCGGAGCAACTGGAGGAGCTGCGCCGGCTGCTGCAGGAATCCGGCGACAGCGATCGCCGGGGGCCGCGGCGCTGGCTCGAACGCCACGGTGAGGGCGCCTGCTTTTACTACGACGAGTGGGATTACCACATCGACGACTACCGCGAGCGTTGGTGCCGGCTGCGCGAAGTGGCCGTGAACGGCGATTCCGGCGAGTTCTTCAACCGCACACTGGCGGAGCACGCGCAGCTCATTCCAGAGGTGCGGCGCCAGTTCCAGCGGATGCGGCCCGAGATGTACCGCATGGTGAAGGGGCTGGAGGACGGTGAGGACTTCGACCTGAACGCGGTGGTGAACGCCCGCGTCGACATGCGCGCCAACTGCGCCCCGTCGCTGAAGTTCTACGTGGCGCGCACCCGCGAGGAGCGTGACGTCGCCACGTTGTTCCTGATTGACATGAGCGCGTCGACGGACGAGCCGGTGCAGAAGCCGGCGCTGGTGTTGTATCCCGGCGAAGAGCCGCTGGGCCTTTTCAAGACCCGAGCCACGCGGCCCGGGGCGCAGCAGGCTCGGCGCATCATCGATATCACCAAGGAGGCGCTGGTCATCATGGCCGCGGCGCTCACCGAGATCGGCGACGCCTACGCCATCTACGGGTTCTCCGGCCACGGTCGCGGCAATGTCGAGTTCTACATGGTGAAGTCCTTTAACGAACCGTTATCGGCGTCGGTTAAGGGACGGATCGGGGCCATCGAGCCCAAGCGCAGCACGCGGATGGGAACCGCCTTGCGCCACGCCACCGAGAAGCTGGCCGGCGTCAAGTCGCGCTCGCGCCACATCATCCTGCTGAGCGACGGGTTTCCGCAGGACTTCGACTACGGGCAGGACCGGCGCAGCAACGTGTATGGTTTGCGGGACACCAGCGCGGCGCTGCGCGAGGCCGAGGCATCGGGGATCACGCCCTTCTGCATCACGGTGGACAAGGCCGGCCACGACTACCTGCGCGAGATGTGCGACGGCTCGCGTTACATGGTGATCGACGACATCACCGCGCTGCCGCGCGAGCTGCCGAAGATCTACCAGCGCGTGGTGGCGGCGTAAGGGTGCGTCGGGCACGCGGCAGTCGCGTGTCCCCGGCTTCAAAAATCTTTGGCGACCCGTATTTTGGTTAAGCGCAGCGCTACCATATTTACGCGCTCATCCATCCGCGGGCTGCTTACCGCGCCATCACGCCGCGGCATTCGGCACCGGCTGCGGCGCGGGAGATGGGGCCGGTGCGGGCGTCGGCTTGGCGGATTTGGTTTTTGCCGGCCTGGGGCGATCGAACAGGGTTGCGTACAGGGTCGCTGCGCCGTCGTCGGCGGCGGCGCGGGCGCCACGCTTGAGGGCGGCCAGCGCCGTAGCCCACGCTTGCGCCACCGCATCGCGCCTGTGACGCGCGGCGCGAACGCTGCCCTGCAGCTTCTCGATCTCGGCGAGCGCCTGCTCCACGGCACGCGCGGCTTTCTCAGCCGCTTGCGCCGCCCGTAGCGTCGGTTTGGACGCGCCCTTTCCGTGTTGGACGGCGGCGACCAGCTGGTGAACCGCTCTCGCTTCGTCGGCCACCGCCAGCTCCATGAGCTTACCGGGCGCCGGCGCGCCGAAGGCATCAAAGGGGTTGGTGCGCCGTTGGCCGTCTACGATCAGCGCCGCCGCCAACTCCGTCACCGCCTCGTCCTGATCAACGTCCAACTCGCCCAGCCGCATTCGAGCGGCCGTTACGCGCGCCTCGGCAGCTTGCACTTGCTGGTGCGCGGCCATGTAGTTCCGCTGCGCGCCGCCGAAGGCGGCCAGGCGCGCCTTGATGAGCCGCGTGTCCACAGTGTCGGCGGCGGCCAGGATGGAGGCCCCCGCATCCAGTTGACTCGCGGCGTTTGACCCGAGTTTCAGTGTCGCCATCTGTGGCTCCTTTCGTGAATATTACCTAATGCACACTACACGCCACCCGCTCACAACCGATAGCTACGGCTTCATCAGTGGTGACATATCGGTCCTATGGCGGTGGGTGTGGCAGTTGACTGGCCAGGTGGCATATTTTCGTCGTCCGGAGGCCGGGGGACAGGCCCGGGCAGCGTGCGCGGCTGCACCCGGAGGCTCCGGACGGGCTCGCGCATGATGCGCGAGCTGATCCGGAGGGTAGTGACGGCGTCGCGCACGGTGCGCGAGTTCATCCGGAAGGTCGTGAAGCGCTCGCGCACGTGGCCTGACCCGGTCTGGAGCCTCGGGGTCGCCTCGCGCACGGGGTGTGATGCCATCCTGAGCCCGAGGATCTGCGCCGATCCGCGCTTCGGTGCGCCGCGGCGGTATCATCTGCACAAGTCTGTCCCGCAGCGTGCAATCCACGAAGCAGCACGCCGAGCCGGCCTCATCAAGCCCGTGGGTCCGCACACAATGCGTCACAGTTTTGCCACACAATTGCTCGAAGGGGGTTAAGACATTCGCACCGTACAGGAGTTACTTGGCCATCGCGACGTGAAGACCACGATGATCTACACGCACGTGCTCAACCGTGGCGGGCACGGCGTCCAGAGCCCTGCGGACCGGCTGCTTGAGGACGGCGTGCTAGGTAGCGAGGCCCGGCGACCTAGCATGCCGGCAACGGAGGTGAGCAACAGGCGCGTAACCAGTTGACTTCCTCACGGAATGTGAACTACGCTCCACCCTGCAACGCGGGATGCTATGGCGCAGGAAGTTGCGGCGGTAGGGGATTTGGTTCGGGAGCCGAAATGTAGTTAGGCTGCAAGAGTCGCCATGCGCCATACGACCCGCATCGACCACACGCCAGCCGATGGGCGACAGGGGGTGTCGTGAAGGGAAAGATCATAACCCTGCTAGTCACGGCTTTTCTGATCGGTACGGCCGCGCGAGTACTCTCCGACAACGTGACGGAGGCGGATGAACTTTTCCTGATGCGCGTCATGGCCGTCATCACCCCGCGGCTAGCGGTGGCGCTTTGCCACGATCAGCCGCCCAAGCTGAAGGCCGACATCGATCAAGCGGTAGCTGCCTCCGGGCTTGAGGAATTGTCAGCTGAAGACGTCTGCGCTGATGGTCTGTGCGGCAAGGTTACCGGCGCTCCACGGAACGGTAGGATCGACCTCGACCTACTCCGATGCAGCATCGACAGTATGGCCAAGCAACAAATCGATCTTCGATCGAAAATGTCACAGGCGGAACGAGCTTCGGACTGCAAAGCGCTCGTGACGAACCTAAAGAAGCTGGGCAGACGCCGTCCGAGCGAGATCCTTTGCTACGGAAGCACGAGCATTTTGCAGTGTCCCTTGAAGACGGTGCCGGACCAGCCAAGCGCACCGCCACCACCGCCGCCACCGCCACGGTGAGGTGCAAGTCATGATTCTTCTTGTTGGTAGGCACGGTCAATCTGGCATGCAGCCTAATCGGCTCGCCGGGACCGACCCGTGAGGGCCAGCCCCGGCTGCCACACCACCGTACGTGCGGGTCCGCATACGGCGGTTCCGATCAGACGCGGGGCTGCGGCCCGTAGTGAAGAGCAA
>JBEKBJ010000029.1:0-46388 GCA_050015455.1 Binatia bacterium
AAAATGCGACCATGTACTACATGTCGCACTTCGATGGCCGCTGCGCGACGGTGGAAAGCGATGACATCGCCGGTGTGAGCTTCATATACCCACAAAGCGGCACGCCGGCTCCGACGGCGTCACGGACCAAGACGAGCACACCGACCCGGACTCGAACGCGGACGCCGACTGCGACCCAAACCTTCACCCCGGCGCAAACTCCGACACCGCCGCTTCCCGCCGCGACACCAACAGTAGATGTCACTCCACTTGCGGTGAGTGGCCGGATTCAGTACTACAGCAACAGCCTGCCGGTGAGTGCGGCGACGGTCGAGCTGCAGGGTTCGAGCCCGGCTGCCGTGCCCACCGAGGCCGACGGGCAGTTCGCCTTCGCGGATCTCGCACGAGGCGATTGGCAGGTGCAACCTGTCAAGGCTGGAGATTTCGGCGGGGCGGTCGACATCATGGATGCCGCGTGCATTCTGGAAGCGGCGGACGGCCTGCGCAGCCTGAGCGGCCCGGCAGCGATCGCGTGCGACCTTTCCGGGGACGGCAAGGTGACGATTCTCGACGCCGTCCTGCTCCTGCAGTATGTGGTCGGGGTGACGCCGCGGTTCCCGGTCGCGGCGCAGTGCGGCTCGGACTGGGCTTTCGTACCTGTTGCGGCGACCGTGCCGGGGCAGTTGGTGCAGCCGCCGCAGATCAGCGGCGGCGCTTGTCAGCCCGGCACGATCGCTTTCCAGCCGCTCAGTGAGCCGGTGGCCGATCAAGACTTCTCGGCAGTATTGTTCGGGGACTGTTCCGGCAGGTGGCAACCCCCCGGGACCGGCGCCACGAGCAGCACTTTGAAACAGATCACCGACCGGATAGGACTCGGGCGCGGCCGGATGGTTCCCAGAACCAATCACCTGCGAGTTCCGCTGTACGTCAATACGGGTGCGCCGTTCCACGTTCTGGACGTGCAGCTGAGTCTAGACGACGAACGGCTGCAACTTATAGGGGTTCACCTGACGCCGAGCATGTCGCAGGCGGCGCTGGCCGCGAACTTGAACATCCCGGGCATGGTGCGCCTGGCGCTGGCGAGGGCTGAGCCTATCTCCGGCGGAGCGGTCGCGATGCTCGATTTCGAGCCCCTCGGCCAGGGGGGGGCCATTGCTGCAACCGTGGTGCGCGCCGTGGCCGACGGGCAGTAGCAGGGGAAAAACGCCCGTCTAGCTCTCACTGACCGGCATTCGCAATAACCCACATCAGCGGCTGCCACCGCTTCGTTTCGCGGCCTTGCGCCGGCGCCGCGGCATATGTGCGCTCGATGACGGTGTGGCGGCGCTCGGCGCGGCGTTCGACGGAGCCCGGCCGAGCAGTTGGTTCAAGTGGATCCCTGCCCAGATGGCGAACGGGAACAGCTGCGTGTCCATGCTCTCAGTGAAGGCATCGCCGAACTGATACAGCCGCCGGGCGAAGTCGCTGTAGCCGCCGACCTGACTGGCATAGAACGACTTCACCGTGATGCTGATGTCCAGTACTTGCAACGCGAGCGCGATGACGACCGCCAAACCGAGGCGTCCGAACCGCTGCCTGTACGATCGCGCTGGCGTCGCCAGCATCAGCGGGATCAGCAGGACCAGGTTCGCCTGCACCCACTCCGCCGGGATGCCCTGAGGCTCCATTGCCAGCAGCCGGTGCTTGTAGAAGATGGCCGTGCCCTTCACCCAGACCTGTGTGACCTGATGCCAGTTGGGGTCGCTCGAGATTTCGGTCAGGTGCAGGAAGCCCTTCGTCAGCGTCGCCAGCAATTGGGTGTAGGCTGGGGCAAACGGCGTCCACAGCAAGTACGTCAGGAAGAAGACGACCAGGAGTCGAAGCAGGAAAACCGCGGGGCTAATGCCCAGGCGCATCGGCGAAGCGTCCCGCCCAGAAAAGCCAGGTAGCGACAGCGATGGCGACCACCAGCGCCTGCGCAACGTAGACATGGGTTTCGTGGAAGTACTGATTGAAGAAGAGCCCGACGATGAAGAGCGTCACCACTCGCAGAAGATTGACGCCATGGATAACGCCGACACCGAGACCGGCGCCGATCATTTTGGCACGCACGCTGGTCGGAAACGCGAAGACAGCAGCCAAATAGATGATGCTCGGCACCGCACCGGAACAGGCCGGGCTGACGTCGACCACGAAGCTGCCCGACGCCAGATTGGTGCCGTTGATGCGTACCGGAAATCCGACGACTAGCCCCAGCCCGCGCAACAACAGCCAGCTCAACCACGCACTCAGCTGTGCCAACATCGCCGCGATGTCGACGCGCTTGACTATCGGGTTGTAGGTCAGGAGCGTGAAGAATAGCGCGATGAGTGCCACGAATGTGGCTACCACCCGAATCGTCAGCCAGTGGGCAGCGACCACAGCGATCAGCGACTTCAACATCGTACCCACCAGAACCCAGAACGATTCTCGATGCAGTGAAAATCGGAGTCGATTGTACGGCGCCATCTGCCAAAGTCAAATTGGCCGCGCGGTGCCATCCGTGGTATGAGGGTCGCACGAGGAGGCACGATGGATAGCAAGCGACGCAGATTCTTGGCTCTGGCTCTCGCTGGAGCGGCCCTCTGGACACTGGGTCGGGTGGCAACGGCAGAGAACGCCCCGGCTCCCTCAGCGGCCGAGCTGGTGCATCTCACCTTGAACGTCGAAGGGATGCACTGACCCTCCGGTTGCCCAGTGCGTGCACGCACTGCGCTCGAATCCGTACCGTGCGTACGGAAAGCTGAAGTCGATTTCAACAAGAAGGAAGCTTACGTGACCGCGGACAAGAAGTCGCTCGATATCCCGGCGATGCTCAAAGCGCTGGAGAAGGTCGGCTACCACGGCTCCGTGAAGAGCGGGCCGAATTGAATGCCGTGAATCGTGTTCGTGAATCGTGCTCGTAATTCAAAGACAAACTTCTTCCCGAGCACGAGCCACGACTCACGACTCACGAGCACGACTCACGAGCACGACGAAATGGCAAAGGTCATCACTCAACGGAGAGACCACATCTGGATCATCACCATCAACCGCCCGGAGCAGATGAACTGCGTCGACGGCGAGACCGCGGCGCTGCTTGAAGGCGCGTGGAAGACCTTTCGCGACGATGAGGAACTTTACGTCGCCATCCTCACCGGCGCCGGCGACACTGCCTTCTGCGCCGGCGCCGATCTGAAGAATCTGGCTTCGCTCGGACCGGCGCCCGGCTCCTCGCGCTATGCGCGCCGCCGCTTCGTTACCAACGGCCCCGGCTACATGGGGTACACGCGACAGACCGACATCTTCAAACCCATCCTGTGCGCGGTGAACGGTTATGCCTTCGCCGGCGGCCTCGAGCTGTCCTGTCTCGGTGATATGCGCATCGCCAGCGAGAACGCGGAGTTCTGGGTGGCGTGCCGCCGCTGGAACGTGCCGCTTTTGGACGGTGGGACGCAACGCCTGCCGCGGATCATCGGCCTGGGCTGGGCCATGGAGATGATCGTCCTCGGCAAGCGCGTCGATGCGCGCGAAGCGTACCGCATCGGCTTGGCCAATGAGGTGGTGCCGCGCGGCCAGGCGTTGGGCCGCTGCCTTGAGCTGGCCGGGCAGATCTGTGCCTATCCGCAGGGTGCGATCCGCACCGATAAGGAAGCGGCGCTCCGCGGTTTTGGAAGGCCGCTCGAAGAGGGCTTGCGCATCGAATGCGAGGTCGGCCAGACCGTTCTCGATGGCCACGATATCGTCGAAGGAGCAGCCGCGTTCGCCGAGCGGCGCGCGCCGAAGTTCGAGCAGGACTGATATGGCGCAGCTCACCCAAGCGGAGTTTCAGGAGGCCGTCACGTTGCTTGCGAACGAGATGGGTTTGCAGCGCTTGCGCGACCGTCTGGTGCGCCTGAACGCGTTCGTGACGCGACGCAAGGTGGCGTCGCCGCAGGCACTGGCAGACCAACTGTACCTGCTTTCGTCCGGGCTGCGGCGCCAGGTCCCCGCCACCTACGCTTTTCATGCGGTGTGGAGTGAAAGCGTGAATGCCAAGCTCGGCGAGGAGGGTGACAAGAATCTGGAGAAGTTGGCGCAGGCCGTCAATGCTTGCCTCGGACCGGACGAAGGAATCCTTGCGGACAAAGTCGCCGACCTGGATGCCGCCTTGGCCGAGTATCAGCGCGCTTTGAGCGACGCTGTCGGCCACGAGATGGCGCGCCTGGACATGTTGCTGAAAGCGGTGCCGGCTATCGCCGAGAAGTTGCGCGCCGCGCCGGCGCAGCCGGAAGCGCCACCGACAGAGGGCGCGTCGTAGCGCCGCTGCCGCGTCCCGCCCGGGGCCGTCACTCTGTGAAACGCCTTTCCGATCTCCTGCGGGGCATCCCGGCAGAGTGTATTGCGGGCGATTTCCACGTGCCGGTGCGGGCGATCGCATCGGATTCGCGTACGGTGGAGCCCGGCGACGTGTTCGTCTGTCTGCCGGGCTACCGCACCGAGGGCGGCGAGGTGCGCGCCGATCGCCACGAGTTCATCCCGATGGCGCTGGCGCGCGGAGCCAAGGCGCTGGTGGTCGAGCGCGCCGTCGTTGCCCCTGCCGGCATCACGGTCGCGCGCGTCCCCGATTGCTGGCGTGCGATTGCTGCGATGGCCTGCGAGTTCTTCGATCACCCTTCGCGGGCATTGACCATGGTCGGCGTCACCGGCACCAGCGGCAAGACCTCCACCACCTACTTCATCGAATCGGTGCTGCGCAGCGCCGGGATTGCGACCGCGCGCTTGGGGACGATCGGGTACCGCTTCGGTGACACGGTGGTGGCGGCGAACCAAACGACTCCGGAAGCCCCGGAGCTCCAGCGCCTTCTGCGCCGGGCGGTGGACGGGGGCTTCAAGGCGGTGGTGATGGAGGTTTCGTCCCATGCACTGGAGTTGCGGCGCGTCGGCGGCGTCGCCTTCGACGTGGCGGTGTTCACCAACCTCAGCCAGGACCACCTCAATTTCCATCGCGACATGCATCACTACCTGCGTGCGAAAAGCCGGCTTTTTGAAGAGCTGGAGAGCGGCGGGAAGGCGGCCACCGCCGTGGTCAATGCCGACGATGAGAACAGCACGTACATCGTCAGGATGAACCGCGCCGCGCTGCTGATGTACGGCATCAACTCGCCGGCAGACATCAGCGCCCGCGACATTGAGACGAGTTTGCGGGGCACGCGCTTCGTGGCGGCGACGCCGCTGGGGGAGCTTGCGGTGCAGGTGCCGCACGTGGGCGAGTACCACGTCGCCAATGCGCTGGCTGCCGTCGCGGTCGGCTTGGCGTTGCGGCTGGACCTGGCGGACGTGGGCGCCGGACTCGCAGCCGCGCCGCCGATCCCGGGCCGCTTCGAACGGGTGGATTGCGGGCAGGACTTCACCGTTGCGGTTGATTACGCACACAAGCCGGACGCGTTGGAGCGCCTGTTACGTAGCGCCCGCGCCCTGCGCCCGCACCGGGTGCTCACGGTGTTCGGTTGCGGCGGGGACCGCGACCGCGGCAAACGCCCGCTCATGGGTCGGCTCGCGGCTGAGCTCAGCGATCTGGTGGTCGTCACCTCGGACAACCCGCGCTCGGAGGATCCGCAGCGGATCATCGCCGAGATCGTCAGCGGGGTGCGTCAGGTTGCGGGATGGGAGACGCACGTGTTCACCGAGGTCGATCGCGCACGTGCCATCGACTTGGCCGTCGGCCTCGCCGAGCCGCACGACCTCGTGCTCATCGCCGGCAAGGGGCACGAGACCTATCAGCTGTTCGCCGACCGTCGCATTCGCTTCGACGATCGCGAACAGGCGCGCCAGGCGCTGCAGCGGCGAATGAAACTATAAGTGATAAGCCGAAGGTCCTAATGCGGGCTAGGCCGCTTTGTAGTCGTTGATGCGGTTGTACAGTGTTTTCAGGCTGATCCCCAGAACCTCGGCGGCTTTCTTTTTGTTGTCGCCGAATTCGTTCAGTGTCGCCAGGATGAGGCGCCGATCAGCTTCGGCGAGCGATACGCCCACCTTCAGCTGCAAACTCGGTCCCGAGGAATCGCTGCCACCGAAAAGCTCCGGCGGCAAACAGTTCGGACCGATCTCGTCGTCGGCGAGGATGAAGACGTGGTGCACCAGGTTTTTCAGTTCCCGCACGTTTCCCGGCCAACTGTGCGCCCGCAGTCTCTCCACCGCCGCCTTGGTGAACATCTTGTTTGTCCCCTCGGCCTTATTGAGCTGTTCGAGGAAACTCTCCGCCAGGAGCTCAATGTCTCCCCCACGTTCGCGCAACGGTGGTAAGTGGATGGGGAACACCTTCAGCCTATACAGCAGATCTTCGCGCAACTTGCCTTCGACGACCGCCTCTTCCGGCCGGCGGTTGGTCGACGCGATGACGCGCACATCGACGCTGACCGGGCGTTCGCCGCCGATGCGCAACACTGTCGCGGTCTCCAGCACCCGTAAGAGCTTCACCTGCAGCTCGACCGCCATTTCGGTGATTTCGTCGAGGAACAGCGTGCCGCCGGTGGCGCGTTCGAAGTAGCCCTTGTGCAGACGGTCGGCCCCGGTGAAGCTGCCGCGCTCGTGACCGAACATCTCACTCTCGATGAGGCTGGGGGAGACGGCACCACAGTTGAGCGGCAGGAACGGCGCTTGCCGGCGGCGGCTGAGCTCGTGCAGCGTCTGCGCCACTAGATCCTTGCCCGTACCGCTTTCACCGGTCAGCAGCACGGTCGCGTCCGTCGCCGCCACGCGGGTGATCATGTCGTAGACCTTCTGCATGGCGGGCGAGGTGCCGACCAGCAACCCGAAGTGGCCCAGCTCCCGCAGCGCGGCCCGGAGAGTACCGACCTCTTCCTTGAGTTCACGGACCCGCGCCACGTTAGCGAGCACGGTCTTGAGCCGAGCAACGTCGAGCGGCTTGGTCAAGTAGTCGGAAACACCGAGGCGTAAGGCATCGACTGCGGTATCGACGCTGGCGTGCCCGGTGATCAGAACGATCTCGGTCGACGGTGGTCCTTCCATCTCTCGGAATAAATCCATGCCGTTGCCGTCCGGAAGCTGCAGGTCGACCAGCGCCACGTCCGGCGGCCTTTTCGCGACCACCGCCCGGGCTTCCTCCAGCGTGCCGGCGACGCTAGTGGAGAAGCCTTCGCGCTCCACCAGCTCTGCCAGCGCGGATTGGAAATTCAGGTCATCTTCAAGCACGAGTGCGTGCGGCATACGTCGCTCTCACTCCTCCGGAGCCACAGGTAGGTCGATGTCGAAGCGTGTCCCCTGGCCCACCTCTGTGTGCACGGTCATCGCACCACCATGCGACTCCACCACGGACCGAGTGGTGTACAGTCCGATACCTGTCGAGTTGTCTTTCGTCGTGAAGTGCAAGGCGCCGATTTGGCTCAACAGCTCTTTAGAGATCCCGGTGCCGCGGTCCGCGATCGTCACGATCGCCCGGTCACCCTCGATACGCAGGCGGAGCGCCAACTGGCCGCCCCTTGGCATGACTTCCAGCGCGTTCACCACGACGTTGACCAGCGCTTGCTTGAGCTTCGCCGGATATCCCACGCAGAGCACCGGCTGATCCGGCACATCCTTTTGCAGGGCGACGTGCTGGACGCGCGCTTTGGGGCCCGCGAGGGCCTCGACCTCATCGAGCAGCTCCCGCAGGTCGAAGCGCTTGTAGATGTCCGGTGCCCGCCGGAGATGGCCGAGGAAGGTGTCCAGGCAGCGGTTCAGCCGCGACATTTCCTGCCGCAATGCCGCAACATAGCGTCGCTGCCGATCTCGCGTGCGCTCGGCCTCGTCTTCGGCTCGCTCCACGCTCTGGTTCAGCAACTCGAGATTGATCGCCATAGTGTTCAGCGGACCTTTGAGATCATGGGCCATGGTGGAGGAAAAATATGCCAGGCCCCGAAGTTGACTGGCGTCGAGCAGGTCGGTCTGCAAAGCCTCGATGTCGTTTGACATTACTCTAGAGTGCCGATCGGTGTGGTGTCCACTCTATCCCCACTGCCCACACCTTTGGACTCTTGCAGAGGGTGCAGGCGCCCGCAAGTCCCGGATAGCCCTAAACGCGATCTCACACGAGAATTCACCTTGACGGTCGGGATGCATGGCCGCAGTGGATCGCATACGCTACGGCATCAAGCGGAGCCTCGTGATAACGTCGCAGCGCTGGTCTTCAGCTCGTACATGCCGTGGAGGATCGACAGCGCATCGATGGGGGCGTCGAAAGGCTCGCCCCGCAGTTCGCGATAGGCCCGTTCGACATTAAACAGGAGCCGCTCAGGCTCGGTCCACTGCGCGTACGGGCCGAGATCGATGCGCTTGGCCGCCTCCAACGCTGGCAGCCCCGCCTCGTAGAAGCGTTTCGACTCGGCGTAGACGTATTGCAGATACACCTTCATCTCCTGCGGGCCTTCGACACCGCACAACGGACCGTGTCCCGGGACGATGACGTGGGGTTTGAGGGCGACTATCTGGTCGAGCCCCTCGATCCACCTTGCATACGTCCCTTCCCAGCCGATCGGCGTGCAGAGGCGAAACAGGATGTCGCCGGCGAACAGGACGCGTCGTTCGGGTACGTGCACGATGACGTCGCCGGCGGTGTGCGCCGGCCCGACGTAGATGAGCTGCACTTGGGCGCCGTCGAGGTCGAGCTCCAACGTGCGATCGAACAACGTGGTCGGCGGCGTGAGCTCGATGCCGGTGAAATCCCAGTCGCGCAACGCCCGCGCCATCGCCGCCAGCGCAGCGTCGTCGCTATTCGCCGCCGACTGAAGCATCTGCATCATTTCGGGCCGTTCTTTCTCCATGGCTGCGGCGCACAGGCGATGGCCGATGATCTCGGCTCCGGGGAAGAGCTGATTGCCCCAGCAATGATCGCCGTTGTGATGCGTGTTCACCACCCGACGTGCGGCACCTTTCCACACCCGGGCGTAGTTTTCGATGAGTTGGCGCGTGTGCGGCAGATCCCAGAAGGTGTCGACAACCAGGCCGCCGCCGCGGTTGATCAAGCCCGAGTTGCTGGTTCCGAGTCCACGGTCGGCCTGCAAGCAGGCGTATACGTCTTCGGCGATCTCACGCAGTTCCATGCGATGGGCCTCCAGTGACGATTCCCTGTTTATCAGAACGGTCCGCAGCAGTCAGCGCCGCTTCCACCGGCTCTCAGAGATAAGACGCCTCCCGTACGTTCATGCTTTAATCCCAATCATCAATCAGTTCACCACGTTGATCGGACGCCCGGAAAGGAACGCTTCGACGTTCGCCAACGTTGCGGCCATCAGCCGCCGGCGTGCCGCCAAGCTGGCCCAGGCCAAGTGCGGCGTGATGATGCAGTTGGGGGCGTGGAGCAACGGATTGTTCGGCCGCATCGGTTCCACCGCCAGGACGTCCAATCCGGCACCGGCCAGCCGGCCCGTGTGGAGCGCGTCGGCCAGCGCCTGTTCGTCGACGAGTTGGCCGCGAGCGGTATTGATGAAGAAAGCCGACGCCTTCATGCAGCTGAGCAGTTTACGATCGACGAAGTGGGCATTTTCGTCGGTCAGCGGGCAGTGCAGGCTGACGACGTCGGCGGCCGTGAAGACAGCCGGGATATCTGCCCGCGTGAACGGTTGGTATTCCGGCTCGAAGCTTGCCAAAGGATCCGCCGCGATCACGGCCATGCCGAAGGCGTGCGCGATCGTGCCCACCCGACGGCCGATGCGCCCGAATCCCACGATGCCCATGACCAGGCCCGCAAGCTCGATCGGCGGCGCTTTCCAGAAGCAGAAGTCCGGCGCCGTTATCCATTCACCCGCAGTCACGGAATTATGATGCATACTGACTTGTTGACAAAGCTCCAGCAAAAGCGCGAAGACGTGCTGAGCGACGGAATCGGTCCCGTACTCGGGCACGTTGGCTACCGGCACCCCGCGCTGCCGCGCCGCCGCGACGTCGATCATGTTGTAGCCGGTCGCCAACACCGAAACGAAGCGCAGCCGAGGCAACTGCACCAGCGTGGCAGCGGTCAGCGGCACCTTGTTGACCAACAGCACGTCGGCCTCACGGGCGCGGGGCAAAATCAGCTCCGCAGGCGTGCGATCGTACAGCCTCAGCTCACCCAACTTGGCAAGCTCCTTCCACGGGTTGTCTCCGGGATTCAGCGTATAGCCGTCGAGCACTACGATTCTCATCAAGCTTCATCTATTGAGGCACGCGCGGGTGAGTCAATGGCTCGATCAAGGTTGACCCGCAACGGTGCCTTCCTATAAGGCCTGCGGCATGAAGGCCGCCGCACTCGCCGCCCGCTGCGCTCTGGCGGGGATCGCCGCGGGTCGAGAGATCCGCGATACGGTTCAGCGCATGGCGTTGGGCGAGCGCGCCAAGACATGCACGTCGGTTCTCAAGCCGCGCAACTACGCCGTGGACGCGGCAGCGGAGGCCATAGGCATTCGACATCTCGAACGGCTGAGCAGGGCGCTGCGTTGTCCGGTGAAACTCTTGCCCGAGGCGGACCGGCCGCCGCACGTCATCGGCGCGAGCCCGAGCGCGGCGGGGATCTGGGTGTCCTTTGATGCCGTGGACGGAACGGTCAAAGTCGCGGGACTAGGCAACGATTTGCGCCGCCGCAAACTGCGCGCGGCCAACGACGGCGCTTGGGCGCCGGTGATGGCTTTCACTGCTCCAACGGCAAAGCAGCCGCAAGACCTACGCATCGGAGACTTCATCGCCGCCGCCGTCGTCGACGGTAATCCCAATCGCTACAAGACGTATCCGCAGGAGGTCATCACCGCCGCCGACGAACGTGGCCGGCTGCGCACCTACGAGATCGTCGGCGTGCGCAAACGCCGCCTATTCACGACCAGCAACCGCGAGCTGGCACAGTCGTTCGTGTTCTTCGACGCCTTCCAGGCATACGATCGGCAGACGCGCGCGGCCGGCGATGAGGAGCTTGCGGTGGAGGTGTACCGGCGGCTGATCAACCGCAACGACGGCGGCGCCTACGATGTGTTGCGCCATTTCGGCAGCCTCAGCGCGCTGCAACGGTTGATGCTGGGCTGGCACGACCGTTCACACTGGCATGAGCCACAAGGGGCGGCGTTCGTCGTCATCAACGAGAATTTGCCCAACCTCGTGCCTGCCGTGGTCATCGCGGAAGGCGCGGGCGGGTTGTGCGTCGATTTCGATGGCGTCCCGCTGCGAGGCCGCCGCCTCAGCGCGGGCCGCACGAGCGTCATCCATGCTGCCAATCGCAGCATTTTGCGGGGGATAATGCAGCTGATAGGACAAGCACGGACAGCGATCGCGTCAATGGGCCCGCGGCACGGCAGCTTCAGCGGCTGAGGATTACGCCAGGGCCGCGCCTCTCAAATCCATCTCCGAAATCCTGTTATCAACTTGACAGGGTGCCGTCCACTGATCTAGTTGCAGACTTAGGGAAGGAAGCCTCTAGGCCAATTTGGCCGTGACGGCGCGTTGCAGTCTGATCGGGTGAGGAGCGGTGTTGCGAGAAAGAAGGAGGGGAGCGATGACGCGGAAATGCGCATTGGGTGCTATGGTGTTGGTGGCGTGGCTCGTGGTGCCGGCGTGGGCGCAGCAGCTTGAGCGCACGGTGCCCACTAGAGCCTTCGATCGGTTCGAGTTCGAAAGCGAGACCCAAGTCGGCTTCTGGGCGGAGGCGGGGGCGCTCTACCAACGTTTCCAGGACGAGGATGTTAACAATCCCTTCAAGGGCCCGGTTGCAAATCCAAAGGCGAAACCCGTCAACCTCACCGCGAACCTCGCGCTCCGCTCGGTGACGTCCTTTGCCCGGTTCGCTTACGGCGGCCAAAAGTGGGAGGCCGGTGCCTACATCCCCTACCTCGCGATCGGCGGAGATCTCAAAGGGGTCGATGACAGGGGAAACCACGGGATGCTTAGCCCGAACGATAACGGGGTGGGCGACATTCTGCTGGACGGGAGATACATCCTGATCCGCGGTCCCCTGCTCGATCTCGGTGCTGGCGGGGCCGTGTCGCTGCCTTCCGGCGATTACACGCGCCCATCCCTTTCGTGCACGCAGGTACTGTCACCCACCGGGGCCGTTCTCCCCTGCCGTCCCATCAACCGGCTCGGGGCCGGTGAGTTCGGTGGTATCCCATTCATCACCGGCGCGCTGCACATGGGCGTCGGTGACGTGCGTGCACACCTCGGCAGCGAGTTTTTCACCGGCTCGAGCCACAACGGGCTTGCGTCTGACCGCATGGTGTATGGGATTGGAGTCTTTCTGCCTTTGGGCAAGTACGTCGCCCTGCGGAACGAGTTCTCCGGCATCGACGTCTACGACGGGCCCGTGGAGCAGAAGATTGTCAACTACCTCCCCGGCCTCGACTTCCGACTGCCGATAGGCAACCTGGATGCGATGCTTCGCGTCACCGGCCTGTTCGGAGTCAGCGCTCAAGCTCCGGTTTGGGGTGCCGGCGGCTCAGTGGTCATCGGCAACGCGACCATGCGCGCGCCGATGGCCAAGGGCGGGATCGTGATCGAATAGCCCCCGATCGGCAAGCGTTGCGTATGGCCGGCTGCGGCACCAGCCGGCCATGTCTTCCGGTAGCTCCACCGTTGTGCTGGTGACGTGGGGTGCATGCGCCTTCTCTTTCGTGCACCGAGTGCTCGCAGTATGTTGACGGGACAACACGAAGGGCGCATAAGGGGAAGACTGTCAGTGACCCACTGCGTCTGGTGTCTCAACAATGGACAACCCACCACGTGCTCCGGGGAAGAGCCGAGGACCGCGGCTGGCGCCACAACGTGCGCGCCGACGTGCGCTGGTCGTGGATGATGAGCCCGATTTCGCCGAACTGGTCGCCCTGTGGTTCCGCTCCGAAGGCTGGACAGCTGAGGTAGCGGAAGACGGCGTTAAGGCGCTCGCGCTTTTGGCCGAGCGGCACGTCGATCTCATCATCGCTGATCTGCAGATGCCCCGGATGAACGGTTGGGAGCTCCTGCGCCGATTACGGGGCCGCTGGGTTTCCGACCTGACCTTGAAGCAACGGCGGCCGCGGATCGTGGTGGTCTCCGGCCGCACCGAACACGAAGTTGATCGCTTCACCCGCCATCTCGGGGCGGATGCGTTCCTTTCGAAGCCCATCGATCGGCGTACACTGTTTCACACGGTGAACGAGCTGTTTACGTCGACACCGGCGCCCCAGGACGCCCCCATCACCAACCGCAGCCGACCATGATTAGCGCAGCCGGGCCAGCGCTTCGGTCATGGCCGCAGCGCAAGCCGGGCTCGCAACTGGAACGTTGACTCTCTAATCCGGCAGGGCTAAGCGTCGAAAGAGGAGGATTCGAGCGAAGCCAACGGGGCCGTGCGGGGTAGTTCCCGTAACGCGAAACCCCGTCAAGAAGGGTCATCGGCGGCTGCGATGGAAACCGTGGTGGTTCTCGGAGGCACCGGCAACGAAGGGCCGGGGTTGGCCCTGCGCTGGGCCAAATCGGGGAAGTACAAGGTCCTCATTGGTTCTCGACAGGCAGAAAAGGGCGAGCGGGTGGCCCGTGAGCTCAACGCAAAGCTCGGGCTAGATCTGATTCGCGGCGCCTCCAACGAGGATGCCGCAAGGGAAGCCGACCTCTGTGTCCTGACAATCCCGTACAGCGCACACGCGACAACGCTGACAGACCTCCATGACGTTTTACAGGGGCGAATTCTGATCGACGTGACCGTGCCCCTGAAGCCGCCGAAGGTCAGCCAGGTCTACGTCCCGCCCGGTGGCTCTGCGGGCCAGGAAGCGCAAACGATTCTCGGTCCGGGCGTGCGGGTCGTTTCGGCATTCCAGAATGTGGGCATGGCGCATCTGGCGGAACATGAATCCAATATCGATTGCGACGTGCTCGTGTGCGGCGACGATAAAGGCGCGAAAGCGGCAGCGATCAGCCTCGCCGAGGC
This sequence comes from Binatia bacterium, assembly GCA_050015455.1. Lineage (GTDB taxonomy): Bacteria > Desulfobacterota > Binatia > HRBIN30 > HRBIN30 > JAGDMS01. The sequence goes on from JBEKBJ010000029.1 coordinate 13,874, forward strand.
CGCCGGGATGCGCGGCATTGATGCGGGCCCACTGCAAAACGGGATCGTCGTTGAGGGGTTGACGCCAATTCTCATAGGGATCAACATGCGTTACAAAGTCAAGGGCGCCGGAATCAAGATCACGGGGATTTGAATGAGTCAACGTCACGTTCTCAAATCGGCGCGCGCGCATCTGGGGTTCCCGTTTCCTGCGCACTACCTCGAACAGCTGGTCGAAAGCTCGCCTGATATCGTCGTCGCCGCTGACCGCGCCGGAACCATCGTGTTTTACAACGATGGGGCGGAAAAGAATCTGGGATATTCCGCGGCCGAGATCCTGGGCGAGAACGTTACCAAACTGTACTCCTCGATCGAGGAGGCGCTGCGCGTGATGGAGGCGATGCGCAGCGACGAATGGGGCGGTCCCGGCAAGGTGAAGAACTTCGAAACCGTTTTCGTCGACCGCTGGGGCCAGCGCTTGCCGGTCGCCATCTCCGGCTCCATTCTGTACGACGATGCCGGCCTTGAGATCGGCTCCATCGGTTTCGCCAAAGACATCCATGAGATCCGCCGGCGCGACCGGCTGGCCACCTTGGGTGAGGTGGCGGTGGCGGTGTGCCACGAGATCAACAACCCGCTCGAGGTGATTCTCAACCAGATCGAGTTGGTGGACCATTTCATCTGCGATGCAGCCTCCGACGAGCGCGCCGTCGTCGAGGAGGAACGAGTCGAAGCCGTGCGCCGGGAGGTCAACAAGATTCAGCAGATCATCAATCGGCTGGTGGAGATGGCCAAGGGGTCGCAGTACGGCACGCGCGAATACCACGCCGGTATGCAGATGACCGATCTGGTGCCGCGCTCGGGCCCGTCTGGCGAACGGACACTGGAGGGCTTGCGCATCCTGGTGGTGGACGATGACCTGGGCGTATGCCGATCCATCCACGACCTGCTGGCGGAAGAGGGTTGCGAGGTGATCATGGCCAGCGGCGGCCGGGAAGCGCTGAAAGTCCTCGAGCGCGTGTCGGTCGATCTCGTCATCAGCGATGTGGTCATGCCGGATCTCGACGGCTACGATTTGTTCGTGGAAGTGAAGCGCCGCGGGCCTACGCCGGTGTTGCTCATGACCGGCTACTATTACGATCGCGACCACGTCATCAAACGCAGCCGGCTCGAAGGCCTTGAGGGAGTGCTGTTCAAGAAACCGGTCGATCCGGAGCGTCTGAAGACTTTGGTGCGGCAGTTGTGCCGCCGCCCCGCGGCCGGAGCGGCGGCGTCCGTGTAGGCGAACGCGGCTTCGGTGTGCCCGCTGGCGCAGCCGTCGCGGTCGCAGCCGGTGTCAGCCACAGGTCGAATTGTGCTGCCGTGCCACGGACGACTACGCGCTCCGCCTCGATGCGAACCAACTCCCCGAGTCCGGGAACGTCGTCATGGAGCCGATAGAGGTTCGCAGAGCCGTTAGGTGCCTCGATCACCACGAATGATTCCGGTTCACCTACGGCGATGCCGGCAAGACGATATCCGGGCGGCTGCGCCGCGCTGGGCGTTGCCGTTTCCGTCAGGGTGGCGGTGCGCGGCGGCGGCATGGTGGCCGTGGCCACGCGTGAGGGAGCGCCGCCCTCGGTCAAGCGGCCCCACAACCAGAGCCCCGAGACGGCAACGAGGATGAGCAACGGCAGGATGAGCAGCACGGCACGCGGTTGCATCGCAGCTCACCCGCCCTTAGAAAGAAAACTGATGGCGTCGCACAGAGCCGAAGCGCTGCCGCGTTCGCGTCTGCCGGCGGTGGCACTGTACTGGGGCGTGGTCGTGATCTGGATGGCGATCATTTCGTTCTTCTCGACGGAACCATTCTCGGCAGCCAATACGAGCCGCTATCTTGATCCCGTGCTGCGTTACTTCTTCCCGCATATTACCCTGGCCCAATTCATCTTTTGGCATTTCGTGATTCGCAAGAGCGCTCACTTCATTGAGTTCTTCGTGCTCGGGGCGCTTGCCTATTGGGCATCCCGCCGCGGCCGCGTGCCACGATGGCGGGCGGCGTGGATGCTGCAGGCGCTCTGCCTCGCCGTGGTCTATTCGCTCGTCGATGAAGCGCACCAGGCCTTCGTTCCGAATCGCACGCCATCGCTTTACGACAGCGGCATCGATTCGCTGGGGGCAGCCGCCAGTCAGATCATCATCTACCTGCGCCATGGGCTGCTCGCTCGCCTGGGTTCGCTCCGCTGACAGCCTCGCCATAACACAACAACGATCAGGGCAACAACGCGTCACAGGCGCTGGACCCACCGGGGCTGCGGTCGGGGCCAGCTATGCTATCCTTATGTACCAGCACGGGCACCACCGCCCGCAACCCGAACGTGAAAGAATCGGTGCCATGATTGATGCTGTACAGCAACTCTATGCCTCCCTCGCCGAGAGAGCCGAAAGCATGCGTCAACGCCTTGGGCGCGATCTCATCCTGGCCGAAAAAATTCTCTTTGCACACCTCGATAAGCCGGCGTACGCCGACATCGAGCGCGGGAAGGGCTGGATCGACCTGCGCCCGGACCGCGTCGCCATGCAAGACGCGACGGCGCAAATGGCCCTGCTGCAGTTCATGCAAGCCGGCCGCAAACGGGTGGCCGTGCCCAGCACGGTGCACTGCGACCACCTCATCCGCGCCCGTCTCGGCGCCGCACCCGACATGCAGGCCGCGCTCAACGAGAACAACGAGGTCTACCAGTTTCTCAAATCGGCCTCACAGAAGTACGGCATCGGATTCTGGAACCCCGGCTCCGGCATCATTCATCAGGTGATCCTGGAGAACTACGCTTTCCCCGGCGGACTCATGATCGGGACGGACTCACACACGCCCAACGCCGGCGGCCTCGGCATGCTGGCCATCGGTGTCGGCGGCGCCGACGCCGCGGATGTGATGGCGGGCCTACCATGGAGCGTGCGCATGCCCAAGTTCGTCGGCGTGCACCTGACCGGGAAGCTCTCCGGATGGACGGCGCCCAAAGACGTCATCCTCCAGCTGGCCGGCATCATGACGGTGAAAGGCGGCACCGGGAAAATCATCGAGTACTTGGGCCCCGGCACCCGCTCGATCAGCTGCACCGGCAAAGCCACGATCGCCAACATGGGAGCGGAGCTGGGCGCTACGACCTCCGTGTTCCCGTTCGACGACCGCATGGCCACCTACCTGCGCGCCACCAACCGCGCCGAGGTCGCCGCCCTGGCGGAGAAGTATGCGCATGAGCTGACCCCCGACCCGGTGGTGGAGAACGACCCCACCAAGTTCTACGATGAGATCATCGAGATCGACCTCTCGAAGCTGGAGCCGCAGATCGTCGGCCCGCACACGCCGGATCTGACGCGGCCGATTTCGCAACTGGCGGCGGATGCCAAGAAGAACGGGTACCCGCTCGACATCCGCGTCTCGCTCATCGGCAGCTGTACCAACTCGTCCTACGAAGACCTCGGCCGTGCTGCGCACGTCGCCAAGCAGGCCCTCGACCACGGCATCAAGGTGCGCACGCCATTCTTGATCACGCCCGGCTCGGATCAGATCCACAATACGGTCGCCCGTGACGGGCAGCTGCAGATCCTGCAACAGGTGGGCGGCACCGTGCTCGCCAACGCGTGCGGGCCGTGTATCGGACAGTGGCAGCGCGATGACATCAAGAAGGGTGAGCGCAACACCATCGTCACCTCGTTCAATCGGAACTTTCCGGCGCGCAACGACGCGAATCCTCAGACCCTGGCCTTCATCGGCAGTCCCGAAATAGTGACGGCTCTGGCGCTCGGCGGGCGTCTCGATTTCAATCCGCTCACCGACGCATTGACGGGAGCGAACGGCGAGCCGGTCCAACTCACACCACCGGAAGCCCCAGAGCTGCCGGCGAACGGCTTCGCGGCAGGCGGCGCCGGGTTTGTCGCACCGCCGGGGGACGGCAGCGGGATCGCGGTCCGGGTCAAGCCGGACAGCGAACGCTTGCAACTACTCGAGCCGTTCCCAGCGTGGGATGGAAAGGATTACGAGCGCCTGCTTGTGTTGCTGAAGGCGAGGGGCAAATGCACGACCGATCACATTTCCCCGGCCGGTCCGTGGCTGCGTTACCGCGGGCACCTCGACAAGATCAGCGACAACCTCTTCATGGGCGCCGTCAACGCCTTCAGCGGCGAAGCCGGCAAAGGGCGCGACCTGCTCTCGGGCGAGACCGGCGTGTCCTTTCCGAAGATCGCGCGTCACTACAAGGCGCAGGGTCTCAGCTGGGTCGTCGTCGGCGACGAGAACTACGGCGAGGGTTCCAGCCGCGAGCATGCGGCGATGGAGCCGCGCTATCTCGGCGGCAAGGCGGTGATCGCGCGCAGCTTCGCGCGCATCCACGAGACCAACTTGAAGAAACAAGGAATGTTGCCGCTCGTCTTCGAGAACCCCGCGGACTACGACAAAGTGCAGGAAACCGACCGCGTCAGCATCGTCGCCCTCAAAGAGCTGGCCCCCGGCAAAGCGGTGAGCGTCATCCTGCACCACGCCGACGGCAAGGACGAAACCATCCGCTGCCGGCACAGCTTCAGCGCCGAGCAGATCGCCTGGTTCAAAGCCGGCGCCGCGCTCAACCTGGTGAGAGAGGAGCACGCTCCGTGCTCTATTTCTTATCCCGCTGCATGACCATCCGCCGCGCCTGGCCCGCGATGGTGGACGATATGTTCTTGCTCTTGGCGAGAAAGCGGATGTCGCGCTCCGCCAGGCTCGAGACGAAGTGCAACGCGGTAGCCAGTGGGGTCTTGGGGTTGGTCACTAACGCCAGCTTGATCTGATAATTGCGCGCCCAGTGCTTATGCTCACCGATGTGCCGGAGCAGATCGGCGTCGAGATTGCGGTTGCGCGCAATCATGATGACTTCGTCGTCTGTGATCCGCGGGTTCTGCATAACGAAGCGTTGAATGAGGCGATTCGGGTCACGGATCAGAATCGCACGCGCTTCCCGGTTGCCCTTGAGTGCCAGCTTGACGCGCTCGCCGACCTTCATCTCGACGATCTGGTTGTAGAGGCTCTTGTTGACCGGCTTGTCAGGTTCCGGTTCAACGAGCATCTCCTCAGGCACGGTGTACGGGTCATCACCGCGCTCGACGCTTTCAGCGATCGCTAGGATGTCACCGTCCTCTTGCATCATGCTTTGGCGGCCTTGGCGGCTTCCGCTTCCTTGATCACGCGCTCCGCCAGATGCGGCGGTATCTCCTCGTAATGTGAAAAGGCGATGGTGAACGAGCCGCGGCCGCTGGTCATCGAACGCAAATCCGGCGAGTATTTGAGTACCTCCGCCATCGGCACCTGGGCGCGGATGACCTGATGCCCGCCGGCCTTGGAGTCCACGCCGAGGACCTTGCCGCGGCGGCTGTTGAGATCACCGATGACATCGCCCATGGCGTCGTCTGGAACTGCGACCTCCATCGACATGACGGGCTCCAGCAGGATCGGCCTGGCTTGACCCACGGCGGTCTTGAAGCCCATCGACGCAGCGATCTTGAAGGCCATTTCCGATGAGTCGACCTCGTGGTAAGAACCGTCGTACAAGCTCACGCGCAGGTCGACGACCGGATAGCCAGCGAGGATGCCCTCGTTCAAAGCCTCGCGCACACCCTTCTCCACCGCCGGGATGTACTGCCGCGGTACGACGCCGCCGACGACGTTGTCGACGAACTCGAACCCTGTGCCGCGCGGCAGGGGTTCCACTTCGAGCCAGGTGTCACCGTACTGGCCGCGGCCACCCGTTTGTTTCTTCAGCTTGCCCTGCGCCTTGGCGCGGCCCTTGATGGTTTCTTTGTAGGGCACCTTCGGCGCTTTGAGCTCAACGTCGGCACCGTACTTTCGTTTCAGGCGCTCGATCACCACCTCAATGTGTAGCTGATCGACGCCCGACAGGATCAGCTCGCGCGTCTGCGGGTCGCGATGCATTTCCAGCGACGGGTCTTCCTCCATCATGCGCGCCAGCGCCTGCGTCGCTTTCTCCTCATCACCCTTGCTCTTGGGTTCCACTGCGAACGAGATCGCCGGATGTGACAGCACCAAACCTGGATAGAGAATGGGCGCCTTTTCGTCCGCCAGCGTATCGCCGCTGGCGGTATCCTTGAGCTTGGCGACGGCGACGATCTCGCCTGGAATCGCGTGTGGCACCGGTCCTTGCTTCTTGCCCGCCAACTTGAAGATGTGTCCCAGCCGCTCGCGACTGCCCTTGTTGACATTCAGCACGGTGGAATCGGCCATGACCTTGCCCGACAGCACGCGGAAGATGGAGAGCTTACCGGCAAAGGGATCTACGATGGTCTTGAAGACAAAGCCGGAAAACGCTTCGTTGACCTCCGCGCGCCGTTCTATTGGCTCTTTGATCTTCGGATCCTGGCCGTGCAGCGTGCCCAACTCCGCGGCGGATGACAGGTACTCGAGGACGGCATCAAGCAGCGGCTGCGCGCTTCCCGGCCGCGCCGCCGAGCCACACAGCACCGGAACGAAGCGGCGCGCCATTGTGCCCTCACGCAGCGCCTGCATCACTTCGTCGTTGCTGAGCGTGCCGTTCTCGAGGTACTTTTCGGTCAACTCATCGGTGGCTTCCGCGGCGCTTTCCACCATCCGTTCGCGGGCGCTCTCGGCTTCGGCCTTGATCTCGTCCGGAATCCCCTCTTCCTTGACGCTGCCGTCGGCCTGCAAAATCCAGGCACGCATGGCGATGAGATCGACTACGCCGCGGAACTGTTCTGCGGCCCCGATCGGGTAGTGGATGGGCACCGGGGTGGCGCCGAGGACCTTCTTCAAATCGTCGACGGCCGCCTGGAAATCTGCGCGTTCGCGGTCCATGCGGCTCACGAAGCTGATGACCGGCAGGCGGAGTTCTCCCGCCCGCGCCCAGATTTTTTCGGCCTCGACTCGCAACTCGTTGGCGGCCGGCGCCAGCACGAACACCAGGCCGGTACAGGCACGCATGCAATTGAGCGTGTCGAGCAGAAAATTAGCGTATCCCGGCGTATCGACGATGGTGACGTCGTGCTTCTTCCACGGCAGGCTGTAGAAGGCCGTGCTCAGCGTTATCTTCCGCCGAGTTTCTTCCGGCTCGAAGTCGAAGTTCGAGCTGCCGTCATCGACGCGGCCCAGGCGCGTCACGGCGCCGGCCGCGAACAGGAGCGCATCCGCCAGGGAGGTTTTGCCGACGCCTCCCTGGCCTACGACGCCGACGCTACGGATGAGCTTCACATCATCAGCCATATTGCCTCCGATTCAATCCTCAGAGTTTCGTTCATAAATCAAGCGCAGGCCATCCAGCGTCAGGAACTCGTCTACCTCTTCGATGGTTTCCGACTCCGGCGCCAGCAGCGGAGCGAAGCCGCCGGTGGCGATGACCCGCGCTTTGACCCGGTTTTCCTTTTGGATACGCGCCACCAGCCCATCGACCAGCGACACGTAGCCGTAGATCAGGCCGGATTGGATGGCCTGAATGGTATTGCGCCCGACGACGTGCTTCGGCTTTGCCAACTCCACACGATACAGCTTGGCGGCGCGCTCGAACAAGGCGTCACTCGAGATGCCGAGACCCGGCGTGATGATGCCGCCGACGTACTCGCCCTTCTCCGAAATATAGTCGAAGGTGGTCGCAGTGCCGAAGTCGACTACAATGGTGGTGTCGTGCGTACGCTCATAGGCGGCGATGGCGTTGACGATGCGGTCGGCACCGACCTCCTGCGGCTTGTCGTACAGGATCGGCATGCCGGTACGCACACCCGGGCCGACCAGCAGCGGTGACACGCCGAGATACTTCCGGCACAGGACCTCCATGACCTGATTCATCGACGGCACCACGCACGCCACCGCGATGCCGGCGATCTCCGGGTTGCCAACGCCGGCCAGCAGGTTGCGCACGATCACGCCAAGCTCATCTGCCGTGCGGTTGTTGTCGGTCTGCAGGCGCCAGTGGTGTTTTAGGGTCTTGCCGTCATAGACGCCCAACACGGTCTGGGTGTTGCCCACGTCGATAGCGAAGAACATGGTTCAGCTCACTGTAGGGGCGCGCGGCCGTGCGCCCCTACGCATATTCGCCTATCACAGTCACGTCGCCGGCGACCACCCGGGTTTCCTCACCGTTGGCATGCAGCACTCGCAACGCGCCGTCGGCATCCAGGCCGATGACCACACCGGCACACTGTTCTCCTCCACCCTCGATCTGGACGTGTCGTCCAGTCAGGCAGGAGAGACCTTCCCACAATGGACGGATGGCGGCAAATCCTTCACGCAAGAATAACCCGTGGCGTTGCTCCAGTTGCGACAGCAAGCGGGCGGCAAACCTGACGCGATCGATGGGCGCGTCCGCCGCGCTGCACATACCTATCGCCTTGTCGCGCAGCTCGGGTGGAAAGTCTTCGGGTGTGCTGTTGAGGTTCACGCCGACGCCAAGCACGATGAAGCGCACGCGGCCGTCCTCGGCTTCCATCTCGGTCAGGATGCCCGCCGCTTTGCGCCGGCCCACGAGAACGTCGTTCGGCCATTTGATGGTGGCATCCACGGCCCACCCGCGCGTCGTTTCTGCCACCGCCAGTCCCGCGATGAGTCCGATTTGGGGTGCGTACGCCACCGAAACCTGCGGACGCAGGATCAGCGACATATACAAATTCCGGTAAGGCGGCGACTCCCACGTGCGCCCGAGCCGCCCACGTCCCTTGCTCTGCGCTTCGGCGATGACCACAGTGCCCTCGGCCGCACCCTCCAGCGCGAGTTGGTGGGCCACGGTGTTGGTCGAGCTGACGCTTTCGAAATAGCGGATGTCTTGTCCGAAGCGTATTGCCGCACACGCCCGGCGGAGATCGTCGATGGAGAGCGGGCGGTGCGGAGCTGCGGAGGTAATCATCATTCCAGGAACAGGGTCATGTGGATGTCGATGGCGGGAGCGGAATGCGTAAGCGTACCGATGGAGATGATGTCCACCCCAGCCTCGGCCACCGCTCGGACATTATCTAGATCAATGCCGCCGGAGGCCTCAGTCAGCGCTCGGCCGGCGATCCGGCGCACGGCTTCGGCGATCGCTTCGGGAGTCATGTTGTCCAGCAAGATGATCTCGGCGCCCGCCGTCAGCGCCTCGCCTACTTCGCCCAACGTGCCGCATTCGACCTCGATCTTGAGGCCGTGCGGCGCGCCGGCGCGGGCGGCGGCCACGGCGGCGCTCACTCCGCCGGCCGCAGTGATGTGGTTGTTCTTGATCAGAACGCCGTCGTCCAAACCGTGGCGGTGATTGAACCCGCCGCCGACACGCACCGCGTATTTCTCCAGGACGCGCAGCCCGGGAATGGTCTTGCGCGTATCGACGATGCGACAGCCGCAGCCGCTGACCGCCGTCACGAATCGATTCGTGAGCGTGGCCACCCCGCACAGGTGCTGCAAGAAGTTCAGCATGACGCGCTCCGCGGCCAGTAGCCGGTGGGCAAGTCCGGCCAGCGTCGCCAGCACATCACCGGTGGTGATGCTAGTGCCGTCCAGCACCAACTCGGCGACGTCGATACCGCCGCCGACCGCATCGCACACCTTGCGAAGCAGCGGCAGCCCAGCAACGATCGCCCCCTCCTTGGCGGCGATCTCCGCCCGTGCGCGGGTGTCTTTGGCGACGGTAAGACGCGTGGTGAGGTCGCCCTTGCCCAGGTCCTCGGCAAGCGCGTTGCGGACGATGGTGTCGACGAGAGTCAGATCGAAGATGTCCATGGCAAAGCCTTGAGAATGTCAAACCGGAAATGGCAAACGGCAAATCTCAAACCGGCCAATGATGTGGCCGGTCCGTTGACCGGTTTCCCATTCTCAATTTCCCGTTTCCGGTTTGACATTTTCGTTCCTTACTCTCCCCGCAGCGCCGCCAGGTGACGCTGCAGCGTTTGCTGCCGTTCGCGCAGACCGGCGGCCCGCTGGCGTTCCTTCTCCACAATCTCCGCCGGCGCCTTGTCGACGAAGTCGGGCCGACTCAGCTTGCTTTCGACTCCGGTCAACTCCTTCTGCAGCTTGGCCAGATCGCGCTCGAGCCGTTTGCGCACCTCGGCCGGATCGACGACGCCGCGTAGAGTGACGAAGATCTCACCGACTCCTTCGACCAACGCCGAAGGCTCACCGCTCGGCCGCTGGCCGCCGCCGAGCCACTCGACGCTCTGGATGCGCGCCAGCGCTTTCATGTACGGCTCGAGCGCACGCGCGTCTTCGCCGCCACCATCGCCGGCAATGTGGACGGTCACCGCGGCGCTCGGCGGGATGCCCAGCTCGGAGCGGATGTTGCGCACGCTGCGCACCGCCTCGATGAGCTGGTTGATGCTGGTCTCGGCCGACATATCGCGCAGGGCCTCGTCGACGTGGGGATACGGCGCGACCATGATGCTGTCGGTATACTTGAGTGCAGGTAGGCACTGCCAGATCTCTTCCGTCACGAAGGGCATGAACGGATGCAGTAATCGCATCGCTTGTTCAAGTACGTGAACAAGAATGACTTGGACTACAGCCTTCTTGCCCTGATCGGATCCAAACAGAGCGGCCTTTGATAGCTCCAGATACCAGTCGCAGTACTCATGCCAAATGAACTGATAGATCGCGAGCGCTGCGTCGTTGAAGCGATAAGCCGCAATGGCGCTACGGACATCGTCTATTACGGTTTGGAGGCGCGACAGGATCCAACGATCCGCCAGTGACATCGCTGGTTTGTCGACAATGGACAGCGGGAAGACGCTCTCGGTTTCTACGTTCATCAACACGAAGCGCGCCGCGTTCCAGATCTTGTTGGCGAAATGGCGGCCGAGGTCGGTCTTCTCCACCGCGTAGCGCACGTCTTCCCCCGACGGCGCCAGCGAGACGATCGTGAAGCGCAGGGCGTCGGCGCCATAGTTGGCGATGACGTCCAGCGGGTCGGGCGAGTTGCCGAGCGACTTGGACATCTTGCGCCCTTGCAGGTCGCGCACGATGCTGTTGAAGCAGACGTCGCTGAACGGGCGCTCGCCCATGAACTCGTAGCCCGCCATCACCATGCGAGCCACCCAAAAGAAGATGATGTCGGCGGCGGTGATCAGGGTGTCTGTCGGATAGAACCGGCGCAGTGTGGGCGTGTCCTCCGGCCAACCCATGGTCGAGAACGGCCACAGCCACGAGCTGAACCAGGTATCCAGGACATCGGGGTCCTGCTGGATCTTGCTGCCGCCGCAATGCGCGCAGCGCGTCGGGTCTGTGCGCGCGACGGTCTCTTTGCCGCAGTCGTCGCAGTACCAGACGGGAATGCGGTGACCCCACCACAGCTGGCGGCTGATGCACCAGTCGCGGATGTTCTCCATCCAGTGCAGGTAGACGCCGATCCAACGCTCCGGAGACAGGCGCAGCTTACCCTCGCGCACCGCGGCGATCGCGGGCTGTGCCAGCGGTGCCATACGTACGAACCACTGCTGCGACATGTAGGGTTCGATGAGCGTGTTGCAGCGCTCGCAGCGGCGCACCGGGACGCGGTAGGGTTCCGTCTTGACCAGCAGCCCGCGGGCTTCGAGGTCGGCCACGATCCGCTGGCGCGCCTCGAAGCGGTCGAGGCCGGCGTAGGCGCCGCCGTTCTCGTTGATGAGTCCCTCGGTGGTCATGATGACGAGCGGCGGGAGGTGATGCCGCTGGCCCATCTCGAAGTCGTTGGCATCGTGTGCCGGCGTGACCTTAACGGCACCGGTGCCGAAGGCCGGATCGACGAGCGTGTCGGCGATGACGGGAATCGGCCGCTCCATCAGCGGCAGGATCACGCGCTTGCCGACCAGATCGCGGTAGCGCGCATCTTCCGGATGCACGGCGACGCCCGTGTCACCCAGCATGGTTTCCGGCCGTGTGGTGGCGACCACCACGCCCTCCCTGCCGTCCTCGGCTGGATAGCGGATGTGCCACAGATGGCCGCTCTCGCCCCCTTCGGTCGTGATCGCTTCCTCATCGGAGAGCGCGGTGTGGCAGCGCGGGCACCAGTGGATGATGCGCAGGCCGCGATAGACGAGTCCCTTTTCGTAGAGGCGGACGAAGACCTCGCGCACCGCCTGCGACAGGCCGGGATCCATGGTGAAGCGTTCGCGCCGCCAATCGCAGGAGCAGCCGAGCTTCTTCAGCTGCAAGAGAATCGTGCTACCGTAGCGTTCCTTCCAAGCCCAGACGCGCTGCTCGAACTGCTCGCGGCCGAGGTCGTGCCGGCTCAGGCCCTCCGCCGCTAGCTGCTTCTCGACCACGTTCTGCGTGGCGATGCCGGCGTGATCGGTGCCGGGCAGCCACAGGGTGACGTAGCCGTCCATGCGCTTGAAGCGCACGAGAACGTCTTGCAAGGTGTTGTTGAGCACGTGCCCCATGGTGAGCACGCCGGTGACGTTGGGCGGCGGGATGACGATAGCGAAGCGCGGTCCGGGCCGCGTTTCGTCAGCGGAGAAGTACCCTTTTCCTTCCCAGAAACCGTACCAGTGATCTTCAACGGTTGCAGGATCGTAGGCCTTATTGAGTTCTGTCATCTGTTGGGACACAAACGTTAGGTAGATTTATTCTGGCTACAAGAATCGCGGTACGTTGGCAACTGCACGCCGGCAAATCAACACCGAACCGTTCGCCGAGAGAAAGGCAGCGAGCACCATGCGCATCCTAATCACGGGGGCAACGGGGTTCATCGGCTCCCACCTGGTGCGCCGACTGCTCGCCGGGGGACATACGGTGGTGGCGCTGACGCGCAACGTTGAGAGCGCCCGCCGCCTCCTGCCAGTTCGATGTGAATGTCGCGCGTGGGATCCGGGTTCGGGTCCGCAGGCGGCGGATCTCCAGGGCGTCGGCGCGGTCGTGCATCTTGCCGGCGAGGGCATCTTGGATCGGCGATGGACGTCGGCGCGCAAGCAGGTTCTCCTCGAGTCGCGGGTGACCGGCACCCGCGCCCTCGTGCGCGCGCTGGCGGCGTTGCCGGCCACCGCGCGGCCCGCTACCCTGCTCTCGGCGTCAGCGATCGGCTACTACGGCGACCGCGGCGATGAAGAGCTGGACGAGGCGGCAGGGCCGCCCGCCGGAGGTCCACCGGGCCGCTCCCCGTTGGGTCGCTCGGGGCAAGTTGCCGCCGCCGCTTCTGGTTTCATGTTAGTGGGAACGAGAAGACAAGCGCCTGCCGCGGGCTGCAACTTCCTGGCGGAAGTTTGCGAAGCTTGGGAACACGAGGCCTTCGCTGCCGAGGAACTAGGGGTGCGTGTCGCCATCATTCGAACCGGCGTGGTCCTCGGCAAAGATGGTGGGGCGTTGCGGAAGATGTTGCCGCTGTTTCGGCTCGGGGTCGGGGGCCGGCTGGGATCAGGCCGGCAGTGGATGAGTTGGATTAATGTCGGCGATCTCGTCGGTCTATTCGCGCACGCGATCGACCATACCGAAGTGAGTGGTGTGTTGAACGGCGTCGCACCTACGCCGGTCACCAATGCCGAGTTCACGGCGGTGCTCGGCCGGGCTCTACGCCGTCCGGCCGTGCTGGCGGTGCCGGCGATCGTGCTGCGCCTGGCATTGGGCGAAATGTCAACCGTGCTCCTCGCCAGCCAGCGCGTGCTGCCGCGCGCGGCTCAGCGCCTCGGGTTCGAGTTCCGCTACCCGGAGATCGGCCCGGCGCTCGCGGACCTCTGTTCCGCCGGCGATCACTAACTCAGTCCGAAAATCATTCAGTGGGTAGTCGATAGCCGACGGTCGATATGGTACGCGCATCGAGTCCGCCATGTGGGAGGGAATATGGGCCGCTTTGTTTCCGTCGTCGCTGTGTTGCTGATCGCCATGCCCGCATCAGCGAAGACTGCCGCAAAGAAGACCAAGCCGTCACTGACCCCGGAGAGTCAGGCCTGCTACAAGTGCCATTCTCAGAAGACCCCAGCCATCGCCCAGCAATGGGCCGACTCCAAGCACGCTACTTTCGGCGTCGGCTGCTACGAATGCCATCAGGCGAACGCGGAAGACGCCGACGCTTTTGCGCACTACGGCCGCACCATCGCCACCATCGTCACGCCCAAGGACTGCGGCAGCTGCCACGTGCAGGAGAGCGAGGAGTTCACCCAGAGCCACCATGCGCAGGCGACACAGTTCATCGGCTCGCTCGACAACGTGCTCGGCGAATTGGCGGAAGGCTCGCTGGCCGCCGCCAACGGCTGCTGGCAATGTCACGGCTCGACGGTGCGGCTGCTCCTTGGCAGTGACGGCAAGCCGGCAACAGACGAGAAGGGCAAGCCGAAAATCGACCCCCTGACGTGGCCGAACACCGGCATCGGGCGGGTGAACCTGGACGGCAGCCGCGGCTCGTGCACCGCCTGCCACTCACGCCACGTGTTCAGCCGCGCCATGGGGCGCTACCCCGATACGTGCGGCAAATGTCACATGGGTCCGGATCATCCGCAAATCGAGATCTACAACGAGTCGAAGCATGGCATTGCCTTTCGGGCGCGCCAGGCCGACATGCACCTCGAGAGCGAGTCTTGGGTGTTAGGCAAGGATTACAGCGCGGCGCCCACCTGCCCCACGTGCCACATGAGCGCCACCGCCACGCAGGCGGTCACGCACGACGTCGGCGCCCGCATCAGCTGGACGTTGCGCCCCGTGATCTCGAAAAAGCTGGAAAACTGGGAGGCACGGCGCGGCAAGATGCAAGAGATGTGCGGCCACTGCCACGGTCCTGATTTTGTCAAAGCCTTTTACATGCAGTACGACAAGACCATCGATTTCTACAACGACAAGTTCGCCAAACCAGCGCAGCAGATCATGGACGCGTTGCGGGCGAAGAAGAAGATCACGCCCGACCCGTTCGATGACAAGATCGAGTGGACCTTCTACCTGCTATGGCACCATGAGGGGCGGCGGGCGCGCATGGGCGCCTCCATGCAGGGCCCGGACTACGTGCAGTGGCACGGCTTCTTCGAGATGGCACAGCATTTTTACTTCGAGCTGATTCCCGAGGCGCAGCAGCTGGCCGGCGACGACCCCGAGCTGAAGAAGGTGATCAGTGACGTGCTCGATCAGCCCGAACACGCCTGGCGCAAAGGCCTGGGGCCGGAGGAGCGCCAGAAGATCCTGGACTTCTACAAGCAGCGCTATGGCGAGTGAGCAGACGCAACGTAGAGGGGCTGGCGCAGACCTACGGTTGGCGCGTTACTCTCCGATGATCTTGATGAGCACGCGTTTGGTGCGGTTGCCGTCGAACTCGCCGTAGAAGATCTGTTCCCACGGCCCGAAGTCGAGCTCACCGTCGGTGACCGCCACCACCACCTCGCGTCCCATCACCTGCCGCTTGTGGTGCGCGTCGCCATTCTCTTCACCCGTGCGGTTGTGATGATAGCGTTGCGGGCTCGGGTCGTACGGCGCCAGCTGCTCCAGCCAGCGGGCATAATCCTCATGCAGGCCCGGCTCGTCGTCGTTGATGAACACGCTGGCGGTGATGTGCATCGCATTCACCAAGCAGAGGCCCTCGCGGATGCGGCTTTCTCTGAGCGCCTCCTGCACCTGCGGCGTGATGTTGACGAACGCCATGCGTTTCTTCACGTGGAACGGAATGACTTTTCGATAGCTGTGCATGGGCTGATACTGGCGCGCTCGGGCGCGCGGCGCAACACCGAGATGCCTGGGTTGGGATGACTCGGGTGCAAACCGCTGATGAAGTCGCTGGATGCCACGTTGCTGGCCGGCTGCCAGAGTCTCAGCTACGAGCCATTGTCAGCGCGAACGAGACGAAGTAGATTTCGTGTTCATGGAAATCCGGCTCGACTACGGTCGCAAGGGGTTGAGCGCGCGGCTGCCGGACGGTTTGCTGGTCTCGGTGGCCGAGCCGTCGAAAGGGGAGCCGCTGCCCGATCCGTTTGCGGCCGTCGCCCATGCACTCGAAACACCTATCGGCGCCCGCCCGCTGGCGGACCTCGCCCGCGGCCGGCGCGACGCGGTTGTCGTCATTTCGGACAAGACGCGGCCTGTGCCGAACGGCATCATCCTGCCGCCTATCTTGCGTGCGCTGGAAGCTGCCGGCATCGCCCGCGAAACGATCGAGATCCTGGTGGCGACCGGCCTGCATCGGTCGAACACCCGCGACGAGCTTATCGAGATGACGAGCCCAGAGCTGGTCGAGCGCTACCGCTTCCGCAACCACGTCGCCCGCAACGCCGAGGAGCACGTGCATCTCGGGCGTACGCGGCGCGGCACCGAGATCTGGCTCGACCGCGGCTTCCTCAACGCCGATCTCAAGGTGGTCACCGGCTTGATCGAGCCGCACTTGATGGCGGGCTACTCCGGCGGGCGCAAAGGGGTGGCCCCGGGTCTCGCTGGTGTCGAGACCATGCGCAGCGCACACGGGCCGGCGATGCTGGAAGACAATATCGGTCCGGGGATCATTGCCGGCAACCCGTTCCACGAAGACGCACTGGAGATCGCGCGCCTCGCCAAGGTGGACTTTCTGGTCGACGTCTCGGTCGACCGTGCCCGGCGTCTGACGGGGGTGTTCGCCGGGGATCTCGAACGCGCCCATGCAGCCGGCATGGACGCCGTCGAGCGTGAGGTGCGCGTCGACCTCGATGAGCCGGCGGGCATCGTCATCACCTCCGCGGGCGGGTATCCCTTGGACGCCACGTTCTATCAGGCGATCAAGGGCCTCACCGGCGCGCTCAACGTGGTGCGCCGCGGCGGCACGATAATTCTGGCGGCCGCCATCAGCGAGGGGGTCGGGAGCGACGATTTCCAGCAACTGTTGCGGGGCGCGCGCAGCAACGACGACTTCATGGCACGCATCACCGCGCCCGGTTTCTTCCGTATCGATCAGTGGATGGTACAGCATCTGTGTCAAGTGTTGCGCAAGGCGGAGGTAGTGTTGGTGACCGATGGACTGGCCTCCGAGACGGTCCGCGGCCTGTTGGCAACACCGGCCGCAAGCGTGGAAGACGCCGTCGAGCAGGCGCTGCAGCGCTACGGGACGCGGGCGCACGTGGCGGTGCTGCCGCAGGGCCCGTACGTGCTGGCCACCGTGCGCGGGCGCAAGCTCGCCCTCGGCCGCGCCTGGTTGGACGAGGCCGCGTGAGCGGGCGTCGATAAAGTCAGCGGGCGGGCTTCGAGACGGCCCCTGGAAGGACGGGGCCTCCTCAGCCCGAGCGGTGTGGCTATTGAATCCAAAAGGGGAATCTTCCGCTCGCCCTGAGGAGCGGCCGTCCCTTGGCCGCGTCTCGAAGGGCTGGTTCGGAGAAGATCTACGGTCTCGTGAGCAGGCTACGGCGTCTTCGGCGTCGGGGCCGGCGTGCTCGGGTCGGCGGCGGCGAGCGCGGCGCGTTTGCTCTCGCAGCTGGCGCAGTCGGGCCGTTCGCAGACGAAAAAGCGTGGATCGCGGTCGAGCTGTGCGCTCGCGAGTTGCATGAGATAACGGACCGGGATTTTTCTGGCCGCGCCGCGTCCGAGTGCGACCGACTTCACCTTGGCGGGATCCAGCTGTTCTTCAAGCTTGATGAAAGCAGCGCTGCAGCCCGGCAGGTTCTCAAGCACCACGCGCTCATCGTAGCCGGCGGCGTTGACGCGCACCGCGATGCCGCGGTTGAGATAGGGAACGCCGAAGCGCTCTTCGGCCACGTGCAGCGCCGTCACCGATTGCAGCGAGGCACCGAGCAACAGCACTTGCCCCTGCATGATGTTGAGTTTCTTGAGAGGCCCGAGCGGATTGTTGTCGCGCTGGGTCGAGAGCACCTCGCGTGCGTGGCGCCCCCAGGCGGCAAAGGAATGCGTCGGATGACTGCTGCGTAATACGCCCGGTAGGCGGCGAAAGGCTTCGGCGATGGCGCCGATTTCCCGACTCACCGGCAGATCCGCGTGGAACGCGGTGGGCCGGGTGAGCGCTTTGCCGGCGGCTGCGCCGGGCCAAGTCTCGGCGTAGGTGAATGCCGGCATCATCACCGTGCCGCCACCACCGACGGCTTCGAGCAGCGCCGAGCACACCGCCGTGGCGCCCCCTTCTACGTCGCCGAAGCTTGACAGCGAAGCATGCACGACGACATGGTCGCCGCGCAAACCGAGTTGATCCAAGAGCTGCTTTAAATCATTACGAGTCATTCTGAGACGATCCTAAGTACTCGGCGAACATGGCAGAAATATCCTCTGCCTCAGTCCCAATGAACCGGCCGTTCCGAGCTCGTCATGCCCGCAATCTCCAAGCGGGCATCCAGGAGCGGTGGGGAGTGAATTTCCGCCCCACGCCTTCGCGGGGGCAGGCTTTGGAAATTCCGGGAATGACAAAAGGGCCAACCTCGTTGATCGGTTCATTGGTCCAACAGACCCGCGCCGGGCGGGTTCGGCTCTTGGGATGAGCGGCACGATGTCACCAACGTAGCAGCTGCCGCACGCGACCCAACAACTCCAGTTTGGCGCGGGCGCCATCGCGCGGCAACCCCTGCAAGCCAGAGGACGGTAGCAAGTGTAGCGACTCGAGCACATAACGTTTCACGATGGCGTCGACTTGCCGGGCCACGGCGCTGGCTTCCTCGAGCCGCGGGTGGCGGCCGTCGATCAGGCCGAGCGCCAGCACCTTGCTCGCGCCGGTCGCCGCTATCAGCTCGGCGAGCCTAGGGCCGGCGCAGATATCGAGCGCCAGGATGTCAGCCGGCAATGAGTTCAGCTGTGCGTACAGCGGCTCGGCATCGCCGCCGTAGGTTGCCACCACCAACTCGGCGCCGCCACGGGCGCTCCACACGGGTTCCAGGAGCTGCCGCAGCAGGCGAATATCGTCGCTGTGGGAGAGAATCGCCGGTTCCTCGATCTGGATGTAGCGTGCGCCGGCCCGCGCCAGATCGCGCACCTCGAGCGCCAGGATTTCGCTGAAGGCATGCGCCAGGCTGGCCAGGTCGGTGTAGGGGCCGGCTTCGATGGCGCTGAATCGAGCCAAGGTGTACGGGCCGGGAAGCACCGGCTTGACCGGCAAGCGCGAGATGCGGCTAGCAGAGATAAAATCCTCGCAAAGAATGGAGCGCGGGCGGTGCAACGAGCCGGTAATCAGCGGCTGGCGAACCGGCCGTTCCGTGCCGAAATAGCGTACCGCCCCGCCCAAGCGCACGCCTTCGAGTGCGCCGGCGATGTGCGAGATCGGATCGTGCCAGTGAACTTGGCCGTCGGTGACGACGTCGATGCCGGTCTGTTCTTGCTCGTGCAGGATCTCATCGATCACTGCCGATTGATTTGCCAGTCGGGTCTGGCCGTCAGTGCGGGCACCGATCCCAGGGTAGCTACTGTGGTTTTGCAGGATGAATTCCATGTGGCGCAAGCCCAGGCTTGCGCGCCGGAGCATACCCTGACACGTATGGCGCAGCAAGTTGAGTCCTGCACTCCTACCTTGCGCGCTGGTGCGTTTTCGCCTACCCAGAAACTGATCTTCATGCGCATCCCGCTCACCCTTGCGTTGCTGCTGTACACCGGGAGCGTTACCGCGCGAGCGGCAAGCGACCCCGCCCCAGCCCCTTTGAATATCTATGACCTGGTGACAGGCACAGAGGTGGTCCATGTGGTCGCGCAGGGCGAAACCCTCGGCCACATCGCCGGCCGCTTCGGTATGAGCACGCGACTGGCGGCTGTGGTCAACCATCTCGCGGACCCAGGCAAACTACACCTGGGCCAGCGTCTGGTGCTCTCGAACCGTCACATCGTCCCCCCGGTTTTGCGGGATGGGTTGGTGATCAACGTCGGCGACCTGATGTTGTACTGGATGCGAGACGGGGACTTGGTGGCCGCGTTCCCGGTTGGTGTTGGCCGAATCGCCTGGGAGACGCCTTCGGGCCACTACAGCATCGTCGGCCGCAGGCGCGATCCCGCGTGGCATGTGCCGCCGAAGATCCAGCGCGAAATGCGGGAGAAGGGCGAGCCGGTGAAGCGAGTGGTGCCGCCGGGGCCGGACAACCCCTTGGGGAAATACTGGCTACAGCTCTCGCTGCCGGGCTACGGCATCCACAGCACCAACGCGCCGCGCAGCGTCGGGAAATACACGACGCACGGCTGCATCCGGCTCCGCCCCGACGACGAGGAGCGTTTGTACCACGGCGTCTCCGACGGGACGGCGGTGGACATCATCAACGAGCCCATCAAGCTGGCCCGGTTGGAGGGTGACACGGTGCTTTTGGAAGCGCATCCGTGCGCATCGTCAAAGCTCGTTGCCGACTTCCTGCAAGGGCTGCACGAATCCGAGGTGGGGGAAATCATTGATTTCGCGGCCGCACAGCGCGTCATCCACGATGCCTGGGGTATCGCCGTCGACGTGTCGAGCAAGAAGACGGGCCGGTCGCCAGAACCGGCCACGGGCGATGTTGCCGACCGCCCGTGAGGCCGAAGAGGTGCTAGCTTGGCTGCGATTGAGGGGCACTGTATGGACTGCAAGGACTGGAATGAGCGCTACGCCGCACAGGAGCTGCTCTGGGGAGCCGAACCGAACCGGTTCGTGGAGGAGGAGCTGCGCGATGTTCCTCCACGCGGACGGGCGCTGGACTTGGCATGTGGCGAGGGCAGAAATGCGATTTGGCTCGCCAAACTCGGTTGGGTCGTCACCGCTGTCGACTACTCCGAAGTCGCGCTCGAGCGGGCGCGCCGATTAGCCGCTGGGCAGCACGTCGACGTCGAGTGGGTCCAGGCCGACGTCACCAGCTTCGCACCCGCGGCCGCTGCGTTCCAGCTCGTGATCGTTGCCTACCTGCAGCTGCCGGAAGCTGAGAGGCGCGCGGTGTTGGCGCACGCTGCGGCGGCGTTGGGTCGTGGTGGAATCCTTTTCATGGTGGGACACGCGCTTCTCAATCTCACGCAAGGGGTGGGCGGGCCGCGGCAGCCGGAGGTGCTATGGGAGCCGGCTGAAATTCGCCAAGAGGTAACCGGGCTCGGCCTCACGGTGCGGCGCGCGGAGCACGTGCGCCGTCCGGTCGAGACGGCCGAAGGAGTCAAAGACGCGATTGACACGGTGCTGCGCGCCGAACGCGTAGCCGCGTAATACAGCTTGTCAATTTGTTCATCGACCTTACGACTCAGGGCACTGGCGCGCCTTCGTAAAGAGGGGGACTCTCTCCCCTGACCCTTACTCAATCCTTCCTCAGCACGACGGCAAGCAAGCAGCTGTCCCCCTTACCAAGGGAGACCGACGGGGGGTCGAGTGTCCGGCGGAGGTGGGATCGGAGGATTCGCTAACACAGTTGGTGATGGGCCGCGCAACCTCCCCTGACCCCTCCTTGGTAAGGAGGGGAGCCTGGCATCGGCCCTGGCGTGCCACCCGTTCCTGCCATCGCTCACGCTCGCGGCGCAGCCAGGCGGCAGCCTCAGCCATATCCTCACGGTTGGCCCACATCCCAAAAAACGGCAGGCTGGAAAATTCCTCTTCGGTGGAAACGACGGGCTGCGACGTCGCAACTGGCTCGATACGCACCACCACGTGCGGGGCTCAAAGGACTGACCGCGTCGCAGCCCAATCTGGTATCAGACGCCCTCCTTATACCCTAGTCCTCCGCCCGCGCGGCCGCGTCGAGGAAGCTGACGAAGCGCTTAATGTCGGCGTTCAAGAGCCGCCATGCTTTCGGGACACGGCGGGCGAGTGCCCGCAACCGAGGCCACTCGAGCTCAAAGCCGTACACGTTCCGGAATAGGTGCCGAAACCGCAGGAACTCTTCGAGGGCACGCGCCGCCTCGCGGCGGATGACTGCCGGGCGGATGCCGGGCAGCTCAAGAGTCATGTTGTCGAGCAACTCGTGGTGCCAAGACAGGCCCGCAGGGACACCCCCGTTCAACTCCGGGGCGATCTTCGCGAAGATGCGCTCCGCTCCGGTGTAGAAGTCATGCAGCACGTCGCCCAGACCACGCAGCTCAAGTGTGCTCGGCGAGTGTGACGAGGACAGCTGCTCAAGTGCGCCAGCCGCCTCCTGCACCACGCGCGCGAGGCGATCCCGCTCCTCGCGCACGGAAGCCGCCAGCCGCGCAAATCGTTCGCCGGGCCTATGGGGCGCTTTGGCCATGGAGCACAATCCCTTCCTCTGCGAGCCACTTGCGGTAGCGGCGTGTCGCCGACTCGATGGGCACGACGTCGATTTCGAACTCGCCTGCCGCCTTAGTTGCCGCCGCACTGGCCTCGAAGAATCGCTCTGCGGGCATACCCTCGACCGCCAGGTCGATGTCGGAACCTCGGCGGAAGTCGCCGCGCGCCAACGACCCACAGAGCACCACGCGGCGCGCGCCGTACCGCCGCACCAGGAGGTGAGCAACCCTGCGTGCGGTGGTGCGTGCCCGTTGCGCTACGGTGACGTCTGCCCGGCGCTCCTGCCGCCAGCGCTCTCGCCAAGCATGGATGTACGAATCAAATTCACCCATGGCGCCTACAGCATAACCAATGACATCGCTCGTGAACAGCTTTTCGGCCCACCACAACCCAACTCGGCATGGGCGCCACGGGCTCTCGTCGGCGGTGGTAGCAAGCGCCGCGAGGTGGTAGTAGCACGGGCACTGTAACAACCCCGTTTCGACGCAACCCATGTTCGCCTACATCATCCGCCGCCTCTTGCTGATCATCCCGACGTTGTTCGGGATCATGCTGCTCAACTTCATCATAGTTCAGGCTGCACCCGGTGGGCCCGTGGATCTCATGATCGCCCGCCTCAAGGGGACTGCCGTAGCCGCCACAGCACGCATCGGCGGCGCCACCGGTGCCGAGACGACCGGCGCCGGCCAGGGCGCTGGAGTCGCCAGCGCGTACCGCGGCGGCCGCGGCCTCGATCCCGCGCTGGTCCGCCAGCTCGAAAAGCTCTACGGATTCGACAAGCCCCCCTGGGAACGGTTCGTTCACATGATGAAGAGCTATGCGGTCTTCGATTTTGGCGACAGCTTCTACCAGGACCGTCCGGTGATCGACCTCATGCTGAGCCGGCTGCCGGTGTCGATCTCACTCGGCTTGTGGAGCACGCTGCTCGTCTACCTCATCTCGATCCCGCTCGGCATCACCAAGGCGGTGCGCGACGGCTCCGGTTTCGATGTGTGGACCAGCGCGGTCGTGATAGTCGGCTACGCCATTCCGGGCTTCCTCTTCGCCATCCTGCTGATCGTCCTGTTCGCCGGCGGCAGCTTCGTCCAGTGGTTTCCGCTACGCGACATAGTCTCCGACAACTGGGCGCAACTGAGCTGGCCGGCGGCCATCGGCGATTACTTCTGGCACATGACCCTGCCGGTCCTCTCGCTGGTGATCGGCGGCTTTGCCAGCCTGACGATGCTGACGAAGAATTCCTTCCTCGACGAGATCAACAAGCAGTACGTCATCACCGCCCGCGCCAAGGGATTGACCAAGCGGCGCGTGCTGTACGGTCACGTTTTTCGCAACGCCATGCTGATCGTCATCGCCGGGTTTCCGGCCGCCTTCGTCGGCATCCTGTTCACCGGGGCGCTATTGGTAGAGGTAATTTTTTCACTGAATGGCCTCGGGCTGCTCGGCTTCGATGCCGCCATCAACCGCGACTATCCGATCATGTTCGGGACACTCTACATGTACACTCTGGTGGGGCTGGTACTGAATCTGGTCAGCGACTTGACGTATGTGCTGGTCGATCCGCGCATCGACTTCGCCAGCCGCGAGGCATGAGACGTGAAAGGAGAGCAACGTCCGCGCTGGCGCATCAGTCCGCTCACCCGGCGGCGGCTCCACAACTTCCGCGCTAACCGGCGCGGGTTCTGGTCGCTGTGGATCTTCCTGGTGCTGTTTGGTCTCAGCCTGTTAGCCAATGTGATCGCCAATGATCGGCCACTCCTGGTCGAGTACGACGGTCGCTTCTATTTTCCGGTGCTGAAGAACTACCCGGAGACAACCTTCGGCGGGGTGTTGCCGACCGAAGCGGATTACCGCGACCCTGCCGTCGCCAAGCTGATCGACGCCAAAGGAGGGATGATCTGGCCGCCGATTCCCTACAGCTACAACACGATCAATTACCAGTTGCCCGGGCCG
Organism: Binatia bacterium; assembly: GCA_050015455.1. Classification (GTDB taxonomy): domain Bacteria; phylum Desulfobacterota; class Binatia; order HRBIN30; family HRBIN30; genus JAGDMS01. Next base: position 37,819 of record JBEKBJ010000029.1, read on the forward strand.
GCGCCGACGGCGCCGTCGCGCGAGAACTGGCTCGGCACCGACGACCAAGGGCGCGACCTCACCGCGCGGCTGATCTACGGCTTCCGCATCTCCGTCCTGTTCGGCCTGGTCCTGACCCTGGCGAGCTCGGTAGTGGGCGTGATGGCGGGCGCCGTGCAGGGCTACTTCGGCGGTTGGACCGACCTGCTGTTCCAGCGCTTCATCGAGATCTGGGGTGGGTTGCCGGTGCTCTATCTGCTCATCATCCTCTCCAGCCTGGTCGCGCCCAATTTCTGGTGGCTTCTCGGTCTGATGCTGCTCTTCAGCTGGACCGCGCTGGTGGGTGTCGTGCGCGCCGAGTTCCTGCGCGCGCGCAACTTCGACTACGTGCGCGCCGCTCGCGCGCTCGGCGTCCGCAACTCGGTGATCATGTTGCGTCACCTCCTACCCAACGCCATGGTGGCGACCTTGACCTTCCTGCCGTTCATCCTCAACGGTGCCATCACCACGCTGACCTCGCTCGACTTCCTCGGCTTCGGCCTGCCGCCGGGCTCGCCCTCCCTCGGTGAGATTTTGGCACAGGGCAAAGCCAACTTGCAGGCGCCGTGGATCGGCATCGCAGGCTTCGTCGTCCTGGCGGTGATGCTGAGCTTGTTGATCTTCATCGGCGAGGCGGTGCGCGACGCCTTCGATCCGCGTAAGGGCGTATGACCGACCCGCTGCTTCAGATCCGCGATCTCTCCGTCTCCTTCGACACGCCCGGCGGCGAGGTCCAGGCCGTCCGCCACCTCTCGCTCGACATCAACAAAGGCGAGACCGTCGCCCTCGTCGGCGAGAGCGGTTCCGGAAAGTCCGTGACCGCGCTCTCCATCCTGCAGCTGTTGCCCTACCCGCCGGCGCGCCATCCCAGCGGCAGCATCCGATTCGAGGGCCAGGAGGTGGTCGGTGCCCCGGAACCCGTCTTGCGCCGCGTGCGCGGCAACCGCATCGCCATGATCTTCCAGGAGCCCATGACCTCGCTCAATCCGCTGCACACGATCGAGAAGCAGGTCAGCGAGGTGCTGTTCGTGCACAAGGCGCTGGGGCGCGCGGCCGCACATGCGCGGACGTTGGAGCTGTTGCGTCTGGTCGGGCTACGGCAGGCCGAGCAGCGGCTCGGCGCCTATCCCCACCAACTCTCGGGCGGCGAACGCCAGCGGGTGATGATCGCCATGGCACTGGCCAACGAGCCCGACCTGCTCATCGCGGATGAGCCGACGACCGCCCTCGACGTCACCATTCAGGCGCAGATTCTCACGCTGCTCAAAAGGCTGCAGGCGCAGTTCGGCATGGCGCTGCTACTGATCACCCACGACCTCACCATCGTCCGCAAGATCGCCGGCCGCGTGTGCGTCATGACCCAGGGGAAGATCGTCGAGAGCGGACCGACCGCGGAGATCTTCGAGCGGCCTGGTCACACCTACACCCGCCACTTGCTGGAGGCCGAGCCCAAGGGGCAGCCGCTCGCCGCGCCGGCAGACGCGCCGGCGGTGATGGCCGCGCAGGACGTGAAGGCGTGGTTTCCGATCAAAGGCGGGTTGTTGCACCGCACGGTCGATTACCTGAAGGCGGTCGACGGCATCAGCGTCACTGTCCGTGAGGGCCACACCGTCGGCATCGTCGGCGAGAGCGGCTCGGGGAAGACCACGCTCGGCCTGGCACTGCTCCGCCTGCTGCGCAGCGAGGGCCGCATCCAATTCCGCGGACGTGACATCCAGGGGCTCGCGTCGAAGACGCTGCGGCCGCTGCGGCGCGAGTTCCAGATGGTCTTCCAGGACCCGTATGGCTCTCTGTCGCCGCGCATGTCGGTCGGGCAGATCATCGAGGAGGGCCTGCGGGTCCATGGATTGGGACGTGACGCGGGCGAGCGCCTCGCCATGATCGGCCAGGTCCTGCGCGAGGTCGGACTCGATCCCGACATCCAGGACCGCTACCCGCACGAGTTTTCCGGCGGCCAGCGCCAGCGCATCGCGATAGCGCGCGCCATGGTGTTGCGGCCGCGCTTCGTAGTGCTCGACGAGCCCACCTCAGCACTCGACATGTCGGTGCAGGCGCAGATCGTCGATCTGCTGCGCGAGTTGCAGGCGCGGCACCGTCTCGCCTACCTGTTCATCAGCCACGACCTGCGCGTGGTGCGCGCGCTCAGCAGCGAGGTCATCGTCATGCGCGCCGGCCGCGTCGTCGAGCACGGACCGACGGCGGAGATCTTCGACCACCCCAAGGATGCGTACACCCGGGCGCTGCTGGCTGCGGCGTTTGCAATTGAAGCGGTCGACGGCGGTATGGTGACGCTGTAGCGGCAAGCCGCGAGCGCAGTCCCGTCGATCGCGCGTGGCTCATTGTGGCTACCGCATCGACTATCTATGCGGTGGCTGACTGATATGATAACCCTTGCGCTATGAGCGAGGTCCACTACGACGCGCAGATGCCGAACGCGGTATTCTACCCTCACCGGTTACTCTAAGCTCGCCAAGCTTCCGTTATGATCGGACTGCGATGACCTGGGCCGAGGCGGAAGGTCTCCCGTTTCCGCTGGGTGTGACCTGGATTGAAACCGAGCAGGCATACAACTTCGCGCTCTACTCCGAGCATGCCGAGAGCGTCACCTTGCTATTGTACGCGGAAGACGATCTGGCCACGCCGGTACTGAGCTACCGCCTCGACTACCTGAAGAACAAGTCCCGCAGAGTCTGGCACTGTCGTTTGCCGCAATCGATGCTGAAGGGAGCGCGCTACTACGCCTACTCAGTGGACGGGCCGAAGCCCGCAGGCCGCTTCCAATGGCACAACTTCGATCCGGAGAAGATCCTCCTCGATCCCTACGCAAAATCCCTGTTCTTCCCGCCCAGCTTCGATCGCAGCGCCGCCATCGGGCCTGGGTCCAACGCGGGGAAAGCCTCACTGGGCCTGATTTCGGCGGATGCGAAACACTTCGACTGGGGCGGCGATCCTCGTCCGCGCCACGAATCGGATACGATCATCTACGAGCTGCACGTGAGAGGATTCACGCAACACCCCAGCTCCGGCGTGGCGGCGGAAAAACGCGGCAAGTACGCTGGCCTGGTGGAGAAGATTCCCTACCTGCAAGAGCTCGGGGTGACGGCAGTGGAGCTGATGCCGGTGTTCCAATTCGACTGGCAGGACGATAACTACTGGGGCTACATGCCGGTGAGTTTTTTCGCCGCGCATCACCGCTACGGCAGTACCGGGGATAGCTGCGAGCAGCACAATGAGTTCCGCGCGATGGTCAAGGCTCTGCACGCAGCGAACATTGAGGTCATTCTCGATGTGGTGTACAACCATACCGGTGAGGGTGATGCCAAAGGGCCAATGTACAGTTTCAAGGGGATCGATAACAGCACCTACTACCTGATGTCCGGCGACCCGAAGGCGCCCTACGAGAACTTCTCGGGGACCGGGAACAGCTTGAACTGCGCCAACCGCTACGTGCGCAGAATGGTTGCCGACAGCATGCGCTTTTGGGCCAGAGACATGCACGTCGATGGGTTTCGGTTCGACCTCGCTTCCATCTTCGCCCGCAACCTGGACGGATCGATCAACCGGGAGGATCCGCCACTGTTCGGGGACATTCGCTTCGAAGCGGATTCTTCAAACCTCCGGCTGATCGCCGAGCCGTGGGACGCCACTGACGTTTACCAGCTGGGCCGGAGTTTTCCCGGAACCCTGTGGCTTCAGTGGAACGGGCGCTTCCGCGACGACATGCGCCGTTTCGTCAGGGGCGACGCCGGCATGGTGTCCACCGTCATGCAGCGCCTGTACGGCAGCGATGACCTCTTTCCGGACGAGCGCATCTACGCCTACCACCCCTACCAGAGCGTGAATTACGTCACCTCACACGACGGCTTCACGCTCTATGATCTGGTCTCGTACAAGCAGAAACAGAACTGGGCCAATGGCCGCAACAACACCGATGGAATGCCCGAGAACTACAGCTGTAACTGTGGGTGGGAGGGAGATAGCGGCGTGCCCCCCGAGGTGCTGCAGCTGCGTAAACGCCAGATCAAGAACTTCTGCTGTCTCTTGTTTCTCTCCAACGGGACCGCGATGTTGCGCGCCGGTGACGAGTTCATGCAGACGCAAGAGGGGAATAACAACCCTTACAACCAGGACAACGAGACCAGCTGGCTCGACTGGCGCCGGCAGGCGGCAAACGCAGACATCTTTCGCTTCTTCAAGATGATGATCGCCTTCCGCAAGGCCCACCCGTCATTGAGCCGCAGTCGGTTCTGGCGCGACGACGTCCGCTGGTACGGTGTCGGACCGTCGGTGGACATCTCTTGGGATTCACACAGTTTGGCCTTCTTCCTGCGCGGCGCGTCACAGCACGACGATGATCTCTACGTGATGATCAACGCGCATCGGGAAGACCTGCACTTCTTCATCCAGGAGGGGCGCGCGGAAGAGTGGAGGCGGGTCATCGACACGGCCCTGGATTCCCCGGACGACTTCTGTGAACCGGGCAGGGAGGCGCAGTCAGCCTTGGGGAGCTACACGGTGAAAGCACGGTCGGTGGTGGTGTTCATCCGGCGGTTGGGCGAATCGGGCCGGTGAGAGTGTCGCCTGAAGGCAGGGCAGAGTGGGTAGGAGGTGCCATGAAAGCAACGGAGTTCGATGGTGCGCAGGTCTACGTAGTCGGCGGCTCGCTCGGCATCGGCCTGGCCGTCGCGCAGCGTGTGGCGGCGTTGGGTGCTGACGTGACGATTTTCGCGCGCCGTCGCGAACCGCTCGAGCGGGCGGCTGACGCGGTGCGCACCGCATGCCGGCGGCCGAGCCAGTCCGTCGCGTGGCGGCAGCTGGACGTAGCTGATCACGACCAGGTTGTGGCGACGATGCAGACGCTCGTTGCCGAGCGCGGCGCGCCGGACGTGCTCATCAACTGCGCCGGGCGCGCCTATCCGCACCGATTCGAGGACATTACCTACGCACAGTTCGCCGAGACGATGGTGGTGAACCTGCATGGTTGTTGGAACACCATCCAGGCGCTGCTGCCACACATGAAGCCCAAGGGCCGCGGCTACATCGTCAACACATCGTCTGTCGCCGGCCTCATCGGCGTGTTCGGCTACACCGACTACTGCGCCTCCAAGTTCGCGCTCGTGGGCTTTTCCGAGGCGCTGCGCGGCGAGCTCAAGCCACACGGCATCACGGTCTCGGTGCTCTGCCCACCCGACACCGACACGCCGGGATTCAAGACCGAGAACCTGACCAAGCCCGAAGAGACGCGCGCAATTTCCGCGACGACGAAGGTCCTCTCAGCGGGAGCCGTGGCCGACGCGCTCCTGCGTGGCATGGCGCGGGAAAGGTTTCTCATCATCCCCGGTCTCGACAGTCGCATGAGCGTCCTGGCGAAGCGGTTTGTTCCCGGCGTCGTCTACTGGGCGATGGACCGCGCCGTGGCGAAAGTCAGGTCGTCTGCCACTGGCTGAGCCGTAGGGGCGACCGCCCGGTCGCCCCTACAATATAATCGGAACATGCAAGCGGTGCCGCGCTACCCGATCTTCTCCACGTCGACCCGCACGGCGCGATCCGCCGGGACCGGTTGCCAGGAGGTGGGGCGGTAGGTGAGGTGACCGTAGCCCGCAGCAAACCCGAGCCACTTGACGTGGCCGGGTTCCACGTCCGCTTGGCCGTACCAGCCCTTGTGCATGAAGGGCTCGAAGCCGTTGTAGACGATCACCTGGCCCGGCCGGCAGGAGGGCGTGAGCTTCGCCTGGATGATGCATTCGCCCACGTCGCTGACGACCTTCACCTGCTCACCGTTGGTGATACCGAGACTGGCCGCGTCCTTGTCGTTGATGAATACGAACGGCTCGCCGCGGTGCGTGTTGAGCAGGTGGCGGTTCAGCATGTTCATCGAGTGGATCGACCAGCGGTTGTGCCCGCTGGTCATCAGGAACCGCCGCTTCGGGCCGCCGTGCCCGGGCGTTTCCTTGTGGGTGGGCAACTCCTCGCCCGCTTCCAGGAACCATTCGTGATCGATGTAGAACTGCGCCCGCCGCACCAGGGTGGCGTACGGGATCTTGTCCTCGGTGTGCCAGCGTAACGGGTTGTGCACCTCGTCCGGCTTGATGGTCGAAGCTTGCGACTCCCCGTGCCCCGCCAGGCCCCAGCCGACGAAGCGCACGTAGCCCTTCTCGCGCAGCGTCTGCAGCGACGTCCCTTCCGGGAAAATGCCGTAGACGGCATTGTCGCGCACGGACTCATCGAAGAAGCGGTCCTCGTCGCGCAGCGCGCCGTTGAGGGTGTATTTCCCAGATATGCCGACGAGCGAGCGGTATGTGCCCTTGCGATCGGTGTACCCGGTCATCCCGCGGGCAGCGGCACGGCGCTCGATCGCCTCCAGGATCATGACGCCGATGTCATGCTCGGGAAGCGCCTGCCCCGGCGGCGGCACCGCGCGGTCGGTCAGCACCCAGTTAAGGTGGTGCACCGACGGCATGCTCATGAAAACCTTCTCGTAGTGCTGGGCGGCCGGCAGGATGTAGTCGGAGTACATGCCGGTGGTGTTGAGACGGAAGTCCACCGACACGATCAGCTTGAGCTTGGGCCAGAGCCCCTCAAGCAGCAGCTTCTGCCCGCCGCGCTGGCGGCGCAGCATGTTGCCGCCTGCCTCGAACAGCACCCGCGGCTCAACCTCGCGATACGCCTGCGAGTACTGCAGGCCAAACCAGCCCTTGTCGATCGCCTCGTTGATGTACTCGTCGAAGCTGCGCTTCATTGACGGGTCGTTGTTGTCGGGGTTGTTCCAGCGCTCCTTGTAGCCGTACTGGTAGTACCAGAGGAACGCGGGCGGGATCATGGAGCCGAAGCCGCCCAGCTCGGGGTTCATCGCCGAGACCAGGTTGGCGATCATCTCCAACGTGCGCGTCGGATCGTCCAGGGTGAGCATGCGCCGCATAAGGGTGCGCATCTGGTGCGCCATGCGCGCCGCTTCTTGCCCCGGCACGCCCTTGTCCGCCATGAACGCCATCCCGTCCCACCCGCCGGCGGCCCACGAGCGCGTGCCCGTGCCCTTCTTGCCCCAGTTGCCGGTGAGGCCGAGGAGCAACGCCATCGAGCGCTCCATGAGATCGCCGTGGTAGTACTTGCCAGAATTCCACCCGATGAAGATCTTGGTCTTGCGCGTGGCCACCTTGCGGGCCAGCTGGCGGATGTTGTCGGGGTGGATCTCGCAGATCGTGCTCGCCTTCTCCGGCGTGTAGTTCTCAAGGCGGCGCTTCAGCCGCTCGAAGACCGGCTCGACCTCGACCATCGTCCCGTCCTTGAGCGAGACGGTGTAGCTCCCTTCGAGCGCCGGGCTCACACTGGCACAGGCCAAGGTGTGGCGCGGCGCCGGAGTCACAACGTGTGAGCGCTCATCGGCCCAGAAGAATTGGTCCTCGCGATCATCCTGGGCGAGATCCGTGCCCCTCAGGAAGCGGCCGCTGTCCTTGCGGACAAGCAGCGGCAGATCCGTCTGCTCTTGCACGAAGCGCTTGTTGTAGAGCCCGGCGTCGATGATCACCTTGCACATCGCCAGCGCCAGCGCGGCGTCGGTGCCGATGCGTACCGGCAGGTGGTAATCGGCGTGAATCGCCGACGGGCTGTAGTCGGGCGCGATGGTGACGACCTCGCCGCCGTTGTAGCGCGCCTCGGCGATGTAGTGATACCAATGGATGTTCGTATAGACCGGATTTGCATGCCAGATCAGAGTCAATTCTGCTAGGAACCAGTCGTCCATGCTGGAAACCGGGTCGAACACGCCGAAGGTGAGGTGGTAGCCGGGGCTGAAGTCGTGGAACTCCGCGTTGCCGTCGGTCGTCGGGGAGCCGAGGGCGTCGCTGAAAAGCCGGGAGGCGGTGGCAGCAAACTCGGGCGTCATCAACGTGATGATCGACTCGGGGCCCTGCTCCTGGATGGCGTCAAGCATGGCGTCGGCGATGTCGTCGAGCGCCTCGTCCCACGATACCGCTTTGAACTTGCCCTCGCCGCGTTCGCCGACGCGCTTCAGCGGCTGCGTGATACGATCCGGCGCATGGAGCAGATCGCTCCAGCACGCGCCTTTCTGGCAGCCCATCGGATTCATGTCGGGGATACCGGGCTCGATGGGCGTGAACACGCCCGACTGCTCCTCACGCATGACCTTCCCGTCTTTGCTGTACACGCGCCACGAGCAGCCGCCGGGGTAGCAGTCCACCGAATGGCTGCCCCAGGTCACTCTGTCCCAGGTCCACTTCTTTCGGTACGCATCAGCCCACGTCCCTTTAGTCGATGTCATGGTGGCTCTCCCTCGGCGCGCCCAGGAGGCGTGCGTTGGCTCGCTGTTTACCGAACGGTCGGTAGGGAGCCAACGTAAGTGGTCAGCTTCAAAGGTGACAAAAGGCAGCGGCCAACCCAGGTCGCCCGCTGTCAGGCGGCGCTTTCTTCGCCCAACTCACTGCTGTCCGGTTAACGAAACCATGCCTAGGTCCAAGCTCTTGAAAGAGAGGCGGTATTGCCGCAGTTGGCGGTTAAACGACTTGAACTCTGTTTGCCTTTCGCACCCGCGCGCC
>JBEKBJ010000030.1:0-44794 GCA_050015455.1 Binatia bacterium
CCGTGCACCGACGTTTTCAAACGCCTCCTCCTTCTCTGCTCTCATCTCCGGTCTCCTTTCGAAGACCGGACAGAATTTCCGGAATTCTTCCGGTCAGAATTTCCGGAACCGGCAGCATCGCGTCCTGATCTCGACGCGCCCGGCTTCTGGATCCACCGCGTCGAGGGCGTTGTTGATCAAGTTGGTCAAAACCTGCTGCAGTTCCGACTGGGACAGCCAACAGTCGGGGAGTGGCTCTGTGAAATGGGTCTTGATCTTCACGTTGCCGGTTCGAACCTCTTGGTCATAGCCCCTGACGACTTCGGCAACGAGATCGTTGACGTTAACGTCTCCAACATTAAGGCTTCTTTTCTGGCCGAAACTCACAAGGTTTTGGATGATGGCTTTGCATCTGGCGCCTTGGTTCTTGATCTGCGCCAAGGCTCTCCTGAATTCTTGAAGATTCTGGCTCTCTCGAAAGTCCTCTTCTTCCAGCAGGTCCTCGATCCACCCCGCCTCTTCCAGCATGATCGCGACGGGGTTGTTGATCTCGTGTGCGATCCCGGCCGCGAGGTCGCCCAGCAAGGACAGTTTCCCCGCCGGCTTACGGTCTCGTCCGCCGGAGTTCGCGGTCTCGTCCGTGTCTTCCAGGATGCCGGTGTCCAGGCTGGCCCTGCTGTCTGCAGGGACAGCCGTTGCGACCGGTCGTGTATCGTGCGGAAGCTCGGTCGTGCCTAGCTGGGGGGCATGCGAGGATCTGCGGACCGCGTACCAGCATATGGCGGCAGCCAGAAGCAAAATCCCTGACACGCCTAGCGCAAGCATCATGACGTCTGACTCCTGCTGGGAAACGCTGTATGAGCCGAGTTGGTTTCCGCCCCCTCATGGCGCCCTGGACCCGACCAGGTGGCGCTGGTGATTTCACTATTCGTAGACAGCCTGCCGGGTCTACGTCGCGGCACCCCGCTACCGACACCGCGCAGGCTTTACAGGACGCAGTTTGGCAACAGCCAGATCGTCCATAGCGATTAGACTTTCGCTCAGTGCCCCGAGATCGCCTCAGCGGGCTCGGGCCTGCTCTTGCCTTTGCGGCGTAGCGCCGCGACCAGCGAGTCCATCCCAAAGCCAGCCAACACAGCCAAGATCACGCATAGCACCCCGTAGATCTCGGGACGGTTCTTCGCCAAGGATGCCATGGTGGCGGGAAAGCCGACTCGATCCGCTTTCAGGGGCGCGTGCAACTCCTTGGCGATGGAACCGTTGCGGAACTCGTACACGACCACTTCGTAGTCGCCCGGCGGCGCGTTTCGCGGCCATTCTAGGTCGATGACATAAGGGACACCATCCTGGCCCGCCTCCCCCGTCTTAACGGCATCGCTAATGAACCGGTAGCTGTTCTCGCTACTCTTGAGCTTGAGGTACTCGGTGCGGAGAATGTCCCCATCCATTTCTCGGGGTTCGATCTTGATTTGTTTCTTGAGGGCCGTGAGGTCGAGCATGTACTTCTCGATGGCCTCGGGCTGAAGGAACTCGCTCACCGCCTGCGGGCTCATGGAAAGATACAGTGAGGGCACCCCGGAGATCGACACTTTGCCGGTGTTCACCCAGATGGGTCCCGCCCGGCCTTTGACGTTGAAGATTTCGCTCACCTCGCTGCCCTTGATCACCACCACCGGCTTCGCGCCAGGCTCGCCCAGGTATTCAATCTGTATCTTGGCACCTCTGTAGAACGTCCCCATCTCCACCACTTGGGGCGTCACCTTGAGGCCCAGCCCCGCGGCGGCGAGCGGGCTGATAAGCCACAACAGAACGACGGCTTTCAGCGGGTTCATGTCAGTGCCCTTTTGCCTGCGCCAGAAGGTTGGGAGGAACCTGGACGATCCCGACGACCAACTTCAGCATGACGAGGAGGACGATGCTCGCCAGGATGATCTTCATTTGATTACCGCGCAACACCCTGGTGAGACGGGCGCCAATTTGGGCTCCCATCGTGGAGCCGGCGGCCAACAGGAGCGCCAGGACCAGGTCGACCGTGTGATTCGTAACGGCCTGCATAAAGGTGATGCCGGCGCAGGTGAAGAGGATCTGGAAGAGATCGGTCCCCACCGCCACGCGCATCGGCATGCGCAGCAGGTACACCATCATCGGCACCATGATGAAGCCGCCTCCGACACCCATGATGGCCGCCAGGATTCCCACCAGCGCGCACAAGACGAAGGGCACGAACACGGAATGCCTTACCCCAGACCGCGGGAAGCGCATCTGGAACGGCAGCTTGCTGAAAAAACCACCCCTGCGGGCCGGGGTGCTGGACGCCGGCACGATCTGGCCGCGGCGCAGGTCTTGTAGACTCTCGACGAACATGTAGCTTCCGACGCTACCGAGTACAATGATATACGTGATGGTAATAAAAAAGTCGGCACTCCCGAGAGACCGCAGCACCTTGATGAGCTGTACGCCTATGGCCCCTCCCACGAGCCCGCCGAGCAGCAAAATGCCTCCCAGTTTGATGTCGACATTTCCGAAACGGAAGTGGGCACCGACACCCGAGGAGGAGGCAGCCACAATTTGGCAGGAATCCGAGGCCGTGGCCACCGTGGCGGGAATCCCAATCATGATCAGAATCGGCGTGAGCAAGAAGCCGCCGCCCACGCCAAACAGACCCGACAGGAACCCCACCAGAGCGCCGGCACCGAGGAGCACGAACAGGCTAACGCTCACGCCGGCCACGGGCAAGAAGATCGGCATCTCGTACCTCCTGGGGCTGCGCCTTCTCGTAGCACCAAAGCCCCGCTCCCCTTCGGGTCGCTGCATCGGTACCCTGAACACTGTGACAGCAACATGTCGGTTTAGATCATCAGAGCAACTAGACAAGTGGCATTGGACCGAGCCTGTCCAGCTTCAGCTCGGCTACGCCTGGAGTCTCCCGGGCCACACGCTCGACCTCGGCCATTTGATCCAGATCGACGACCTTGCCTTTGATCGAGACCGAACCTTGGTGCGCCACGACTTCCACCTCGAGATCCGATGTGGGGGCGTTCAGGGCCAGGCTGGCCCGGATGCGGCTGGCAAGCGCTAGATCGGCCATGGCGGCCACACATTCCGCGGTGAACTCAAAGGACTTCTGCCTCGCTATCGTGACCACACCCTCGCAGGCTTCTTGCATCTCCATCTGCTCCAGGTTCACCACCACGTCGTAGAGATGAGCATCCTCCCAATCGACGCCGTAGAGGTACGAGGTCCACTTCCTGCGTTGGTCATCGACTTTCTCGATGTAGGCGACAGCCTCGCTCCGATTCAATTTGAGGCGCTCTTGCACCATGCCCAGCCGCAATTCCAGGGGCGCGATGATGCGAACCCGGAGCACGTGCGGCGCGCCTCTCAGCAAGAGGTGGCCCGCGTTGCCGTGGTAGACCACCCTCCCGGTTCGGACTTCCTCGGTAAGCGCCGCTTGAATGAGGGTCAGGTAGATATACTTTTTGTGCCGGAAGCGATCCCAGAAGTGTGGGGGCTTCAATAGCGCTCCCATCAGGTCGTCCTGCGACACCCCACCGGCCGCAGCTCTCTCCACAATGATGTCGCGGTCAATGCAGCGATAGCCGAGCCTTTCCGCCAGGCACTCGGCCAACGTCTTCCCCCCGCTGAACGATCCTCTGGAGATGGTGATTACCGACATATCCGGTCTTCCTCCAGCGGCTTGCACCCCAGTTTTGTGCCCCTCCTCCCGACCGGGGCCAGCTATTCTGTCAGAACCGAGAGAGTGTCAGACGACCTGTAGTACTCAGCACGGCATCGAAACTCAATGCCACTCCCATTCAATGAACCCAGGTTTCGCATCTGTCATAGCGTTTACAATGAGTTCCACTAACCCACCATAAAGAAGCTTTTCTTTTTCCCACAAATCGTAGTAAATGAGCAGGTCTCGCAGCTGACCCTTGCAGTTGCTGCAAGGCGCGCAAAGGTACTTCAGGGTTTCGGGGCCGAGAGAGTCGGCGAACGCGTTCAAGATCTGCTCCAGCTTCTTGCGGCCGGCGACGTTGAAGCGCCAGTCCGGGAAGTTGTTCCCCTGCATGATGGCAAAGCCGCTGCCCCCACCGCAGCAGTAGTTGTCGACCCCGTGCGGCTCCATTTCGCGGAAGCGCGGGCAAATCTTTTTCAAGACCTCGCGCTGCGGCTGCACCACGCCCATCAGGCGCACCAGGTTGCATGGATCATGCAGGGTGACCGGGAAGTCGTTGCGGGAGGGATCGAGCTTGAGCCGGCCGCTCATCACGATGTCGTGGAGCAACGTCATCGAACTCTCACGGGGGATGTTGAGGTCCCCGAGCAGCAGACGGTCCGCGATCACGCTGAGCGCTTTGTGCGCGTGGCCGCATTCTCCCAGGACGATTTTCTTGACCTTGAGTTTCTTGGCCGCCTCGGCATGCTTCAGCGCTACGCGCGCGAACTGCGCATCGTCATACCAGAGTCCGTAATTGATCGAATCGTACGCCACCACCTCGGAGGAAAGGGTCCACTTGATGCCCGCAGCGTTGAGGATGAGCGCAAAGGCCCCGGGGTTTTCCGGCCACGCCAGGAATTCCCCCGCGTTGTGGATCAGCAGCACGTCCGCCCCCTCCACGTCCCACGGGGTCTCCACCTTGATTCCCGTTTTCTCGCTGGTGTCCTCGTCAATGAACTCGACGTTGTCCTTTACCACCTCGGGGTTCATTCCCGTGCTCGAACCCACCTTGAGTTGCAGCATGGAGCCCGTGTCGTGGATCTCCTTCGCCGCAATGCCCATTTCCTGGCTGAAGAGCTTTCGCAGCTCGTGGGCCACCAGACCGTTGTCGGCACCTATCGGGCAGGTCTGGGCGCAGCGCCGGCACAGGTTGCAGCGGTAGGACAGCTCGATCAAGCGGGCGATCAGCGGCCAGTTCAACTTGATGTCCCCGTGCTGCCACAACGAAACCAGGCCGCCATGTTTGACGTACTTGAAATACAGACGCCGCATGATCTCCGAGCGGTACGTGGGGCGGTAGATCTCGTTGCGCCCGCTGGCCTCGAAGATATGGCAAGCTTCGGAGCACGTCTGGCATTTGGCACAGTGCTCCATGGTGAGCAGCAACGGCTGCAGAAAGGTCCAGTTATTCTCCTTTTGGAAGAGCTTTTCGAGACCGGCCAGAAACTTGCGGATCAGCTCTTCCTCCTCTGCCTTTGTTTTCGGCTTGGGCACGTTCACCGCGCAGGTGTCGTCCAGCAGGCATTCATATTTGTCGACAATCTGTGGGGAAAGTGGCTTGAAAACCGGGGCGTTCGCGGGATCCTCCAGGGGCGCGGGCAGAGGCATGAGGTCTTCGGTCTCGACGTGGGTCAGGGGCTTCCGGTCTTCCCGCGACGCGTCAGAGATGTGGGCATTCTTCCTGTCGCTCATTTCTTCGTTCCCAGCGCCGGATTTGCAGTGGCGACGTCGGCCCAAGTCTTGACGCCGTCGGCGCCCATGTGTGGAGCCGACCAGGTCGGACGGTACGTAAGATACTCGGCGATCTTCTTCGCCAGCTCCCCGCCTCGAATATTGACGCGATCATCCCATCGCACAGAATGGTACGTGAAGTACTTGGCGATGAAATGTGACATGTGGGTGTAAGGGATATACGCAGCCAGCAGCGCCCCGCAGATCATGCCCGCGGCCAGCAGCCCCGGAACTTGCACTGTCGGGCTGAAGGTGAGCAGGCCCCGGGTAAAGGCCAGCATGCCGGGGAATTGCTGGCCACCAAACAGATAGCCCGCAAGCAGCAGAGTGCAGGTGACGGTAAAGAACAGCAGATTAAAGATGTCACCGGGTGTTGTAAAGTTCTTCATATTCTCGTCGGTCAGCCGGCGGCCGAGCAGACCGAGGCTGCCCAGGATCACCAAGATGGAGCCGACCAACCCCACGACTCGGCAAAGACCGAGCCAGCCGGCGGCCAACGACCCCGCCATCCAAGTTGGTTGCACCAACGAAACAAGCGTCGCAGCCAGGAGGAGTGCCACGCTGCCAATCACCAGGTATAGGCCGAAGTGAAAGGGAAAGGATCGGGACCAGAGTTTCCGGTTGTACTCCCACAGGCCCTTCAGGAAGAGCATCTCTGGGACCATGAAGCTCATCTCGCCGGCAAGGTTGAAGTGCGCTGGTTTTTTCCACCAGTCCACCTCTTCGAAGTAGGAGCCTCCGTGCTCGACCCGGCGAGCCTCTTCGTGCGGAACCGGGTAAAGCTCCCAGCGCAGATGGACCGGCATCCTGGCGTATTGCACGGCCCGGATCACACATCCGACCACGAAGGCGATCACCGCGAGGTAGATCAAGCCGTAAAGGAGAATGGTTGTCATTGGGAAGCGCCTCCAATCAACCGGGCAACCAGGCCGAACATCTCTTCGGGGTCGATTGGCTTCGCCACGAAAGCAGCCGGGCGTGGCGAAGCCTGACGACCTTCCGGTTGATCCGCTTTTCGATCGGTTCAGGGGCTAGCATCGCAAGTCCCTTTGGGGCCGTCGTCGCACGACGGCCCCGTTGGAAGCTCACGGGTTCGCCTTCCCTGTAGCGTGGCCATGCAGCTTGACCTCGACCTTCTCTTCGAGGCTGTCGTAGTACTTCTTGAGGATGGCGATAACCTCAGGCCGCGAGAATTCTGCCGGTACCGGCTTGCCCTCGCTCATGAGCTTCCTGAGCAGCGTGCCGGAAAGCAGGAGCCGCGCTCCGCCCTTATATTGCCCGCTGTCGTCGATGACCGCCTTGCTCTCATGCGGGCAGGTTTTCATGGAAGCCATGCTGGCGCACTCGTAGCAGTAAAAGGTCCAATCCATGCTCAAGGGCTGGGTGGCGAGCGCTCCTACCGGGACTTCGGTGAAGATCTTTTGTGCGTCGAACGGGCCGTAGTAATCGCCGACCCCAGCATGGTCGCGGCCAACAATCAGATGTGAGCAGCCGTAGTTCTGGCGGAAGACCGCGTGGAGCAAGGCCTCGCGCGGCCCGGCATACCGCATCTCCATGGGGTAGCCGCCCTGGATGACCCGTTCCTTGCGGAAGTACTTGTTGACCAAGGCGTCAATGGCTTGGACGCGAACGTCCGCCGGAATGTCGCCCCCTTTCAACTTGCCCAGGAGCTGATGAACGTAAACCCCGTCGCACACCTCGATAGCAATCCAGGCCAAGTAGGCGTGCGAGTTGTGCATGGGATTGCGCAGCTGCAGTGCAGCCACCGTACTCCAGCCGCGCTCTTCGAAAAGCTTCCTGGCTTCGACCGGCCGCTGGTAGATGCCCTTGAAGGTTTCGGGGAAGAAGGATTCAGAGACCACCTTGATCGGCCCGCCCAGGTTCACAGGGCCCTGTTCCATGACTTTCTCCACGCCGGGATGCTTCGGGTCTTTGGTCTTGAAGATTTCCTGGCACTCGAGCGCCTTGTCGATCGTGTATTTTTCCGCAATCTTCATCGTACCGACAAGGGCGTCGGTCTCCGTATCCCACAGCTGCACTTCCTCGCCGATCCGCAGCGAGTTGGCCAGTTCTTCAGTGGCCGACAGCGTCACTGGAATAGGCCAGAAGAGACCCTTCTTGCTGGGCAGCGTCATGGTCTCGCAGCAGCTCTTCCAGTCATCCTTGCCCATGAAGCCGTCGAGCGGCGTGAACGCGCCGATGCCCATCATCAAGAGGTCGCCGGTCTCACGACTGGTGATCGGCACTTTCTTCAACTTTGCGGCGCGCTTGATTTCTTCCTGCTGAGCTTGGCCCTCGAGCAGCAGGGGCTTCAGCTCACGACTGCCATGGGGTGGTACCAGCTTGCTCATGTCGAACCTCCTTGTCTAACGATATCAAACCAGATGGCGCTCCGTACGGTGGCCATCGCCAAGGGCGGACTCCCACCCGCGCATCGAGCAGGAGAAGCTCCACATCCACGCCCGCAGCTTACAAGCGGTGCACCTCTTACCCGATTTTTTCTCGCGTTCATGCAGCCTCCTTCACGGTTGCAGGGCCGTGCGCGAAGTCGGCACCGGCCGCCACTGCGGTAGAAAGCGCAACTTTATAAAAGACGGTCACCATCAGGGCACCGATCGCCCAAACGCCCGCACCGATGCAAAGCTCCGGCAGTGTCGGCACGTATCCAGTCATGGCACCCAGCGGCGAAGGGATGAAGCCGCCCACCACCAGACAGATGCCCTTATCCGCCCACAGCGAGACGAAAGTCAGTATGCACGCCACCACTAGAGTTCGTTCATTCCTTCTCGTCTGAGGGATGAGCAGCAAAAGCAGCGCTGCCGTCATCATAACGACGGAACTCTGTCCCCACGGAACCAGCGAAGAGTTCCCGCCCACTCCCACGTACATGTTCTCGAAATGCTCCATCAGCGTGGGGATCTGGCTGTAGAAGGAGGTGAATAGCTCCATGAGGAGGAAGAAGACGTTGACGGTCATCGCGTACGTGACGATGATCGCCACGTCGTTGATCGCCTTGCGTCCGACGTCGTATCCGTCGAGGCGGCGGATCAGCATGCACAGCAGGATGAGCAGCGCCGGCCCCGAGGCAAACGCCGAGGCCAGGAACCGCGGGGCAAGAATCGCGGTCAGCCAGAACGGCCGGCCCGGCAGACCAGAGTAGAGAAAAGCGGTTACCGTATGAATGCTGATCGCCCACGGAATGGAGAGCAGGATGACCGGTTTGATCCAAGCCGGTGGCGCGACGCCCTTTTGCACGGCGTGGAGTGAAACCAGGGTGATCGTAGCGTTCAACACCCAGTACCCTCCGAGCGAAACCATGTCCCAAAACATCATGGAGTTGGGGCGAGCGTAAATGATGATGTTCAGGGCACGCATCGGCTGCCCCAGGTCCACCAAGATGAACAGTATGCACGTGGTCACCGCAGAAACCGCCAGGCACTCTCCCAGGATAGTCATGCGGCCGAATTCCTTGTGGTTGTGCAAATAATAAGGCAGCACGACCATCACCGCCGAGGCCGCCACGCCGACCAGGAAGGTGAACTGCCCGATGTAGAGGCCCCACGTCACATTGCGGCTCAACCCGGTAATCCCCAACCCGTAATTGAACTGCCGCAGGTAGAAAAAGAAAGCCACCGCAATGATGCCAACGAGAGTTGAGATCCAGATCCAGTACCGGCGGCTTCCGACAACGGCCTTTTCGAGCATGAACATCGACGAAGCCTCAAATCACGTAGTAGACGTTCGGGCCGGTACCGAGTTCCGGTCTGCGCCGAATCGTGCGCTGTGTTTCCAACTGCGTTCTGATTGCTGAGGCAGGGTCGTTCAAATCTCCGAACAGCAAGGCCCCGGCGGAGCACGCTTCGACGCAGGCAGGCAACTGACCCTTGGCCAGCCGCTCGGGACAGAATGTGCACTTTTCGACCACGCCCTTGGTCCGGGTGGGGAATACCGGATTCAAGTCCCCCAGGGCGGTGCGGGGATCCACCCAGTTGAAGCTGCGGGAGCCGTACGGACAGGCCGCCATGCAGTATCGACAACCAATGCAGCGGTGCCAGTCCATCATCACAATCCCGTCGTCTTCCCTTTTCCACGTGGCGCCGGTCGGACACACACGCACGCAAGGGGGATTGTCACAGTGATTACACAACACCATGACAGGTTTTTCCTTCAGGCCCGCCGGCATAAACCGTGTCTCCTCGGTGGGAAAGACGTTCTCGAAAGGCTCCGTCCAAATCCACTTCACCTCGTGCGCGGGATTCTTGAACGAGGGAATGTTGTGCGCTTTGGCGCAGGCTTCGATGCACCCCGTGCAGTCCGGGTGCTCGGCACATTTCCGTGTATCGATGAGCATCGCCAACTGCTTCCCGCGAATGAGCTGGACCGGATGCGCTACCGCTTGCCCCGCATACGCCAGCGCGCTCCATAATTTCCCGCCGGATAATGTCAGCAGCGAGGCGCCGGTGAGCTTCAGAAACTGCTTACGGGATATCTTCATTGCGGGCTCCTGCGGGCGAGAGCAGGGCGGGTCTGAGCAGGATCGATGTGGCAATCCCAGCAATATGGCGTCTTGACGCCCACGTAGGCATGGCAGCGGTCGCAGAACTTGGCCTTCTCATGGCAGCTCAGGCAGGTCCCACTCAACCTCATGTCGTAGACCTTGCCGTCATAGGCTTTGAACGAGTGGATCTCCTGTCGAACTACCTTGTCCCGCCATTGCAGCAACAGCTGCATGTGCGAGACGTTCATCTCGTGGGCAGGCAGGACGCAGTCTTTTTGGTCGGCGGGCGATACAAGGTCCGGCCCTTTCAGCCCCGCCCGCGCGCGCATGTTCCACCACAGCGGCGAGCTAAGGAGGAGCAAGAACGCCCCCAACCCGAGGAGGATCCACGCTCGGTCACGCACTGGCGGGGGCCTCCTTGCCGGCAAGAGGCTCGCCGCGCAGGTCGGCGACCCGTTCTCTCTCGCCCGTCATCATCAGCGCGTTGCCAACGAACTCATGTACGCCGCCGACTTCTACGCCCGGCGTCCAGTATTCGAGAGCCGTCGGTAGAGTCGCCTTGTCGATGGCACAGATGCAGGCCAGCAAATTCACGCCGAACTGGTCACGCACGTAGCGCACTGCGTTGGCCCGCGGAAGGGCTCCGCGCAGCCGCATCTCGATGTTCTCGTCGTTCCCCAAGCCGGCACCGCTGCCGCAACAGAAGGTCTGTTCTCGAATGGTATTTTCGGGCATTTCGAAAAAGTTCCTGCACGTCTGATTGATGATGTAGCGCGGCTCCTCGAAGATCCCGATGCCGCGCGCCGTATTGCAGGAATCATGGAAAGTGATGCGCCAGCGGTCGTTTCGGCTGGGGTCCAGCTTGAGCTTGCGGTTCTTGATCAAGTCCGCAGTGAACTCGCAGATGTGCACCATCTTGGTTGAGCGCGCGTGGTCGAACCGAGTGCCGGTGATTGGAGAGACGGGCACCTCGAGAAAGTCCGCCGGCCCGTTCATGGTGTCCATGTACTGGTGCAGCACCCGCCACATGTGGCCGCACTCGCCGCCGAGAATCCACTTCACCCCCAGGCGTTTGGCCTCTGCGTAGATCTTGGCGTTCAGGACTTTCATCATCTCGTGCGAGGAAAACAGCCCGAAATTGCCGCCTTCGGAAGCGTAGGCGCTGAAGGTGTAATCGAGGCCGATCTCTTTGAACAGCATGAGGTAGCCGAGCAGGGTGTAATAGTGCGGGCTGGCGAAGTAGTCGGCCGAGGGCACCACGAACAGGATTTGCGCGCCCTTGCGATTGATCGGCACGTCGATGTGGATGCCGGTTATTTCCTCGAGCTCCTCGGCCGCAAAATCCAGACTATCTTTGAAACCGTGCGGCTGGATGCCGAGATGATTGCCGGTCCGAAAACAGTTGGCCGCCGGTTCCACCACCCAGTTGATATTGAGCCCGATCAGGTTCAAGAGCTCGCGGGCGATCATGGTGACTTCGGCGGTGTCGATGCCGAAGGGGCAGAAGACCGAGCAGCGGCGGCATTCGGTGCACTGGTAGAAGTAGTAGTACAGTTCTTTGATCAGGTCTTCGGTCAGCTCCCGGCCGCCTGCCCAGCCGCGGAAGATGCGGCCGGCGGGCGTGAAGTATCGGCGATAGACGGACCGCAACAACTCGGCCCGCAGGACCGGCATGTTCTTGGGATCGCCTGAACCGAGATAGAAGTGGCACTTGTCCGCGCACGCTCCGCAGCGTACGCAGACGTCCATGAACAGCCGGAAGGAGCGGAACTTGGCGAGTCGTTCTCGCATGCCGTCCAGGATGATCTGCTTCCAGTTGGGAGGCAGTTTCCAATCCTGATCGAACGGCTGCCAGTCGCGCGGATTCGGCAGACCAAGAGCCTTGAGATTCTTGGCCGCCGCGCTGTAGCAATACGTCCCTTTGCGGAAATCAACGTGCGGATCCGTCCAGTCGTTCCCGCTCTGGGGACGGAAACTGATCTGGACGAGTTCTTCGGGGCTTGGAGCGTGTTCCGCCACGACTCATTCCCTCTCCAGCGGCATTCCGGCCGCCCGCATCTTCTCCCGGAACTCGTCTTCCCATTCCTGGTACGTATGCACCTTGACCGGGTAGTTCCAGGGATTCACATGTCGTTTCATGCGGCTGTTGTTGGCGAGATTGCGCGTCGGGCTGAGAAACACTCCCCCCATGTGCATCAGCTTGCTGAACGGGAAATAGGCGGCCAGGACACTCAACAGCGTGAGGTGAACGAAGAAGAGCGGACTCGCGGTCTGGGGTACGGAGGGCGAGAAAGATGCCAGACCCAAGGTCAGCTGCTTGACGCTGACCAGGTCGACCTTGACAAAATAGCGCATCAGGATTCCGGAGATCACCAGGCCGAGGAGCAAAAAGAGCGCAAAGTAATCGGCAAGCAGAGAGAAGTAGCGAATCTGAGGATCCCGCAACCTCCGCCCGAACAGGTAGAGCAGCCCTGCCAGAATAACAACATCGGTCACGTAGAGGGTCGGTTCCACCACCTGAAAGAACCCGTCGTATCGCTCCAGCGTATAGAGCAGGCCCGGCACCGGCAGCAAGAAGAAGCGCAGGTGCCGGATCAGAACGATCAGAAGAGACCAATGAAAAGCCAGCGCGGCCAGCCAGAGGAATTTGTTCTCGGCATAAATCAGGCGTGGTCCGTCGCGTAATTCGGCCCGCGTATTGCGGAAGAGAGAGCGAAACAAGAGCACTTCCAAGGCCATCCGGGCGAGGACCCCCCACCGTGTGGAGGGACTCTCGATCCGTGCGGACTTGATCCAGGACAGTGATCGCTGCTGCCCGCAAGTGGTTGGAATGTGAAACGGCACCGGGGTCCAGGCCCACTGCACGACCTTATAGACGAATCCGGCGAGAAAGACTGCGAAAGCCGCGTAGGGAAGCACGATGCCGAACGTTGCGTGCAACCCGTTCACCTCGGCACCGACATATCCCAGCGCCGCAATCACGAGAACTGCGAGCAATGAGTACAGTGCCTTCAAGCCACATCACCTCGGTTCAGCTGCTGCATAGATTCTTTCCAGCTGCGCCACGCGTCTGCGGGCTTCGCCCGCCACGACCTCGTAGATCTTCTCGCGGCATTTCATGTACAGGTCGAACGCCATGAGAGCGGCCGCATCAATCCGCGCTTCAACCGCGGCCCGCTCCCCCTCTCGCCCCTTCCATCTACCGCGAAGGATCCCTTTCAACAGGAAGACAAAGCCCACTGACTCGCTGGCGCTGAAGTTCTGCACGGCGCGGATCCGGACGATACTTTCCAGAGCGGCGGAAACCCGCGCTTGATCCATCTCTCCCAGCAACTCCGCCGTGAGCACCGGCAGTTCTTTTCTGAGCGCGTGACCCACTGGATTGCGAAAGGCATCCTTCTCGCGCAGCAGGAGGCGGACACTCTGGTGCGGATACGTCGCCGCCGTCTGCTCCAGCCATTCCTGCGCGATCGAGTGCTTTTCCTGCTCGGGAAAGCTCTGCATAAACCTGGTCTCTGTTGCCTCGGTCTACAACTCCGCCGCTGCAGGGAACTGTAGACCGCGTGGCCTAAACGCAGCCGGTCGGCTTCGGCAACCCCGCCAGCTTGCAAGCGCCCTTGGCCGGCCCGGAGGGAAACATCTCGTACACGTAGCTGAGCTTGAAGCCGGTTTCCTTGCACAGTTTGCGGATCATCGGGGCGATGCCGTACTGCAGGTAGTAGTTGCGCAGATAATTAATCATCTTCCAATGGTTGTCGGTCAGCTCGGTGATGCCTTCGGCCGCCATGAAGTCCTTGGCCACGTCCTCGTTCCAGATGCCGGGATCCTGGAGGAACCCGTCCTCGTCCACTTCGTACACGTGACCGTTGCTTTCAAACGTCGGCATAATTGTCTACTCCTTCTGGCACTTGCGAGGAGCCCTCTACACCATTTCGATGTATCCGCAAGGGCACTCCTCAGCGCATTTCTTGCACCCGTTGCAAACTTCCAGTTTGACCTTGTAGTGCTCACCCTTCGGCAGTCTCACGAAGCAGTTGTTGGTGCAGTACATCCAGCAGTTCTCGCAGTCCATGCACATGCCGCAGGACATGCACCGCTTCGCTTCCTCGAACGCCTCCTCCTCAGACAGGCCCTTCTCGATTTCGGTCTCCATGTCGCGCGCGGACACGGGGATGTGCACGCGTTCATGGCGGGCGCTCTCCTTGTACCAGCCCGGCTTCATCTGCTCGGGCTTGATGGTGGGAGGCACCACCGGCTTCGGTAAATCCGTTCCCCGAAAGCGCGCGTCTATAGCCTCCGCCGCGAAGCGGCCCTGGGCGATGGCGATGGTGACTAACCCCAGCTCGACATTGTCGCCGCCCGCATACACTCCGTCCACGGGCGTGAGTCCAGAATCGTTCACCCTTATCCAACTCTTGCCCTCGCGCAGTGCACCGAACCCTTCGAATTCCGGCTCCTGGCTGATGGCGGCGATCAGCGTGGATACCTCGAGATCGAATTCGCTTCCCGGCTGCGGGACAGGCCGGCGGCGGCCAGATGCGTCCGGTTCACCCAGTGCCATGCGGATGCAGCGGATACCCTTCGCTTTGCCATCATTCACCAAGACTTCGACCGGCGCCGCGAGGAATTGAATGTCGATGCCCTCCTCGAGCGCGCCTTCGATCTCCGGTTTGATGGCGGGCATTTCCTGTCGGGTCCTGCGGTACAGGATGGTTACCGCCGCGCCCAAGCGTTTGCTGATGCGCGCCGCGTCAATCGCCGTATCGCCGCCGCCGACGACGATCACCTTCTCCCCCACCTCCACCTTCTCACCGCTGTTGACTCGGTTCAAGAACTCGGTGCCGGTGAGAACATTGGGAGCATCTTCGCCCTTAGCACCCAGCTTCAAGCCCTTGTGCGCGCCGATCCCCACAAAGACGGCCTGATACTCGCTGTGAAGTTGGTCCAGGGGAATGTCCTTCCCGATGATCGTGTTGCAGCGCAGCTCCACCCCCAAGTCCAGGATGCGTTGGATTTCGGCGTCCATGACGTCCAGTGGTAGCCGATAGCGCGGGATGCCATACCGTAACATGCCGCCGGGATGGCTGAAGGCCTCGAAGACGGTGACTGGGTATCCGCGCCGTGCCAACTGGTACGCGCAGGAAAGGCCGGCCGGGCCGGCTCCGGCCACAGCCACCTTCTCGGAGTAAGTAGTCTCGCTTAGCTTCGTCAGCTTGAGGTGTTTGTCGATGGCGAAGTCGCCGACGAACCGTTCCAGCGCATTGATAGCGACCGGGCCTTCTTTTGCGACGCGATTACAGCCGTCCTCACAGGGGTGAGGACAAACCCTACCACACACTGCGGGAAACGGGTTACGCTCCACGATCTTCTGCCAGGCGATCTCGTAGGCCTGATCATGCGTCCGCCCGTAGGCCTCGGCCTGCGTGATCGTCGTCAACCAGCCGCGGATATCAGCGCCGCTCGGACACGTGCCGACGCACGGAGGCGTCTTTAGCACGTACCGCGGTCGCAGCGGGCTGATTTCGGCGCCCGCCGCGGGCATGCTTCTGATAACTGGTTTCTGGACTGCCTTGAACAAAGCCATGTTTACACTTCCGCCTATGCGTACGGATAGATATTACGCTTGAAATCCTCCAACTGGCCCAGGAGACGGTCATGGAGCCGTTCATCCTCAATCAAGTACGTCAACAGGTGCCGCTGCACGAAGAAACGGCAATTCTTTCGCAGCTGCTCAGCCAGCTCGATCGTCTCCTTTTCCATTTCGGCGTGACGCTCGACATGATCCCAGATTTCCCCCAACTCCTCCGGCGTCAAGCTCACCGCTTCCTTCTCCAGGCTGTCGATCATGAACTGCTGCACTTTCTTGTGCATAATCGAGTCCTGGCGAATGATTTCCATCACCAGTCGGATGAAGGGGTTCTTCGTCTTCGCCGTGATCTGCGTGGTGGACGCCACGCTGCCATCCTCGATCTCCTGCCATTTGCGCAGCACGCCAACCAGTTCCGACGTACCCGCAGCTGGTTCTCTTCGTTTGCCTCGTGTCTGTTTCTTCATGCCGATAACCCATCCTCTCTGGCGACCAGCGCCCTCCCGGGGCCAGTTGCTAGGGTGTGGTCCCTTCCTTGGGCGGCAGCGTGATATAACTGCCGCCGAAATAACTATAGACGCATCGCCCTGAGTCGATCAGCTGGCGAATGGCCTGTTTGCAAGCGTCCTTGCTGCACTCGCCTTCGCCGTACTTCGCGATCATGGCCTTGGTGAGGTCCAGCGCCTTCAAGTTCTTTTTTCCCAGACACTCAGCCACCATCTGGTACATGTCCTCGGCCAATGTCTCTACAGCGACAGCCATGACGTCCTCCTAGAATCTCAGATGCGCGGACCGCGCATACGTCAGTCCGGCGTGCTTGAAATCGTCGAGGTGATAACGGCTGAACTGGATGCCCGTGAGCTCGAAGAATCTCGGCCAGCCAATCCGGTCGATCCACTCACCCATGCGTTCGAATTTGCGTGCGTTGCGGGCGTACACTTCCACGATGTTCACCACTGCATCCACCACCTCGGGCCAGCGCGGCGGGTTGTTCGGAATGAACGGGATGGCCAGCTTGGAGAACCGCGGTTCCGCGCGGGCATTGCTCACTTTGCCGCCGACCCAGATGGAAAGGCCGTCGTTTTCCGGGTTGTTCAGCGGCAGCGCGGGGCAGACGGTGAAACAGTTGCCGCAGTACATGCACTGTTCTTCAATCAACTCCACCGAGGGATTGCCGTCGACCGTCGCTGACCGTATGGCGCCGGTCGGGCAAGAGGCGATCGCCGTAGGGATTTCACAGACCTTGCGCAGGATATCGTGCTGGATTTTCGGCGGCCGCCGGTGCACGCCGAGGATAGCGATGTCGGAACAATGCACCGCGCCACACATGTTGAGACAGCAAGCCAGAGCAATGCGGAGCTTGCCGGGCATGTCTTCGTGGGTGAAGCGCTCGTAGAGCGCGTCCATCACCGCTTTCACAATGCCCGAGGCATCGGTGGCCGCCGAGTGGCAATGCACCCAGCCCTGCGTGTGGACGATATTGCTGATGGCGTTGTTCGTGCCGCCCACCGGGAAACCGGCGGCGAACAGGTCCTTCTTCAGCGGTTCGATATTGCCCGGGTTGTCGAGCAGGAACTCGACGTTGTTCCGGCTCGTGAAGCGCAGGTAGCCACCCGAGTACTTGTCAGCCAGGTCCGCGAACAGACGGATGCTCTTGATGCCCATCAGCCGCGGCGTGCCGGCCCGCACCGTATAGATCTTCTCTCCGGACTCGGCAACGTGGCACAGCACGCCCGGAGCAACTCGCTCGTGATACTTCCACTTGCCGTAGTTCTTCTTGATGATAGGATGCAAAAACTGGTCATACCTCGGTGGTCCGATATCCGTAATCCTTTTTGTGGCAGCTGTCGTCATTTCTATACCTCGCTCAAGGTTGACGTTGCTCGATCTTACTGTTTGGTGTCTTCCGCGCGGAAGAAGATGTAGGGATTGTCGCGAGGCGCACTGACCATTTCCGGCACCGGGTCCAGCCCGATGGCATCGAGGAAACTGGCCAAGCCGACGCGCTGCATGAGCTCGCCGACGCGCTCGCGGTTGTTGCCGTACTCGTTCCAGAAGTCCCAGACCCGCGAAATCAGTTCCTTGACCGTTTCCAGAAGCTCCGCGGCAGGTACAAACGGAACCAGGACGGAGGAAAGCAGCGCGCCCTGGAGGATCGGAGCCTTGGATCCGATGAGAAGTGAGGCTCCCTTTTCTTTGCCCGGGCGCAGAGCCTTGGGCATCACATTGATGCAGTGCATGCAATGCACGCACTCACGGTTGTCGATTTTCAGCTTCTTGCCATCCCATTTGATGCAGCGAGTTGGGCAATGGCCGCAGATATCCTCTTGAATGTTCAGCCCCGCCGCCACGTACTCAGCCACGGCGGCGTCGTCCTGCTGAATGTCATCCTTCCAAATGCCAATGATGGACAGGTCTGCCCGGGCAATCGAGGCAACGCAGTCATTAGGGCACCCACTGCACTTGATCTTGAACTTGTAGGGGAAGCCCGGCCGGTGCATCTCGTCCTGGTAGGTGCGCGTCAAGTCGTCGCAGGTTGCCATGGTGTCGTAGCAGGCCCACTCGCAGCGCGCCTGCCCGACGCAGCACGACGGCGTCCGCATAGCCGACCCCGACCCCCCCAGGTCAAACCCCGCTTCGGTCAGCTCCTTGAAGGTGGGCTCGAGCTCGTCGGTCGTCGTGCCGAGCAGAATGATGTCACCTGTCGAGCCGTGCATGTTGGTCAGGCCGGAGCCGTGCCGCTCCCAGATATCGCACACCGTCCGCAACGCTTTGCTCGTGTAGAACCAGCCTGAGGGATGGTTGATGCGCATGGTGTGGAAATGCGCGACGCTGGGAAATTTCTCCGGTATGTCGCTGTAGCGGCCGATCACTCCGCCACCATAGCCGAGCACGCCAACAATCCCGCCGTGCTTCCAGTGGCTGATCTTTTCCTCGTAGGAGACTTCCAGCTGGCCTAACAGGCCCTGGACCATCGGGCTTCTCTCCGCTTCCCCTTTCAGCTCCTTGACGAAGCTGGGCCATGGACCCTTTTCCAGCTCGTCGAGCAACTCCGTATTCGGTTTCTTGTCTGCCATGCTCGTTCTTCTCCTCCTGTCCGCGTTTAAACCAACCTAAGCAAACGCTTCCTTTGTCGTCATTACTTTTGTAACCGTCTGTGCTCTTCTATCCCAGGTGGCCGCCATCGCTATGGTCCGGTAAATGAAGTGGCTGAATTTCGAATACGGCCCGTAGATAAACAGGCAGAAGATCAGCACCAGGTGCACGAAGTACACCGGATACATCAGCGTCGTGCTCTCCCCGAGGCGCAGGATTTCGGAGAGCATCCCCGTCAACACGATGCCCGCAAGGACCAGCAGGAAGAACCAGTCAAAATACGTGTTCGGACCCCGATCCTCACGACTACCCATACGTTCAACGAGCATGACAATCAGTCCCGCCGCGATCACAAGCGTAGAGATGTTGGCAAGCAACTTCAGGGGATTGAAGATGGACAACGGCGGATGAATGAGACCGCTCAAGGCGCCCATGCCGACGACCGCTCCCACCACGAACAGCCCGAGGAAACCAAACAAAGTCAACAAGTGCCCCCAGTACCGGCTCTTCTCCGCGCCGCATTCGGCGAACCGTTTGTGACTCACGATTTCCACCGCCGCCGGGATGAGAGCAGGCAGGATCTTGCCGTCGTGCCCCGCGCTCCGCAAAGCTCTTACCATCCGGGCAATGCCGACCACGTACACAATGATTGCTAGCAAAGCCACCACCCAGAAGAGCCCTTCCAGGACGGGATCCGCGAACACGCTGGCGAACTCCAGCTCGCCCGTGGCGTCCCTCGGTCCCCACGCGGCTATCGCGCCAAAGATCAGCACCGGCACCGCGAGCAGCAGCGGCAGGTATCTGGGCTGTGACGTCAGCGTCCCCATAAAGCGAGGAAAGGCATAGTTCTTTATCGCTTGCGCGCGCAGCGCCCCCATGACGGCACCCGGCTTCACGTCGCGCGGGCAACGGACGGTGCAATCGCCACAGTTGTGGCACAGCCAGATGGCCGGGTCACCCAGGAGCCTGTCTTTCAGCCCCCATTGTGCCTGGATCATTTGCTTGCGCGGAAACGGGATCTCTTCAGATGAGAGGGCGCAGACCGAGCTGCACGTAGCGCACTGGTAGCACTTCTTCAAATCCTCGCCGCCCTCGCCCAGAACGTCTCGGATGAATTTGGTATCAGGATTGACCACCAAGGTTTCGGTCATCGTCGATGACTCCGCCACTGAATTCCAACAGATTCCTAGAAGCCCTTATAGGGGTTCGGGCCGATCTCCCGGATGCGTGCCATGAAGTTGTCGATCATCTCCGGAACCTTGCCGTACTCGTCGATTGCAACCTGCCGCACCTCGATGCGTTCCGACTCGAGCTGCAGGCGGGTGAGCGTCTCCTTTACGTTCTCCAGCCGCTGGTTCGCCAGCTCGCTGCCCTTGACGAAGTGGCACTGATAGTCGTCGCCGTACTTGCAACCCATGAGCATCACGCCGTCAATGCCGCGCGAGAGTGCGTCCGCTATCCACACGATGTTCACTGAACCAAGACAGCGCACCGGAATCACGCGCACACTCGGGTCGTACTGCACCCGCGCCATGCCGGCGACGTCCAGGGCCGGGTACGCGTCGTTCTCGCACATCAAGATCAGGACGCGGGGCTTTTCCTCGTCTTCCTCCGGCACTTCGATGGCTTTGACCATGCTCGCGATCATGTCCACCGAATAATTTTTGAAGGAGACGATTCGCTCCGGACAGCTTCCCATGCAGATCCCGCAACGGCGGCAGCGATAAGGGTTGAACTTGGGCGTTCCCTTCTCGTCTTCGTCGATCGCGCCAAACGGGCATTCCTCCGTGCAGCGCTTGCACTGCGTGCAGCGTTGCAGCAGCGGCGAAGGAAATGACAGGTCGCCGGCGCGCGGATGCACCGCCTGGCCGCGGCTCGCCAGCTCGACGCTCTGGATCGCTTTCATCGCCGCACCGCACGCGTCGTCTTCAGCGAAGGCGGCATCCATGGGCGCACGCACCGCGCCCGCGGCATAGATGCCGGTGCGCCGCGACTCGTAGGGGAAGCAAACGAAGTTGGAGTTGGGGAAGCCGTGCGACAGAACCGGCAGGTCGGGTCCCTGGCGGTACGTGAGGTTGAGGATTTCGGTGCCTTCGTGGTGCTTCAGGAGTTCGACGGTCTTTTCCGCCTCCACCCGTTGCGTCTCGGACTCGTTGCGGAGGACTTTGGCTTTGGCATCACTTAAGCCGCGCAACGCCTCGCCGTCCGCCGAGTTCGGCACCATGCCCGTGGCGAGCACGACAAGATCGGCTGCGATCTGCACCGCCTCGCCGAGCAGCGTGTGCTGCAGTTTCACCTGCACGCGGCCGGCGGCATCCGCTTCGACCGCCGAGACCTCCCCCTTCGTGAAGAATGTCGCGGGATGGTCTTGCACGGTCTGATAGTACTTCTCGTACTGTCCTGGCGTGATGATGTCCTTGTAGACGATGTACACCTGACTGTCGGGGCTCGCCTCGTGCACGTACTGCGCTTGTTTCAGCGTCTCCATGCAGCAAGTCGCCGAGCAGTATGGCAAGTGCGCGGGGTCGCGCGAGCCGGCACACTGGATGAACACCACCTTCTGCAAGGGTTTGCCGTCGGACGGTCGCGTCCAGCGCCCGGCCACGGCCATCTTCTCGAACTCGAGGTTGGTCACGACGTTGGGCGAGGTGCCGTAACCCAAATGCGCCAGCTTCGTGGCATCGTAGGGTTTCCATCCGGTTGCCATCACGATCGCGCCCACGCGGTGCACGCTGCTTTGTTCGCCGTTCTTGAGCGTGACGTCAAACAGGCCTGGCTGGCCTTCGGTCCGTGCGATGGTCGTCGAGGTGAAGACCTTCACCTTCGGGTGGCTCGTGAGCTTCTTGATTCGTTGCGGCAGGTCGCTGTTCTGCGGCCCGGTGTAGGGGGGCCGCGTTGGCAGCGGTCTTTTGACTTCCGCCAGGTAACCTCCGAGGTGGTCCTGCTTCTCAACCAGCACAACGTCGTAGGATGCGTCGGCGGCTTCCTGGGCGGCCGTAATCCCCGTAACGCCTCCGCCGACCACCAGCACGGTCTTCGAAATTCCATTCGAGACCGGCTCGAGCGGTTCCATTTTCCCGGCTTTAGCCAGGCCCATGCGCAGGTAGTCCTCGGCGAGCGCCTGGGTTTCCTCGTCCTGCGCCTTATGGCTCCAGATGACATGCTCGCGGAGGTTGATGCGTTCGAGTACCATCCGGGGGTCAAAGGCGAAGGCATCGGTCTTGACGCGTGGGGAGCAGGCCGCGATTGCCACGGCATTCACGGCGTCGCTGGTCAGGTCTTGCTGGATCAGCGCCACCCCCTCCGGGCCGCACAGAAACGGATGCGTGCGGCACACCGGAACCTTGCATTCCTTCTGCGCTACCTGGACCAGCGCATCCACGTTCAGCGACTCGCCGATGGAGCACCCACCGCAGATGTACACTCCCAACTTCTTATCCATGGTGGGCACTCCCGACCGCGCTTTGCAGGGCTTTGAGCGCCGCGCCCGTGCCGTCGCGGACACTCGCCGCGACCTCCCCCGGCCGCCGCACGCACCCGGCGCTGCACAGACCATCACCTCCATTGGTGACGAACCCGAACTCGTCGAGTGTGAACCCCTTCGGGAGGTCGCGCGTCTGCGGCACAATCCCGGCCGCGAGCACCACCATGTTCACCCGGACTGTCGTCTTCTTTCCGTTCAGGACATCCTCTACCACAAGCACCAAGTCTCCGGTCGCAGCGTCCTCCTCGATTTTTCCGACCTTGCCTTTGACCAGCCGGATGTTCCCTTCACCGACGACCTTGGCGTAAAAATCCTGGAGGTGGCCGGGGGTGCGCACATCGATGTAGAAAATCGTGATATCGACGTCCGGGTTCCGGGTGCGCAGGTACGTAGCCTGCTTCAGCGTGGCGGCGCAGCAGACGGCGGAGCAATAGGGCAAATGGTTACGGTCGCGCGAACCGGCGCACTGGACGAAGGCGACGCTCTGCGCGACTTTACCATCGGAGGGGCGGAGGATCTTGCCGCCGGTCGGGCCGTTGGGAGCGGCGAGCCGCTCAACAATGGCGTTGGTGAGGACGTTCGCGTACTTCCCAAAGCCAAGATTGTCGATGCGGGTGGCGTCGTACGGCGCCCAGCCCGTGGCCGCCACCACCGCCGCGACGGGGAACGTCTTTCGTTCCATCTGTTGGGCAAGGTCGATGGCCCCATACTTACAGGCGTCGACGCACGCCTTGCATCCGTCGGCGCAGGCGGCCCGGTCAACGACGTACTGCGCCGGAAACGCCATCGTAAAAGGAAGGTAAGCGGCTTTGGTTTTCGAGAGGCCGTGGTTGAACTCGTCCGGCCGTTCCGACGGGCACGCCTCGGTGCACGCATTGCACAGCGTACAGGCCGCGGTGACATAGCGTGGTGCGACCTTCACCGTGGCCACGTAGTTACCGGGCACGCCTTCGAGCTGTTCAAGCTCGGCCTGCGTCAACACCCGGATGCGGGGATTGTTCTTGATGCGGCGGAAATTCATTTCGAGCCCGCAGGTTGGAGGGCACAGCTTGGGGAAATACAGGCTCATCCGGGCGACCCGCCCGCCAAGGCTGGAGGTCTTCTCCACCAGGACGACCCGACATCCTGCCTCGGCCGCTTCTATAGCGGCAGTCAGGCCGGCCATGCCGCCCCCCAGCACCATGATCTCTTTACCGTTACCTTCGATTGCAGCTACATCCGTCATGGTAGTTTATCTGTCTGCGGCGCAGCGTCTCCACCCTCCGCTGCTTTCCGCCGAGCCCCCTCGAGGACCTCTTGCCGGATGCGCATCGTCTTTTCGCCTAAGAGAACGAACCGCAGCCAGTCCATCGCAAAGTCGAGCAGCTCTTCGCCGTCCGTGCGAATTGCATCAACGCGCGTTTCGTCGACATCAAAGGTTCTCAGAAGTTTGGTCTCAAAGACGAAGCGTCGAAACCGGTCGAGGTCGTAACAAGCCATGAAATACATGTCGAGTTTTTCGGGAGGCAAGTCAGCCGCCCTGTCCCACAGCTCGCTCAGCATCAGTCGTTTGAAAGAGCCCTCCATCATCTCGTACTGTTCGATCCCCTGACCTACCAGCCATTCGCGGACGGTGCACCCCGCGCCCTGCCCGTGCCCGTGACACGAATCCTCCCGCAAGAGGAAGTAGAATGGGCGCGCCTCCGGGCTGGGGTGACGCGGCTCGGCGACGCCCAAAGGGTACATGCGGCAGGCCCAAGGACGGTTCGCGTAGATGCCGCAGCCTAACGCGGTCACAAACTGGCAGCGCCGGGTTTCCGGATCCATCTTGAGGAGCACGACGGGAATCTTCTGCTCGCGGGTAAAGGTCGGAATCGTGTATTTTTCCAAGAATTCGGTGGAATCGATGTGCAGCGCTTCCTTCATCCGCAAGACGTCATACGGCGTCAGCACAATGGCCACATCCCCGCAGCAGTTCGTAAAGCAATCCAGCCCCTGGTGACATGCGAAGGGGAAGGTATCGTCCAGCCCAATCGCGGGCCGGTCCGTGGGTGCCGTCTCTTGGGTCAGCAGCTGCTCAGCCATGGGTCACTTGCATCGGCAAAATGATGTTGCTTTTGAGCGCTTCTTTGGACCACACCGGCAAGGGACCACCGTCCCCGGTCAGCGGATCCAATCGGAACCGGTAAGACGCATGCACGTTATACTGGCTCTCCATCCACGCCCACCCACGAACGAAGTAGGGGCAATCGTCATTGAAGCAAACGTACTGGAATTCGCCGCTCCAAGAACTCAGTTCGGGGTTCGCCCACTGCTGCATGGGCTGCAGGCAGTGAGGACATTGGCTTGATGGAGACGGTGAGGACATTGTTCGGTGTTTCTTGAATCGTTGACGTCATCTCGCGAGGTCCGGGA
Source organism: Binatia bacterium (assembly GCA_050015455.1). Taxonomy (GTDB): domain Bacteria; phylum Desulfobacterota; class Binatia; order HRBIN30; family HRBIN30; genus JAGDMS01. The sequence continues at coordinate 24,491 of JBEKBJ010000030.1, forward strand.
GGCTTCCCGCTGGGGGAAGCCTCCCGTTGCCGATGCGTCAGTTTCCGGAGTCAACCTCCCGCAAACTTCACTTGAAGACGTGGAGGATCGGACGCTTCACCATTTCCCAGTTACCGGATTTCGGATCGAAGCGACAGTTGGCGAAGACGTGCCAGTCTTTCTCGTCCAGCTGCGGCTTGTCCGCCCGGAAGTAGTAGCCCGGCCACCGGGTCTCCTCGCGGAAGAGGATCGTCCGCACATGCGCTTCTGCTTGCCAGAGCCGATGGACGTTTTCCCACGCACGCATCAACTCGTGCAGGCTCGCGGCGCCCAGCTTTTCCGAGTCCTCCCGGAGGAAGGCCAGGAGTTCGAGTGCCCGCTCCAGTTGGGCCTTGTTGGTCGTGAACTGGGCGGTGACGCCTCCCGCGTACTCGTCCATGATTTTCTGCAGCCGGAACATGAACATGCGCGGCTTGATGTAGTTCGCGTTGATCTCCGGGTCAGTGGTCTCCGCTTTGTGCTGTTCGTAGGTTTCCAGCGGCTTCAGGATCTCCGCAATCTTGGCGTCGATGACCTTTTGATCAACGGACGGCGCTGCCTTGTTCTCCACGATGAACTTGATGGCGGACTTGGCGGCGATGCGCCCCTCCGCGTGCGAACCAGAAGAGAACTTGTGACTGGAGGCACCGGACGCGTCGCCAGCGCAGAAGAGACCCTTGACGGTTGACATGTTGGTGTAGCCCCAGAAGTACTGGCTGCGGGTCTCGTCAGTCTGCAAGTCGGGCGGACCGCTCACCCAAGCTCCGGAGGCGCCGGAGTGTGAGCCGATGAAATAGGGCTCCGCGGCCGCGATCTCGGAGCTCTTCTCTTCGGGTTGAACGTTGGTCGCCGCCCAGAGAATGGCCTGAGAGATGGTCATGTCGAGGAAGTCTTCCCAGGCTTCGGATTCGAGCTCCTTCGCTTTCTTCTTGTAGGCCTTCGGATCGTCCTTGTACTGGTCGGCGATCTTCTGCAACGCCTCTTCGGTGCGCATGGACAGCGGGCCCTTGCCCTCCATCACGTCAAGCATGCCGAGGTAATTGCGCAGGTTGGCTGGAACGGGCTTGACATGGCCGTACGGCACCCATTTGTCGAGCTCCGCCTTGCGCTCCACCATGTAGTCACCGCCCATGGCGTTCGTCGCGCGCGACTTGAACAGCAGGAACCACGCGCCCACCGGGCCGTAGGCATCCTTGAAGCGCACCGGGATGAAGCGGACTTCCTGACAGGTCATCTCGGCACCGGCCTGCAGGGTAAACGACGCCGACGACCCCGAGTTCCACGGTGGATACCATGCGCGCCCCAGGCCCTCACCGGTGCTGCGCGGCTTGAAGACATGGACCGCACCGCCCATCGCGGCCAGGGTGGCCTTCGCCTTGAAAACGTAGATTTTGTTTTCCCGGACGGAAAAGCCGATGGCGCCAGCGCAACGGTCGCCGTCCATGAGCGGGCCGACGATGAAGACGCGCTCGAAAATCTGGCCGACGCCGTCCTGCAACAGGGCGTTCTTGGCCGCCTCGGCCACGACCACCTTGTACGATTCGCCGTTGATCATCAGCTGCCAGCGGCCCTCGTGGACGTACGCGCCTTTCTCGTCCTTCCAAATCGGCAGCCCCCATTTCTCGAACAGGTGCACCGACGAATCCACGTGCCGAGCGATGTTGGCCACCAGGTCTTCGCGGGTGACACCCATCAGGTCGTTGCGCACGTAGTTGACATAGTCATTGACGCTATTGGCGCCGTCCCTGAGTCCGACGTACTGGTTGATCGCCGACAGTCCCATGGCGACAGCGCCGGAACGATCCACGGCGGCTTTGTCTACCAGCGCCACCTTCAGGCCGTTCTTCTTGGCCCAATAGGCGGCCTCGACCGCGGCGCCGCAGGCAGCCATGCCGCCTCCCAAGATCAGCAGGTCAGTTTCCACAACTTGTGTATCGAATTTGGCCATAAGCGGGCTCTCCTTTTTGACCTTGTGCCTTACTTGGCAAGCGTGAAGACTTCGTTCAGCCCGAGCGACGCCGGTTCGGTGAACAGTGCCGGGCTGTTCAGATCGCCGGCATCCGTAAACCCGCCGGCCGGTACTGCCGTACCTTCCGCCGTGGTCCGAATGGGGAATTTGAAGCGCTTGAGATTCCCGTTACGGAACTTCACGGTCCACATGATGGAGTCCGTTGAACGCAAGGGCGTGGCCGAGGCGCCCATCGGCACAAAGTCGGCATACCCCCGGACCTCGACGGCTTGGGTCGGGCAGATCTTGACACAGTTGTAACATTCCCAACACATTGATACGTCCTGGTTGTAGGCCTTCATCTTCTCCTTGTCCAAAACCATAAGATCATTTGGACAAATGTACTGACAGGCTGTTTTGTCCAGAGCCTTACATCCGTCACACTTCTCTGGGTTAACATAACTAGGCATAATGCCTTCCTCCTTTGTTTTTCGTCAAGTAAACTGATTGCTTCATTTGTTGCTACAACAGCTAGTGTTTTACCGCACGTGGCCAGCCTGGGGGATGGTCTTCAAAAATAGGAATCTACGCTTGGCATCAATTTGTCGTTGCCCGCTCCCGGCCCTTATTTGTCATAGGGTTATACACAGGGTCTATAAGTAATTCAACTATTTGGATTGAATTTTTCGTAAAACGCCGTCACCGCCACTCGTCCCCATGACCCATACCGATGTTCTGAAAATGCCCGATGGGGTTTCCCACTTCGCGGGACGCTGACTCTTGGTCTCGCCGTGCGCAGCAGGACCGCTCCGACACGGCGTATGTCTTACGCCTTTGACCAACTCATACACGATTGTCTGCCAGATCTTGCCAGCCTGCCCCGCGCCGTGTGCCTCGCCAAAACTCCGTCCGCGCGCTTTTGAACTGAGAATCGCTCATTGCCATTGCAATCGCACAGGTCCGCTCGCATCCTCAGGCAATGTTGCTGCTCCTCAAGCTCCTCGTCTGGGCGGTGCGCGCCTTGGCCCGCTCGTGCCAAACCCTCGTCCTCGACAATCTGGCTCTGCGCCATCAACTTGCCACGCTGGCGCACGGCGACCGCCGCGCACGGCTCGGACCGCTCGATCTCGACCACGTGACCGTACTAAACCGGGCGGCAGCACGGCTGTTTGCCTGGGCAGCGAGCGGCTGGACATCTAGGTTACTCGTGTCGGGCGTGTTTGTCGTGACCACCGCGCACACAGCGCAGGCGGGCATCAACATGTGGACAGGCCATGGCCCCAAGCCGTGGCCGATCAGCGTGCTCGCTATCGATCCGACCCAACCCGCTACGCTCTACGCCGCGACAGACAATTACAGCGGCACGTACGGCGGCGTGTTCAAGAGCACGGACGCTGGCAGCACTTGGAGCGCGGCCAACGCAGGCCCGCAGGGCTGAAAAAACGCGCACGAAAAAACTGCCCGTCGGGCGCTCTGTGATCAGCGGCGCTGAACATGAGAAAATGGTGCGGCGATGCTACGAATTCTGCGCTCAGACCACGGTGACCGGGCATCCAGCCTTCGCGATCAGCTCGTCCACTGGCGATCCGAAAAATTTCCTGACCCATTCAGGCCGTTTTGATCGTGTAGTCACAACGAGAGATGGCTTTTCTAGTCGCACCACGTGGAGACATACATCGGCAAAGCGGCCTATCTGCACGTTGGTCCTCACTGCAATGCCTTCCTTGTTGGCCCTATCGGCAACCTCAGCCGCCCACCCTCGACCTGCATATTGATACTGTACCAGCATCTCTGACTCGGAACTCTCCCTCCATCCAGGAAAAAGTCCATATGCGACGTCCACAAGGTAGCGTGCGAGATTGACGTCTGCGACGTAAACCACCATCAACTTCTTAACCTTCCGAGCCTTCTCAATTGCGGCGTCAACGGCTTTCTCAGATTTTCTAAATGAGGAGAGTGCCAACATCACACAACCATTCATGTCAGATGAGTTAGCCATGCCATCCTCCTTCCAGAAAGAAAGTGGCCAAGTACTTGTAGCGGATGTACCCGGCAAATGCTCGCCGTGGATAATCGTGCGGTCCAGCGTCGGCGAGCGTGTTGGGCTTCCGTTGGTGGGCCGTCAGGCCATCATAGGGAAAGCGCGGCACTGATCTGGTTCGGAGTCGTCGACGGATTATCCAACATAGTCGCGGTGTCTTGCATGGCTGTAGGGTCGTCTCCATGGTCGGGTCGGCTCTTCACAATGCCACTACAGCCTGAACTCATCCCAGGACGACGGGTGTGCCTCGCCCAAATTCCATCTTCAAGCAGCTTTCACGCCACTCGTAGCGGTGATGCAGGCCGCCGACACGGGGAAGTGAGGCGACCACAGCGTCCGGGGAAATCTGCGGGCACACCGCGCGGGTGGTCGGAGGATCGGTCATGAACGGTGTTCTGAAAGGTTCACGCCGGCGAGATTTTCCACTTTGCGAGAGGCCGACCCTTGGTCCCACCGTGCGCAGCAGGACCCGTGCAGCGCGGCGGCGTATGCGGAGGCCGCCCAACCTAGCCTCTTGCGGCGTAGCCCCGCCAAAACGGCCTTGAACGTTCCCGGCGAGGTCGACGCGTACACCTTTGCCGTCGCCGGGCCGCAGATTTCGCTCACAGCTACTGCCATGAGCTACCCCACCGGCGCCCTATGCATGCGGATCTATGAGCCTTCCGACGGCGGTCCCCTGACTGATACCTGTGCCGGCACGCTGACGTTCAATGGGCAGGAGGCAGCCGCCTACACGGTGTTGATCGGCGCCTGCGTGACGCTCTCGACCGGGTCCCACACGCTGCCGTTCGACGAGTTTTGACGACGGATCTCGTGTGCGCGCTGGAGGCTCTGTCGGCCGCTCGCTCAATGATGGCGTAGTCGGCTTGGAACGAGATCGCCTCAAAGCGTGAGCCTCACTGCTCGTAGGGATAGGGATTGATCTCTTGCAGATCCAGATAGACCTGTTTGACGCCCTCCACGCCTTGGACGACACGGAGGATCTCCCGTTCGTCGCGGCTGCTGGTGTGGGTCAACAGACCCACCTTGGGCACTTCTGCACTGATTTCGACGGTGCCGTTGTCGGCCTTGAGATGGAGGTCCAGCTCGCGGGTGAGCGCGTTCGTAGCCAGCGCGATCTTCACCCTGCAGGCGAGCTGGAAATCGGCAATCGCCTTCTTGGCGGCGTTGGTGAGCGCGAATTCCGGCTGCCTTACGATCGCGGCGATCGTGGCACAGGCTGTTTGTATGGACATGTTCTCCAAGTTGATCACCAGGTCGTAGATGGACGGGTCGCTCCAGTCCACACCGTAGATGAATTGGGTCCAGCGGATGCGCTCGTGGTCCACCTTCGTGATGTACTCGACTGCAGCCTCTCGATTCAGGTGCTGGCGTTCCATCACGGAGCGCACTCGCATCTCCAGGGGCGCGATGAGCCGCACTCGCAGGACGGTCGGGACGCCCTTGAGCAGGAGGTGTCCGGCATGACCGTGATAGACGAGGTTGCCTTTATCGAGGTGCTCGGCAAGAGCTGCCTGGACAGCCACGACGTAGAGGCGGCGGTTGGAGGTCAACGACTCCCACACGCCCGGCCCGCGCACGATTTTCTTGGTCAATGTCTCCTCGGAAACGTCCAGTTTCTTGGCGGCGGCCACCAGCACGTCGCGGGCGACAATGGGATAGTCGAGGGTGGTGCTCAGGCACTGCGCCAAGGCCTCACCTCCACTCATTGATCCACGTGAGATAGTGATTATCGCCATCTTGCTTCTCCCCTCTGCTACTTTTCGACGATTCTCAAGATCAGATCACGGAGCTGACGGATCTTGAACGGCTTGGCGATGAAATCCGCCGCCCCGCTTTTCATGGCCTCTCTGGCTGAATCCACGGTGGCGAAGCCGGTGATGATGACGACGTGGGTCGACGGGGATTGCTGCTTGACGAAGTGCAAGATATCCAGGCCGTCAGGGCCCTTCATCTTGATGTCGGTAACGACGACGTCGAACTTCTCTTCCGCCAGGCGGTCGATGGCGTCTTGACTGTCCGTGTGCGTCTCCACGTAGAAACCGATCTTTTCCAAGGCGGGTTTCAGCCGCTCGCAGACGATGGGTTCATCGTCAACGACAAGGATCTTTCCCTTGAGCGCCATGGGTGCAGCCTCCCTTGTCGGGTTACCGCAATTTCTTCGCCCTCTTGGCGGCCTTCTTCACCAGCGCGTAGATGTCGTCCAGCGCGAATGGCTTGCAAATGAAGTCGAAGGCGCCAACGATCTCGGCTTCGTTGGCCGACTCGATGGACCCATACCCAGTGATCATGATTACCTGGGTCGCGGGGCTTCGTTGCTTGACGAAGCGCAAGACGTCGAGCCCCGTAGGGCCCCTCATCTTGAGGTCGGTTACTACCACGTCGAAGGTCTTGTTTTCCAGGCGATCGAGGGCGGTCCGGCTCTCGGTGTACGTTTCCACCAGGAACCCCTTCTTTCCCAGATGCTCCTTGATGCGGTCGCAAACGATGCCTTCATCATCGAGAACCAGGACTTCTCCGTCCGTGCTCACGTGCTCGTCCTTTCTTCGGCTGGCGCGGGTTTCCCCGGAGCCGATGCTCTGCCATTCTGCAGGAACTTGCCAACGTATCTGTCCACCAAGCTGTCATCCCGCAGCAGGATGTCAAGCTGCCTGGTAAACCCGATCAGTCGGCCAATCATCTCAAGCTTGGCGAGCATGGCGTCGGCGGTGATCTTCTTGATCCGGCCGTAGACCAGGTCGGCGCTCGCCTCCACCATAAAGTCGTGCGCTTCGAGAATGCGCCGCAGAAGCTCCGTGCGCCGAAGCCGGCGCGTAATCTCCGTCACTCCGCCGACGAATCTAAAATAAATGTAATTCTCATTACGCTCGTCCGATAAATAACAATCGATGACGTTGAAATGATATCCAAGATGGAGACTGAGATTCATGTACGCGTCCGAGATGATGGCCAAGTTATGTTCCACCGCCCCGGCCGACGGACCGGCGAGCGACATGGAACGCGTGGCGCTGGACATGAACCCGTCCAGGTCCATATCCGCCGGCTCGGTCATCCAGACGCCTTCGACGGTCAGGCCGGCAAGCAGGGCGCGCAGCGGCCGCGACCTCACCTCCTCGATGCGCGCCTTCTTGGAGCCAGGGCTTACAGCGAGCCCGCCGCCGACATCGATCAGGATAAGATCCAGCGGTATGGGCAGATCGAGCGCGCGGATGCGCTGGCTCCGCGGCGACAGTCGGAAACGCGAGCCCTCGGTCAACTCGGCCACCGCCTTCTCGTGCGCGAAGCGGATAATGTCGTGGTAGGTCGCACAGTCCTCAGCCACGAAACGAGGCGAGTTGGGATCCCTCAGGTTCAATGGAGCCACACGCTTCAACAGGCCGCGGAGCAGCTTGAACTCCGCTGACTCGGCCCCTTTGGAGTACTGGACCAACTGGTAACGGACCAGCTCGCCCACCCGGCCCCGGTAGACGACGTTCTCCTCGGCATCAACCGTCACTTCTTGCTCGTCCTTGAGCACCTGCGTGGCGTTCTTCGCGTCGACAATCGCGGGAATCCCGTATTCCCGAGCGATCGTGGAGAGATGCCCGGTCGCCGTTCCGACGTCGGTGATGACCGCAGCCGCGGTCTCCACGGCGGCAGCCAGGCGCGGGGTGGATGTTCTCGCGACGAGCACCGCGTGGGGCGGCAGATCATCCACGTTTGTCTTCTCTCCCACAATGCACACCTGGCCCGCCCCGATCCCGCGACAGGCGATGGTCCCCTGATCGCGGAGGAGTACAGGGTAACCGCGCACGGCTTCGGACAGGTTGCGGCTGGCTCTGGCGGCGTGAGGCACGAGCTGCAGTGGTCGCGCTTGCAGGATGAAAAGCCGTCCGCCATCGTCGAGCGCCCACTCGATGTCCTGGGCGCGCCGCATGTGGCGCTCAATGCGCAGGGCCATCGCCACGAGCCCCTCGATCGCTTCCTCCTGCAAACAGGGCTGATCACGTTCCGCAATGGGAACCGGAACGCGTTCGACTCCCTTGGGGGTTCCGAGCGCGTATCGCTCCTCCTTGTGGGCTACCCTGCGGGTGACAACCCGATGAGGTTGTTCCCGGGTGATCTCATACTGGTCGACGTGGCCGGTCCCCTCGACCACCATCCGGCCCAGCCCCCAGGCCGCGCTGACCAGGATCACCTCCCGTTCGGGAGCAGTCGGGTCCAAGGTGTACACCACCCCGCTCGCGCTCGCCGGGACCATACACAGGCAGCCTACCGCCATCAGCCCCCGCGCCGGATGCAGTTGGCGGTCAAGGCGATAGCGCATCACGGCCGGCGAATAGAGGCTCGCCACCACGCGCTTGTAGGCGTCGAGCACTTCGTCGACAGGCACCCCGAGGATGGTTTCGAACTGGCCGGCGAAGCTCAGCTCCCCATCCTCTCCCAACGCGCTGCTGCGGACAGCGAAACGATCACTGCCGCTTCTCCGCTCGATCTGCTTCACCCCGCGGCGGATGGCCCGCGCCAGATCTCTGGGCGGCTCGCTGTTCAGGACCCGGGCACTCAGATCGGCGGCGCGTCCCTTCATCTGCCCTTGGCTCATGCCGGCCGGCCGATCGAACAAACGTTCCATGGCCTCGAGAACGCCGGCATCTTCGAGGAACAGCTGGCAAGCATGGGCCGAGATGACAAACCCAGCAGGTGTGCGGCACTCGAGCCGCTTGCCCATCTCCCCCAGCCTCGCCATCTTCTCGCCGACCGCGTCGGCGAGGCTAGCATCCACCTTTTCGAGCGGAATCAGATAATCCGTCGAAGCCGCGACGATTCTCGATTCCAGCATCGCCTGGACATCTGCCCGGACGTGCTCCATCACCGGCACGAGCCCCGGATACCGGTCATCGGTAATCCGATTCAGGCTGCTGACGACACTGCGGACGGCATCCTCAAGATCGCGAGCCAGCACCTTCAGCGATTGCCGATCAAAGATGAACTCCCCGCCCAACATCTCCTCGGCCTGGGCGATCAGCTCCAGCGCCCGGTTGTTTTCCGCCTGCAGCTTGTGAAAGGCCTCCAGCTTTCTCCGGATCTCCTCGAAAGAGTCCGTCCTGGGGCGGCGCGGGAAGATGTTTTCCCACCAAGTCATCGTCTCATCATCTTAGTGCGGTTTCTTCGAGGAGCCCCCAAACACAAGCCCGGTCAACAGGCCTGCAGCCACAGCAACAATGACCGCGAAGACCCCGTGCAGGAGAGGACGGCCTTCGACCAGAGACGACATGAAACGCGCCAGGCCGACCTGCGTCACTTCCATGGATTTGGAGCACAGCAGCTCGCCATTTCCCTCCTTGAATCCGAAGAGCTGCACCTCGTACCCTTCCATCGGCACCGTGGACGGAAGCGCGCATTCGGCCCGCACTTGCCGGATGCCTCCCGCACCGGGCACGAGCTTGACCGCGCCCTCATGCACCGCGAAGATTCCCTCCTTCTCCTTGATCTTCACCAGCTCCTGAAAGAAAGGCTGCTCCTCTCCGTCTTGGCCGGCGAGCGCGGCCAGCGCCGGATAACCAATCCCAAGCTGCTCCAACACCGCCGGCGGGGCCAGGCCCGCCAGCGGCGCTGAGGTGTTCAGAAGGTACAGGGACGGAATGTGATCGAAGGCCACGTCCCCCACGCTCATCCACAAGACTCCCCACACTTTTCCCTTGCGCCTCAAGGCGAGGTGGCTCGCTTTCCCTCCGCAGAGGATAGCAACTTCATAGCCTGGCAAGACCGTTCCCTGCACCTCGACCTTGGCCCCATTGAAGAACAGGTTAGCTTCGACTTCCTCCGGCACCAACTGGATCACCGCACGCGGGGTTTCCTCGAGTGCGGCGAAGGCCACGCCGGGAGCGATCGCCCATGCGGCGGCGTACATGCAGAGCAGCCTTACCCGTAGCCGCAGCTGCCTCATGTCAATGGCCTCCTTTGTAAGTCAGCAGAAACTCCGGGGGTAGGATTAGATCGAGAAGCATCTTGCCCATCACCAACAGCACGATGATGGCCATGAGAATCTTCAGCTGATCCGCCTTGAGCCGCTTGCTGACACGGGCACCGACCTGGGCGCCGATCACCGAGCCGACAAGAAGGAGCAGGGCCAGCACGAGGTCGACCGTGTGGTTGACGTATGACTGTAAGATGGTGACGTTCATGCACGTGAACAAGATCTGAAAGAGGCTTGTCCCGACGACGACGTGCATGGGCATGCGCAGGAGATAGATCATCACCGGCAGCATGATGAATCCGCCGCCCACGCCCATGATGGCCGCCAGCACACCAACGAGGAGACCGAGAATGACCGGCATCAATGCCGAGAGCGTAACGCTCGAGCGGGGGAAGGTCGTCTTGAAAGGGAGACTACGCATGAAGCGGGCATAGACCGACGGTCTGTCCACCGTCGCCTCGACAAAGGGCCGTTGCTTGCGCCGCAGCGCGCCCAGGCTCTCGAAGAACATGTACGTGCCCACGAATCCGAGAAGAACAACGTAGGTGATCGTGATGAAGAAGTTGGCCTCGCCCAGCTTGAGGAGGAGCTTGATGAGCCAGACGCCTGCGCCGCCACCCGCGATTCCGCCGAGCAACAGCAGGACGCCCATCTTGAAGTCCACCGAGCCGGCTCTGGCGTGGGCATAGGTGCCTGAGGCGGAGGCCGCCACGATCTGGTTCGAGTCCGATGCAGCCGCCACCGTGGGCGGGATGCCGATCATTATCAGGATCGGCGTCATCAAGAAGCCGCCTCCGACTCCGAAAAGCCCTGACAGGAATCCCACGATGCCGCCCAGCCCGACGAGCAGGAAGACGTTCACGGCCGTTTTCGCTACCGGCAGATAGATCGCGAAATGCATGCTCTAGCTTTACCTTTTGTTTGATTCAGTTATGTCCGCGTTGATCGATTCGCCCTTCTGTCCGTACGGCAGAAAGATCGAAAACGTCGTGCCTTTGTTCACCGCGCTCTCGACCGTAATACGGCCGTGGTGTTTCTCGACGATGCTGTAGCTCACGGACAGCCCCAGGCCCGTTCCCTGGCCGGGCTCTTTCGTGGTGAAGAAGGGATCGAACACCTCATCCAAGGCCTCCGGCGGAATCCCGACGCCTGTGTCGCTGACCGAAACGCAGATGAACTCATCGCTATCCACTCTCGCCTGCACGCCCAGGGTGCCTCCCTTGGGCATGGCTTGGATGGAATTCAAGAAGAGGTTCAGGAACAGCTGCTGCAAGTTCCGCGGGTTGCCGCGGATCTCCGGCAGGTTGTTCTCTATGTCCACTTGCAGCGCGACATGACCCAGGTTCAATTCGTTCTGCACCAGCCGCAGCGTGGATTCCACTACCTCGCGGATCGAAAGCGCCGTGAACGGTACCTTCTCCGTTCGCGTGAAGTCCAGGAGGTTGCGCACCGAGCCGCTGGCACGCTCCACTTGCTGGTAGATCTGGTCGATCATTTTCAGCTTCTGCTCGTCGCTGTAGTCGTCGAAGTTGTCGATAAGCGACTCGGTCGTCAGCCCGATGTTGTTGAGGGGGTTGTTCAGCTCGTGCGCGATGCCCGAAGTCAACGTGCCGATGGCGGCCATCTTGCGCGATTGCAGCAGCTGTTCCTGATGGCGTTTCAGCTCCTCCAGCATGCGGTTCATGGCCATCGCCAGGTTGCTGTATTCATCGCGGTACTTGCGCTGGGGGTAGATCGGGGAGTAGTCACCGGCGGCGATGCGGTCCGCATAGGCCATGAATCGCCCCAGGGGGCGAACGATCTGTCGCGTGAGGAAACCCGCCATGTAGGCCATGATGATCAGAACCAAGATGAGGGCGCCGGTTGCCACCAGCATGGAGGTGTGCATCAGCGTGCTCACCGCGAGCCGTTCCTTGTCGATCAAAGCTTGTGCTTCAGCCAGGATGTCGGCGCCGTGTCTGCGCAACTGGCCCTCGATCTCCTGCCGCACGGTCCCGGTGTTCAGCTCGCCGCTGCGGCTCAGTCCGACCAGCTTGGTGAGCGCGGCCTCGTACTGGGCGAGATCGGCTTGCAGGCTCTCGAATTTTGCCTTGCCCATCAACGCCTGCATCTCCGCCGCGTCCCGCTTCAGATACCGCTCCGCCGCATGGATCTGGTCGAGGCCGTCATAGAGATCCGTTCCATAGAGGAAGAAATTCTTTTCGAAGCGCCGCGCGTTCTGGACCTCAAAGACGAAGTTCTCCACTTCCTCCAGGAACTGCTGCCGTCCGTTGAGCGAGGAGATGAACACCATGCCAGTGATGGTGATGCCGCAGATGAGGACGAAGCAGAGCAAGAAGGCCAACGAGATGCGGGCCCGAATGGAAATGACCGGCCGTTCGCTCAGGGCTCGCTGTGCGTCCATCTCCGCCGACGCCGCGCGCGGCTCGCCGCCGTTACGCCCAGAGCGTTGTGTGCCGACACCGGCGCGCATCTCGCGTGGCACCAAGCTTCCCTCAGGCATGCTCGCCTTCTCGCTTATCCGCTGGGACCGTCGCGGCCTCGTGGCCGGTGGAAATGGAGGAGGGCACAATTGATACTGGCAGGCGCACCGTCACCGTAGTCCCTCGGCCGACCTTGCTCTCCACGTGGATGTGCCCACCGTGCTGACGCACGATGCCGAGGGAGACGGAGAGCCCGAGACCGGTGCCCTTACCCGTCGCTTTCGTGGTGAAGAACGGATCGAAGATGTTGTCCAGGATGTGCTCCGGAATGCCGGCTCCCTCATCGGTGACCCGGATGGCAACGAACCCCGGCTCTTCTGCGGCCGCGCGCACCGTGAGAGTGCCGCCGCGCGGCATGGCATCGACCGCGTTCAAGAAGAGGTTGAGGAATACCTGGTGCAGCTGTTGCCGGTCACCGTAGATGGTGGGCAGGTGCTCGGGGATGTCGAGCGCGACGCGCACCTTCGCCATCTTTAGCTGGTTGCCAGCCAGCCGGACGGTTTCCTCGAGCAGGCCGCGCACCTCGAGGTGCTCGGTTTTCGATTCGGTCTCGCGCGCGAAGTCGAGCAGGTTGCGTACGATCTGTTGGGCCCGGTCGGCCTGTCCGATGAGGTCGTCCACCATCTCCAGCCGTTCCTCGTTTGAGAGGGTGTCGTAGTCCTCCTTGAGCATCGCCGCCGTCAAGGTAATGTTGTTGATGGGGTTGTTGAGCTCGTGGGCGATGCCGGCGGTGAGCGTGCCCACGGCGCGCAGCTTGTGCGAACGCACGAGGACGTCCTGGCGGCGGTTCAGCTCGTGCAGCATATGGTTCATGGCCAGGGACACGGTCGTGAACTCGTCGCGGTAACGCCGCGCCGGCAGAATCGGGGTCAGGTCTCCCTCGGCGATGCGATCCGTGTGGTGCAGGAGGCGCTTGAGCGGAGTGAGAATCTGCTGGTTCAGAAAGTGAGCGATGTAGGCCACCAGGACAAGCAGCACCATGAGAAAGGCCAGCGGCACCCGTTTGATCATCCGCAGCTTGGCATCCATGAGCTGGCGCTCGCTGGCGATCAAGGCATGCGCGGTGCTCACCATGGTCTGGCCGTGGCTGCGCAGCTCGGTCTCGATCTGCGCGCGCTCCGCCCCCGTAGCATTCGCTAGCCGGTCGAGGAGGTCGAGGTACCGATCGACATGCATCAACATCATTTGGTACCGCTGCTTCCCCACCACGGCTTGCACCTTGCTCGCGTCCTGCTCGAGCATGGTCCGCGCCTCCTGCGCATGCGAGCGCGCATCACTGAGGTTGGTTCCGTAGAGCAGAAAGTTCTTCTCGTAGCGCCGCGCCTGCTCGATCTCGCTGCCGTGGCTGCCCGCGCTTTCCAAGAAGTGCATCTTCAGCTCGATGTCACTCAGGGTCCACCGCGACCAGAGGATGACACCGCCCGAAAGGATGAAGCAGAGGGCGAAGCTGAGGATGACCCGCATACGGATGCTGAAGCTCGGCCGCTCGCGCAGCGCGCGCTGCGCGGCAGCGGAGCCCTGATCACCGGAGGCGGGATCCGTGAGGCCCTCAAGCAGGGGCGTCACGCTCTGCCGTTCCGCGGGGTTGTGCTCTGCTCCCTCTGTGGCCGTGCTCATACCAGCTTCAGATCATGAGGCGCGTCTCTCGCTCTCCAGTGCGTGGACAGCCTTCGCAATCGCCTCCCGCAGGTCGTTGGGTCGGAACGGCTTGGCGATAACGTCGAAGGCGCCCTTGGACAGCGCCTCTCGCGCGATCTCCACCGTGGCATATCCGGTGATGATGATGACCTTGGTGCGCGGGTTCTTCTTCAGCGCCGCATCGAGTACTTTGAGGCCATCCACTGGCTCCATGCGGATGTCCGTCACCACGATGTCGAAGTTTCGTTGGGCGATGCGCTCCAGGGCTTGTGCCCCATCCTCGTAGGTCTCGATCTGATAGCCGCTCTTCTCCAGGGCGGGTTTCAGTCGTTTGCCCACGATAGGCTCATCGTCTACCAGAAGCACGCTCAGTTGGTCACTCATCTCGCATTCCTCGATCTCTCAGTTATCCCGAGCAGGTTTGCATAGGTATCCGGTACGCTACTGTGCTGAGTCACGCCACCGGCTGCACCGCTGCGGGCTTCCTGGTGAAGGCCAACGTCGCGTGAACTCCCCGCCGCTGTATGTAGGCCCGCACCACGGCGGTGAGGATCACGGCGGCCCCCGAGATGCCGCTGACAAAGAGCAGGGCTTTGCTGGCACCGTTGAAGTAGGCATCCCAAGCGGGGTCCAGGTTCACCCAACCCAACTGGCGAAGATAGATGGGGATGGCGATGGCTCTCGACACGACACACAAGAGGATGATCAGGGAGGTCACCAGACGGATCACGACCTCCTTCACCACCTTCGTCCCATACGCCCCGACGTACACGCCAATGAGTGAACCCAGGTAGAGGAGCAGCGTCAACCGCAGATCCACCATGCCCTCGTAGGCGTAGTTCAGCGCGCCGAAGGCGCCCATAAACACGGCGAGGTACAGCTCGGTCCCGGCGGCTACCGCGGTGGGCATGCCGAAGACGTAGATCATGGCCGGGACCCCGATGAACCCGCCGACACCGATGGTTCCCGCGAGATAGCCCGTGGCCAGCCCCACGGTGAGCACCACCCACAGCGACACCTTCACGTCCGCGGTCGGGAAGTAGATCATCGGAGGCAGCTTCAGCCGGTTCAGATACTCGGAGATCTGGCGCGAGGGCCCGGCCGCGTCGCTCTGCGCCGAGCTGATGATGTCCCGCAACATCGACAGGGCCACGAGGGTGAGCACCGAGACGAAGACGACACTGATGTAAAGATTGGCGGGAGCTTCTTGAGCGCCCGAGCCCGACGCGCCGTGCGAATCGCCACCCCCAGCGAAAAGAACCGTGCTGATCCAGACGGCCACGCGGATACCGACGGTGGCGGTGAGGAGCATGAAGAAGCCCATCTTCCTGTCCACGTTTCCCATCTCGCCATGCTTCTTCGAACCCATCATGGCCTTGCCGAACTTGTGGGTGATATTGCTCCCGACGGCTACGACCCCCGGGACTCCCAAGTTCATCATGCCGGGGGTCATGAAGAAGGCGCCCCCGCTGCCGATGAAGCCGCTCAGGACGCCGCCGATGAAGCCGAGTGTCACCACCTGAAGCGCGATCATCATGTTGAGTTGAATGAACATTTCTGTCATGATTTTCAGCCTCTCGTTGACAAGCCGCTATCCGCGAGATCCCCGCTGCGGTTCACTCCATCTTGATCAGCTTGAGCACGAAGCCGGCGGCGTTGCCGTAGAAGTAGGCGACGATGGGAGCGAACACGACCACGAGGGCCGCAGCGAGAGCTCGCCAGCCCATGCCTTGCCAGCGCATGATGCCGATGACCTCCTGCTGATGGGTGAAGACCAGGAAGTAAATGATTGCGCTGAGGCCCAGGAAGGACAGCAAAGTCACGAGCTGCTTCGGTCCGAAAAGATACTGTTCCTTCATCTCCTCGGCCTGGATCACGGGCACCCTGAGCTGGTCATGAATGACGTCTCCCAGCTCGCGTGTCAGGCGCACGCGCGCCGCCTTACCCTTGCTCAAGAACGTGTCGCCCACCACCACCAGGCTGAACGCGGCGGTCCGGTCTATGGCCGTCAGCACGTCCTTCGCGCTTCCGCGCATGGTGACCCGTCCGCCCGCCCGGCCTGCCTTCACCAGCTCGGCGAAGGTTTCCGCCACCCCGCCCTCCTCCCAGGCGTCGCTCTCCTGCGGCCCCTGCTCGTCCTCCTCGATCCCTCCGGTTACGGCGCGCTCCGCCGGCGAGATCACCCGCTCCTCGGGAGCGCGCTCGATCAGCGGTGGCGCGTCGCTGGCCACGAGCCGCAGCAACTCGACGGCCGCGTCCCACTTCTCCGCCACCTCCAGCAGATGTTTGAAGGTGGAAATCTTCGGGTCGAATCGCTCCTGGATCCAAAGGATCCTGGTGCTGGCCATTGTGCAGAGGATGTTGTCGGCAGCAGGCACCCGTTCGAGGACTCGGGGAATGATCTCGGCGAGCGCGGCATCGCGGGGGAGATAGGTGACGGACACGGTCCCACGCTCGGCCCGCACGCGAATGCGGGCATGGTAGGTGCGATCGTCCTTCGCCAGGGCCGCTCGGCAGCGGCTGGCGAGCAGGAGATCTTCCAGCATCCGCCGCGCGTAGGGAGTTTCCTGAAAGTCGGGGAGCTGGGCCACGCCGCAGAAGGCCGAGGCAACGTTGCCGATGTTGGCGTGCTCGAGGTTTATGGTGAAGTCATAGCCGGCAGAAGCATCCCAATCGATGTTGTAGAATGTGCGGACCCACTTGCGCCGGTCTTCATCGACTTGTTCGATGTACTTCTTGGCCTTTTCGCGGTCGATGCCGAGGCGTTCCTCGACGGACTTGATGCGTGTCTCCATGTCCGCCACCACGCGAAGGCGCAGGACGTGCGGAACCCCCTGAAGCAGGAGGTGACCGGTGCGGCCGTGATAGACAAGCGGCCCAGCCAGGGCGCGCTCGCACAGCGCCGCCGTGGTGAACGCCTGATAGTGTTCCCGCTCGAGGAGCATCTTCTCGTCGAGGTTTCTCGACTTCAGGCAGGCCATCTCCAGCTTGCCCGCCGCCACGCCTGAGGCCGCCGCCAGGTCGAGAAGATCCTCTCGACCCAGGCAAGCGCTGCCGAGCTTAGCCGCCAGGCTCTCGGCAAAGGCTTTCCCGATGCTAAAGCTTCCTCTAGAGATGCAGATCAGCTGCATACCGTATACCCTCTTTGTTGAATGACCTTGTAGCGCTGTTGAAATGACCTTTTAGCGCTGAATGCGTGAAAAGGGAAAGACTCAGCCGCGAAGCGCTGGTGCGCCAGCCCACTGACGGCGGCGCCGACTCCAAACAGGCCAAGGCTCGTCTTAGCGAGCCCCAACGCGATCTCCGGGGCGTACAGCTCCAGGTACAGCCGCTTGTTGCGGTAGCCGCCAACCTACCCTGCGTCGAGGTCCGGCCGCACAACTCGGGCCGGCCCAACGAAGCTAGCGAACGAATCGATCGAATCCATCGCCTGCAGCACCCCCTCGGCAATCACCCGGTGACCATCCGCGTTTGGGTGCGTGTGCTCGACCATCAGAAACTGCTGAGCGAACACGTCAAGCAGTCTGACCACGTCAGCTTGGCGACGAACCTCACGGTAAGGGTCGGACTGGATTTCACCCGGCGGGGAGCGAAACTCGGGAACGCCATCGGCGTAGAACAAGTAATGGACAATGCCAACGCCCGCGGGAACGTTTACGACCGCTGACGCTATGCCATCATTTGGGATCTCGTCGCCGTGTGTCCCGTCGTCGTATAGCGGCGCTTCGATCTGAAAGGCGGTAGCCACCGGAAACGCAAAGGCTTTGACTGAAAACGGACCAACAACGTTGCCCATAAGTACCCGGAAGATAACCTGCCACGCACCCTTCGTCTGCCTGCGGTTGGTATCAACGGCATTCATGGGTGCAAGACCGAAATCCCGTGCCCGCCGACTCTCATCTGCTTCGCGAAGATGGTCGAACTGCTTTGGGAAATCCAGGAACGGAATATGATCTGTATCGACCGCCGCGCGCACCGCACGAGCTGCAAGCGTTTCCCAGAAATCCAGATTCAATACGAGCAGGTCTGCACCCGCGGCCGACGTCAATCTACGCGCGGCGTGGACGGCCGCCTCGATCTCGTCCAGTCCCACCCGCCTGCAGGCCCCCGTGCTTCTGATCTGCCTCTCGCAATTTGGGCTCACTTGAGGTTGACCGGTTCGAGCTGCCACCAGCCGGTGCGCCAGACGGTACATGTTGGTACGCGACAGGATCCCGCGCACGCGTTCAAGCAGGCGCGGCGCCGGTTTCTCCAGCGCCGAGATCAGTTCATTGTCGGTGATCTCGGCAGGAAGTAACTGGTCGTTCACGCCGTGCGCCATCACCACGAGATTCGGGTGCAGCGACAAGCCGCGGACCTGCAAAAAGCGAAGCCCCTGCACCCAACTCCATCCCGGCACTCCCGCGTTCACGATGTCGAAGCGGCGGTCCGGATAACGCGTCCGCAGTGTCGCTACCACGCGGCCGACGAACGAGTCGTGTTCTTCCACGCCGTACCCAAAGGTAACCGAATCGCCGACGAAGATTATCCGATAGACGCCCTCAGGAGCGTCCTTGTTTTCCGGCTCGGGTCCGCGAAACCCCTCTGAATTGATTCGTATAGTCCATGTGTCGTTGTGCCCGTAGGCCTGCGGATTCACCGGCGCAATCTTGGTCACTGAGGGAGCATTCCGCCACAATAGATCCAAGTCCTTCACACTGGGCAGCGGATTTGACTCGGCCCACTTAAACGTTTCCGCAATAAAGTGGTCTCGTGCGTTCATGAAAATGATGGGGTTCTCCGTTTGATCGTCCCTCCCCACAAAAAAACCGCAGGCGATCTCCGCAACGACCAACAGGAGCACCGTCAGCACCGCACCCGCGCCGATTTGTATTAGTACGGCCGTCTTGGTTCCCAGGGTGCAGCCGCCTCTCTCAGCCATAATTCGAAGCCGGCTCCTAACAAACGGCGCGCCGTCGCACAAGCAACTCCACACGCTCGGGATCGCTTGGCCGGCGGGCGGCCTAGAAAGCGGCGCGCAAAGCTGGCAAGAAGTCACGTTGGGCGCTACACGCTTGCGGCAAAAAGATGAGCTTCAAGCAGTATATGGGTACAGAGCAGGCCTGCCGCTCAGACGAGACGTACCGTGCCGAGGAGTGGGCAGGAGCCCATCCTGGCAGGGCCTACTACGATGTACACCTCGCCGCGATCGAGGGTTTCGAGATGAATACGCCGGTATTTCGGGAGTTCCTCGGGCGCGGTGGCATGCGGGTCCTCGAGTCCGGATGCGGCACCGGCCGGTGGATGGCGTTCTTCGAAAAACTAGGCAATCGCACCGTAGGCCTCGACGACAGTGCGGGGCCGCTGCGCGTGGCCCGCGAGCACGACCCGGCGATGACCTTGGTGCGCGCCTCGGCCTTGCTCAGCCCGTTCAAAGACAACTCCTTTGACGCCGTATTCTCGTCGTACGTCGCCGAGCACTTCGAAGAAGGTCCTGAGGCGCTCTTCCGTGAGATTCACCGCGTCGTCAAGCCGGGCGGCCTCTTCTTCGTAGTGGTTCCCTTCAACAACGCCTTCCGCCGGGTGTTGGTGAATCCCATCCTCCGCTTGCGGTATTTGGTGTGGCGGCTGCGGCGAAGACCGGTAGCCTTCACCGAGTTCCGCTACACCAAGAGTGACATGGATGGCTTTCTCGCGCGGAGCCGGTTCGAGGTGCTACGCGTTCTGCCCGACGACTTCATACTGCCGTGGTCAAAAGGGCTTTACCTCGACCTTTGCGATGTGGGGGTTTTCATCCGGCCCGCCCCGAGGCTGTTCCAGCTCGGCAGGTTCGAAACGCGGGTTGCCCGGCTCATCCAAAGTTTCGGCATCTGGCATTGCTGCGGCGGCATCTTTTACGTCGCGCGAGCTGAGAAGTAATCGCGAATCACGTTGCGGCTGTGAAAACGACTGTGCTACGGTGACGCATGCGTTACGTCGGCTGGCTTGCCGGCACGCTTGCGGTTTTGGCGCTCGCAGCGTGCGGCCCCAAGGTGCCGCCGAACGTCTTCCTCATCGTCATCGACACGCTGCGTGCCGATCGCGTCGGCTGGTACGGCGATCAGCGCGGGCTGACTCCATTTCTCGATTCGCTGGCGGAAGGCGGCGCCGTGTTCTGGAACGCGTACGCGCAGTCATCCTGGACCATGCCCTCGGTCGCGACGATCTTTACCTCGCGCTATGCGTCGGAGCATAACGTCAT
>JBEKBJ010000031.1:0-44493 GCA_050015455.1 Binatia bacterium
TACGCGCCTTAAGAACCCTAAATAAAAACACTAAGAAGAATCGCAGGAAGATCTCCGTCTAACCGAGCGGACATCTATAACTGCTAATGACCCGGACTTGTGTAAGTGCCAACAACAGCCCATCCGGCCCACGGTAGTGGGTCAGTTTGATTCTTTCCTGCCATTTGTCCGCCCCGTGTTCCATGCTAGTGCAGATGCATGGAGCCGCTGCGAAAGATAGAGAACGCTACGTGCTGGCTCTGCGGAGCAGCAGCATCCGCTTGGGCGGCGGACGGTGGCAACGCCCAGTTCACCACATGCAAGGCCAAGAATTGTGGTGATTCCGTGTTGACAGAGGCCGCACGAACGCGCCTGTCTGGCGAGTTCAGCCGAGCGCTGTCACTGGAAGCAGCGGCGGCAAGCTCAAAAGGAATGGTGCTACGCGTCTGGTTCGATTATGCGCCTAGCGATCCGAAGCACCAGCACCCTAGGCAGCTGAATCACGCCACCATTCCACGCAAGAACGTCAGCTAGATTCTATGGCTGTCATCCGCCGCAAACGCCCGCGTGACCCGCTTCAGCTCGCCAAGCTCATTGGCGACATTGCCACGGGGCAGGTCGAGGACCGTTTGCCACGAAGCAAAACTAAAGCGGCCAAGTCTTTATCGCAATCTCAGCCAGCACCTTCTGGCGTTCGACGATCTGGGCATGGTTCCAGTCAGCGACGGTCGCGACCTGCTTAGTGAGTTCGTATGGGGCATTTTCGTACACGGCCCTCTTCGTCTCGAAATCATCGCTTCGAAGGTCGCAGTTGTATTTAGCGAGTAGCAGAACCAGATTCCCTAAGCGGTTCACGTCCGCCTCCATCTCTTCTTCCGTAAAACTGCTCAGCCATGCCGGAGTCGGTTTCATCGGGAGAACATGCTCAAGAGTGATTACCTCTCGGTCGTCATTCGGGACAAACCACGGCGACATTTGCCCTTTGACCTGCCTCTCTAGGGACCGCAGATAGTATCGTGCAAGGATTGGTTTAGAAACAGTAGCGGTCTCGAATCCTTGGCGGAATTCCTGGTCATTAGGCAGGATTTGGGTGAGTTTCTTCTTCAGCGCTGCTGCGCCAGTTATTTCTGGCACCAACTCCCCCGTCCCCGGGGCTTGTTTTCCGAAGACCGCATTGGCTGCTTCCGCAAGGGCAATCTCAACTGATCCGGTTCGAGTACTGCCGGCAATCAGAAGCCGCACGGCCAGCGTAATGAACGCATTAAGGGCGCTAGCGGCTTCTTTCGGAGAGAAGCGCAGGGCCACGGCAAGCATTAATGGTCGGAGTGGCTTTACGTTGAAGAGATGCAACGTCTTGAGAGCATCACGGACCGCATCGGGATAGGTGTTCCACTTTTCATGTCCAGTATTGAATAGGGCCGCATAGTTCATGGCCAGTGTTTCAAGTGTCGTCAGAAATGCAAGTGCGCTTTCGGGGCCTCGCACTTGTGCTTGAACGGCCTCGTACACATCTTCCTTTTTCACGTGCCCCCGTATGGCAATCAGCGCATGGCGCAGAAAGAGGATCGTGATGTCGTCTTCGTCAAGCGAATCCAGCGCCCCGCGTATTGCTGCCCATTTTGACTGTGCTTCCTGCTCGCGGTCCGATGATTCCCCGAAAAGATAGTTCTTAACCAAGTCCCATTGCGAGGTTGCGAGACCACGGGCATTGAGAGTTTCGAACATCTTGTAGGCATTACGATCACTTGGAACGCGAAGCAGGATCACGGTAGCTCCGTGCTCTAGGAATTTGCACCACTTGTTGAGCACGTCGCCATGATCCTTCGGATCGAAGCTCGATAGGATGCTGCGAATGTGCTTCGCGGCTTCCTTGAACGCTGTCTGTATGAGCCGATGTGACGACTTGGTCGGTTCCAAATCCAAACGATTGTCTGTGCGCAGGATCATCGACCGGAAAAAGTCGTTGTCCACCAAGTTCAGTTGCAGCTTGGCGACACGCGCCCGCTGTTCGGGGTCTATGTCCGTGAGAAACAGATTCGTAATACGTTCGGTGATCAATTGTTCACGTGTCTGGAGGTAGTTTCTGATCTCCGCAAGTAGGATGGCCGTCGTGGCGAGTCGCTGTTGCCCGTCCACAAGTTCTAAAACCTCATCGGATCTGGGAATCGTAACGATGGTGCCGAGAAAGTACTCCGGGCTGTCATCTGAGATTGCCTTGGCCAAATCTCGAAAGAGCGTGGTGACGTGTTCATCTTCCCACGAATACTCTCGTTGGTTCGGCGGTACTCTTAGTCGGTACTGCCGAAGAACACTCGCAAGACCAATTTGCTGAAAGGCGATTAGTGTCTTGCCGTTGCTCATTTGACGGCTCGCAACGGGACTGGGGCAATAAACGGAACGCGCCTTCCTGCATTCTCTAACTCACGGATCGCCGCAAGGCGCAATCGTTCACGCATCCATGAGGCCAATGGAATCCCCGCCCAGCTAGCGGCTTCAGAGAAGGCAGCCCTCTCTGCCGTCGTTACCCGGATCTCAATCCGCTCAGTTTTTCTGTCCATGTGCTGATTGTACGATAATTTGCCGGACATTTGCAAGCCCCCTATTGACTTGTACGGCGGAATACCGTACAAATAGCCCATGAACAAGCTAACACCGCCCCGCCGGGGACAAATTCTCGGGATGATGGCGGAGGGCGTATCAATCCGCGCCATCTGCCGAATGACCGGAGTAAGCAAGAACACCGTCGCTAAGCTGCTGAAGGACGCCGGTACCGCTTTCGCCGAGTACCAAGACAAGACCTTCCGCAACCTGAAGGCGCGCCGCATTCAATGCGATGAGATTTGGTCCTTTGTCTGGATGAAGGAAAAGACCGCGAAGCGGAAGGGCAGCGAACGCCCGGCCAACGTCGGCGACACTTGGACGTGGACGGCCATTGACGCTGACACGAAGCTGGTGCCCTCTTGGTTCGTTGGGGAGCGGGATGCCGGCGCGGCTTATGAGTTCATCTCCGATCTGGAAAGCCGCCTTGCCAATCGCGTCCAGCTGACCACGGACGGACACCGCGCCTACCTGGACGCCGTCGAGAGCACCTTCGGCTACCGCGGGATTGATTACGCGATGCTCGTGAAGTTGTACGGGCCGGACCCACAGGAAGACGAGAAGCGCTACAGCCCGGCGAAGTGCATCGGATGCGAGCAACACAAGATCTTCGGCAACCCGGACCCGGACCACATTTCGACCAGCTACGTCGAGCGCCAGAACCTCAGCATGAGAATGGGAATGCGTCGGTTCACCCGGCTCACGAACGCTTTCAGCAAGAAACTGGAAAATCACATCTACGCGATTTCGATTTACTTCATGCACTACAACTTCGTGCGGATTCACCAGACGCTGCGTGTGACGCCGGCCATGGAAGCCAAGACGATCGGGCCGGATGGCAAGGAAAAGGCCGTGACAGATCACCTCTGGACGCTGGCGGATATGGTTGCAGTGCTGGAGGAATGGGAAGCGCGGCAACCGCACGAGAAGGTGGGGCGCAAGCTGAAGGCGGAGGAAGTGGTCATTCTGAAGTAGTTGGCTTCTTCAGTTGCTTCATGATGGCCGTCACTATCCGCTCTGCTCCTAGCACTGCTACCACTGCGCTTATGGTCCAGAGCAGAGGCACAACAAATTCTGAGTTGTTACTTATCGCCCGCCCAAGTAACCACAGCAGCCAAATCGCCACAACGGCAACGAGTCCCACCGTCAACGCATGGCGAAACGTTTCTTGCCGAGCGGGCACAGCAAACTGATTCCGTGTTGACTCGACCACGGCGTGCGCCTGCGTTTCAGTGATTCCCACTATGATTCCCGTCCATCCGGCCGGCAAGTCGAACGGCGCGACGGCTCTTTCAAAGGCGGCAGTCTTCGTAATGGCAGACTTATCCATTGCCGGACTGTTGGGCGATGGGAGCCCAAGCAAACTGGTAAATGAAGAAGCAGACTTTGCAGACCAACGGTATGACCGGCATTGCTTTCCCCGTCGGATATTGGCGCCCGTGCTCGTCTACAGTGACCATCTGCTCCATGACGACGGGTTCCACGGTCCACTCGCTTGAAGAGCAGATCGGGCAGACCGGTGGAGTCTTCGCGTGCGCGATCAAATGGCGCACCATAACCTCCCGCAGGCGGTCCTGGCGTGTCCGTCCCGATTCGTCCACCGGGCCGGTCGTACCAGCATGAGGCCGCAATGGTCAAACGCCGAACCATGGGGAATCAAACTGACCCACTACCCGGCCCACCCATCCGGCCCACCCCGCCCGATTGGAGCGGCAGGGGGAGGGCCCGGATCAGAAGAACCGGAAGTTGAACGGCAGGATGGCCCACACCCGCTCGCCGGCGATGAACCGCGCCCACGGCAAGAGCATCCGGGAACGGCTGTGGAACGGGATCAGGTTGAGTGATAATTTACACAGCCGTTGTGGGCGGGGATAGCGCTCCACCGCAACCCGCGTCTCAGGGGCTAGGCCGGCGAGCACTTTGGCCTGGTCGAGAGCGCTTTCGAGGCCGCCCAATTGATCGACGAGGCCGAGAGCCTTTGCCTGACGGCCGCTCCACACGCGTCCCTCGGCAGCCGCCATCACGGCCTCAGGGCTCAGCTGCCGTCCCGATGCGACCTTAGCGACAAAATCGGCGTAGAAGAACTCGGCTTCTGCTCTTAGCCGTTGCCGTTCCTCGTCGCCGAACGGAATGTAATCGGAATAGAACGCTGCATGCCGGCCGCGGGTGATGACCTGCTTAGTAACGCCGAGCTGATCGTACAGGCCTTTGAGCACGGCTTTGCCGGCGAGTACACCGATGGAGCCTGTGATGGTGCCGGCCTCGGCCAGGACCGAAGATCCTGCTACACCGATGTAGTAGCCGCCGGAAGCGGCTACGTCTCCGAACGACACTACGACCGGTTTTTGCTTGCGGGTCCGCATCACCTCATGCCAGATGAAGTCCGCGGCCAGTCCCGAGCCCCCCGGGCTTGAAACGCGAACGACCACGGCACCGATATCGCGGCGCTCACGCAGCCTCTTGAGGTCTCGCGCCACCGCTGCCGAGCCGCACGCACTGGCGGCATCCGTACCCGCGATACTCTCACCCGTCTTGATCGTGCCGCTCACGTGCAGCAGTCCGATCGAGGGGCGGTCGTAACGGAGCACCTCGCGACGGGCGGCGCGTGCGCGCCGCCGGATGTAGTCGGGCCGTTCGATGATCCCGGGGTTGTCGAGCTGCGCCCGCAGCCGCTCTTCCGCTTCGTCCTCGTACAGCAGCGCGTCCACCAGATGTTCTTGCTCGGCTTCACGCGCCGTAAACGGGCCCCGGTCGAGCACGGCACGCGCCGCCTCCACCGTCATCCGGCGCCCGCCGGCGATTACCTCCGTCACCTGCTCGTAGAGGTCCTCAATCAGACTTTCCACCATCTCTCGGTGCGCCTCGGACATATCACCACGAGTGAACATCTCTGCGGCGGACTTGTACTTGCCCATCTGGACCAATTCCGCTTCGATGCCGAGTTTCTTCAACGCGCCGGCAATGAACGTGACCTCGGAGGAGAGTCCGGCGATGTCGAGGCTGCCCGCCGGCGCCAGCACCACCTGGTCGGCGGCCGATGCCACTACGTACTCGCGAATCCCCGCATGAGCCAGCTGGACCCAGACCATTTTCCCGGCGTCGCGCAGGGCCATCAAACTGCGGCGCAGCTCCTGCACTTTCGCCCAGCCGATGTGCAGTGTGTCGCAGCGGATGAAGACCGCGCGTAGATCAGCGTCTTCGCGAGCCCAGCGCAGAAGAGCGATCAGGCTGAAGTAGTCATCGCGGCGGCGTTGCACCAGGCCGAGCAAGTGAGAGGCGAGCGGTTCCTCGGGGAGCTCACCGCTACACTCGAGCCGGAGGATTCCGTACGACTGTCGCCATCCAAGGACAGCCAACAATGCCTCGTAGGCAAACGACAGTCCCAAGAGGGCGTACCGCCAAGCGCGACGCCACATCGCCCTGTCTTATTAGCAGCTGCGCGGAGCGCCCAAAAGAACCCCCCACGAGCACAAAAGAGGTCACCGCCTTCGCTAGGCGAAGCCGGACTCAGCGGGCATTCGCCTGCTGGAGGCTTTCCGCCGCTGGTGTGCTCGAAACTGCCAGCTTGAGCGGCACCACTTTCTCTCGCTGCAGCTCGTTCAGCTGCCGGTCCTTCCACGCCATCAAACCGCGGCGCAGGTATTGGGGATTGATCTGCAGGAGGTCGCACACGTTCTCGAACGAGAAGGGCCAACTCCGGTCTTCCGAGGAGATCCATTCCTCAGCGTCCACAAAAAGTTGTCGAGCCTTTTCGTCTCGCGCGTGAATATGCTTCTGGAAGCAGTCCACCGCATCCTCCAGCACCGCCACCACCAGCCGGCGCTCCGGCTCATGCGCTCCCTTACGCTTCAGAATCGCAAAGTACTGCGACGGCAACAGGGTGTCGGGCTGAAGCAGGTGGGAGAAGGTGTCGTTCACAATACAGTCACGCATCAGGCAAACTCCTCGCGTTTCGACTTTCGACGCCGGCAGCGGCAACCGTATTCGATACAAAAACCGGGGTCAGGTCAGCCAAGGTCGTATCGGCGAAGAACTCCAGCAGCCGGCGCTGGCCCTCCTGCCAGACCCGCTGCATGTTACAGCTCGCAATCACCGAGCAGTCGCGCTGCTCGGTTACACAAACGTTGAGCGAAATGGGCCCCTCGACGGATTCGATGATGTCGCGGAACGTCACCCCGTCGGGGGTCCGTGCCAACGTGTAACCACCGTGGGCGCCGCGGTGCGATTTCACCAGCCCCGAGCGAATGAGATCCTGAATGATCTTTTCCAAGAACTTTCTCGGAATCCGCCGGCGCGCTGCAATCTCGTTGACCGGCACGGGCCGGCCGTCTTCCTGCAGGGAGAGGTAGATGATCGCCCGCAGGGCGTAATCTACCTTTCGGCTGATCTGCATCATCGGCATGTTGCCTGTCCTCCCGCGCCCCGTTCGCTACTCCCGGCGATCGTTGACTTCCTCCAACCACGCCATCTGGATGGCC
Organism: Binatia bacterium; assembly: GCA_050015455.1. Lineage (GTDB taxonomy): Bacteria > Desulfobacterota > Binatia > HRBIN30 > HRBIN30 > JAGDMS01. Next base: position 7,056 of record JBEKBJ010000031.1, read on the forward strand.
TCCAGTTTGCCTTCGGTTGACGCTTTGAGATCGTCGTCGAAGTCATCCAACTCGGTCACCCAGCGATAAAGGTCGGTGAAGCGCACCTCCAGCGGATTGATCTCAGGATGCTCCTCGATGAGCAGCGCCGCGATATCTTCGCTATCGTCCCACTTGAGTCCCATGTTGTTTATCGCCGCTTAGACGACGTCCTCGACCCGTTTCCGTTCGAGTGCTTCTTTGATGGACGCGTCCATGATCCGTTGCGCCAGCGGCGTCGTGACTCGGTTCAATTCATCAGTGAGGTCACGGATGCGATTGTAGTCGGTGCCCTGCATGGCGGTTTCGAGTTGCGCCATGGCGGCCTCGATGCGAGCCCTCTCGTCTCCGTCCGGCGCTACATTGGCCAGTGTCTTGCGCGTCGCATGAAGCAACCCCTCCCCGTCGTTGCGCGCTTCGATCAACAGGCGGGCGCTAACGTCCTCCTCGGCATGATCGATGGACTCTTCCAGCATGTGCTCGACTTCCTCGTCGGTGAGACCGTACGAGGGCTTCACGTCGATCGACCGCTCGCGTCCAGTGCGCTCGTCGCGTGCGGTCACATTCAGAATCCCGTTGGCGTCGATCATGAACGTCACTTCGATGCGCGGCATACCCGCCGGCAGCGGCTCGATGCCGCGGAGTTTGAAGCGCGCCAAGCTGCGGTTGTCCGCGGCCAGCTCGCGTTCGCCCTGCAACACATGGAAATCGACCGCCGTCTGGTTGTCGACAAATGTGGTGAACACCTGCCTGGCGGTGACGGGAATGGTCGTGTTGCGTTCGAGGATGCGCTCCATGACTCCACCCATCGTTTCGATCCCGAGCGAGAGCGGCACGACGTCCAGCAGCAGCGTGTCCTTATCGCGCCCGGAGAGGACGCTGGCTTGCACCGCCGCGCCGAGCGCGACGACCTCTTCGGGATTGAGCTCGGTGTGTGGCTTGCGGCCGAACAGCTCCTCGACCCGACGGCGCACCAGCGGCATTCTGGTCGAGCCGCCCACCAGCACCACCTCTTCCAGATCACCTGAGTTCAGGCTTGCATCTTTCAGCGCCTGGCGGCAAGGGCCGACGGTACGTTCGACGATATCGGCAACTAGCGTCTCGAATTCGGTGCGGGTTAATGGACATTGGACGTGCGCCGAGCCGGCGCGTAGTTCCATGACGGTAGACTCGGCATCGGTGAGCCGGATCTTCGCGGTCTCGGCGGCGGCAACGGCCTGGCTGATGACATCGGGGTGCCGGCGTGACTCAGCCGGCAGCCGCTCCAACAGCAGCCCGGCAATGCGGCGGTCCATGTCGTCCCCGCCGAGCCGCGTGTCACCATTGGTAGCCAGCACTTCAAAGATACCCTCGTGCAATTTGAGGATGGAGATGTCGAACGTCCCGCCGCCGAGGTCATAGACCGCAATGAGCCCTTGATTCTTCTTGTGCAGACCATACGCCAGTGACGCGGCGGTTGGCTCATTGACCAGGCGCATCACCTCGAGGCCCGCCAAACGGCCGGCATCTCGCGTCGCCTGACGCTGGCTGTCGTTGAAGTAGGCCGGCACGGTGATCACCACCTTGCACACTTCTTCCCCGAGTACGACGGCAACGCGGCGTTTCAGTTCCTTCAGGATGAAGGCGGAGATCTCCGGTGGAGTGTAGGTACGGTCGTGAATCTGGAAACGCACGATTCCGCCATCGGCGGCGAAGGCGTGCTGCTCGCGGTCCGCCGCCGTCACGTGCTCCATGCCTAGACCCATGAAGCGCTTCACCGAGGCGACGGTTGCCAGGGGCTGGTGGGCCGCCATCTCCTTGGCTCGGGCGCCAACTATCACCTCGTGCGCGCTGACGAAAGAGACGACCGAAGGCAACAGGGGCGAGCCGGTTTCGGGATCCGGAACCACCCGTAGCGCCTCATCCTCGTCCGCATAGGCGATGAGGCTGTTGGTCGTCCCCAGATCGATGCCGAAAATACGCTCCATCAAGCCCCCAGTTCCTTTTCCACATCGCGGAGCAGGGTTCCGAGGTATGCCAGCGCCGAGAGGATCGCCTTCAATTCTCGTGTCAGCGCGGTGGTGTCGCCCCCGGCGTCCCAACGCTCGAAGTTTGCCTCCAGCTGCCGTAACCAATCGTTTTGCCGCTCCAACAGCTCGCCCCGTGCCCCAGCGATCTGATCTACCAGGGCCTGCACTGCACCGTTGCGGTCTCGCACCGCACGCAATTCCTCGAGCTGCTCCTGCACCTCAAACACGACTGCCGCGAGATCGGGCGGCACCCGTTTGTTGTCAGTGCCCAAGCTCTCGCCCTGCAGGGTTAGCCAGTACAAGCCGCGATCGACGGGATCGCGCAGGCTACGGTACGCGCGGTTGAGGGCAGCGGTGTTCCGCAAGCTCGCCTGCCGCGCCGCCTGTGGCCCGGTCTGATAAAGGTCTGGATGCAGGCACCGATGCAGCTCGTAGTAATGCTTCTGCAACAGCTCCGGGTCGATCACGAGACGACGCGGTAGCTCGAGAATCTGAAAGTAGTCCGCGCGCTCGGGAAGAGGTTGGAGGGCGTTGCAGGCAGGGCAAAAAAGGCCCGGGGCGGGCTCGGCACCGCAATTCCAGCAGTTTAACCGCTCGCCTGCTGGCCACGTTGCCCCTTCCTGCTCCGCAGCCGACGCCACGCTCAAGGCCATCTCCATCGCGTCCTATACGGTGAATGAGGCGCCACAACCGCACGACCTCTTGACGTTTGGGTTGTGCAGGCTGAAGCCAGACTGCATCAGGCCTTCGTTGTAGTCCAGCTCAGTGCCGTTGAGATAAAGGAAACTCTTGCGATCCACCAAGATCTTGGCGTCCGGCGTCCCGAACACCTTGTCGCCAGGACGCTCCACATCCAAGTCCATTTTGTATTGCAAACCGGAACAGCCGCCGCCCACGACCTTCAGCCGCAGCCCGGCCTCGGGCTGATTGCGGTCGGCTAACAGGCCGCGGATCTTCGCGGCCGCCTTCTCTGACATTGTGATGGCCACCGCTCGTCTCCTACTCGTTCGAGGCCGCCTTCTGTCCTTCGCCGCTGCTGCCACCGTGCCGCTTCTTCCAATCATTGATGGCAGCCTTGATCGCATCTTCGGCCAACACCGAACAGTGGATCTTCACCGGCGGAAGCGCCAGTTCCTCCACGATATGTGTGTTCTTCACCTGCAGCGCGTCTTCGATGTTCTTTCCCTTCACCAACTCGGTAACGTAGCTGGAGCTGGCAATGGCACTGCCGCAGCCGAAGGTCTTGAAGCGCGCGTCCTCGATGACGCCGGCATCGTTGATCTTGAGCTGCAGCTTCATGACGTCGCCACATTCGGGAGCGCCGACGATTCCCGTGCCGACGTTGGCTTCGTCCTTGGGGAAGGACCCGACGTTGCGTGGATTCTCATAATGATCGATCACCTTGTTGCTATAAGCCATGATGCTTCCTTTGAACCGATGTGGTTGATCTGGCCCCCGCTAGCGGGCCCAACTGTATGACTTCAAGTCAACGCCTTCCTTCGCCATCTCGTACAGCGGGGATATCTCCCGTAGCCGTCGCACTTCATGCACCACCCGCTCGATGACGTAGTCAACGTCCTCCATCGTGTTGAAGCGGCCGAGGCCGAAACGGATCGAGGTGTGCGCCAAAACCTCACCGACCCCGAGGGCCTTGAGGACGTATGAGGGCTCCAGCGTAGCCGAGGTGCAGGCGGATCCCGACGAGACCGCAATGTCTTTCAGGCCCATCAGCAACGACTCGCCTTCAACGAAAGCGAAGCTCAAGTTCAAGTTGCCGGGCAAACGGTGCGTCGGATGGCCGTTGAGGTAGACTTCGTCGAGCTGAGCACAAATGCCCTCACGCAAGCGCTCACGCATTTCGAGCATCCGGGCGGCTTCCGTCTCCATTTCCAGCCCACAGAGCTCGCAAGCCTTGGCGAAGCCGACGATACCGGGGACGTTGAGGGTGCCCGAACGCATGCCACGCTCATGGCCGCCACCGTCCATCATCGGTGTCAAGCGGACACGCGGCCCCTTGGAGCGGACGTACAAGGCGCCACAACCCTTTGGCCCATAGATCTTGTGGGCCGATAGCGACACGAGATCGATGCCCATGCTCTCGACGTCGACAGGGAGTTTGCCTACTCCCTGAGTGGCGTCGCTATGGAAGAGAACGCCTTTCCCCTTGGCGAGTTTGCCGATCTCGAGCACCGGGTGGATCGTCCCAATCTCGTTGTTGGCGTGCATGATCGAGATAAGAATGGTTTTGTCGGTGATCGCCTTGCGCACGTCGTCGGGATCGACGAGACCGGTCTTGTCGACCGGGAGATACGTGACTTGCGCCTTGCCGGCGCGCTCCAGTGCTTTGCATGTATCCAGCACCGCCTTGTGCTCGGTGACCGCGGTGATGACGTGGTTGCCCTTGTCCTTGTAGAAATCCACGACGCCTTTGATGGCGAGGTTGTCCGATTCCGTCGCGCCGCTGGTGAAGATGATCTCCTTCGCTTTCGCATTGATCAGGCGCGCGATCTGCTCGCGGGCCTGATCGACGGCAGCTTCGGCCTCCCACCCGAATTGGTGATTGCGGCTGGCCGCGTTTCCGAACTTTTCCGAAAAGTAGGGCAACATCGCCTCTAGCACCCGCGGATCCACGGGCGTAGTGGCGTGATTGTCCATGTAAACTAGACGACCCATTCTACCTCCAAACTGAACCCAGATTCATCTGGCTGATGGGCCAATTCCCACTTGTCAGGTCTTATATCCACGAGGGAGGGCCGGGTCAAGGGTCTTTGATGAAATCAGGCAACAACCCCCGGCAGAATCCGGCGCAGGGACTCGCCGGTGTATGAGCGTTCGGTACGAGCCACCTCCTCGGGTGTCCCGGCCGCAACCAGCCGGCCCCCCTGATCGCCGCCCTCCGGCCCGAGGTCGATGAGGTGGTCGGCGGTTTTGATGACGTCGAGATTATGCTCGATGATCACGACCGTATTCCCTACATCAACCAGCCGGCACAGCACGGCCAATAGCCGGTTGATGTCATCGAAGTGCAGGCCGGTGGTCGGCTCATCGAGGATGTAGAGCGTACGACCGGTGGCACGGCGGCTCAATTCCTTCGCCAGCTTCACGCGTTGCGCCTCGCCGCCGGACAACGTAGTAGCCGACTGCCCAAGGTGAATGTAATCCAGCCCAACATCATGGAGGGTTTCGAGTTTCTGGCGGATCGGAGGCACGTTAGCCAGGAACTCGAAGGCCTGGACGACGGTCATGTGGAGGATTTCCGCAATGTTCTTGCCTTTGTACTGCACTTCGAGTGTTTCGCGATTGTAGCGCCGGCCGCCACACACCTCGCAAGTGACGTAAACGTCCGGCAGAAAATGCATCTCGATGGTGATCATTCCGTCACCGCCGCATGCTTCGCAACGCCCGCCTTTGACGTTGAACGAGAACCGTCCCGGGCCGTAACCGCGGACCCGGGATTCGGGCAACTGCGCAAAAAGATCCCGGATGTGGGCAAAGAGGCCGGTGTAGGTCGCGGGATTCGAACGTGGCGTCCGTCCGATCGGCGCTTGGTCGATCTCGATCACCTTGTCCAGCAGCTGCCAGCCGGTCAGTTCGTCGTAGGCGCCGGGCTTTTCTTTCGACCGGTACAGCCGCTGCGCCAGCGCCCGGTACAGGGTATCGATAACCAGCGAGCTCTTTCCCGAACCGGACACACCGGTCACGCACGTCATCTTGCCGAGCGGAATGTCCACCCGGATGTTCTGGAGATTGTTGTGGCGGGCGCCTTTCAAGGTCAGCGTCCATCCGCCACCTGTCCGCTGGCGCGTGGGAATGGGAATCTCCAGTTCACCGGAGAGATATTTCCCCGTCAGCGAGGTGGGGTTTGCCGCGATCTGCGCCGGCGTCCCGGTGGCAACGAGATACCCGCCCTGGACGCCAGCGCCCGGTCCCATGTCGATCACGTGGTCCGCTGCCAAGATGGCGTCGCGGTCATGTTCGACCACTAGCACGGTGTTGCCGAGATCACGGAGGCGCTTCAGGGTCTCGATCAAGCGGGCATTGTCACGCTGATGCAAGCCGATCGAGGGCTCGTCGAGGATGTACACGACGCCCATCAGACTGGAGCCGATCTGGGTCGCCAGCCGGATGCGCTGCCCCTCCCCTCCGGAGAGGCTGGCCGCGGTGCGATTCAAGCTGAGATAGTCGAGACCCACATGCGTCATAAACCCCAGCCGCTCGATGACTTCTTTCAACAGGCGCTGGGCGATGTGCTCCTCCTGCGGGCTGAGGTTCAGCCCGGAGAAGAACGACAACGCCTCTTTGACCGACATCGCAGTCACTTCGATGATCGACTTGCCGCCCAGCCGAACGGCCAGGGCTTCGGGTTTGAGTCGGGCGCCGTGGCAGGTCGGGCACGGCCGCACGTTCATGAAGGCCTCCAGCTCCTGCCGCACCCATTCCGAATCGGTTTCATTGTAGCGGCGGTCCAGATGTGCGATCACGCCTTCGAACGGCCGGCGAAACTCGTATTCGCGGTTGCCCTTCTTGTAAGCGAACGGGATCTCCTCTTCGGCGCCGTAGAGAATGGCTTTCCGCACCTTCTGCGGGAGCTGTCGGAACGCCGTATCCAGATCGAAGCCGTAGTGCTGCGCCAGTGCTTGCAGGACGTCGTCTTTGGCGTAGCCCACGCTCTTGCGTTCCCACGGTGCAATCGCCCCTTGCGACAGCGGCAGATCCTCGTTGGGAACGATCAGCTCCGGGTCGAAGTACATCGAGGTACCCAGGCCGCTGCACGTCGGGCAGGCGCCGTGCGGGTTGTTGAAGGAGAACATCCGGGGCGTCAGCTCCGGATACGAGATGCCGCACACCACGCACGCGAACTTCTGGCTGACCAGGATCTCCTGCTCGACAGTCTGCGCACCATTGAGGACCTCGACCTTGGTCACCTCATCGCCGTACTTGAAGGCGACCTCGAGCGAATCGGCCAGGCGTTTCTCGATGCCCGATCGGATGACGATCCGGTCGACCAGCACCTCAATGGTATGCTTCACGTTCTTGGCGAGTGGGATATCCTCCGCTAGGTCGTGCAGAGTTCCATCGACGCGCGCGCGCACGAATCCCGCCTTGCGCAGGTCCAGCAGCTCTTTGCGGTACTCGCCCTTGCGACCGCGCACGATCGGCGCCAGCACGTGCACCCGGGTGTTTGCCGGCAGCCGCATGAGCCGGTCGACAATCTGTTGTACGGTCTGCGGCGTGATCTCGCGCCCGCAGTTGTAGCAGTACGGTTTGCCGATGCGGGCGAACAGCAGGCGGAGGTAGTCGTAGATCTCGGTCACGGTACCTACGGTGGAGCGCGGATTCTTGCTCGTGGTCTTCTGCTCGATGGAAATGGCCGGCGAGAGGCCCTCGATCGAATCCACGTCCGGCTTCTCCATCTGCTCGAGGAATTGCCGCGCATAGGCGGACAGCGACTCGACGTAGCGCCGCTGCCCCTCGGCATAGATCGTGTCGAACGCGAGTGACGACTTTCCCGACCCGGACACCCCGGTGATCACAACCAGTTTGTCACGCGGGATTGCGACCGTGATGTTCTTCAGGTTGTGTTGTCGTGCTCCGGTGATGACGATCTGTTGCGCCATGGGGGTAGAATGCGAAGGTGCCGCCGCGGTCTGGGCAAGTCAAGGATGGGACGTCTACACCTGCGCTCGCGTAAGCGTGCTCGCGAATCGCGATCGAGTGGAAGGACCAGAACCACGCGATCGCTTCTGCGTGCGCTTCGGAAGGGAGTCGAGTCAGCCGTGATCGGCGCCAGCGTAGCGTCGCAGCCAGCCCCATCGCTGCTGCCATCCTGGCAACGGATTCCCCAGCTGAATCTCCACCATGGGCTTGTGCAGCACGGCTTTGCCCGGAGCGCGTTCGGGTGGCCGGGCCGGATCGTAGAGCGTAACAGCGATTGCCGGGGGGAAGAACTCCTCAGCCTTTGCTTCCCCGAACGTGGAACCCGTAACAGGGTCCTGCGGAACCAGAACTCCGCTGAAACCAAATCGGGCTGCCGCTTGCACACTGACGATCCACTCCGCTGATCGTGTCCCCATCCCGACAATGAGCTTGGCTCTCGGATCGACGCGTGCCCAAGGTCCCACGCACATGTCCACGACCAGTAGCATGGCGACCATAGCAACGGCCACTCGACGCCATGAATCTCCCACCAGTTGGCAAACCCCGACGGCCGCGAGTGCGGAACCCATGGCAGCGGTGCCAATGTAGTAGTTCGCGAACTGGTCGCGGAGCGGAAGAACTGGCAGCAAGCCAGCGACAAACGCACTGCTTCCAAATGCGAGGAGGCGCCACTGCGACCGCCCGCGCAACGTCTGCCATCCCGCCAGCCCAGTCAATACGATGGCGGTGACGCCTACGACCAAGAAGCCGCCCGTGCCCAGCCCGGTGGAAGCCCCTGCCCACATCGAAGCACTGAAGCAAGCCGTGGCGTAGTGCCCCAGCCGAGCCACCCAACCGAGCGCATCAAATGTGGGGTTATAGCTCAGACCCCTGATGACCATAGGGGGGTATTTCGCGACATAGTAAAGCTTCGCCCCGATGTAGCCAGCTACTATGAGCACGGGGGCTGTGAGGTCTCGCATGACGCGATGGCGATCTTCGTGACGTGGGCCGAACACGGCGGCAATCGCAAGGAGAACGGGGATGGCGACGGCGTACTCGCCTGTCAGCAAGCCAACGACTTGCAAGATGGAACAACCGACTGTGCGTTTCACGCCGCCCGTGGTCAACCAGAAGTAGACTGTCGCGAGCACGACCAATGCGCTGCCGGTCATCGAAAACGCTGCGAGCCAGTATATCGCGGTAACGTGCCCCGGCGCGGCGGCATACAGGATCGCGCCCAGAAGGCCGGCAAGCATCGACCCGCTCACTCGGCGTGCGATCCCAAACACCAGCGTGGCGTTGAGCACACAAATCAGCAGCTGAAACGCATGGCACGCGCTGGCGTCGTACCCGAAGAGTTGGTGCAAGAGGTAGAAGTATCCCTTCTGTGAGAGAGGGCGGTAAGTGGAGAAGCCATTAGGAAGCCTGGGGCGCAGCAGCTGAGCGGCGCCAGCCAGCGAGCCCATCTGGAGTGTGGCAGCGTCGCGCATGATTCGGAAGTCGTCGAATGAGAAAAACGTGAGGACGCACGACCGAAACCACACGATGTAGTATCCGGCAATCGTCGCAAGCGCGGCGAGTGTTCTTACTCTTGGCGCGTCACGAAGCTTGGCAAACAGATTCACGACAGAGCCTCCATCAAGGCCGCGCGAAGATGAACCGAGGGCCCGCGTAATACACGCATAGTACTTATAGATTGCAAGGAAAAGCCACAGCAAGGAATGCCTCGGGCCGCCCATCTGTGAACGGCTGGCGGGAAGTGGGCCAATCTGGTGGGGAACAGTTCTAACCCTGCAATGAGAACAGCCGCCGGAGGACCTGCTCCTGCTCGGCTGTCAGCGCGCGGCGCTGGAAGTAATCGGCTACGCCGGCGGCGACCAGGTAGCGCGGGTCGGTGCCGTAAGGTTTCAGCCGCTCGCCGACCCACGCCGTGAGCTTTTCGAGGTCCGCGTTGCAAGATGAATGTAGGCGTGTCTCCAGTTCCGGCAAGAAGTGATTGGCGAAATCGATACGGTTGTCCAGCGAGACGAGGGACGAGACGAGCAAGGCCGGACGCGGCAGCTCAATGTCGACGAGCTTCAGCACCTGATCCACCAGCGCGAGCGTGAGCTGGCGGGTTGAGTCGTCCATAACGCGGCGCGCCACGGCGAACCCGGCACCGGCCCACGCCGGTGCCGGATAGAAGAGCTGCTCGACATAGAACTTGATCTTCGGTTCTGTCCCCGACGGCCGCACTGAGACTTGCACGCCCTCTCCATAGCGTAGCTGGATGAAGTTACGCGAGCTGCGGTCCGTCTCGGAGCGGATCTCGCCGAACTGCGCTTCGCTCCAATAATCGACAACGTGCTCCAATGTTCGTCCCTGCAAGGTGCGCGGCGGGCTCTCACGCAGCCGCGTCATCATGCGCGCCACGCGTTCCGAGCCGACGATGCCTTCCATCACCAGCGAATACCCGATGTTGGCGGCGTAACCGTAACGGCGGTAGATGTCGTTGAGATACGCGCCAAGCGTCTGGTTGCGTTGGCGGAGCCGCGCGCACAGCTCCGCCAAGAGGAGCGCGCCGCCGGCGGCGTCCTTGTCGCGCAGCGCTGCACTTACGAGGACGCCGTTGCTCTCTTCGGCAGCCATCAGGAAATCCGCTGGCGTTCCTTGCAGCTCACGGAAGCAGCCTTCCGCGGCGATGGCATCCAGCACTTGCCCCACGTACTTGAAGCCGACCAGGAGGTCCCCCAGCATCTGCACGCCATTGGCGGTGGCGATGCGCGCCAGCAGCTCGCTGGTGACACCGGTCTTGAGGATAAAGGGCCGCGCCGGCAACGTGCCCTGCTCCCCGCATGTCTCGGTGATGTAAGCCGCCAAGACGATCGCGATCTCATTCCCAGTGAGGAGACGCCACGTCCCGTTAAACGGCGCCACCACACCGAGCCGGTCGGCATCGGGGTCGGTGGCGAGACCGATGTCGGCGTGCAGCCGCTGTGCCTCCTCCGACACCAGCTCCATCGATTCCGGTACCTCGGGATTCGGGATGCGAAACTTGACACCGGGGAACTCTCCATCAAGGGTCGACTGCTGTTCGACCAGGCGCAGCTCGAATCCCGCCCGCGGTAAGACATCGCCGACCGTGTGCAAGCCGGTGCCATGCAACGGGGTGTACACAACCAGCGCGCGGCGGGCGTGCGGATCGATGGAGCGGGAGAGGTTCTCCTCAATATAGCGTTCGTGGCAGGCAGCGTCCCACCATTTCAGGCGTCCCGACTGCACCGCATCCTCGAAGTCCTGCGATGGTACCTTGCCAACCGCTTCGACCTCTTTGGCGATCTCCTCGTCGTCCGGCGGCACCGGCTGGCCGCCGCTGGGCATGTAGAACTTGGCGCCGTTGTCGTCGGGGTGGTTGTGGGAAGCAGAGAGATTCAGGCCGCCGTGCGCTTTCAGGTCGCGGATCGCGAAAGACAGCTCCGGCGTAGACATCAAGTAATCATCGTCGCCACTAACAGTGTACACCTCGACGCCGTTGGCAGTGTACACCCCGGCCGCCAAGCGGGCGAAATCACGCGAGCGCATCCCAAGGAGCGGGTTGGGAACCGAGGGATCGTACAGGCAGCGCAGGTCGCGGAAGACGCGCACGTCGAACGCGATCACGACGCGCAGCCCTTTCCCAGGGAAGCGCCGCCGCAACCAGTTCACATGGCCTTGGACCGAGCTGACGACGGTATCCTGATTGATGCGATTCGGACCAATACCAACCGGCCCACGCCGGCCGCCGGTGCCGAAGGGCACGACGCGGTAAAACGAGTCGAGTAGCAGGTCCCACTTCTCGCGTTTGGCCAGACTTTCAATCTGCGGCCGAAAGGCGGCGTAGCGCGGATAGTTCCGCCACGCCTCGAGCTGGCGCAGAGCCTCTCGGCGGTACGGCTCCGGGACAGAGAGACCACGGAAGCCGTTCTCGAAATCGCTCAGTTCCATAAGGCATGCGGAGTGCTGGCTACGCTCAGGCAACCGTCACCGACTTCGCCAGCGAGCGCGGCTTGTCGACGTTACGGTGCAAGGCGGTCGCCGTGAAGTACGCCAGCAACTGGGCGGCGACAAGAGGGAGAAATGGCGCGGTGAACTCATGACCCGAGGCGAAGCCCACGCACTCATCGAACATGTCATCGGCGCCATTGGAGGTGAACCCGAAAACGAACCCACCGCGGGCTTTCACTTCCTCGACGCTTGACAGCGTCATGGAGTGCAGCTCACCCGCGCTCGCGGGTGGGACGAACACCAGCGTGTACATCTTGTCGTCGACCAACGACAGCGTGCCGTGCTTGAGAAAGCCGCCGGCCATGCCTTCGGCGTGCACGTAAGTGACCTCTTTCATTTTCAGCGCCGCTTCGAGCGCGATGGGATAATAAATGCCGCGGCCCAGGAATAGCCAGTTCTGCACTTGGGCATGTCGATAGGCTGCGGCGCGGATCAGACCGGACTTCTCGTTCAGAATGGTCTCGATCTCCTCCGGGAGCGCGGCCAGCGCCGCCTCATGCGCCCGCCTTGTCGCCGCCGATAGCGCGCCACGCCGGCTGCCCAATTCGAGCGCCAGCCGCGCCAACAGGATCATCTGCGCGAGCGCCGCTTTCGTACTGACGACGCACACCTCGGGGCCCGAGCCCTGCAGGATGACGCGGTCGACCATGCGCGCAATCGACGAGCCCACCATGTTGACGATGGCCGCGGTCTTAGCCCGGCGCCCCTTCGCATGACGCAGGCTCATCAATGTGTCGTACGTCTCCCCCGACTGCGAGATCGCCAACACCACGGATTGGGCGTCGCTCTTATCGAGGTGACGGAACTCATCCGAGCTCAACGCCGCTACATCCATATCCGCCACCGCAGCCAACAGGTACTGCCCCAGCAGCGCGACGTAGTACGTCGTACCCACGCCGAGCAGGTACACACGCCGCGCATCCTGCATCATGTCCGCCACGGCGGCTATCTCGTCGGCCGGGATGCTGAGGGCGGTGCGCACGGCCTGCGGCTGCTCGTGAATCTCCTTGAGCATGTAGTGCGGGTACCCGCCCTTGCGTGACAACTCCGAATCCCAGGGCACGACGGTGATCTCCTTGTCGATCACCTCACCGGTGCGTAGGCTCTTCACCGAGTAGCTGTCGCGCGAGATGACGCCGTACTCGCCGTCGTCGAGGATCACGGTGTCCTTGGTGTAGTCGATGAAGGCGTTAAAGTCGGAGCCGACGTAGTTCGACTCGTTGCCTACGCCGATGATCAACGGACTCTCATGCCGCGCGCAAAAGATGCGCTCTGGATCGTGGCTGGAAATCATCGCCAGCGCGTAGCTGCCCTCCAATTCGCGCAATGCGCTCACCAGAGCACGCTCGACGTCACCGCATTCGGAATGCCGCTGCTCTATAAGATGCGCGATGGTCTCGGTGTCGGTCTCCGAACGGAACTTGTGACCGGTGCGCGCCAACTGGTCACGCAGCGTCTTGTAGTTGGCGATTATGCCGTTGTGTACCACGGCAAACTCGCCGTGACAGCTCTGGTGGGGATGCGCGTTCTGGCGCGTCACCTTGCCATGCGTCGCCCAGCGTGTGTGGGCGATGCCGACCTGCGCTGTCAACCGCCGGATCTGCTCTTTGCCGTCCACCTCGTCGACGGTACCTATGTCCTTGCGAATCGTGATGTGGTGGTGGTCCTCGATGAACGCGATCCCACACGAGTCATAGCCGCGGTACTCGAGATGGCGAACACCCTCATAGAGGCGATCGGCGATCGGATGAAAACTGACGACTCCGGCTATGCCGCACATCACCGCTACCTCGCGCTCACGGTGGCGTGGTGCGGCACGGTGGTGTTGGGCCTGAGCAGCGTTCCGGCCGCCAGCGTGTTGCCGGCGCCGATCCTGACGTCGTCCCCGATGAACGACCCCACCTTCACCAGACCGGAGTCGATCGACTCGCCGCGGATGTCCACGGAAACGGGGCTGCGATCCATGTTGCCGTTGATCGTCATCGTGCCGGAGCCGATGTCGACATTCTCGCCGATGACGCTGTCACCGACGAACGAGAGGCGCCCGATGCGCGCGTTGCCGAGGAGGACGCAGTTCTTCAGCTCCACTCCGTACCCGATCGATGAGCCCGGGCCGAGCGAAGAGTACGAGCGCACCAGCACGTTGTTGCCGACGTAGCAGTTGCGGCCTATGTAGCACGGTCCCGCCAGTACCGCACCCGCTTTGATCACCGAACCACGTTCGATGCGCACCGGCCCGCTCAAAGTGACGTTGCCATCGATTACCGCGTGGCGCGAGATGCTCGCCTCTTCCCAGGTGTCCATCACCATGCGGTTTGCGGCCAGGATATCCCATGGGTACTCGATGTCGATCCACCCTCCCTCCCAGATGGAGGCGTTCAAACCCGGGGCGCGCACCAGGCGGCCAAAAACCTCCTCCATGTCGCCTTCGGCCTGCTCCATCAATGAAAACACTTCCACGGGCAGGATGAAGACGCCCGCGAGCACATAGTTGCCGAGGCCGGCGGTCGTGGGCTTCTCAACGATGCGGGTGATACGCGTGCCACTCAGATAGACGTTGCCGTAACGCACGGTCGGCGGTCCTGGCAGGCAGACGCACGCGATCGGAGCCTTGAAGGAGTTGAATGATTGCAGCGCCTGGTGGAATGGGTTGGCCGAGGTGACGACGTCGCCGTAGACGAGGATGAAGTACTCTCCCGGGATGAAACGGCCGCGCGCCCCAAGGATCGCATCCACGATACCGCCTTGAGGCCCCTGCTCGACGTAGGTGATGTGCACGCCAAAGTCCTGGCCGTCTTCAAAGGCCGCCTTGACCTTTTCACCCGCCTGCCCGAGCACGACCGTGACGTCGGTGACGCCCACCTCGCGCAGGTGCGCCAACGTCCTGGCCATGAGCGGCCCGCCGCCCACGACCGTCATGGCTTTCGGACGTGTCTCGGAAAAGGGTACGAGGTTACGACCCGCTCCCGCGGTGAGAATCAGTGCCTTCATGCTCTCCTCGTGTCGGCTCCTGTGCAGCTATCTTCATCCAACGGCAAAGATAATCAAGCTTTCCGTTGGGTGCGCCCTTCGAAAAGCGGCAGGGGGAGATGGCCGCTCCCCCCTGGGAACCTCCGGTCCCCGATCCGTCATGCCCGCAATCCTTTAGCGGGCATCCAGCGCATGGCGGATGGATTCCCGCTTGAAGATTGCGGGAATGACAGAACGCGTGAGTTCGTGAGCGCTCCAAGCCGGCGTCTTCGCCGGTCGGGTCTCTCAGGGCGAGCACACCTCTCCGCTTCCGCTCAACTGCGCCGCCAGCCGCAGCGCGGCGGCCATGCTGCGCGCATCTGCTTGACCACTACCGGCCACGTCGAACGCAGTCCCATGGTCGGGCGAGGTGCGGACGAAGGGCAGCCCGACCGTGAAGTTCACACCATCGGCGAAGTGCACGAACTTAAACGGAGCCAGTCCTTGGTCGTGGTACATGCAAACCACGGCATCATAAGAGCCGTCGTTGCCGGCGTTCGCAAAGACGCCATCGGCAGCCAGTGGGCCGAGTACGTGAAGACCTCGTCGGCGCGCGGCGCGCACCGCCGGCGCAATCACGCGCGCCTCCTCGTCGCCGAACAGGCCGCTCTCGCCGGCGTGCGGGTTCAAACCGCATACCGCCAGCCGGGGTGCCGTGATGCCGAACTGCCGGCGCAGCGCTTGTCCCGTCAGCACGATCGTTTGCAGCACGCTTTCCCGATTCAGCCGCTGCGGCACCTGGGCGATTGCGACATGAGTCGTGACCAGCACGACGCGTAGTTGCCCACCCACCATCATCATGCGCACGGGGACATCGCCGGCCAGTTTGGCCAGCAACTCCGTGTGCCCGGGGAAATCATGACCGGCGGCGTTCAGATGCGCTTTGTTGATCGGCGCCGTCACCAGCGCCGAGGCCTCTCCTGCTTGCACCAGGCGGACGCCTTCCAGAATGGCCTTGTAGGCGGCCTCGCCCCGGGCCGCGGCGCTCGCCGCGTTGCGCGCCGGGCCGGGCACGCGGTGGCGCGGCTCCAGCTCAGACGTGATGGCGACGGCGATTGAGCCGCGGCGCGGCGTCTCGCTGAATCGCCGGTTCAATCCGAGGTGACGTGCAGTCTCTTCCCACACGGCCCGATCACCGACGAGCACGGGCTCGATTGCGGCGTTGAGCATACGTGTGGTGATCGCCTTCAGGACGACCTCGGGCCCGATCCCACCCGGATCACCCATGGTGATCGCAAGCCGGGGCCGGGCTTGGCTCTGGCGGTGGGAGCTCACTGCAGGAGCACCAAGTGATGTCGTTTGCGCAGGTCTTCCGTGAGCCATTTCTGAAAGCGTTCCTCCAGCGCGGCGTTGTACAGCTGTTCCTTGATCTGATCGGAGAGTTCGTTGAGATCTTGGTGGGCCGCGCCTTCGCGGGCCTCGACCTTGATCAGGTGCAGTCCAACCTTGGTGCGCACCGGCTCGCTTACCTCACCCACTTTGAGCCGCGCCGCAGCCTTTTCGAGGTTGTCAAGCAGCTCTCCTTGTTTGAACCAGCCGAGGTCGCCACCGTTTTGACCACTCGAGTCTTCCGAGTACTGCTTGGCCATTTCGGCGAAGTCGGCGCCCTTCTTGACACGCTCGTAGACCTCCTGCGCCTTCGCGGTTGCCGCGACCACCCTGTCCGGTGCAGCGTCCTCATCGAGGCGGAAGACGATGTGCGCCACCTGCACCCTTGCGGGGGTGGAATACTCGGACAGGTGCGCTTCGTAGTAACGCTGCACCTCCTCGGGCGTGACGCTCACCTTGCCGCGAATCTCACGATTGATGAGCTGGTCGCGCTCGATTTCCTCGCGGACTTGGGCGCGATAGCCTTCCATCGTGACGCCTTGGGCGGCGAGCGCCCCCTTCAGCTTCTCGTCATCGATCTTGTTGCGCTCTTTGATCACTTCGATGTAGTGGTCGATGTCCTCGTCGCGCACGATGATGCCCTTGTCACTGACCTCCTTCTGGAGCAGCTTTTCGGTGATGAGGGCGTCGAGCAGGCCTGGTTTATCCAGCGATGCGCCCAGCTGCCGGCCACGGATGCTGTCTTCCGTGAACCGCTTGAGCTGGTACATCGTGATCGGCTCGCCGTCGACTGTGGCCAGGATCTTGTTGACGAGATCAGCCGAAGCGGCAGGGGGGACCAGAAACACGACAGACATAGCGATCAGCACCGGCACGCGACGAACAGAGGACATGAGCGCCGCTAACACGTTTCCCGCAGGTCGTGCAAGAGCGACTTGGTTTCCGCGACCAAACCATCCCAGTCACGCGCCTCCGGCTGAAAGCTCAGCTGGAAGTCGGCTGACAGTTTGAACCGACCTTTGCTTTCTTGTACCAGCGTGACCAAGCGCTGTACATCCACCTTCGCGTCCTCATGAAACTGCACGCTCACGGCGCCGTCGCGCAGCACCGCGCGAATCACCATGTGGTCCTTCAGATTCCGGCGCAGGTCCATGATGCGCAGGAAGCTGTCGGCCAGCGGCGGAATGGGCCCGTAGCGGTCGTGCAGCTCGTTGGCGATCTCGTCGAGATCGCCTTGGCCTCGGATCGCCGCGAGTCTGCGGTAGAACACCAGCCGTTGGTTCTCATCGGGAATGTAGCTGTCTGGGATGTAGGCAGGGAATCCGAGCTGGATCTCGGGCTCGACTTCGGCGGAGACGTGCTCGCCGCGCAGCTCCCGCACGGCCTCCTCCATCATCTGCTGGTACAGCTCGAAACCAACCGCAGCGATGTGCCCGGACTGCTGTTTGCCGAGCAGGTTGCCGGCGCCGCGGATCTCCAGGTCGTGCGCCGCCAGCTTGAAGCCGCCACCGAGGTCGTCCAGCTCCTGCAAGGCCCGCAAGCGCAACTGGGCTTCGCGGGTGATGAGCTGCTCGCCGGGAATCATCAGGTAGGCGTAGGCGCGCTCGTGCGACCGCCCGACGCGCCCGCGCAGCTGGTAGAGCTGCGCCAGGCCGAAGTGATCGGCGCGGTCGATGATGATGGTGTTGGCGTTGGGAATGTCGAGACCCGATTCGATGATGGCCGAGCAGACCAGGACGTGCGTCTTCTTGGCGAAAAAGGCGGTCATCACGCGCTCGAGGTCACGCTCGTGCATCTGCCCGTGAGCCACCGTGATGGTGGCTTCCGGCACCAGCTCGCGCACCCGGCGCGCGCGAATCTCGATGGTCTCAACGCGGTTGTGCACGAAGAACACCTGGCCACCACGCCCCATCTCGCGCAGGATGGCCTCGCGGATCAATCCTTCATCGTAGCGCGTCAGGTACGTCCGGATCGCCAGGCGATCGATCGGCGGCGTCTCGATGACGCTCAGGTCACGAATGCTCAGCAGTGACATCTGTAACGTGCGCGGGATGGGCGTGGCTGTAAGCGTCAAGACGTCGACCAGCTTGCGCATTTGCTTGATGCGCTCCTTGTGCGCCACGCCGAAGCGATGCTCTTCGTCCACCACCAGCAGGCCAAGGTTCTTGAAGGTGATGTCTTTCTGGAACAGGCGATGCGTGCCGATGACGATGTCGACCTCACCGGTAGCGACGCCTTTCACGACTGTTTGCGCCTCGGTGCGGGTGAGGAAGCGCGACAGCATCTCGATCCGCACCGGGTAACCCTCGAACCGCTGGCGGAAGGTGTTGTAGTGCTGCTGGGCCAAGACTGTCGTTGGGACGAGGACAGCCACCTGGCGTCCATCGAGCACCGCCAGGAACGCAGCGCGCAGCGCCACTTCGGTCTTGCCAAAACCGACGTCGCCGCAGATCAGCCGGTCCATCGGCTTCGGCCGTTGCATGTCAGCCAGCACCTCCTCGATGGTGCGCTGCTGGTCCGGCGTCTCTTCGAACGGGAAGGCGGCTTCGAACTCGCGGAAGTATTGGTCCGGCGTGCTGAAGGTGCGGCGCTCCATGATCTCGCGGGTGGCGTAGATCTCGAGCAGCTCCTTGGCCATGGCGAAGATGGACTCGCGCGTCTTGCGTTTGACGGTGTCCCAGCTGGTGCCGCCGAGCTTGTCCAGGGCCGGCGCCGCGCCATCGGAGCCGACGTACTTCTGCACCAGGCTGATACGATCGACCGGCAGGTACAGGCGGTCGCCGCCGGCGTATTCGAGGTGGAGGAAATCTCCTTCGATGTCCGCCACCCGCAGATGCTTCAGGCCGCGGTAGCGGCCGACGCCGTGGTCGATGTGCACGACGAAGTCGTCCGGCTTCAGCTCCCTGAGATTCCTCAGGAGCTGCGTGACCTCGACCCGGCGCGTGTGCCGGCGCTGGCGCGCCTCGCCGAAGATGTCGGCTTCGGTGATCACGACCAGGCGCTCGTCGGGAATGCGGAAGCCTTCACTGAGATGGCCGAGAACGAGGCGCGGCCTGACCAGGCGTGGCCTGCCCAAGTGCGAGCCTAGCGCGGTGGAACCGAGGGCCTCTACGATCGTGTCCGCGTCGCGTTCGACGACCACGTCGTGGTTCGCAAACAAGCGGGTCAGCCGCTCCGCCTGCTGCGGCATGCTCACAACCAGGACGACGCGGTGGCCTTCTTCGCACCAGGCGCGCACACGCGTGGCCACCGGCGCAAACGACGCCTCCTTGCGCTTGGAGGTGTGCTCGATCTTCAAATCGCGCGTCAGGAACGAATGCACCGAGAGGTGCTGGGCGTCGCCTTCGCTCGCCAACAGATCCAATGGCTCCAACTCGATCGTCGGCCGGTCCGTGAAGGCGGCCCGCCACTCACTCGGTGTGATGTAGAGCTGTTCGAGCGGCGGCAGGAAGCGGTGCTCGGCGGCGCGTTCCGTGGCGCGGCGTTCAATCTCGGTGGCGGCACGCTTGAGGGCGGCATCGACCTCGCCGGCGCCGTCGAGCCACAGCAAGGTCTCTGCGGGCAGGTACGCCGCGAGCGTGTCCAGCGACTCGTAGAAGTAGGGAAGGAAAAACTCGACGCCGGGAAAGAGCAGCCCGTTGGTCAGGCCCTCGAGAATCTGCAGACGTTCCTGGCGGCGGATTTCCAGCTCGAAGGCGCGGGCCTCGATGGCGCGCAGCGCGTCGCGGTTGGAACGCCCACGCGCGTCGAACTCGCGCACCGGCAGGATGAGGAATTCCGGTTGCGGGTCGAGCGAGCGTTGGCTCACCGGCTCGAACTCGCGGATGGACTCGATAACATCGCCGGCCAGTTCGATGCGCAACGGCTGCGGGTGCGCCGGCGGGAAGATGTCGAGGATGCCGCCGCGGACGCTGAAGTCGCCGCGGTCCTCGACCAGCGGCACGCGGCGATAACCCCAGTCGTCCAGTTGCACCGCGAGGGCATCCAGGTCGACCTCGTCGCCTTCGACGAGATAGCGCAGCCGTTCGGAGAAGTGGGCCCGTGGGGGGACGCGCTGGAGCAGCGCATCCGCTGTGGTAACGATGATCGGGTCCTTGGTTTGTTGTAGGTGGTACAGGCCTTCGATGCGGGCTGCGACCACCTCGGCGGTGGGCGAGAGGTCCTCGAACGGGACGACGTCCCAAGCCGGGAAGTAATGAATGCGGCGCGAGAACGGCGGTGCGTTCTCGTTTTCGTGTTGGAAGAAGCGGAGGTCGTCGGCGAAGGCTTCCGCCGCCTTCGCCGACGGCGAGACGATCAGCGAGGGGCGCGGGTGTTGGGTAAGAAAGCGCCAGACGAAGTAGGCACGGGCGCCGCCTTTGAGCCCCTGCACACGCCACAGCCGCCGCGCGGCCGGCGCACCGACAGCGGCCTGCAGATGCTCCAAGGCGCGTGCGCAATCTCCATGTGTTCCGGGCATGCTCCAACACGAAAAGGGGAGATCCATCGCGGGACCTCCCCTGCATCATCCTTCAGGAATCTTAGTAGCAGGCGGTGCACCCGGCGACAATGCGGGGAGCAGGTCAAGGTGAGGGGCCGAATATGAGCGCGGCACGACCTGCTGGGCCGGCTCGGGAATCGGTCACTCTTTGGCCGGTGCTGCCGGGGGCGCGGCTGGGTTGGCCAAATGCTGGGAAGGCCGTGAGCCGGTCGAAGACGTGGTGGAGTTCTGCAAGGAAGCGCTCGGCCGCGGCCTTCCGCGCGCGAAGCGGATCGCGGTGCAACGCCGCCCGAGCTTTGTCACCAACTATATCGAGGCTGAGGCCCACGCCGTGCTCTTGCGGAAGCTCGGTCGCAGTTTGGCGCCGGAGTGGTTGTTGGCGGGTGGCCTGCCGGTCGTGCGCGTCCTACCGCAGGAGGAAGACCGTGCGAAGGAACTCATCGCACGGTACACCGACAAGGACTGGAGCTTGTGTGACGCCATCTCGTTTGCTGTGATGGAGCGGCGAGGCGTGCGCACCGCGTTTAGCTTCGATGTGCATTTCCGGCAGTACGGGAAGCTCGAAGTGTTGGGTCTTTAGCTCACCTTGGAGGAGATGAACCTGCCGCCCAGCGCGAGGGCCGACGGGCTCCTCGGCCTGAACTTTCTCAGCCGCTTCGGCAGGCCGTTTTGACGAGACCTGCCGATCTGGTAATCGTCTTCTCATGCCCTTGCCGTTCATCCGGCGGAACGTGGCCTCGATGGTGGGGTACGTTCCCGGCGAGCAGCCGCAGGATCGCCGATATATCAAGCTCAATACCAACGAGAATCCGTATCCGCCGTCGCCACGCGTGCTCGACGCGGTCCGCGCGGCAACGACCGCCGACTTGCGCCTGTACCCCGACCCGCTGGCGGACGCGCTGCGCGACCGCGCCGCCACGGTGTACGGCTTGCAGCGCGACAACATCTTGGTCGGCAACGGTTCGGATGAGCTACTGGGCCTGATTGTGCGTGCCTGCGTCGGGCCGGGGGATCGCGTGGTGTTTCCCTATCCGACGTACAGCCTCTACGACACGCTGGTCGCGGTCCAGGAGGGTGACGTGGTTCACGTGCCTTACCCTGCCGACTTCTGCCTGCCTGAGGAGTTGAGAAAGGTGCGTGGCCGGCTCACCTTCGTGTGCCATCCGAATTCTCCTTCCGGCACTCCCGCACCGTTGGAGGCGCTGCGCGCCTTGGCGCGGGAGGCGGCCGGTGTGTTGGTGGTGGACGAAGCCTACGTCGACTTCGCGGAGTACACCGCCCTACCTCTGCTGCATGAGTTTCAGAATGTCATCGTGTTGCGCACCTTCTCCAAGTCGTTCTCGCTTGCCGGGATGCGTGTCGGGCTGGCATTCGGCGCGCCGGAGATGATCAAGGAACTGTTGAAGTTGAAAGATTCGTACAACGTGAGCCGGTTGAGTATCGCAGCAGCCACCGCAGCCCTGGAGGATTATGGCTGGATGCAGGAGAATGTGGCGCGCATCCGGCGTACGCGCAGCGATCTGATCCGCGGACTGCAGGAGCGCGCCTTCGCCGTCCTCCCCAGCGCCTCCAACTTCGTCCTGGCGCGCAGACCCGGGGAGAGTCAGGAATCCAGATACTTGCAGCTCAAGCGCAGAGGAATTCTGGTGCGCTATTTCCCGGTGCCGGAGCTACGCGACGCCCTACGCATCACCGTCGGAACCGACGAGGAAATCGGCGCTTTGTTGCGGGCCCTGGAAGACATCGCGCCCGCAACCCCATGAACCGATCGGCCCGAGTTCCCCTCCTTACCATGGCAGAGGGGAGGTTGAAGTGCGGCATGGGAAACCCCCTGTAGTCCCCCTTGCTAAGGGGGACGGTTCATGGACACTCCAAGCCGGTATGCTCGCCGGTCTGGCTCCTCAGGGTGAGCGGTTGAGAGTCCGTCAGTCTTGTTCCGCGCCTGGCGGCTCCTCGCCCTGATCAGCACCTTCCGGTTCGTCTTCCGCCGGTTCTTCCTCGGGTTCCTCGGCGCCAGTAAATTGCGCGGTTGGCGTCCCGGGCGTGGCCGCGGGCTTCTCGATGAAATCCTGCGGTTGCTTGTCAAGCCTAGTGTACAAGTAGTCGCGGACGAGAAACACCGTCTGGCCGTCCTGGGCCATCGCCGTGTATTCCTTCTTCGACGCCTCTGCCTGACGGCTGGCCAGCAACACGGTTCCCAGGGGCCGATTCTCATCGCCGAACAGCGTCACCGTGAGCAACGGTTGGTTCAAACCGAACTGCCCGAGATCGCTCGGTTGATCGGCGAGGATCTCGTACCCGGCCAGATCATGGAGGTCGCCGAGGTACTGGCTGATGGCCGTTGCCGCAGGTTTGCCCTCGCCGGCGCCTTCGACTCGCCACTGCTTGTCTTCGCCGCGCACCAACTTGAAATGCCCCCCGTCTTTGCGGGCGACGTCGACGGCGGTGACCTTCTCGCGATCGAAAGCGAGCACGGTCTTGTCGCGGAAATCGGCAGCGTTCTTGTTGAGGTCACGCATGACCCAATCACTCACGGTGTAGACCACCGGTTGCCCGCTGCCCTGCACGTACACCTGCTTGTCAGCCGTATCCTTGCCGATCAACAGGTCCTTCTCGGCATTATCCTTGCCCAGATACAGGCTCAGTTTGAGGCGGGGGTTGTCGAGGCCGTACGTACTCAGATCGGTCGGCTGGTCGGACGGGAAATCGACCGCACGCATCGAGCGTAGGGCGGAAAGAAAGGTCCGCACGGTGGCGGCGTCCGCAGCGTACGGGCCGGGCCGCTCGATCATCCAATGGTCATTCTCTTGCGCCAGTGCCAGATCTTTACCCTCGCCGCGGATCTCGATCTTGTGCACATCATTGTCGGCGAAGTTCAGTATTGTCTTATCGCGTAAGTCCTTGACCTTTTTGTCCATGCCGGAGCGAAAGGCCGACGTGGTCAGCAGCACCTTCGGCTCATCCGCTCTCTTGACGTAGGCCGAGTACCCCACGGGCGTGCTCTTGCCAACGAGGATCGTCGGCAGCTCCTTATCTTTGAGCGTAACCGTCACCTTGGCGAACGGTTGGTCGAGGCCGTACGGCGCCAAATCGGAGGCCTCATCGAAGGTCTTCTTCACCTCGGCCTCGGCAATGGCGTTGATGAGGTTCTTCACCGTCACCGAGTCGGCCGCCGCGTCCAACGGCTTGGTCAGGCGCCACTCTTCGCCCGATTTCTTCAGCACGATCTCGTGGTCGGAGTAGACCAACGACACGGCGGTGACGTCGTCCGGCTTGAACTCGAAGATCGTCTTCTTCTTCGCCTCCTCCTGTGACTTCGGCACTTCTACCCAGTAGACATAGGCGCCGAGGCCTATGAGCAGGAGGACCAAAACGAGCGTGCTACGCAAGCGCATAACAAGCGACCACTAACACCCGCTTGCCGGTCGCTATTCGCGGCGCCACCACACCGCGATCCCCGCGATCAGCAGGATCTCGGGTACCAAGAGCACAGAGAGGTAGAAGATCACCGTGCCTTGGTCAGCGGTGAATTGTACACGGGAGGCGCGAACCGCCCGGGGCCGAATGGAAAGCAGGTCCGCTTGTCCGGCAAGCCAGTCGACGGTGTTGAGCAGCAGATCGCGGTTGTAATAGGTGCCGTCGACCTCACGGTTGGTGGCGAACTCGACGCTGCCGTAGACCGCTAGCCGAGCGGTGCCCGACTTGTCGCCACCCATCTGCTTGAGATCGGCGGTGGCGGCGACGGCGATGGGCACCGGGCCTTTGGTGTCGGTGGCAGCATCGAAGGTGGCTTCGCTGCGCTGGAACAGGGCATCGAAGTCGGTCTCGCCCCAACTCGACGGGCTCGTTTTGACCAACTCCGTGACCTGCAGCCCCTTCTTGCCGGCTGCATCGGCGTGCACCGAGCGCGTCATCGGGAACACCGTCCGCTGCTTGAAGTCGCGCGTGATCTCATGCGCCCCGTAAGTATTCACCAACGGCGCCAGCCCGAGCGTGGGACCCTGGAACAGACGAATCACTTGGTCCACGACGACATCGTTCCCGAGCTTGACGCCCCACTTGCTCAGCAGGGTTTGAAACTCGGAGCCATCGCGCGGCGGCAGCAGCATCAGCGCCCGTCCGCCGCCGTCGAGGTAGGTGCCGAGGGCGGTCAACTCACTTTCGAGGTACGGCTTCTGCGGGCCTGCGACCACGACCACCGAGCAATCATCCGGCACGTTGGCCATCGAGGCCAGGAGCACTTTCTTCACCTCGTAGTTCTCGTTGGTCAGTGCCTGCTTCACGCTCGACAGGGCATGCGCGTTCTGTACGTCGTCAATGTCCGGTTCGCCGTGGCCTTCGATGAAGCACACCGTCTTACGGGTCGCCCGCGTCACCTTGATGATCGCGTTGGTGATGTTCTCTTCAGTCGGCTGCGAGATCGTGGTCAATTCTTTGCCGTACTCGAACCGGACGGTGTTGTACGCGCTGATATGATAGTTCTCCGCCATTTCGGGCTGCCGGTCGGGGTCAATCAGCTGGAATTTGATCTTCGGCGATTGGTACTGGTAATTCTCCAGCAGATCACGCAACTCCGGATTCACGCCGCCTTCCACGAACGCCTGGATTTGCAGATCGTCCTGCAGGTTCTTGACGACATTGACCGACTGCGGCGACAGACTGAACACCCCCTGTTCAGTGAGGTCGAAGCGGTGATGATGGCGCGTCGAGATGTAGTTCAGGAGCCCGAGCACACCCACGAAGACCAATGAGGCGAGCAACGCATTGGCGCCGTACCTGGTGGAGCGCTGGGTGAGCATCCCGCGCAGGTTTTCCAGGCCGGCACTGAGATAGGCGATCACAGCGAAAAGGCCGAACAGGCCGTTGATGAAAATATACAAGACGTCGATGCTGGAGCGGCCGCGGGTGAAGACCGCCGCCACCACCGCGAAAAGCAACAGCACCAGGCCGACAAGTCCCAAGAGCGAATTACTGCGGCGCACGGCTTATCTCCAGCGCACAGACTCGACGGACCGCTGCGTCAGGAAAAGGGCCAGCAAGATGACGCTGCCGAAGTACACCAGCTCCTTGGTGTCGACGATCCCCTTCACCATCTCCCCGAAATGCTCCGTCAAGGAGACGTACTTGAGCACGGCGCCCAGCACTGGGCCCGCCGTCTCGGCTGGCCACGAGATGACGTACAGCAACAGCAACAGAACCAGACAGCTCACGGCCGCGATGATTTGGTTCTCCGTAAACGAGGACGTCAGTAACCCAACGGTGAGAAAAGCGACGGCCAGCAGCAACAGCCCCAGATACCCAGCCGCGATGACGCCGATCTCCGGGTTGCCGTAGGCAAGCAGGATGATCGGGTAGATCCCGGTCAACGCGAGCATGACGATCAGGAAACCCAAGGCGCCGAGAAACTTGCCGGCGACGATCTCGGTGATCGACAGCGGCGAGGTCATCAGTAGCTCGTAGGTGCCGCTGCGTTTCTCCTCGGCAAAGCTACGCATGGTGATGACAGGCACGAGAATCACGAGCACCACGGAGAGGTTGTGCAGCAGCGGCGCAATGACGAAGTCGTTGAGATTGAGACGCATCTGCGCCTCGGGGTTGCGCATGGCGGAGTAAATGCTGAGCAGGAAACTGAATCGCGCCAGCAAGTTGAAGAAAAACCATCCGCCCAACAGGAGAAAACCGGTCAGGACAACGTAGGCGATGGGGGAAACGAAGTACGAGCGCAGCTCCTTGCCCGCGATGGTGAACGCGTTTTTCACGCCGTCGCCTCCTCGAGCACGGGCCGCTCCTCCACCGGCTCTTTGGTGATGTACCGCAGGAACACTTGCTCCAGAGTCATGTTTTGCGTCAGATTTGCCAATGTATCCTCGATGGCAATCCTTCCCTCATTAATGATCACTACTTTCTCGCACAATTGTGTCACTTCAGGGAGGATATGCGTTGAGAGGATCACGGTGCGTTCGCCCGCGAGTTCCTGAATGAGCCTGCGGATCTCGATAATCTGTCGCGGATCGAGACCGAGGGTGGGCTCGTCAAGCACCAGTACGCCGGGGTTGTGGATCAAGGCTTGTGCCAACCCGACACGCTGGCGGTACCCTTTGGAGAGGTGGCCGATGACGCGGTCGGTCACCTCCGCCAGTCCGCAGATGCGCAGCACCCGGTCGACGCTGTCGCCGAGCTCGGCCTTGGGGATGCCGCGAATACGGCCAACGAACCGCAGGTAGCCCGTCACCGTCATGTCGTTGTACAGCGGCGGGCTCTCCGGCAGATATCCGATCCGTTTGCGGACCTCGAAGGAGTCGTCAAATATATCGTACCCTGCCACTTTGACGGTTCCGCTGGTCGCCGGCATGTAACCGGTGATGACCCGCATGGTGGTTGTCTTGCCGGCGCCGTTCGGTCCGAGAAAGCCCAGCACCTGACCGGTGGCCGCCGTGAAGCTGATGTCACGGATGGCGACCACGTCCCCGTATCGCTTCGTGAGGTTGCGGACTTCAATCATCGCGAGTTGAGACGAAACTCCACGCTTGAGATTCAAAAGCCACGAACTAAACGGCAGACTGTTTAGCCAGGCCGGTATTCTTTGTCAATATCCGGGGATCTGATCTATGGTGCGCGCCGGCCGGGCGAAATTGGACTTGAATGGCACCATTTGTTACCGTGCGGTCGTGACCCCATGTGCGGCGCTCGTCCACTCTTGTACCTGATCGACGCGAGTTCGTACGTCTATCGGGCCTTCTTTGCGCTCCCGCCGCTCACCAACGCCAGCGGCCTTCCCACCAATGCGGTCTACGGCTTCACTACCATGCTGTTGAAGCTGTTGCGCGAGGCGAAGCCCGAGTACATCGGCGTCGTTTTCGATGCGCCGGGAGCAACCTTCCGTGACGCCCTGTTCGAGCGCTACAAGGCCAACCGGCGCGCCATGCCCGATGATCTCGCGGCGCAGTTTCCGCTGGTGCACGAGGTGGTCGCAGCCTGTGGGCTGTACTCGCTCACCATCCCGGGAGTCGAGGCCGATGACGTCATCGCCACGGTGGCGGAGCGCATGGCGACCGAGGGCATCGACCTGGTCGTCGTGACCAGCGACAAGGACCTGATGCAGATCGTCAGTGACCATGTGCAGCTGTGGGACACGATGCGCGACCGCCGCTGCGACCGGCAAGGGGTCCGACAGCGCCTCGGAGTCGAGCCCGAGCAGGTGATCGAAGTGATGGGGTTGATGGGGGACTCTATCGATAATATTCCCGGGATCCGCGGCATCGGAGAGAAAACCGCCACCGCTCTGATCGCGCGCTTCGGAACCGTTGAGCAACTACTGACCCGCCTCGATGAGCTCGGCGCGGCCAAGGATATCCGGGGCGCCAAGAAGCTCGTCGCCCTGCTGGCTGAGCATGCCGATGTTGCCCGGCTCAGCCGAGACCTCGCTACCGTGCGCCGCGATGTCCCGATCGAGTGCAAGCAGGAAGACTTCCGCTATCGCGCGCCCGATCCGGCCGCGCTGCGCTCGATCTTCACCCGACTGGGATTCCAGAGACTGGTGCGCGAGATCTCGCTGGCCGCGCCGGCAGCCAGCACACCCCTGCGCCGCGCCACCGACCTCGAATCATTTGCCTCGGCAGCGCGCCGGCATGGCCGCTTTGCCCTGGCGTGCGAGGGCGAGCGACACGGTGTCACCGGCCGCCCGACTGCGCTGGTCGTCGCCACCAATGCCGAGCCGCCTTTGTACGTCCCATTGCTAGTCGAGGAAGGGGGCGGCCCGGCACACGCACCTGCGCTGTCACCCGAGCCGTTGCGCGCACTGTTGCAGGACGAGCGCGTGGAAAAGGTGACGCATGATCTGAAGCAGGACCTGGGGCTGCTCGGCGACGCCTCTGCGCCGTCGCTCGCGCCGGCTTTCGACCTCATGGTGGCCTCGTACCTCCTTGAAGCCTCCGCGACGCATCGTCTCGAAGACCTTGCCGCCGGCATACTGGGGGTGAGTCTTCCGGCGTTTCGAGGTGGCGCCGAAAGCCTCGCCACGGGGGTCGGGCTGATGCTCGCGCTCCGCGACCGGTTGGCCGCCCGGCTTCGAGAGCGCGAGATGGAGCGCCTGTTCTACGAAGTCGAAATGCCTTTGGTAGGGGTACTCGCCCGCATGGAGCGACGTGGCGTACGACTCGACACAGTTGCGCTCGCGCAGATGAGCCTCGATCTGGAGGCGCGGCTGGCGGCGCTGATGGGCGAGATCTATGCGCTGGCCGGCGGCCCGTTCAACATCGCGTCGCCGCCGCAGCTGCGCGAGGTGCTGTTCGAGCGCCTCGGTCTTTCTCGCAAAGGCGTGCGCCGTGGCAAGACCGGTCTGTCGACCGACGTCGACGTGTTGACGCGGCTGGCGGCGGAGCATCCGTTGCCCGCGAAGATCTTGCAGTATCGCAATTGCGCCAAACTCAAGTCCACCTACGTCGACGCTTTGCCGGCGGCGGTCGATCCGCGCACCGGGCGTTTGCACGCGTCGTTCAATCAGACCATCACCGCCACCGGACGTTTGAGCTCGAGCGAGCCGAATCTGCAGAACATTCCCGGCCGGAGCGAGGAGGGCCAACGAATCCGCGCGGCTTTCATCGGCGATGAAGGGCACGTGATTTTGGCTGCCGACTACTCGCAGATAGAGCTGCGCATCTTGGCCCACTTCTCGGAAGATCCGGTGCTCCTGGCTGCCTTTGCCGCCGGCGACGATATCCACGCACGAACTGCAGCCGAAATCTTTCGCGTACGGCCGCACGCGATCACGCCGGACATGCGCCGCGCCGCCAAGGTGATCAACTTCGGCATCATTTACGGTATGGGCTCGCAACGACTGGCCCGGGAATTGGGCGTGTCCCTCACCGAAGCCGAGCAATACATCGCGAGTTACTTCGAGCGGTATGCCGGAGTGCGTGCGTACATCAGAACCGTCCAGGACGAGGCCCGGCGTTGTGGGTATGTTACGACATTGTTGGGGCGACGCCGTGAACTGCCGGATCTCGCCAGCCGTCACCGCGGGGTGGCACAGGCGGCCGAGCGGACGGCCATCAACACGCCGATCCAGGGCTCGGCAGCGGACCTGGTCAAGATGGCCATGGTGGCCATCGACCGGCGCTTGGCCGAGGAACCGTTGCGGGCCACAATGATCCTGCAGATCCATGATGAATTGGTGCTCGAAGTGCCAGAACCCGAACGCGAGCGAGTGGCGGAGCTCGTCCGGGCAAAAATGGAAAATGTTTATCCGCTGAAGGTTCCGCTCCGCGTCGATCTCGGCTGGGGACGCAACTGGGCCGAGGCGCATTAGGCCGTGCTCGGGTTCGTGAGTGGTGTTCGTGAAGAAAGTCATAAGAGGTGGCGCAATCGGTCAGGAATTCCCGAGCTCGATTCACGAGCACGAACAAACATGAATAACACCCGTATCCACCCGTCTATAAGGTGTCGCCGTGGAGCGTAGTGATCAGGAGTTGGTTCGCGCCAGCCGCCGCGGCGACAGGGATGCGTTTCGAGAACTGGTGGAGCGTTATGAGCGGAAAGTCGTGTCGATCGCGGTGGGCATGGTGCACAACCGCGAAGATGCGGTCGAGATTGCGCAAGAGACCTTCGTCAAAGCATACGAGAATCTGGTCCGGTTCAAAGGAGAATCGAGCTTCTACACGTGGCTCTATCGGATCGTCGTGAACCGCGCGATCGACTTTCAACGCCGCGAGCGTCGCCACCCGACCGTGGGATTGGAGGATTGGAGTGGGGGCGAGGGATATGAGGAGCTTTTGAAGGAGGAACGACTCACAGACCCTTACCAGCAGGCACAAGCACGCGAAGTCGGAGAGCGCGTCAGCGCAGCAATCGATGAGTTGACCCCTGATCACAAAGCGGTCATACTTCTGCGCGAAGTTGAAGGCCTCTCCTATGACGAGATCAGTCGCGTGATGCAGTGCTCCAAGGGTACGGTGATGAGCCGTCTGCATTATGCTCGCAAGAAGTTGCAGAGAAAACTCAAAGATTGCCTGTAGCTCGATGCAGCGTGCGATGCGGTTTGTGCCAGAGCTTCCCAACCTCGGCGTGGCGGCGCCAGGGAAGACACAATGACGTGCCGCGAAGTCGCTAACCTGCTGCCCCTGTTTTTCGATGGAGAGCTGGACGCTCGCCAGATGCGCGCCGTGGCCCTGCACAGCACCCTCTGCAACGATTGCGAGCAGAGTTTGCGGCGCTTGGAACGTGTCCAGGAACTGATCAGCGACACCATCATCAAGGCCGCCGACGAGATCGATTTCGATGGCCTTTGGCCAGGCGTCGAGCGGCGCCTTTCGAACACCCGCGACCCGTGGTGGCCCCGCCTGCGGGTGTGGTGGAGCGAGGGCGAGCACGGTTGGATCATCCGCCTCCCGGCGTTCGCGGCTGCGGCGGTAATTGTGGCGTTAGTGCTGCTGTTCTTCGCCCACACTCCTCCGATGAGTGCGCCGCCTGCCGCTCCGCAACTAGCCGCGGTTGACAACGCGACCTCGATTGAGTCGCTCGAGGCGGACGTGGATTCGGTCGCCGTGCTGAACGACCCGGAAACCCGCACGACGGTTCTTTGGGTCAACGACCCCGAGGGGAACGAATCAGACCCTGGAGACCTGCCGTGAGCAGCGCACACACTGCGGTGATGACTGCGGCGATGGCAGTTTGCGGGCTGTGCGGGATTGCGGCCGCAGAGGTCAGTAATGCGGTCGCCACAAGCCGTCCGATAGCTAACGCCGTCGAGGTGCGTATCGGGGCGGTGTTGGCCAGCAACTCGGGCAAGGAGTTCGACCAACGGTTGGCCTCCATGCAGCGTCAGTTCAACACCTTGTTCGCCTACTCGTCGTACCGGCTGGTCAAGGAACAGCGCCAACAGGTAGCCTGGGGAGAGAAAGTAGGCTTCGACATCCCTGGCGGACGCTACGTTCTGGTGATTCCCAAAGAGTTCAAAGACAACCGCGTGCTGATGAAAGTCATGGTCATCGAGGGCTCGCGCCCGATCGTCGATACGGTGCTGTCGTTGCGTGACCACGCCACTTTTCTGGTAGGCGGGCCGCGTCAGCACGACGGTGTCATCATCCTATCGATCGGGGCCGATACGGTGCGCTGATGTTCTCGCAACTGTCGCAGCTGATCGGGCGGACCGTCTCCGTTGCAGCCACGGCACAGCGGTGGGTGGCGTTCTGGGGTCCGGTCACCGAAACACCGGTGCTGGTGACGCTGTTCGTCGCTTTGGGGTCGGTACTCACCCTGCTGTTGCTGACGGGCATCGCCGCCGGCTCTTTGGCCATGCTTATCATCGCCCTGACGGCGCTCTACGTGCTCCTCACGGAAGTGTTCGGAATCTCGATCGAGATCTCCTAATCCAGGAGTGCGGGAAGCTCGCTGAGGTCGGCGATTTCGTGCTCCGGCTTCACGTCAGGTGCCAATGCGTGGCGCTTCGCGTTGAGCCACACGACCTTGAGTCCCGCGTTATGTCCTCCTATGACGTCGTCGCTGACGCTGTCGCCGACAAACAGTGCGTCTTCGACCGTGACGCCCAATTCGCGTAGCGCCGCTACGAAGATGGCGGGATGCGGCTTGCGCCGGCCAAAATCGTCCGAGATGACGATTGCCGCGAAGAAGCCGCCGATCCCGTGGTCGGCAAGGATACGCCGGGCCGTGGGTCCGTGATCGAAATTCGAAATCAGCCCCAACTGAAAACGTGGCGCCAGTTGCCGCAGCACCTCCAGGTGTGCCGAGGGCAACACCGTGGTGGAGGCGAGAAAGGACATGTGGGCCAATGATAGGCGCTCGGCAAGCCCGGGCGCCCGCCCGGCATCGATGCCGAGCTGTAGCAAGGCGCGGCGGAAGCGCTCGCGCGAGGGGACTTCGCGGTATTCCGGCGGGCGGTCACGGACGATTGCTTGCGTGACCTTCATCAACGCCGTCAGCAGATCATCGAAGTGAATCTGCGGCAGCTCGCGCTCCGCCGTCTCCTGCAGCCAGTGCATGGCAGCGCGCCACTCCGAGGTCGCCGCCTGGATCCCGGGCACGCCGGGGGTAAAGTTGATCACGGTCCCAAACAGATCGAACAGGATGGCGCGGATGGGCTTATCGCTTATCGCTGATGGCATATCGCCTCCATCCAGTAGCGCCTTCGGTTGCGGGCGATGAGCGGTATGCGACGAACCATACGCGGCCTGCAAAGCAGGCTCACGGCCGCACGCTGCTAGCGGTGATGGCGCTCACGGCCAGACCGCAGAGCAACACTATACCGTTCAACACCACCGCCAATCGGTGGAGACGGCTAAACTCGTCCTTCACTGCCGCAGTTGCCGTGGGCTCGTGGAGCTGCGGGCGCAGGGCCGCCGCGCGCGGCTGGATCACGACGCCGGCATACAGCGTCAGCGCCAGCATCAGCGCCGCCAGCACGATGTTCACAGCCCACCATCCGCGTGCGACGGCGGTCCTGGTGAATACGATAGCGCCGATCAACAGGATGACGCCGCACCCGTAGCCGATGCGGTAATAGGTTGGAAAGATCGCGCCCACGGCTAGGCCCGCTTCCGGCCTCGGGAAGGTCGCGAAGATGGCGGGCGCTGTGACGAACGAAAAAAAGATCACCTCACCCAGCCAGACGATCAGCGCCATCAAGTACAACCATTTCATCAAGCTCAACATCGTGTGACCTAACACGGAACTGATAACAGAACGCCAACGTGAAAAGAAGGATGTTGACTCCGATCATCGCCCCGCCCTGCCGATCTTGTTTGATGCCACTTCAATTGACGTTGGTCAGCTCCGCGGACGGCGGTCCCGTTTGGCTCCTTGGCCCAAGTGCGTGTAGGGTAGGCAACCGATGCCGGAACAGGAGCGACAAATGGAGTTAGAAAACCTGAAGCAACGATTGATCGAGGGAGAGGCGCGTGCAGTAGCCGACCTCGTCGGCCGAGCTCTGGAGACCGGACATTCCGCCGAGTCAGTTCTCAATCAAGCTTTGATTCCCGGGATGAGGGTCGTGGGCGAACGGTTCGAGCAGGGTGAGTACTTCGTCCCGGAGCTGTTGCTGGCGGCGCGTGCGATGTATACCGCGCTCGATGTGCTCCGCCCGCACCTCGCGGCCAGCGGGGTCGCGCCCCTGGGGCGGGTTGTGATCGGCACTGTGCAGGGCGACCTGCACGACATCGGCAAGAAGCTGGTGGTGATCATGCTAGAGGGCAATGGTTTCGAGGTGACCGACCTCGGCACCGACGTATCGCCCGAGCGCTTTGTTGCGGCCGCGAAAGAGACCGGCGCGGGGTTGGTCGGGCTGTCGGCTTTGCTCTCGACCACGCTGCCCGCGATGGGGAAGATCGTGCGCGCGATCCGAGAATTCGATCCGTCGGGCAACGTGAAGGTGATCATCGGCGGTGCTCCAGTGACGCAAGCGTTCGCCGACGACATCGGTGCCGACGGGTTCGGCCGCGACGCCACCGCAGCCGTGACGCTCGCGCGACGACTCCTTCCGGCCGGTTGATCGTCAGCTGAGGCAGCGCACCGCGCTCCCAGGAACCTGAGGCCGGCAAGACAACTCATGCGGGTGACGTCCTTGATCGATGATCTCGTTGCTGAGGCGCCCGTGCTCACCGACGGCGCGTGGGGTACGGAACTCCAGAGGCGCGGATTGCCGGCCGGAGAGATCGGCGATCTGTGGAACCTCTCGCATCCCGAACACGTTGAAGAGGTGGCGCGCGCCTACGTAGATGCGGGCAGTCGTATCATCCTCACCAACACTTTCCGCGCCAACCGCATCGCTCTCGAACGTTGCCGCGAGGAATCCCACGTCGAGGAGATCAACCGCGCCGGCGTAGCGATCTCGCGCCGCGCGTCGGCAGGGCGGGCAATGGTGTTTGCGTCAATCGGGCCCAGCGGCAAGATGCTGATGACCAGCGACGTTGATGAAGCGCAGCTTACAGCCGCGTTCTCGGAGCAGTCCGAGACCCTCGCAGCCGCAGGCGCCGATGGTCTCGTCGTGGAGACTATGACCGACCTTGTGGAAGCGCGGATCGCAGTCAGCGCCGCCGTGGCTACCGGCCTGCCGGTCGTGGCGTGCATGGTGTTCGATGCGGGCAAGCATCGCGACCGCACGATCATGGGCGTCGCACCACAGACGGCGGCAGTCGAGCTGACCGAGGCCGGCGCTGAAGTGATCGGCGCGAACTGCGGCATCGGTGTGGAGGCGTACATTCCCATCTGCGCGGCGCTGGCATCAGCAACCAATCGACCGATCTGGATCAAACCGAATGCCGGTCTTCCGGAGTTCGTAGACGGGGGTTTGGTGTATCGGATGACGGCGGAGCAGTTCGCCGGCCACGCGCCCGCGTTGATCAGCGCGGGCGCGCGCTTCATCGGTGGTTGCTGCGGCACCACTCCGGAGTTCGTCGCGGCACTGCGCCGCCGCCTCTCGTTGGTTGAACCATTGAATCATTGAACCACGGGGTGCCGTCCCTGCACCGCACCTGAACACACCGCACCTGAAGCCTTGCATCTTCCTGCCGATCTGTGTACGCGTGCGGGCCCACCATCCCGATTACCAAGCACAACTACCTGGTGCACGCCGCAACCCAGCTGCTCGAGGTGATTCCCGAGGCCTTCCGCATCGCCGCATCGGGGCGACCAGGGCTGGTAGTCATCGATGTCCCCAAGGACGAGCGGAATACCCGCTGGCTACGCCTGGCCTCGACGATGCGTGTAAGCCGTACGGCATCATCCGCCAGACCGCCGCGCACGTCGACCACCGTGTGGTGGTGACCAGCGACGTCGGCCAGCATCAGATGTGGGCAGCGCAGGCATTCCTGTTCACCTGGCCGCGACAGTGGCTCACTTCAGGTGGGCTCGGCACGATGGGCTTCGGTCTACCGGCGGCCATCGGCGCCGCGCTGGCCATGCCGGACCGCACGGTCGTCTGCTTCAGCGACGACGGCATTCTGCTGATGAACCTCCAGGAGCTCGCCACCGCGGCCGAAGCTGGTTGTTACCAGGTGACGCCCCTCCTGACCCCCGCTGCTGTGACCAGAGGCCCCTGGGTTTGCGGAGCCCAGGCGTCTCCTCGCGCGGCGGGATAATCTACAGGAGCGAGAGTAACTCGCGCAGATCGCGGATGCGGTGATCGGCGCTCGTGTCCGCCCGGCGGTCGATCAAAATGGCGCGCACCCCCGCGGCCTCGGCACAGCTGACGTCCAGCGTCTCGCTGTCGCCGACGTGCAGCGCTTCGCTGGGCTTGGCCCCGACGCGCTCCAACGCGATAGTGAAGATCCTTGGATCAGGTTTGGCGCAGCCGACCTGGCTGGACATGACCACCGCGTCGAAGAACCTGGCAATCTTGAGGCCCCGACAAATCGGGGTCAGTCGGCTGTCGAAATTGGAGACGATCGCGAGCTGCAGGTGGCGCGCGCGCAAGCCGCTCAGCGCCGGAATCACATCGGGGAACAGCTCCCAACTGTCGGCGCGCGCGAAGTAACTGAACAGATCGCCGAAGAACGTCTCGAAACTGTCGAAGTGAAAACCGGCGAACGCGGCGCTCACCACCTGGCGCCACCAGGCACGTTCATGCTCCGGGAGATGTGCCGCCGGCACGCCGGGAAAACACATGGGCGGCATGCTCCGGAACACGGAGCGAAAGCGGCCCTCGATCTCCTTGGCCTCCATAGCGGCGCCGTGACGCGCGGCCACTGTGGCATACGCTCGGCCAACGGAGCCGCGTACTCGAAACAGAGTGCCGGCGGCATCGAAGAACACCGCTTTGAGGGGGAGAAAATGCGAGGGTGCCAGCGTCCGAGGGTTCAAGGGTTCAAAAATTCCGTCACTCAGCTCTATTCGGCATGAAAGGGGGTTTGCCAGAACTGGATCAAGACGCCGTGAGCGCTGCGCGGCGAGATAAAAGCGGTCTTGATCTCGTCGCTGAAATCCGTCCGGTCGACAATGCGTACGCCGTCGGCTTCGAGTTGCGCGAGCAACGGGTCCAACCGGTCGACATCCACTGAGATGTGGTGCAGGCCTTCACCGTGGCGCTTGAGGAAACGGCTGACGAACCCGGGCGGCTGGTCCGGCTGCTCGGCTAGCAGCTCGATCTTGTAACCGTTGAGGAGGAAGTTGCTGAAAAAGAACGTGCCATCGTACCCCGGATGCGGCGCACGCCCCGAGCGCACCGGAAAATAGCGGCGGAAGAAGTTCATCGCGGTGTCGATGTGGCGCACCGCGATAGCGACGTGGTCCACACGCATGTTCACCACCGCGCCGGAACGCAAGCGCAACGGCGCGGTGCGTGGCCGCTCCGGCTCGGTGATCTGCGGCGTCTGCCAGAACTGAACGAGCACGCCGTGGGCGCTGCGGGGCGAGATGAAAGCCGTCATGTCGCCGTCGCCGGCGGTGGAGCGGTCGACGATGCGGATGCCGTCGGCCTCGAGGCGCTCCAGCAACGGCTGCAGCTGGGTGACCTCCAGCGACATGTGATGCAAGCCCTCGCCGCGCTTATCAATGAAGCGTCGCACGAAGCTGTCCGCACACGTGGGCTCGATCAGTTCGAGCTTGAACTGGCCGATGTAGAAGTCGCACCACTTGAAGTCATCGCTAAAGCCGCGACGTTTCTCAACTCGCATTTCGAGGGGAAAGACGCGGCGAAAGAACGCCAGTGCGGTGTCGATCTCGTTGACGGCAACGGAGACGTGATCGACGCGCATGTCTGCCCCCTTGATCATGCGCCATCCGTTAGCAGCGACCCGCCATTGATGGAAGAGTCGCGGTCCTCAGTACCGCGGCATGCCGACACTCTCCCCTTGCTCGTTACTGTAACCCCTCAGTCTCGGAGGGGTAGAGCGTTTGACTTGCCGTACCATCTGTGCAAATGGTACGGCATGGTCAGCAGAGAGACGCAACGCCTGCTCCAACGGCGACGCAAGGCGGTGGC
>JBEKBJ010000032.1:0-44366 GCA_050015455.1 Binatia bacterium
CAGTGACGGTTTCGGGCACGGCCTCCGACAACGTTGGGGTTGTGGATGTCATCTGGGACAACAACCGCGGCGGCGGCGGCCTCGCCAGCGGTACGACGAGTTGGTCGGCCTCCGGGATCACCTTACTGTTGGGGTCTAACATAATCACGGCGCATGCCTTCGATGCAGCGGGCAACACCAAGACGGCTTCCATCACCGTGAACTATACGGTGGACACCACGCCTCCGTCTATCGCCATCACCTCGCCGGTGGCAAGCGGGCAGACCTACAGTACCGGCAGTGCGACAGTGACGGTTTCGGGCACGGCCTCCGACAACGTTGGGGTTGTGGATGTCATCTGGGACAACAACCGCGGCGGCGGCGGCCTGGCCAGCGGTACGACGAGTTGGTCGGCCTCCGGGATCGCTTTACAAACAGGGTCCAACATAATCACGGCGCATGCCTTCGATGCGGCGGGCAACACCAAGACGGCTTCCATCACCGTGAACTATAACGGCTCTACCCCTGCACTTTCGATCAGCACCACTTCGCTTCCCTCGGCAACAGTCGGGACAGGATACGCGCAAGGCGTGGCGGTGAACGGTGGCCAAACGCCTTACAACTGGTCGGTTTCCAGTGGCCTGCCCAGCGGTCTGAACATCAATCCCGCAACGGGTGCAATTTACGGCACGCCGAGTGTTTCCGGCACGTTCAACTTCACCGTTGCCGTCACGGACAGCAGTAGCCCGCAGAAGACTGCCTCGGAAGCGCTGTCGCTTACGGTGTCACCCAGCGTACTCCAAAACGTGGTCGTGTCGGGGGTCGTTACCAACCGTGCAACCGGCAGCCCTCTGCCAGGCGTTCTGGTGCAACTCGGTAATCAGACTCAAACCGCGGACAGCAATGGCCAATTCAAATTCTCTTCGATCAATTTGGGAATGGGAGCGACGCTAACCGGCAGCAAGGCAGGATTTGCGGGGTACTCCACTCAGCTCTTTCCGCCAGTCTCCGGAGTCCAGATCATCTACGACTTCAGCATGAGCCCTGCTCCGCAAGCCTCGCGCCCGGTTATTAACGGCCTGACAGGGCAGTATAGCGGCCTCTTTCTCGCCGGGATCCCGCTTCCAAATGAATACACTGCGTCGGTCGATTGGTACGGCACGCCGGGAACTGTGGACTTCTACGCGAACGACCAGCTCAAGGCGAGCGTGCCGGGCGACGCCAATGGGGCGAGCACCGTATTCGATATGGGAATGGACTTCGGGGCCGGCTCGCTCGCTCCCGGCGCCAACTCAATTGGAGTCATTGCTCGGAATGCCGAAGGGCAGGTATCGGATACCTTCCAGCAGAGCGCCATCGTCCTGCCGCTTCCAATTGCTACTATCGATTTTCTCCCGGATTTCGAGGTCCACACCGGCCCGGAAGGCATTACGGTCTCGCTTGACGTTTCTGTCCCAGATCCGTCGATCAACGATACCCTGACGCTTCCTGTCATTGGTACGTGGGGCGTCGATCTCGGGGTTGCTGCAAGCTTGGATTATACGATTGGGTCCGGCGCATGGACTGCCACGCTCAGTCCTGGCCCAATGAAACTCTACTTCAACAACAACGAGGCCGACTTTTCCATCAATGGGAGTGCGAGTGGAACGGCGACACAGAGCCAAGGGATTGTCATGAGCCAGGCCTCGCTCGCCATCTCTCTCGGGGGCAGTTACGATCTCGGTCAAGTAGGATTGCTCGATCTCGTTACTCCCGGCCTGTCGGACAGCGTGGATGCGATCGTCCCTGGACTGGGTTATGTGCTCAACACCGTATCCATCGATCTGAGCCTTCAACCGCAGTTTGACGGAAGCGCAACATTCGCGTTGGATCCAGCGTTCGTGTTTCAAGGGTTGCAGGCGTCGGGGAAGGTTGGGCTAGAGGCCTGTTATCAACCTGACTTGGGAATTGCGAAAATGGACCTCTGTGTGGGCGGCCAGCCGGGGATGGACCTGCAGGTTCCCGGTACGCTGATCAAAGACCTGCAGTTCCAAGCCTATTCGGACGTCGAGTTCCAAAAATATCTCTTTACGATTGGCCCATACAAGTACGTCTTCGTCGACGTAAGCTATCCGCCCGCTTCCGGCTCTCAGGCCCAGCATCGGTTCGTCCTCAAGCGAGTAGCTGGCGGTGTCGCCGGTGAGCACACGCTGTCTCGCGCGTATCTGAACGCGGGACCACCGCGATTCGTCGCGCAGCAGCAACCTCAGCAATTGCAGGCGTTCAGGGCTCTCGGTGCCCCTCAACCTCTGCAACTGCAAACGGCAAATCCGTCGCCGACACCTAGCGCGACCACCAGCCTTACACTAATGCAGAACGTGTTTCCGAACGGTCAGCCGGCGCTGGCGGCAAGCGGTACGAACCTGATGCTTCTGTACGTATCCGACAACGGCACCCCAGACTCGCTCCAGCGGACGGACATCGACTGGATGTATTACGATGGCACGAACTGGAGCCCGCCACAGCCCATCCTCGCGGATACCCGCGCCGACTTTGCCCCGCAGGTCGCCTTCGACGGCAACGGCGATGCGGTGGCGGTGTGGCAACGGGTAAAGGATCCGAACTTCGCCGGAGACCTGACCGCGATGGCCGCCGACATGGAGATCGTCTGGGCACGCTGGGATCACACGACGCAAACGTGGACGACCCCACAGGCGCTAACGGACAATTTGGTGCTCGATCACATGCCTCAATTGACGGGTCCGCTGGCGGATGGAAGCCTCCTGACTGTGTGGACGGAAAACGCCCAGAACCTGCTGCTCGGCGATACCAGTGCCGGGTCCACCTCCGCCGACACCGTGCTCTGGGCGCAGTGGAATCCTTTCACGCAATCGTGGAGTACGCCGCAGGAACTCCTCAGCGGCTTGACCTATCGGACCTCGCAGTCGCTCGCTGGAGCCGGCAACACGGCGATCTACGTCTGGACGCAAGACCTCGATGGGAACCTTGCCACGACGAGCGACCAAGAGATCTTCTACAGCGAGTGGACCGGGAGCGGCTGGGGGACGGCACAGCGGCTCACGAACGACAGCGTTGCAGACCAGCATGTGCGCGCCGCGGTCGCTGCGAGCGGCGATGTTTCGCTCGTGTGGCAACGGGACCAAGCCCTCGTCCTCGATCGCAATCTTGCGGATCAGCCGACAGTCGCGCGGCCGAACAGTCAGACCGTCGCGTTCACCGATTTCGCGCTGTCGCTGGAACCCACCGGAAACCTCATCGTGGTCTGGAGCGAGCAGACGCCGGACGGCAGCAGCGCGCACGACATCGTCTACGATCCCATCAGTGGGCTGTGGAGCCAGGACCAACCTCTGCTCATGGGCACAGACGTTACCCGATCATTCGCGCCGACCTTCGATAGCAGGGGGAACCTGACAGTCGCGTACGACGACGTGCACATTCAGACGGTCTCCGAGACGGTGACCACGACCGACGGCGAAACGGTCACTA
This sequence comes from Binatia bacterium, assembly GCA_050015455.1. Classification (GTDB taxonomy): domain Bacteria; phylum Desulfobacterota; class Binatia; order HRBIN30; family HRBIN30; genus JAGDMS01. The sequence continues at coordinate 3,466 of JBEKBJ010000032.1, forward strand.
TCAACAACGTGCCGCAGCCGGGTCAGGTCGACTTGGCGGTGGTCAGGCACGCGCTGGCGACGGACCCGGGCTTCCAGCCCGGCGACTTCACGGCGAGCGGCACCACCTTTCTGCCCGGCGATACCGTCACACTCACCGCGACCGTTCGGAATCTCAGCGACCTGCCGGTGCAGAATCTCCAAGTGGCATTCTACGATGGCGATCCCAACGCTGGTGGGACCGAGATTCTGCCGCGGCAGACGGTTAGCGGCTTCCTGAACGGCGGCGCCACGGCCGCCGTCACGACCACCTGGGTGGTGCCGGAGCCCGTGGTACCCCATACGCTCTTTGCGGTGATCGATCCGGACGGTACGATCAGCGACTTCAATCCGGCCAACAACCGGCTGTCCGTGAACGTCGGCGGGACCGACCTCACGGTGACCATTCTCACACGCACCGTACAAGCGGACGGGTCGGCACGCGTGATCGTGCAGGTCCTCAACAACGGCGCACCGGCAGCGCCCCCGTCGACGCTGGCCATTCGCTACGCCGGCGGAACTGGTTCACCGATCACGGCAACCATGATACCCGCGCTCGATCCGGGAACCCTCGCGCAATTGGCGCTCGACCTTCCAGCGGGAACGCTGACGAGCCCGGAGCAACTCTTCACCGTAACCGCAGACGATGCCCGCGTGGTAGCGGACGTGGATCGCACCAACAACCAGGCAACTTTCGCGTTGGACCTGCCCGCCAATGCGACCGCAACACCGACGCCGACCGTTACGCCAACCGACACTGCTACGAGCACGTTCACGGCCACCGGGACTCCGTCGGTTACACCGACGCTTACGCCGACAGCGATCGCAACAAACACGCCGACGAATGCCCCGTCTCAAACGCCGACACGGACCTCTATTCCAAGCAGCACGCCGACCACTGTGCCAACGAATACGCCCAGCTCGACGCCCAACCCGACAAGCACGCTTACGCGCAGTCCGACACCGACCTACACTGCAACGCCGTCGCCGACCTGGACGCCGACCAGCACAGCAACAGCGACGACGCCGGCTCCAACACCCGCCGGCTGCACCGGTGATTGCAACGCCGATAATCGGGTCACCGTCGACGAGATCCTCACGATGGTGAACATCGCGCTCGGCAACACGGATGTGAACACGTGCGCGGCGGGCGACGCGAATCAGGACGGCGTCATTACGGTCAACGAGATCCTCATGGCGGTGAACAACGCCCTGAACGGGTGCGCGGGCCACTGAGAAAGGCCATAAAACCGTACAACGATCGGATTGGACTGGCAGCGATCCCGCTGTGACGAAACGAGTCGTGTAGGCAGAGAGAGCTCGCTGCGTCGCGCAGAACCTTAGCGGCATCGGTAACGGAGAGACCGAGAGGCTCGATCACTTCCATCCTGATGAACTGCCCCGGATGGGCCGGACGCACCAGATCCGTCATGTCCGTTATCCTTCCTTTTTGCCAGAGAGGACGGTGCCGCTGACGTATTTGTGGAGGACGCTTGCGATCAGGCTTTGATAGGCGATGCTGAGTTTGCCGGAGCCGCCGGTGGCCTTGCGAAAGGCCCACAGTTTCTCGGCGGGAGTGAGGGGGAGAGGGTGGCGCTGCTCAATGCGATCACCTTCAACCTGGTGCACTGGCTGCACGTGGGGAGGAACATCCTGTGAGGAGCACGAAGGCCGAAGAAACAGTCCGCCAAGCGGTGGTGAAGTAGGGCGGCCCGCGCGACGACCGGTTTGTGGTCCACGCGGCGACACTGACACCCGTTGCGTAATATACTGACTAAATGACTACGTATACAGCTGCTCTTCGCTGCCGATCGCGTTCCCTGGAAAAACCGGATTCGTTCACAAGGCCTACGTCCTCCCACTGCCACGCCACGCGCGAGCTTCGGAGAACGCGGTAGCGTACGCAGAGCCGACCGTCTTCCATGCCCAGTGCCCGGCCCGCTCATGGAGCCGCCGTGAATCCTGCAAGTAGTTGCTTCCAGACGTAATGAAGCGGGTCAGGGCGTCCGCTATGGCCGCCGCGTCGAATCCGTGCGCGAGAGTGACGCCGCCAACCTCTCGTTCTTTGGCAAGAGCGAACTCGAACGGCGTGCAGATCACCGGACGGCCAGACGCCATCACGAGTGGAATCGTGCCGCTGGAGGACTGATCAGGATCTTGATACCCGAACACTCCCGCATGGGAATTCTGGATGACCTCAATTTGCTCCAGACGTGTTAGAAACCTGGCGTCTATGCGGACGCGCTCCGCCAGCCGCAATTCAGAGACGAGTTGATTTACGTCCCGGAGATAACGTTCCTGCTCAGCGAATTGACGCTGTGGCTCTCCGGCCATCACGTACTCGAATGAAAATCCTGAGTCTCTAAAACTGCGGAGGGCATGCAACACCGTCTCGATACCCTTGCCCGGTCGGAAGAACCCGACGGAACAGAATCTGCAGGTTCGCCCGCCTTCGGTCAAGGATGCCCAATTGGGTGGCGGCAGTGAAAATGGGATCGCAGGAACGCCATGAGGAATCACAGTAATTGAGTCTCGCTCGGCGCCGAGATTCTCGCAGAGACTGTTTCGTGAGTGCGAAGTGAGGACAACTGTGACCGCACTTTGCTTAACGAGGCGAGCGAGAATCGAACTCCGTACCGTTGACCTCTCGCGCGATCCAAACGTGGTGTGCAGGGTTGTAACGACTGGCTTCGTGAGTTGTTCCAAAAAAGGAAAGATGTGTTCACCATCTGGCCCGCCCCAGATTCCGAATTCGTGCTGAAGGCTAACAACATCGCAGCTGGACTGAGAGATCCGTCTGGCGAGGCCCCTCATTTCAGAGGGCCGTGATACGTTTGCGTGGCCGGCCACGTCGGCGGTGATGTTCGTCCCATAGTGGAGCGCGTATCTACTGTGCTCAACTGCGGGAAGGGCCTCAATTAGATCTGACACATAGAACGCGATGCCGCACTTCATGTGCGGAAATGTCGATACGTGAGCTACTTTCATTGAGCGACGTCAGGAATGGCTTCCACGTGCAGTTGGAGGTCCTGTACTTCACACACGGGTTCGTGCTCATCGCCCCAAGCCAGCAACGCTAATAGGGGAAGCCCGTCTATAGGAAAGAACGCCTGATAGATGGGATTGCCGTTAAGGCTGAATACGACGCTGTCGGACGACGTGATGTCGAGCGCAAAGCTTGCAACGGTCAGGCCTTCAGTGCCGTCAATAGGCTGGTCTGGGCCGAGCCTGTAGCCCGCTCTGTAACGCGTCAGAAACCATCTCTGGCTGTCCACGTTCTTCCCGACATGTATCAGAATATTCTGTCCCACCGTCTGAACGCTCCCTGCACTGAACAGGGGTTCTCTAGAGTCGAAGTACTTGAATCCGAACCGGAAGTATACCGCGGAGGTCTTCAGAACCCCCGTTAAACGAAGGTTCCGGCGACGATATTCGGCCAATGGGATGAGAAATTTATCAGCCCATTGGGGGCCTGTGATGCGTGGTATCAGCACCACGTTCCCTAGATCTAGGGTTGTCGTAGACGGGAGTGTTGTCTTGCGGCGAAGCGTCGACCCATGTGGACCTATCTCGGACTTGTTGCGAACGTGATCGTACGCCTCGCGAATGCTGATCCGAAAGAGCTTGCGCAGCTCTTCCCGGCTACGAAAGGTGTGATAAAGAACTCCCAACCGGCGGGCCTTGTCGCGGAAGGCGCGCACAAGAATCAGCTGATTCGGATCGAGGCTCTGAGGCTCTACCGGCGTGTTGTTGAAGAAGAGCAGAACCTGAAGCCGCCGACCGCCTAGCACTGCTTCAATGGCGCGATCAAATTCCTCCTCAGTTCCCGAGACAGCACGGGGCGTCGAGGTGCCCATGCGGGTGCCGACGACGCAAACGAAAATATCGTAATCGGACGTCTGTCTGTTGATAACTGATTGTCCGTAGTCAGCCACTCCAGCAGCAAGGTCGGAAGGCCATTGAACGATCGAAAGTCCTGGCTTGTTCTGCCGTGCCTTTTGGTTCGACAGGGCGCGAATCTCGCCACGGATCACAGCATGTTCCTTCTGCATCCCGCTCGGGGACGAGACGAAGAGCTTGAAAGCTGAGGGCGTGGACTTCTGCTTCATAACAATCGGTCAGGTCGGACGGCGCAAATGTTGGGGCGTGTTCGCCACGACGCGGAGAGTCAAGCGCCTCAGTGGGACTGAACGCGAGATTCGACCGGCGAAGAGCCACAGTCGATTCTGATCCGGGCGTAAGAAAATCCCGCTGCCGCGCGAATGGTGACGGCCCAGAGAAGAGAGTTCTGGGGTCGTAGTTTCATTCGCTTCATTCTCGGCAACACGCCGCTCATGCGCGGGCGTCCCGCGTCCCGCGCAGTGTCGTGGGCCGCGTCGAACCCGCCGGGGATCTGGTTTGCGAGCCGGTCGCAGGCACACAGCCAAGCGAGGTGCGCCCGCTGCGTCTCTTTGCTAACAGCTTCGGCAACGGACAGGCGGTCACAGATGCGCGCCGCCTGCTTGAGCTGCTGCGTTGATGGCAACTGCGCCGCCAGTTGTTCCAGCTTCCCCAGAGTCCTTCGATTCGCCATGGGTTCTCCCAACGTCAGCTCGCTGTCTCCATGTTGCTCGCGGCTCTTGCGGGCGGCGAAGCAACGCCAATGTATTTCACTGCGGGGTTTCCCTCAAGCCTTCGGAGACGTATAGGTTCCTGATTTTGTCATTCACGTTAGTGGGCATGGTTATTTCCTTTTCCAGTCATCGTTGTGTCGGCACAACGAAGTGGATGCCTTCTTTGTTCTGCAGGTAGCCGAGAAGCTCAAAGAGATTGCTGGCATCTGGATTCCCGGCCTTATCGTAGTAGACTTCGTGCAGGGCGAGGTGTCCGACGGGGTGACGTAAAACGCGGTAGTTCCATGCCATGGTGTAGGCGCGTTCTGCATGCTCCGGGCTTATAGCAAAATCCCGGGAATATGCTGAAAGCTTTTACGGAAATTTCGGTGGGATCGGTCAAGCCTTTGGAGCAAGCCTCAAAAGCTCGCGCACCTATTCCGCTTCAGCGGGTGCGCTCCTGGATTGCTCGAACATCAATGCCGCCGCGCCGAACTCGGCGCTCCTACGGCAGTCCGGCAATGTCCCTCACTTCTTTCGTTGAGGTTTTGCGCCTGTTCCAGCTCCGTCACCGTCCACGTTGCCGGATTTATCGCCGGAACTTTCCGCAATCGGTTCCCATCCCGGTATTCCCTGCAAAATGCGCTCGGCATTTTTCGCAGGCGTGATGTGGCCGTAGTAGTCCTCGATCATCTTGACCGAGGTTCCCATCTGCTTGGCAAGGAAGTACACATCGACACCTTCCATCAATCGGAAGGTCGCATAGGTATGACGGAAGCAATAGGTGCTGCGCCTGCTGCCGGATGAGCTGATAAGCAGGTTGGATTCCGTCAGGAGGCTCTCGATCAGCGAGCCGTATAGATCGGATGACGGCTTTCCTTTGGATGTCGTGAACACGAAATCATCGGGTTTGGTGGCTTGGCTGATCTTCCTGATCCGCTCAAGGTAATCGACGACGTTATGGGCCGCGACAAGCTCCCTGAACTTGCTTTTGCCCCTGACGTTGACAGCGGCAAACGTTCGCCCCGATTTGTCGGTTCTTACGTCGATATCTCTCCATCTGAGATTCCTGGCTTCCATCGTTCTCATTCCGGTATTCGTCATGATCAGCATGAAGTTGTAGGCCATTGTTCTGGACCAGATATTATATTCAGTTCTCCCAGCCTTGATCCATTTGCGGGCAAAGGCATGAAGGTGGCGGTATTCCTGCAGCGTGAATTCCTCCCGCCGCGCCCTGTCGATTGGCAGTTTGCCTTTCGGTACCTGCCGCTCTCTTATATATTGCTTGTCTGCGGCGAAATTCATGATGGCCCGAAGGGTCATCATCTCCTGCCGGATGGTGCCGTCTTTTGCAGGGACTGCCTTTTTGTCTTCCTTGTCCTTCTCTGCTTCTGTCTTCGAGGCTTCCAATGGGCCAGCTCTTGGCTTCTTGCGAAGGAAGCCCTTGTTCTCCTTTTTCACCGGTTCACTGTTGTTCTTGCGCCAGAATGGATATTCGGACCATTTGTCCTCTCCGACGGAAGTGATCTGCAGGTTGCCCATATAGGGAATGAGATGATGGCGGATATATGAATCCACGATTTTCCAACGGTTCATGGTGATCTGTCCGGATTCCGCAAGCCGCTTGTGGAAATCCGAATATTCCTTCGCCACTTCCGCGAACGACTTCTCGAAGACGGGGACCTGATGCCGCACCCGGAACCGGATATCGGCGTCGTGGTCGAAGGCCTTGTCTTTCGCTTCGTTGACGTCAGATGTCTTGAGGGAGACCGTTTTGTAGCGGCTGGTGCTCGGCACCTTGATGCGGCAGTACCAGTTCCTGTGCTGCACGTCCCCCCTGCGGAAGATAATGAGGCCGCTTTTGAGGTTCTGGACGTCCGTGATGAAAGTCGTCACTGCTGGATTCCTGTGTGCAAAGTGTGTATAGTAACCGTGTAAGCCCTTGATTTCGCATGGGCTGTGTAGGTCTTGTATATATGAATGATAACACAAATACCCTTAAAGATCAGTTAAATAAGAGACTTCCCCTCTCCCTCTGGGAGATGAGCGCCATCCCATGGTATTGACATTTAACCCTAATTTGGCCTCCAATTTGCCTGTGTAGGCCCTGTGTGCAAAATCTTGCCCCCCTCCTCAAGTTAACAAAGCAACTTGCCCATGGACGGTAGCAAATAAAGATGGATTCCTCCAGTGGTTTAAACCACTGGAGGAATCTTATGAAAAGGTATAAACGGCTAGGTCTGGAAGACCGTGTTCAAATACAAGTTCTCGCAAAGAGGGGCTATTCGGACGCCGAGATAGCCCGCGATCTCGGCGTACACCGCTCGTCTGTCGGGCGCGAGCGCCGAAGGAACCGGGTCGGTGAAAAGTATTACTACCATCTGGCGCAGGAACAGACGGAGAAGCGGCAGAAGAAGAAGCGCAGGCGACCGACGAGGTTGACGCGCGCAGTCATCGCCTTTGTCGAGATGAAGCTGCGGCTGGGCTGGAGCCCGCAGCAGATCAGCGGCTGGCTCAAGCACCGCCAGGACGATCTTCCGGCAGTCAGTCACGAGCGCATCTACCAGCATGTCTGGCAGGACAAGTTCGATGGCGGAAAGCTCCATCGGTATCTGCGGCACGGCGGCCAGCGCTACAGGTACTACCGCTACCCGAATTTCAGCGCAAAGGCCCGTAGATACGGGCCAATTCCTGACCGCGTAGATATAAAGCAGCGCCCTGCCATCGTCGAGGAAAAGGCCCGCGTGGGCGATTGGGAGCTGGACACGATTATCGGCAGCAAGCGCCGGGGCGTGCTGGTCAGCATGGTCGAGCGCGGTTCAAAACTCGTGCGCCTCGCTCTGGTTCAGGAACCGAAATCGGAGACGGTCGCCCGCGCGATTGAAACCTCTCTTGCCAAAGACCACAACAAGGTTCTCACCATCACGATGGACAACGGCTGGGAGTTCTCGAAGCACAGGCAGTTCGGCACGAGCCTGAAGGCCGATACTTTCTTCGCCACGCCTTATCACGCTTGGGAGCGCGGACTGAATGAGCATACCAATGGTCTGGTGCGGCAGTACTTCCCAAAGTCAACCGACTTCACGGCGATCACCGCGTATGAAGTTCAAGAGGTGGAGGAACTACTTAACAACCGCCCGCGCGCCGTGCTAGGTTTCAGGACACCACTGGAGGTTTTCTCAAAGCCTTCGTCTTTGCGGCGTGTTGCGCTGGCGGCTTGAAAGGGCAGCCCGCCTGCGGAATCACCCCGCAGACGTAGCCTGCCAAAAATCTACGCACCGCCAGCTTTTTCCGTCAAGCTTTATTTGGACCACACTGGGCCTGGCGGACGGGTTCCCGTACCGCTTGCGGCGCGAAATGGTGCGGCGGGCACGCGCTGCCGATTATTTTGTGGACCGGAATGGTGGCTCCATCGTGGGCGTCGGAAGCGACGCCGGCGCAAGAGGCGGCACACGAAAGAATGTGCGGGCGGAGGGACTCGAACCCTCACGAGCATTCGCTCAACGGATTTTCGTACCGTCTACGGCTTTCGCCGCCCCGCCGCTGCGCTTGGGAGCACTGTGGTCGGGTTTGCGGTCTGGACTATCCCTTCACCGTGCCCAGGATGAGATCCCTAGGGTTAGGTGCTGCCCGTCTAGTCTCTACACCTTCCCGGCTGGAATGCTCCGGCCGGGCTTGGCTCGGGATTGCCATGTGAAAGGGTTCCCCGAGTTTGGGCAGTTCTGCATCACCGGTTTCTCGGCGAGCACTCAAGTTTTGACTCAAGTCCGTTGCGTCTGCCATTCCGCCACGCCCGCATAGCTGCCGCTAACAATCGAGCGCATCATAGGGCGGTGAAGCGGGATTTGCAAAGGACGGTGCGAGCGCAAGCGGGCTCCCGCGGCGCGCTCAGGCTGAGTCGGGATCACCCGTCGGTCTCGTGGCCGCTGTCGTGATCCGGTTTCAGGTGCTCAGGGTGTTTCGCCGTGGGGTGTCTCGGCCTCATGATGTTGATCGCGGCGGCATCGAGGTTGGTCTTGATGTGCGACGCGTAGTATTTCTCGATCATCTCGACGCTGGTCCGGCAGTTCTTGGCGATCTGGTAGATGTCGGCGCCCTCCATCAGGCGGAGACAGATGTAGGTGTGCCGGAGGCTGTACGCGGTGCGCGGCCGGCCTTCGCGGTCGGTCTTGAGGCCCTCCTCGGCGAGAATGATGTTGAAGAGGTCCCGGTGGGTTTTTGGGAAGATCGGGTCCGTGGGATTGGGCTCGGTTCTTTTCGGCGGCGGGGGTTTCGGATCGCTGTCGTTGGCGCCGCTCTCGGCGGTCTTCAGCGCGCGGCTCGCGGCGAGCGCTTGTTCCGCGGCCCGCGCAACGTTGCGCGCCTTCAACCGCTCGAAGGGGCGCACGGCGCCGGGCATGCTCTTGCAGTAGCCGACGCCGCGCTTGCCGCGGACCTCGATCTCAAGAATCGTATCGCCAAGCGCCTCGTCATGGACAATCGTGACGTCCCGGAATTGCAGGCGGCTCGCCTCGTCCGGCCGGAGGCCCGTATTGGCCATGAACAGGACGTAGTCATGAAGCTGCTCTGACTCCCATTTGTAGCGCGCGTTCTTTGGCTCGTGCGCGCGTCGGCGTGTCGCCTCGTAGAGCTTCCTGTATTCCTCGGGTGAAAACCACGCGCGATGCGAAATCTTGGAGGAGGCCCGGTAGGGCTCCGACAGATCCGGAAGGCGGTCGAGCCATCCCTGGCGGACGGCCGTCTTCAGCGTTTGCCGCAGCGTGACGATCTCCTGATGCAGCGTATTGCGGGCCGGCGGCTTGCCCCGCTTCTTCATCGCTTCTTCATGCCGGTGAATGCGGTACTCCTGCACCGTGCCCCCGGTGATCTCCGAGAGGCCCATGTGGCCGAAGAACGGCACTAGGTGCACGCGTGAGCGCCAGTGCTGCCCGTCGACGTAGACTTTGTTCCGCTCGCCCTCGGTGATGATGTCGTACTCGCGCAGGAACTGCTCGGACGCGTCGCGGAAGGTTTTTTCGGTTTTGATCTCGCCGCTGCGGAGTTTGCCCCGGAGCTGGAGATACCAGTCTTCGGCGATCTCCTTGGCTTTGGAGAGGCTGTCTTCCTTGGTACTCTGCCGGCGGTTCTTGCCGGCAAGATAGGTGGCGCACTGCCAGTGGCTGCTCTTCGGGCGTCTGTAGACGTGAACCTTGCCGCCCAGGATCGTGTGCGTTTCGGTCATGCCTTGGTCGCCTCCATACCCCACAAAGTTTCGGAAAGTGTGTAAGCTTTGTGTAAGGTATCAGAGACCGCAGCTATGTCAATAAGCCACTGAGATTTAAGGATTTTTCTGATTTTCAAAGATTAAGTTTTCGATTTTAAGTCCTGTGTGTCTGCCAGTTCCACCACCCCGGCCCATGAATAAGCGGACGACTCTAGCCGCGCTTCACTGCGTCGGCGCTCCCTTGCCGCCGTGCATCGGAGCGATTTCGGGCGCGGCGACTTTCTTGAAGCCGGCCGGCACCTCCATCACGTCGGCGGGTGGAGTTTTCTCGGTGACCTCGACGACCTCGGTCGTGCTGCCGAAGCCCTGAGTGCCGCCGGCTGTGCTGTGGATCGTGGTACGCAGCGGCACACCTTTAACCTCCCCGATCGCCTGCGCGAACTTCGATCCCGGCGCCCCGGCCATCATCTTCCCCCAAGCTTCCTGCGCCTTCGTGCCGCCCGGAGAGGTCAGAGCATCAGTCGCCCACACCGACGCGGTCATCGGCCCGCCCTCGATGGCATACTCTTTCGCCTCATAGCCGGCGATCTTCTCGCTTTTTCCGGTCGGCTTCACCGAGACCGCCGCCTCGGACGCCCCCGGCCCCATGCCCATCTTGCCCATCATCTCACGGGCCTGCGGCGGCATGTTTTCCATCTGCTTCTGCATTGCCGCCTTCATCGCCTCGGCCTGCTGCCGCATCTCGGCGAACGTTTGCGTGAAGTAGGTCTTCTGGCGCTTGTCCGCGACGGTCATGGTCTCCGCGCCGAGGTCGACAATGACGCGGTTGTCCGGCGAGTCGGTCACCATGCTGTTTGCCGTCCAATACTGCGTCGTCTCATGCGTTTCGGGGCGCACGCCGGTCGTCGTTACCCGCTGTCGAAGTATCAGGTCCTTGGCCTCGACCCGGCCCGGAGCAATGCCCAACAACGAAACAGCCACCACTGCTGCCAATGTCTGTGAGCGCATGCCTTGCCTCTACGTGAGCAGCCGCGCTGAATCAAGCCACGCGCCGTACTCATGTTCTCGATCCATCCGAGGTAGACGTGGTCGTCACTTCCTGTGCCGTGATAGGATGCTCCAGGCGCAGGGAGGCGATATGAGCAAGGGCTCTGACCCTCAAGACAAGGCCATCGAGTTCACTGCCTGTTCGACGGATCGGACAGGACTTACAAGGAAATCACGAGCCGCACACCCGTCTCCAACCCTTGGTAAGACACTGATCGATTATGGCAGCGGTGGCGGCGTGGCCCAGCGCGCGGTAAGTATCGTACGCCCCAGTGTGAAAGGGGTTCTGGAATATCCGCAGGATTGCGGGCCCATCATGGCCCATGCGCGCAAATTCCTCGACGAAGGCGCACGCCATCTCGCGCAGCTCTTCGACGTCTCCTGGCGCCGTGTGCGGATTGTCCGAATCTGGCATCATTTCCTCCTCTCGTGCGCCGACGGGCTGCACGGAACGACGCCCCAGTTTGCAACGTTCCGCGCACCAAACTCAAGCGAAGCCGCAGGCGTGTGCCTCCAACCGCTGGAGAACCCTCAATGTCAACAGGCCGGCTAGGGCTCGCTGACCGCGGCGGCGAGGTCATCGAAAGGGGCGCTTCCGGAGCCTGGGAATCAATTTGGCGGCCCGTGGCAAAGCGGCATCGCGAAAGTAGACTAGATGTCGAGTCCGAGCGGCACGCCCATCTGGCATGCTTTTAGCTTAATGAACGGCCGTTCATCAAGTGAAAGGAGGTAGCAGGATTCGGTGGTATGGTGCCTCGGTCTGGCTGCGTCGTATCGAGCCGCGGACCTTAAGGGTTGCGGGGCTGCGGCTGGACGCGTGCACGAAGCCGGCGATTTCCTGTGCAGAGTCAGCACCTTTCATGCGGTGAACAGTCTGCGGTTTGTACGTCATGGACGAAACCCGGCACATGGATGACTCTCAAGTTTGCGCCCTCGCCAATGGCGGTAGCCTTCTCAAAGCCTCCCCGGCTTCGGAGTCCGTCCCCCGGACCACCATCGAAGCTCCCAACACACCGTCGCCAGCGCTATCTGTTACCCACATCCTGGTTGCCGGGTTTTCGTCCTGATTCCGCCGCGGCCGCGTAACCAGTGCCCAACACCCACAGCGTCGAGCACCAAGGGCAAGTGGGCATGCTCGTGGAGTGAGAGGCCGGTCATTCCGCGCCGCCACCAGGTTCAGAACTGTGCCACTCGGCACGCTTACGGAGCCGAAATTCCGTCGTTGGAAAGCTGACGGCGTCCGTGTCCGAACGCCACTTCCGGTGGCGTGTCCCTTGCTCATTCGCCATGCGACCTGGGATGTTGGAAGACCTAGCAAAGCGATTCGTTCGCACGCAGATTCTACTGCTCGGGTTCTTTGTCTGGGGCGTCACGTTTCTCTACCTGGTCTCCACGGTCCTGTTCAATCCGGTCCAGACTCGTTGGGTCCTGATGTCTTTCACTTGGGATGCCGTCATCTTCGGCGGTCCGCTGATCGCCTTCCGGCCGATGCTGCGCCAGATCAAACGGTATGCTCGCCAGCTCCAGGCCGGCAACCTGGACAGCGAGCAGGCTGCAGTCTACCAGCGCAAGGTTCTGGCGTACCCGTTCAAGGTGGCGCTGGAGGTCTTCTCCGTCAATATCGTCGCCTACGGCGCTGGCTCCCTGCAGGTACGCTACTTCGCCGCGTTGCCTTGGGAGCACGTGACATTGATCATGATCTGCGGCGGCGTCTGCGCGTTACTCTGGGCGACGGCGGACTACTTCCTGCTGGAATACGACATGCGGCCGCTGACGGAGCTGGCCCTGACGGCCAATCGCGACGTATACGCGCCAGTGAGGCACGTATCACTGCGGCTCAAGATCTTCGCGTGCAGCCTCGTGCTCGTGGTGGCGTCGCTCGGCTTTTTTGGAGTGTTGGCGTACACGCGCGCCGTGCGGATGCTCGAAACGGAGAATGGTTCGCGTTTGTCCGGCCGCATGGAAGAGCTGGCGAACCTCATCGGGGCGGTGCCGCGACCCGCCGCCGGCGGGCTCTCCGAGGCGTGGCGGAGCTTGGCGGGCAAATTCCCGATCAGCGCCACAGGCTATGTGCATGTCGTAGACAGCGCCGGAACAATCCTCGCAACGCACCCGGCCGGTGCCGCTGGTGCCAGACAGCTCGACGACGAACACCTGCTGCCGGCGGTACGCACGAAAATCCTGACCGACGCCAGCGGGTATCTCGCCGATCAGGTGTACGATCGCAAGATCGTCAGCTTCGTCACCATCCCCGGCACCCGGATGAAGCTGGTCGCCGTCGCGCCGCTGCGCGACTTCAGCCAACAGCTCGATCAGTTGGTGTACGCAGGTCTTGCCGGCATGGGCTTCGCCATCCTGCTCTCGCTTGGCATCGGTTTTCTCTGCACCCGCAGCATCACCGCTTCGATCGCCGCGGTCACGCGCGCTGCTGAGGCGGTCGCGGAAAAGCGCGACCTCAGCCAACGAGTGAAGTTCATGACCAACGATGAGGTTGGCATGTTGGCGCATTCGTTCAACCAGATGGCTGAGCGGCTGCAGGAGTACGCCGGAGGATTGAAGCAGCTGGTGGCGGAGCGTACTCGCGAGCTCGAACACCACAAACAACAACTGGAGGCCAAGAATGCCGAACTCAGAGACTTTCTCTATGTTGCCTCACACGATCCGCGTGCGCCCCTGATCAACCTGACCGGGTTCTCCCACGCCTTGCAGGAGAGCATCGCGTCGCTCGGCGCGCTGCTGGAAGACGGCGGTGAGCAGGACAAAGGTGCGGATCAACCGGGGCCGTCGGCGCGGTGGGCGGAGCTCAAGGAAGATATCGGCGAGTCGCTGGACTTTATCTTGCGCAGCACGGCTAAGATGGACATGCTCGTCAAGTCGCTGCTCGAGCTGTCGCGCATCGAAAGCCGCGCCTCCATGCCGCAGACAATCGACACCAGGCAGCTGGTGGAAGAGGTGCTCGCTGCCTTTCGCTTCCAGATCGCCGAGAGGAAGATCGCCGTCACCCCTGGTAACCTCCCGTCGGTCACCGGTGACTGGGTGGCCATCAATCAAGTCTTCAGCAATCTGATCGACAATGCCATCAAGTACACGCCGCCGCATGCCGAAGCCAGAATCGAGGTCGGCTGCGAAGAAGAGGGGGGTCAGTGCCGGTTCTTCGTGCGCGACACCGGTACGGGCATCCGCCAGGAAGACCATGACAAGATCTTCCGGCTGTTCACCCGCCTCGGTAGCAACGTTCCTGGAGACGGTGTGGGACTGGCCGCGGTGAGGAAGATCGTCGAGAAGCACGGCGGGAAGATCTGGGTCGAATCGCAGCTAGGTAAGGGAAGCACCTTCTGGTTCACCCTGCCGTGTCCGCGCCCGGAGAACGGCCGCGTGCACGCCGGGGGACACAGCCGCACCGCCCTCTGAAGTCGTGGCGCTCGCGTTGTGAGCGGGCCTGTCTTGCCGGAGCAGTACGGGTCGTGCGGCAGCCCCTTGCGATCAGGTTCGCACAGCTCTACCACACTGCCATGTGTGCCTCCTGAACCCAGAGACTCGCGCGTCCGCCGCAGTCACTCCCGGGCATGACATTTCTCACCCAAGAACCTGGACGGGGGCGCCCAAAAGCAACTATAGAGTGGGAATCTATGAGCAGAACTTTTGCGACGATCGACGGGAATGAAGCTGTGGCCTCGGTGGCCCACCGTATCAACGAAGTTATTGCCATCTACCCGATCACCCCTTCCTCGCCTATGGGCGAGGCGGCCGACCAGTGGAGCGCGGAGGGGCAGCCGAACATTTGGGGGACAGTGCCACTGGTCATGGAGATGCAAAGCGAGGGCGGCGCGGCCGGCGCGGTGCACGGCGCTCTGCAGAGCGGGGCGCTGACGACGACCTTCACTTCGTCGCAGGGGCTGCTGCTGATGATTCCCAACATGTACAAGATCGCCGGCGAGCTCACGCCGTTGGTCATTCACGTCGCGGCCCGGTCACTGGCGGCGCAAGCGCTATCCATCTTCGGCGACCAGAGCGACGTCATGGCTACGCGGGCCACCGGCTTTGCCATGATGTGCTCGTGCTCGGTGCAGGAGGCCACGGACCTCGCCGCCATCGCCCAGGCCGCCAGCCTCGAGAGCCGCATCCCCTTCCTGCACTTCTTCGATGGCTTTCGCACCTCGCACGAGGTCTCGAAAATCGAGATGCTCTCCGATGACGATCTGCGCGCCATGATCGACAACGACCTCGTTCTGCAGCACCGGGCACGCAAGATGTCGCCGGACCATCCCGTCCTGCGCGGCAGCGCCCAGAACCCCGACGTGTACTTCCAGGCGCGGGAGACGGTGAATCCATACTACGCCGCCTGCCCCGACATCACGCAGAAGGCGATGGACAAATTCGCCCGG
Organism: Binatia bacterium; assembly: GCA_050015455.1. GTDB lineage: Bacteria > Desulfobacterota > Binatia > HRBIN30 > HRBIN30 > JAGDMS01. Next base: position 18,710 of record JBEKBJ010000032.1, read on the forward strand.
ATCACCGGGCGGGCGTACCGGCTCTTCGACTACCACGGCGCGCCTGATGCGGAGCGCGTGGTTGTCCTCATGGGCTCCGGTGCCGAAGCGGCGCACGAGACGGTCGATTACCTCACGGAACACGGGGCCAAGGTCGGCGTCCTCAAAGTTCGGCTGTACCGTCCGTTTGATATGCGCCGCTTTGTACAAGCGCTACCACAGACCACCAAGGCGATTGCCGTGCTGGATCGTACCAAGGAACCAGGCAGCACCGGCGAACCACTCTACACCGACTGCGTCAATGCGCTGCACGAAGGCATGCAGAGCGGCTGGGGTGCCATGACCCGCTATCCGAAGATCGTGGGTGGCCGCTATGGCCTGTCGTCGAAAGAATTCAGCCCGGCGATGATCAGGGGCGTTTTCGAGAACCTGGCGGCCGAGGGGGGGAAGAATCATTTCACCATCGGAATCCACGACGACGTCACCCACACGAGCCTGGCCTACGCCCCGGACTTCTCTATCGAGCCGGACAGCGTCGTCCGCGGCATCTTCTACGGCCTCGGTTCCGACGGTACCGTCGGTGCCAACAAGAACTCGATCAAGATCATCGGTGAGGACACCGACAACTACGCCCAGGGGTATTTCGTCTACGACTCCAAGAAGGCGGGTGCCGTCACCGTATCGCACCTGCGCTTCGGTCCCAAACCGATCCGCTCCACCTACCTGGTCACTCGGGCTAACTTCCTCGCCTGTCATCAGTGGGTCTTCCTCGAACGCTACGACATGCTCCAGTACGCGGTCGACGGCGGCGTCTTCCTGCTCAACAGCACTTATGGGCCCGACAAAGTCTGGGGTCACCTGCCCCAGCGCGTGCAGGAGCAGATCATCGAGAAGCGCCTGAGGTTCTACGTCATCGACGGCTACAAGGTGGCGCGCGAAAGCGGCATGAGGGGACGCATCAACACCGTCATGCAGGTGTGTTTCTTCGCCATCTCCGGCGTCCTGCCGAAAGACGACGCCATCGCGGCGATCAAGAGAGCGATTGAGAAGAGCTATGGCAGCAAGGGTGACCAGATCGTGCAAATGAACTTCGCCGCCGTCGACCGCACCCTGGCGCACCTGTTCGAAGTGCAGGTGCCGGATCGCGCCGATAGCGCCATCGCCATGCCGCCGCCGGTGTCCCCGGAAGCGCCCCCGTTCGTGCAAGAAGTGACCGCCAAGATGATCGCCGGTCTGGGCGATAGCCTGCCGGTGAGTGCGCTGCCCGTGGATGGAACCTTCCACACCGGCACCGCAAAATGGGAGAAGCGCAACATCGCGCAACAGATTCCGGTGTGGAACGAGGCCATCTGCATCCAGTGCGGCAAATGCGCCATGGTCTGTCCTCACAGCGTGATCCGCATCAAGGTGTACGATCCGAAGCACGCGGAAGCCGCGCCGCCGACGTTCAAGCTGTGCGACGCCCGCGACCGGGACTGGCAAGGGTTGAAGTGCACCATTCAGGTGGCGCCCGAGGACTGTACCGGCTGCGGCATATGCGTCGATTGCTGCCCCGTCAAGGACAAGACGCAGACCAAGCTGAAGGCGATCAACATGGCGCCGCAGCCGCCGCTGCGCGAGCAGGAACGCGAGAACTGGAACTTCTTCCTGACCATCCCGGAAATGGATCGGCGCAACATCAAGGTCGGGACGATCCGGCAACAGCAGGTGCAGGAACCGCTCTTCGAGTTCTCCGGTGCGTGCGCCGGCTGCGGCGAGACGCCCTACATCAAGCTGGCGACCCAACTGTTCGGCGACCGCATGCTGGTCGCCAACGCGACGGGCTGTTCCTCGATCTACGGTGGTAACCTGCCCACCACGCCGTGGACGCAGAACGCTGAGAACCGCGGCCCCACGTGGTCGAACTCGCTGTTCGAGGACAATGCCGAGTTCGGGCTCGGTATGCGGCTGGCGATCGACAAGCAGAAACAATACGCCTCCGAGCTGCTGAGAAGAACCGCCAGCCTAGTGGGCGACGAACTGGTGCAGGCGATCTTGACCGCAACGCAGCGGGACGAGGCGGACATCTTCGAGCAGCGGCAGCGCGTGGCGCTGCTCAAAGAGAAGTTGCGCGGCAGCGATAGCGAGGACGCGCGGCAGTTGCTCGCCGTCGCCGACATGCTGGTGAAGAAGAGCGTGTGGATCATCGGCGGCGACGGCTGGGGGTACGACATCGGCTACGGCGGCCTCGATCACGTGCTCACCACTGGCTACGACGTCAACGTGTTGGTGCTGGATACGGAGGTCTACTCCAACACCGGCGGACAGATGTCGAAGTCGACGCCACGCGGCGCCGTCGCCAAGTTTGCCGCCGGCGGCAAACGCACGCCCAAGAAGGATCTGGGCATGATGGCCATGAACTACGGCACCGTCTACGTAGCGCGGGTGGCGATGGGGGCCAAAGACGAGCACACGCTCAAGTCATTCCTGGAGGCGGAAGCCTATCCGGGCGCCTCGTTGATCATCGCCTACAGTCACTGCATCGCGCACGGCATCGACATGATGACGGGCATGCAGAACCAAAAGGCGGCGGTGGACTCCGGGCAGTGGCTTCTGTACCGTTACCACCCCGACCGGGCGAAGAGGGGCGAGAACCCGCTCCAGCTCGATTCGTCGGCGCCTGGGATTCCGCTGAACAAGTACATGTACATGGAAAACCGGTTCAAGATGCTCACCCAGAGCAACCCGGAAGATGCCAAGCAGCTGCTGAAGGAAGCGCAGGAGGACGTGGACGCGCACTGGCGCTTCTACCAGCATCTCGCCGGCTACAGAAGCACTCCGCAGTCTTGAGCAAGCCGCTCGCTCTGGAATTGAGCCTCAGCACTCAGGACTCAGCACTTTGTAAGGGAGCCACTCAGAATGGACCTCAGCACGACGTACTTAGGCCTGACCCTGCGGACACCACTGGTGCCGTCGGCATCGCCGCTCTCCGAAGAGATCGACAACATCAAGCGCATGGAGGATGCGGGGGCTTCCGCCGTCGTCCTGTACTCGCTGTTCGAAGAGCAGATGGTGCAAGAGCGCTTCGAGTTGTACGATCGCCTCACGCAAGGTACGGAGAGCTTCGCCGAAGCGCTGACCTATTTCCCGCAGCCGCCCCAATTCCATCTGGGTCCGGAGGAGTATTTGAATCACATCCGCAAGGCGAAAGCGGCCGTCGCCATCCCGGTCATTGCCAGCTTGAACGGCACCTCCGTCGGCGGGTGGACCAGCTACGCGAAGCAGATGCAACAGGCCGGTGCCGACGCGCTGGAGCTCAACGTTTATTATTTACCAACCGACATGGAGCTGAGCGTCGACGAGATCGAGCAGACATACATCGACATCCTCACCGCGGTGAAGTCGGTCGTCACTATACCAGTGGCGCTGAAACTCGGGCCGTTCTTCAGCAACATGGCGCGCATGGCCCGCCGGCTCGATCAGGCGGGAGCCGATGCGTTGGTGCTATTCAACCGCTTCTATCAGCCTGACATCGACCTCGAAGCGCTCGAAATCCACCCGCACGTGCTGCTCAGCACCCCGCAAGCATTGCGGCTGCCGCTCACCTGGATCGGCATCCTCTATGGCCGCATCCGGGCCAACATGGCCGCCACCAGCGGCATCCACCAGGCTACCGACGTGCTGAAGATGGTGATGGTCGGCGCGGACGTCGCCATGCTGTGCTCGGTCCTGCTGCAGCGCGGCATCGAGCACATCGGCCTCATCGAACGAGGCATGCGCAAGTGGATGGTGGAGCACGAGTACAAGTCGGTGCAGCAGATGAAAGGCAGCATGAGCAAGCAGAACTGCGCCGACCCCGCTGCCTTCGGGCGCGCCCTCTACATCAGCACGCTGCAGAGCTACAGGCCGGAGTAGGTCAGAGACGTATCGTTATCGACACTCTCCTCTGCTGCTATGCTGATTGCGTTCGTACTCAAGGGAAGCGGCAGGTGACATCGATCGCTTTCGGTCCGGTTCCGTCGCGGCGGCTCGGACAGAGTCTGGGCGTCAACCACATTCCGCCCAAGGTGTGCACGTACTCGTGCCTCTACTGTCAGCTCGGGCCGACGCCCGGAACATCGCTGGCACGCGCGGCATTCTACGCGCCTGAGCACGTCGTGGCGCAGGTCACGGAGCGGGTGCAGGCCTTGCGTACCCGTGGTGAACCGATCGACTACCTGACGTTCGTCCCCGACGGCGAGCCGACGCTCGATCTCCGTCTCGGCGACATGATCGACAGCCTCAAGCCCCTTGGGATTCGCATTGCGGTGATTTCCAACGGCTCCCTGGTGTGGCAGGACGAGGTGCGTACGGCCCTCGCCAAGGCGGACTGGGTGTCGCTGAAGGTGGACAGCGCCGACGAAACGGTCTGGCGCCGGATCAACCGTCCCGATCAGTCGCTACGCCTGCAGACCGTGCTCGACGGCATGGCCGCTTTCACCCGCAGTTACCGTGGCTGTCTCGTCACCGAGACCATGCTGCTCGACGGCGTCAACGACGACCCCGCCACCGTCCGTGCAACCGCTGCGTTCGTCGCGACGTTGCGGCCGCACACCGCCTATCTGCTCGTGCCGACCCGCCCCACCGCCGCGGCCTGGGCCCGGTGTCCGAGCGAGGAAGCGGTCACCCGCGCCTACCAGATCTTCGCCGCGCGCCTGGCCAGGGTCGAGTTGCTCACGGGCGGTGAGACCGCCGCCTTCGGCGCCACGGGCGACGCGGAGAACGACCTGCTGAGCACCGCCGCCGTGCATCCGATGCGCGCCGAAGCAGTGCGGCAGCTGCTGGCCAAAGACGGTGCCGCCTGGCAGGTGGTCGAGCAGCTCGTCGCGCGGAAGCTCCTGAAAGAAATCGAGTACGAGGGCGAGACGTTTTACGTCCGCTGCTTCGCGCCCAAGCGGGAGCTGATACCCCCGCGGTGACCTCACCTTGCCGGCTGCAGGTTCGCAGGCGCGTGCTTCCAGCCGCTGAGCAGGTCAGCTGGTTGCCGCGTGATTTCTCGCCGCGTACGCGCTAGAGAGCCCTCATGCTCACTGCCAGCGAATTCAAACGCGGCTTGCGGATCGAGATCGACGGCGATCCGTATCGGATCTTGGAGGTGCACTTCCAATCGCCATCGGCGCGCGGCGCCAGCACGCTCGTGAAGGCGAAGGTGCGCAACCTGCGCAGCGGCAACGTCTTCGACCGTACCTTCAAGAGCAGCGAGAAGGTGGTCGAGGCGCAGCTCGAGTTTCGGCCGGTGCAGTACCTCTATGCCGACGGCAACGGCTACCACTTCATGGACTCGCAGTCGTACGATCAGTTCGCGTTGAGCGCCGAGGCGCTGGGCGGCGACGCCGGTTATCTCCTCGAAGGCCTCGCCGGCATCCGCTCGGTGGTATTCAAGGGGACGGTGATGAACATCGAGCTGCCGCAATCGGTCGTGCTCAAGATCCGCGAGACCGATCCGGCCCTGAAGGGTGCCACCGCACAGGCGCAGACGAAGCCGGCAACGCTCGAGACCGGCCTAGTGATTCAGGTGCCCTCCTATCTCGAGGCCGGTGACGCCGTACAGGTCGACACCGGAGACGGCCGCTTCATGGCGCGCGTGAAGGGCTGAAGCATTGGGAGCACGGGAGCGGGTTGGATGGCGAAGGAGAGCGGCCAGGTGTGTGAGCAGCGAGACGGACAACGCGAAGCTGGAGGGCGCCGGGAGATCATTCTTCTCCTTTGAATCACTCGGTTAGCTTACTGCTGGCTGGGACGGCGCTGGCGCGGCAGTTTCAGTAGCACCTCGGCTGGTGGCACCAAGCGCGGCGGCTCACGCCTTGCGTGAGCGCTTTTCTTTCCGGTGCGCCTGGACTTCCGCGTTGATCTCGGCAAGCGGCATCTCCTTCTCAGGCCGCCGCGCGGCAATGGCCGAGAGCTTGGCCGACTTCAGCCGCTTGAGCAGGATGACATCCCCCTCGGTCCACACGGCAAGCTCGCTGCGCTTCGGGAAGCGTCGCAGCACTGTTTTCGGTAGCTGGATCGAACCGTCACTTTGAATCTTCACGGCTTCCATGGCGGCAAAGTTTCGTTTTTCTCCTACGGCCAAGACGGAGCAGCCTTACCGGCATCTCCCGTCAACCGCATCAGCGGCATCTAGCGTATTCGCCCACAATGGGAAAGTCGAGCGAGAAGAGCCCCGCGCTCTGCGACAGAACGGCACGATTCTCCATCGCTGACGGGCTGGCAGGGCCTCTGCGGACGCGGCCCTCGTGTCCCTAGCGTAATGGCTGACCCCCGCCGCTGGGGGCTGTGGCTACAAGGTGCGCCGCAGAATGGTGCTTGCCATCTTTTGCTTCTCCCGCTCGGGAAGCTCGTCAAACGACTCCAAAATGGGTGGGCCGTGTTCCCGGACCAACAACGCTCAACCCCTCGGAATCGCCTGGCATTGCCGAGCATTTGCCTGCTCGTCACCCGGCGTGATAAGCTGCAGCTGATTGCAAGGGTTGGCGAATATGGGTGGTCAGCTAAGTACATAGTTGGCGGGCACACAAGCAGCACTCGATTCGGGGAAGGGAGAATGATCTGGTCGACACAATCCGAAGGTGTCCGCCGACTAAGCCTCGTCGCAGGTCTGGGAGCAGCCGTCTACCATCTGATCACGCTGAACCAACCGTTCGGTCCTCCAGCTCAAACGCCTGGGCACCCGTGGCAGAACGCCGCTATCAACCTAACCAATCTCGCGCTGGAGTGTGCGTTGTATTTCGTGGCGGCCTGGTTGATAGTCCGCGTGGCGGGCTGGGTCGTCGCTGGCCTCAGGAGGCGCGCACCATGATCCCGAGGGATTACGAACCATTCCGTCGGGGGCCTGAACGATCTCTGCCTCGGCGTCCCAGCGGTCCGCGTGTGACCCTGTTGGAGGTCGCCGCGCTGAATTGGCGACTCAAAGCGGAGCCCTTGTGCCCGTAGCCCTTACCACGCACAAGGCGCTGCAGAGCGCCCGCAACCGTGACTTCTGTTACCTGTGCGGTGAGGAACTCGGATCGCGTCCACGACGCGACAGGAGTCAAAACAACGATCATGTGCCCCCTTCCGCGCTGTTTGCTGTCGGGGACCGTGACCCACCTTTGATGCTCCCGACCCACTGCCAATGCAACGCAAGCCGCTCAGGGGAAGACCAGCTCGTCGCGCAGCTCGTTGGTGTCCTGCACGGGCGACGCGTGAACCAATCTCACAGGAAGCTTTGTATGGACGTCCGCCAGTCTGAGGACGGTAGCCTCTTGGGGGTGCTGACGAACGCGAACCTGAGGGAAATCATCCGGCGTTGGGTTCGCGGCTTTCACGCAGCACTGTATGGCGAGTACCTGCCCGCGAACGCCACCTTCGCAACGTATCCGCCGCTACCAGAAGGAAAGAAGGTTGAAAGCCAAGTCACCTTCGTTGCTATCCCAGATGCGTTCCCCGAGTTCGTCAAGGAGTTGAAGCGTAACCGCGCCGCCTCGAATCTTGACAGGATCGTGTGCCGTAACGGGAAATGCCGCTACGAGTGTGTCTGGTCGCAGGCAAACGACGGGCGGTGGATCTGCATCTACTGCCTCGACCTGTACAATTGGATTGATCTGGGCGATCCGCGCAACGCTTCGGCGCGAGGTTGCGTCGGATGCTACAGGCGGATGGCAGGAGGCGTCCCAAATGCGGCGTCAACAGGAACGCGCCTTGTCTTCAAGTTCAAGAACGCTTCGCCGTTTGATCCGTTCGCCGAGTAGCGTCGTTGCGCCCACCGAGCCGTCGGAGCTGAGGCGGGCAGGAGCTGGCGTCACAAGGGAAACGCTTCGTTTGCGCGCCGCAGCTCAACGGCATAGTGTTGGGCACCAGACGGGAGCTGTTGTAGGAGTGTGACGTGGGAAAGTACGAGGCTCTCCTCCTTCGAATTCTGCGCGGTGGCTCGGATGCCAGCGTCCCCTTCGATGAGTTGCGCCATCTGCTCCGGCGTCTGGGATTCAACGAGCGCATCCGAGGCGATCACTACATCTTCACCAAGGAGGACGTGGTGGAGATCTTGAACCTGCAACCGCGAGGACGGCACGCGAAGCCGTATCAAGTTCGACAGGTCCGCGCGGTGATTGTGAAGTACCGTTTGGCAGGAGGCGATGATGCGAAGTAAGTGGAAGTACGAAATCATCATCTACTGGAGCGACGAGGACGGGGCTTACATCGCCGAGGTCCCCGAATTGCCGGGGTGCGCCGCTGATGGCGCGACGTACAAGCAGGCTCTGGCGAGCATCGAGGTGATCATTGGCGAGTGGATCGACACGGCGCGCGAGCTCGGGCGCACGGTCCCAGAGCCGAAGGGTCGACTGCTGTATGCCTAACTCGCGCGTCCCGCCGCCCGGCTTGTGCTTGCTCGCCGCAACCGTCACTGCGCCGGCGGCTCACGCGCAAGCCATTCGGCGCATCTCCTATCGTCAGGAGGCGACGGGCGCACGTTGGGTTGTCGCGGTAGCAAAACGACGCGAGGAAGCGGGCGTACTGACCACGGCCTACCGAACGGACGCCGTCAAGGAGGGCAAGCGGATATGGCCTGTGTGAGGGTTTTCTTCGAGCAAGATAAGGAGCTGCTGACGGTCTTCTGGCAAGAACCGCGTGCAGATCAAATCTGTACGGAGCTCGATGACGGTGTGATCCTGATCAAGGACAGCCGCTCCGGTGAGCCCATCGGCATCGAACTGCTCGCCTATCGGCCCGGCGACGACCGATTCGACTCCGTGCATGTCGATGTTGGCGGGCTGAAGCGGGACGTGCAACCGTCGGCGCGGACGTGATCCCGGCGCCAACATGGGTATTTGCTGCGTAGTAGGGGCATGGGCTTGGGTCACGCGGAACGACTTTTGGGGCAAAGCCCTTGGACGCAAAGGTGCCCGGACGATCTGCCGGTTCACTTCCAGAGATCCTGACAGCGCTACTTCCAGCCGCGTGGGTTGGCGAAGAAGTCCTGCTCCCACCGTTCGATGAAACCGCGCAAGCGCTTGCTCTCGTCCGGATGGCGGTCGATGACGTTGTAGGACTCGCCCGGGTCGGTCCGCAAATCGTACAGCAATGGAAAGCTCTGGAGCAGCTGGATCGTCTGGCCGGTCTTCGGATCCGTATAGGTGTATGCCTGCCCCCGCTTCCCGGTGAGCGTGCTCGGCTTGTCTAACGGCACCGGCCAGTCATAGCGGTTGGTGTACCGATAGTACTTCCAGGGCCCGGAACGCACTCCGTCGATCACTTTGTCGTGGAAGAAGAGCAGGGCGTCGTGGGGGCTGGCGGTTTCGCGTCCCGTCATCAAGCCCCAGATGTCACGACCATCGATGACGCGATCCGTTGGCGGGTCGAGTCCGGCCAGCCCGAGCAGCGTCGGAAAGAAATCGATGTTCATCGCGGGGACATCCACCTGCGTGCCCGCAGGCAGCGTGCCAGGCCAGGAGGCAATCATCGGCACGCGCTGTCCGCCCTCGAACGGCATCCCCTTGCGGCCCCGCAACCCCTGCGTGCTGCCGTCGAACCAGGCGCCGTTGTCGCTGGTGAACAGGACGAGGGTGTTCTCGCGCAGGCCGCGCGCTTCCAGCGCGTTGATGATTTCGCCGACGCTCCAATCGAGTTCTTCCGCGGCGTCGCCGAACGGCCCGGCGGCCGACTTGCCCTTGAAGTTCTTGGACGGGAAGAACGGAATGTGCACGTCCTTGTGGGCCACGTAGAGGAAGAAAGGCCTGTCCTTGTTGGCGTCGATGAACTGGATCGCGGCCTTGGTGAAATCGGCGGTGAGGTGCTCCTGATCCAGGCCGATGTTGGGGGTGATTTCCTCTTCGTTGTGGAAATAGGCGACGGGGAACTCGTCGTTGGAGTGCGGGATGCCTTCGTAAAAATCGAAGCCGTGCCGCGTCGGAAGGTATCTCCGGTCGTGGGAGAAGTCGCCCAGATGCCACTTGCCCACCATGCCGGTGGCGTAGCCGGCGACCTTCAGCGCTGCGGCGAGGGTGATCTCGGAGTCCGGCAGGCCGTTGACGAATGAATCGTGGAAGTCCGACATGCCCAAACGCGTCGCCACTCTACTTAGGGCGAGATTCACGCGGTGTGCGAACGAGATTTCGCTGGCGAAGATGACGTAGCTCACGCCGGTGCGCACCGGATAGCGTCCGGTGAGCAGGCCGGCGCGCGACGGCGAGCACACGTTGGCGCTGGCGTAGAAGTCCGTGAAGCGCACGCCTTCCTGGGCGAGGCGGTCAAGCTGCGGCGTGCGGATCGCTTTGGTGCCGTACGCCTCGATGTCACCGTAGCCCAGGTCGTCCGCGAGGATGATCACGAAGTTGGGCTTCCGCAGCGCGCCTTTGCCGTTCGGCTTGACCACTTGCGCAACCGGCTGCGCGTCCTTCACCGGATTCGTGAACGGTGCGGGATCGATGTCAGCACTTAAACCCGGCTCGATCTTGGGCCGGCCGCCCGCGACGAGCCACCAGCCGCCGATCGCTAGCACCGCAATGATGAGCACCCACCGAACGAACTTCGCCATGATCGGCTCCGTAGCTATCAGAGAAGTAGGCCACTTTGCGAGAGGCGCTAGGGTCAGAGGTGCAGTTCGATCACGTCACGATCGCGCAGCGTGTAGTCGCGGTTGATGCGCTGGCCTTCGAACTTGCCATGGCCCCAGACGCGTGCGAATTTCAACTGCTCCGCGAAGTCGTGGTGCACCGTGTTGGCGAAATCGCGCAAGGTGCTGCCTTCCCGCAGTACGAACGGTTTCCTCATATCGGCGGGTTCGTGCGGTGGCTTCGAGTAGACCCGCACGAGCCGCAGCATCCGGAAGATGGTCTCGCGCAGCGGCTGCACGCTCTCGCCACTTTCCGCCGACACCGCGCTGACGCCGAACCGCTCCCCGTACAATTCCTCCAAGACTTCGCGATTGCCGCTGGACGCAGGCAGGTCGAGCTTGGTTCCGACGAGCCAGCATTGCTTCGAGGCGACGCTCGCCGACGGGTCGGCCTCGACCGCCTCGCGCACCAGCTTGAGCTTGTTGTGCTCGAGCGTCGTGAGGACCTCTTCGATCTGATCCAACACGTCGGCCGATGACAGGTCGGCGACCAGTAAGGCGGCGTCGGCGATGCGCACCATGCCGAACACCCAGCTCTCGGTGTGCGTAGCGGACACGGGTGGCAGGTCCACCAGCTGTATCTGCACGTCTTCGTACGGCATCATCGCCGGAAACGGGCGCTGCGTCGTGAAGGGATACGGGGCCACCTCCAGCGCCACTCCCGTCAGCGCCGACACCAGACGTGATTTCCCGGCGTTGGGTGGGCCGATGACCGCCACCTGCGCCGCGCCCTCGCGCTCGACATGGATCGCAAACCGCTTCTGCTTCGCCTGGCTTTGGATTTCCTCGTTGGCGCGCGCGATCCGGCGCTTGAGGTCCGCCTGCAGCTTGTCGGTGCCTTTGTGTTTCGGCATCCGGGAGAGCATGAGCCGCAGCGCCTCCAGCTTCTCCGCAGGCGTCTTGGCCTGCATGAGCTGCTGTTCGGCTGCGCGGTACTCCGGCGTCAGGTTGGCTGGCATACCCCGGCCCCGTCGAGCGCAATCTAGCACACGGAGCGCGTGCACAACGACAGCCCGCTCACCAACACAGCCCGCTCACCTGGACTTGCGGCTGCTTCTCGCGGACATCTACCAGTAACAGCGGCGCTTCCACCAAGCCGAGGCGGTGGTGCGGCACGTGCTCGCCTCGGAAACACTCGGGCCGCAAGAAGCGGTTCGTGTTGCAGGGGAGACTGCGGACGCTGCAAGCCGCCACGCCACGCTGACGTCGTGCTACCGAGTCGCGGCGAAGTGAGTTCTTGGCTCTGATCGAAGCCCATCGATCAGGAGAAGATGCTGACCATGGTCAAGCTACATCCGGAGCATCGGTTCTCGGCGCGCGACGGATGGCGATTGATCTATGCCGGTTGACGCATGGCGATTGACGCTATGACCCTTGACGAACGCTCTCGCCTGCTCACCATCGATTCCCTCATCACCGGCTACGGAAAGAAGCAGATCGTGAACGGCGTGGATCTCACCGTTGCTCCGGCCGAGATCGTGGCGCTGATCGGGCACAACGGCGCGGGGAAGTCGACGCTCCTCAAGGCGATCTTCGGCCTGCTGCCCATCTGGCAGGGACGCGTTGCGTACCACGGAAAGCCACTGAATTCGGCCAGGCCGCGCGACTTGCTCCGATCCGGCGTCGCTTACGTGCCTCAAGGTAACCGAGTCTTCGCTGACCTGACTGTGCGCGAGAACCTGGAGATGGGCGGCGTCACCCTGCCGACCAAGGTGCACTTGCGCGACGGCATGGACCGAGCCCTCCACCTTTTTCCGGCGCTCAAATCGCGCCTGCGCCAACGCGCCGGAACGCTCTCCGGCGGCGAGAAGCAGATGCTGGCCCTTGCGAACGCGCTGATCGTCTCGCCAAGGCTTCTGTTGCTCGACGAACCGTCCCTCGGGCTCGCACCACCACTGGTATCCCAGGCCCTGGCGCGCATTCACGAACTCAGTCGCAACGACGGCATCGCCGTCCTGATCGTCGAGCAGAAAGTCCGCGAGGTCCTCAAGATCGCCGACCGCGTCTACGTCCTCCGCAACGGCCGCATCTCCTTCACCGGTCCCGCCACCGATCTGCACGACGACGCCAAGCTCCGGGAGGTGTACCTGTGACCCGAGCGCAATGTCTGCGGACTCGTCATGGGTGATTCAGGCTGCTTTCAGCCCTTACGCCGAGTGGCGGAACTCTGGGAGTCGGCGGCGCCTATGGCAGCGGAGATAGCGCCGACGCGCAGGGCCGTGCCCGCTCGGATTATGTCGACGGGCGATAACTGACCGGGACGGGGGCCCCCCTACTTCCTCGGACACCCCTGCCGCAGGTGCCGTTGGCGATCGGCACCGGTTGGCCATGGCGTCACATGGGTAACACGCCTCCGGAAACGCGTTCCGCCGTGGTCGAGCCACAGATCGCTCGTGCCGTAAGCAGCAGGTGCCTTCTGCCACCCAGAGTCGACCCAGGGACGATCCTACCTACCCCTGATCATCTTGTCGATCCAGTCTCTAGCGTGCATTTCGTTCGAAAGAATACGCACCTTATTCTGAATCATGCACGCTGCAAATACTACTCTAATATCCTCTGTATGGGGATGTGGGTGAAGTGGATCTACAAAGAATATCACCACGTGACAGCCGCCAATTAGAATCTCACTTGCAATTTCGATGTCGCCCCCTTGGAGGCCGGAGTGGCGCCTCTTGATTTTGTCTGACAGGCTTGGCACTGCATCCTGGATCAGCCTACCAGTTGTCCCAGTGGTCAGGATAGTCCTAAACTTACTCAACTCATGCTCATAATCAATTACAAAGTCAAGCATTCTGTCCTTCATCGCATCATGTGAAATCAGGGCAAGAACTGTTCCCCCCAGCTCATCGTCCAACCTGCCTTCTTCTCTGGCTAAAACAAAATCTGGGAATTCGCCCTTGTCGTACTCCAGACAGAATTTCGAGCGATCTCCTACATGATTCGAATCTGCGTCATGGAGTTGTGCGTGCGGTACGGCTCCCAAGAACTGTAGGTCCAAAGGCATGGGCTGTAGATTGAGATTCTTGTCGCGGTTCGCTTCACCACGAATCCATTCATTTACCGATCCAGAGTTCATAAGCTTCTTCACATGCCAGAGGTCGGCTAGGCGTAGGAGCGCGATTTCGAGTACATCGCGCGGGCGTTTGATCGAACGGCGCTGGTCACCATAGAGGAAGCGGCTCGCACAAAACAATCCGGGGCTGACAGCGTGCGGGATACCCCTGTGCACAAATTTGAAATCAACCTTGCCTCGCTTATTCCCCTACTTCCTAGCGACGCTAAGGCCGTATACAGCAGCTATGAGGTACGCGAGTGCTTGGTCCGCCAGTTGATGCCGGCACTCCTGGTCACGGATACGTTCGGCAGTAGGGGCTATCGGGAGGTGACATTCAGCGCGGACTTGGAAGATGACCTTCTCACGTTCGGGCTCTTGGTCCAGAGGGCCAATCCCGAGCCCGTCCGGGATGATATCGGGGTTCATTTGTTACATGCCCCCTATCGTTTGGAATTTACCGACAAGATGCAGCGCTATCGGTACTGGCTCCGCTACACGTGGCGGCATCCAGAGACCCTGCAGGCGCGCGCGATTTCATAACGGTGGAAGAGTGTCGGTCTATGCGCAAGAAGGTGGGCGCGGATCATAGCAGGGGAACCCCGTGAGGGACGCAGAGTCTGTGAAAGAATCGCTTTCGGTAAATCGTATCCATTGATTTCATTGAGCTTTCCCGCACTGGAAATGGCGATTTGGGGGGTTTTTCACAAACTCGTAGTAACGAGTGTTCCGAGTTCGATTTAAGCATGCAGTTCTGATGCCCGACCTGAGGACGCGACGTGACCCGGGGGAGAGACCCGGGCTGCACGGGGCATTCCTTTGATCGCTACACCGTCTCCGCATTGATGCCCCGCAGGTGCGCGGCCACGCCCGCCGTCGCGATGCCGAGGCGGCCGTCCAGCAGCACGCAGCCCGCCCGCTTCTTCGCCTACCGAACGTGCCAGCCGCTCGCCGAAGCGCTCCCGCTCGCCGCCATCATCCTTCTTCAGCACTACGGTCTGCATGCGCTGGTTAGCCAGCCGTGGGGTCTCATGATAAGGTCCTCACAGCATGGAGTCAGCATGAGTGTTCCGGAACCGTTGATCACCTCGTCGCCCGATCGGCTGAGCGGCACCCCGGTGTTCGCTGGCACCCGCGTGCCCGTGCAGACGCTATTGGACTACTTGGAAGGCGGCGACGCGCTTGACGATTTTCTTCTGGACTTCCCGAGCGTTTCTCGCGAGCACGCGATCGCGGTGTTGGAAGCGGCCAAATCCGCCCTTCTGGCCAAGGCGCTCGCGGCGTAGTGCGTTCCGACGGGCACCATGCGAGTACTGGACGTGTGTGTGCCCAAGCGCCTCGCGCGGGAGTTGGCGAAGCACGAGGTTCAGGCCGCCACGGATGTGGGGTGGGCTGACCTCGATGATGGCTCTTTGCTCGACGCGATGGGCACGAACTTCGACGCCCTCGTGACGGTGGATAAGAACTTGCCCAAGCAGCAACGTCTGGATCACCGCGCCTTCGGGGTGGTCGTTCTTCGTGCCAAGACGAACCGGCTGGTTGATCTCCTGCCGCTCGTTCCGAAACTCAGAGCGACGTTGAAGCGGTTGGGCCGGGGCCAGGTTCGGGTCGTGTCTGGCTAACGCGTGGCGGAAGCGAAGATCGAGGCCATCCGGTAGAGCCGTTGGTCAGACGGCTGGCGTCAGGCAAGAGGCCCGGCGCGCCGGACGTTCCTCGATTGGTAGATTGTCTCGGCATCGACCGCCCGCAGGTGCGCTGCCACGCTCGCCGTCGCGATGCCGGGGTGGTTGTCCAGCAGCAGGTAGGCTCACAGCAGACTGCGTCGTCCCCGACCAAGCGTGCCAGCCGCTCGCCGAAGCGCTCCCGCTTGCCGTCGTCGCGGACCATCGCGCGGCGCTCCAGCTTGTGAGCGATCACGTGGCAGAGGGCACCCCTGACGAAGCAAGACCTCGAGCAGCTTCTTGGTTGCCATGACGACGGAGCACTATCG
Source organism: Binatia bacterium (assembly GCA_050015455.1). Classification (GTDB taxonomy): domain Bacteria; phylum Desulfobacterota; class Binatia; order HRBIN30; family HRBIN30; genus JAGDMS01. The sequence goes on from JBEKBJ010000032.1 coordinate 34,340, forward strand.
CCAGCTCGAGTCGCTGGGGGAGTACCTGCTCATCTCCCAAGATAAGGCTCCGCGGGGCGACGCGGCGTGTGGCGCCATGGGGTCGCGTCTTGAATCTAGATGTTGGTGGCGTGACTGGCGAGGCGTCGAATGCGGCTCGCGCTTGTCGACCTTCCGGGGGTGTCCGTCTCGGCGAAGCAGTGGGCTTTGTAGGCCAAGCCAGCGTGAGGTTCCAGGCCGAAAATGACCGCGAGCCTTCAAACGGCAGGGGCGAACCGCCGGGGTAATCTGCTCCGGCCACGCGGTACCCTGATGCCGGATCGTTGCGCATTCGGCCGGCATCGGTAGAATACGGAATAATGGAAGATCGGATTGCCGCAACGGATTTGGCGCGGAAGCTCGGGGATGTCCTCGGGAGAATTCGGTACCGGCGAGAAACCTTCATCCTCGAACGGAATGGCGAGGCCGTGGCGCGCATCGCGCCGGTTCCCACGAGCACCGCAGCTTCGTTGGCTGAAGGGCTGAAGGGCTGGCACGGGGCCGGTTCACCTGACCCGGGCTTTGCCGACGACCTCGATCGGGTCAACAAGGCAGACAGCCCACCGCGCAACCCATGGGTCTAGTGATCGACACCAGCGCGCTTGTGGCAGTCGAGCGCGCTGGTGCGGCTTGGGAGGTTGCGATCGGGACCTTCTTTCCCGAACGTGCCCGGACTTTAGCATGGTGTCATTGACACCGGAGAGCCACGGTGCGAGTTTGGCTGCACGAGGGAGCAGCGATGAGGCGAGCAATGCAATCTTCGGTACAGCGCCCCCGGATCAGCGTCGACGTCATTCCGGAAGTGCGCCGGCGGCTTCGGGTCGCGGCGGCCAAGCGTGACGTCACCGTACGCCAGTACGTGCTGGACGCGCTCGAAGAGCGACTGCGTGAGGACCTGGGCGATGAGGCGGAGCTGACGGCTCTGACCGCCAGGGCCGACCCGGTGCTCGCGGAACTATGGGACAATCCACGAGACGCCGCCTATGACCGCTTGTAGCCGCGGCGATGTCGTGCTCGTCGGGTTCGTGTTCACAGATGAGTCGGGAAGGAAGCTACGGCCGGCTCTGGTCATCAGTTCGCCGGCGTACCAGCGCGGCCGGCGGGAGGTGGTTGTCGCCGCGATCACCAGCAACGTCAAACGACCGCTCTTTGGTGACCACTTGATTGCGGATTGGCGCGGCGCAGGATTGCTCTTCCCTTCTCTGGTGACGGCCATCTTGCGAACCGTCAAGCAGACTATGATTCACCGCAAGCTTGGCTCGATGACCAACGCAGACCTGCAAGCCGTCGATCGCGAGCTGCGCCAATCCCTTGCGCTTCCGCGGGGTGCGGCCCCGGTTCGCGCCAACTGACGAACACACTCAGCCCACGTACGGCTTCGCCGCCGTCTTACGCGCCCGCCTCCCGTCAGCCGCGCAAAGCGACCAACAGCCTGTGCCGGTCCTTCGCGGGCAGCCACCCTGCTAATGACTTGCCAATGGCGTCGCTATCGCCAGCTCGAGTCGCTAGCGGAGTACCTGCTCATCTCCCAAGATAAGTACCACCTGGAGCACTACCTGCGTCAGCCGGATCACCACTGGTTGTTGTCCGAACACAACGGCCTGCAATCCACAGTTCGTCTGCCGGCGATCGGCTGTGAACTCGCGCTCGCTGAGATCTACGACAAGGTGGATCTCTCAAACGTGACGCAAGCCAGCTAGGGGCTGCGCTCCCATACGCCGAAGGCGTTACGTCTCACAGCCCAGGGTTGCCGCACCGGCGGCTACCCTGGGTACAGAAAGACCCAACGGCTCTACCCTGAAAGGGTTACGTCGCGCCGGCTGTCGATTCTCTGCCCACGACCAGAGCCAAACCCTTTGGGGTAGGGCGTTCTCGTGATCCTCTACCCCAGGGTAGCCGCGCAGCGCGCCAACCCTGGGCTGTGGTGCACAACGCCTTCGGCGTATCGACCCCAGTGTACAGCTCAGAGCTGATTCTTTCGGGGCGGTAGACCCGGCGGGTTCTCCAGCCTACAAATTTGTCGCACACCGGCGTGCAAATCCAGAACCCAAGAACCGGCACCTCGTGGCTTCCTCCCCCGACCCGCAAATCGTTCGCGGGCTGGACACGATGACCATCGCGTATCGCCTGAGTTGCGGGGGTTCTACGCGACAGCGGCGCGATCGCGTGCGATCAGGGCGGCGCCAAGGGCGCCGACGATGTCGGGCTCGGGTGGAACGGTTACCTCACAGCCGAGCGCCTCGGAGAGCGCCCTGACGACGCCGGGATTGCGCGCCACGCCGCCGGACATGGCGATATGGAGGCCGGTCAGGTCGCGCGCCACACGCCTGACGAGGAGCAGGGTCCGCGAGGCGATGGCGCGGTGGAAACCGCGCACGATCTCGCACACCTCGGCGCCGTCGGCTATGAGTGACACAACCTCACTTTCGGCGAACACGGTGCACATGCTGCTCAGACTGACGTTGCCGCGGGCGCCATCCTCGAGCCGGCCGAGTTGGTCGACGTCCACTTCGAGCGCCCGCGCCATGGCCTCAAGAAACCGGCCGGTGCCGGCGGCGCACTTGTCGTTCATCGCGAACTCGGCCACCAGCCCGCCCCGATCGAGGCGCACAGCCTTGCTGTCCTGACCGCCGATGTCGATCAGCACATCCGTGCCCGGCACCAGCGCCCGGATGCCGCGGGCATGGCAGGTGATCTCGGTGACCGAGCCGGCGCGGCCGTCCACTCGTTCGCGGCCGTAGCCGGTTGCGATAGTGGCGGCGAGGTCCCCCGGTGCGGCGCCTGCGGCTTCGAGGACCTCCTTGCGTGCCCGCGCAATCGCCTGGGCGTTACGCGCACCAGTAGGCACGACCGACCAGGCCAGCAGCCGCTCCTCGTCATCGACGAGCGCGGCATCGCACGACAGGCTGCCAACATCCACACCGAGGTAGAACATCGGTGATCACCCGGGTAGCGCGGTGGCTCCGGCGGCCCCACTCTGGTTGAGCAGCATCTCCATGAACGCTTCGATGCGGGTGCGGACCTGCCCGGCGGCGAAGTTGCGCTCGTCGACGCAATCCACCTCGAGGTTCAAGACCGGCACACCGACGTCCTTGAGCCCCATCTCGAGCAGGCCGCGTATGCCGGTGCCCTGCCGGCAGCCCCAGTGGCACGGGTTGACAGCCCCGTCGACGCTGTAGAGACGGGCAAGGCGGTGGAGGTTGCGGACGCGAGTTGCGGCGCTGCTCGTCAGCGGGATGGACAGCGCGCGCCGCGCCAGCCCAACGTACGGGTCGTCGGGATCGATCGGCTCCCAATCGATGTCGTTGAGTTCGTCGATGACGATCGCCGCCCGGTACTGCTCCGCCAACCACTCATCCACCGGGTTTCTGAACTGGATGCGGTTCTGGATCCACAACAGTCGCACCTGCTCGCCTTGAATGCCGGCGACTCCCGCGTTTGCCTTGCGCGCAAACTCGTTGCGGTACGCCTCGGCTACTCGGACCGCGGCGTCGGTGCCGAACAGCAACGGAACCAGGATACCGAAGTTGATCATGTCGCGCCGGCGCGCCGGCGAGGGAACCGTCCGCGCATACGTGTACAGCTCGAGCAAGATCTCGCGCACCCGATTGACGCTCTCGATGACTGCACGCAGCCGCGCCGGGTCGAGCGGCTCGCCGGTATGCGCGGCGACGAACTTGGTCATCGCCCGAAACTGATCGGCCAGGTAGGCCACGCCCGCTTCGCCACGGTCCTGGGGAACATGGATGACAAAGAGGTCCTTGCGGAAATGGCGGGCCAGGTTCTCGATCACCGCCAGTCCTCCGGTGCACGGCGCCGAGGTCGCGATGAGAAAGTCGGGGTCCGGCATGATTCCCTGTAGTGTGGCGCCGGTCACAGTCCGGTGATAACCGCAGCCGTCGGTGGCGTAGCCGGCCTGTTCGGCTTCTTGCAGTGGTGGCCCCGCCGCGCCGCCGGCGGCCAGCGTCGCGCCCACGAACTCTACGAAGCAGGAGGTCACGCCCATCGCGTTGAGCAGGTCGAAAGGCGCGAGCACCCCGCACCACGCGACGCGGTCCTTGCCGGAAAACAGCCGCAAGCCAAGACGCGCGATCTCGAGGGTGAGTTGCCTGCGGGCGACATCGTCACCCGCTCCGGCCCGCAGCTTCGCCTCAATCCCCTGTACGACTTTCTCGAAGTAGGCCTGCATCATGGTCAGCATCCTCTCAGCATTTCGACGAAGGCTTCGATGCGCGTGCGGTGCTGCCCGAGGGAACGCAGCGTGCAGTCGCCTTCGAGGACCAGCAGGGGCAGGCCGGCTTTCTGCAGGGCCTCGCGAACGGCAGGCAGCCGGATGAGGTAGGGATCGCAAAACTTCATCACATGGGCGATGACACCGCGCGCGCCGCACTCTTTCGCGCCGCGCACGACCTGTGCCGCGAACGCACCCGGATGTACGGGCTCCATGGTGCGCGCGCACGCGGCGCGCCGGAGCCCCCCACGCGCCATCTGCCGCAGGCCGTCCTGTCCGGCGTCGAAGTCGAACGGAATGATCTGGCGGGAGCCCGTGCACACGTCGTCGGCCACCACCTGCCCGCCGCAGCTTTCGAAGAGATCGAAGGCCTGCGGGTCGGGCAGCACGTTGCCGAAGACATACAGCGAGACCGGATTACCCGATCGGGGCGCATCGTCCTTCTTCGCTTCTAGACGGTGCACCTCGGCAAGGGTTTCCTCGATCGGTGCCGTCACCGAGCGATTGAGCAGTTCCTGAAAAACACGCCGGCCACCAGGGAGCATACCGGCGGCGGCTCGATCGCCGAGCCGGTTCAGAGCGCCGGCAAGCTCCCGGTAACGCGCGGCGCTGCATGCAATATCACTCCGAGTGATCGATCTGCCCGACCAGCGTGAGAGTTCATCCGCTAGCCGCGCCAGCTCGGCGGCGAAGTAGTCGACCGCTCCGTCGTCGTTGGCGCTCGGCAGATCGACGAGAATCGTACGGTCCGCGGGCCGAGCGACCTGCCAGGCATCCGCGAGCCGGCGCATGGCGTCGCAGCTGTTCATGAACACCACACCCGCAAGCGCCGGCAGGTCTGCCGCCAGTGCCCGATCGAGCACGCGCTTCACGTGCGGGCACATGTTATCGTGGAGCAGCGAGCCTGCCTGGTCCGGAGCGCCACCGATCGGAAGAATCCGGTACGGAACGAAGCCGGCCGCGTGGATCAGCGGCAGCGGTGTGTAGGAACACGAAAACCCGATTCGCTGTTGTCGTTCCCCGTTCATGCAGTCCTCAGGTTGCCCGGTCCGTGTTCGCCAGAATGCGGCGCAACGTATCCTTGATCCGGGTAAGGTCCACCGCTGGCACCCCTTGCAGCACCCTGGCGAGGGTGCGATTCACCGCCGCCAGGGTCGGCTTGCGCACGCTCCGGCCGGTCTCGGTCAAGTAGATGCGTTGCGCCCGCCGGTCCTCCGGGTCGGCGCGGCGTACCAGCAGCTGGTCGCGTTCCATACGGTCGAGCAGGCCGGTCATGGTCGAGGGCTCGAGGCCGGCGCCCCGCGCCAACTCGACGGCACTCAGGCCGTCCTCGCGCCATAGGTTCATCAGCACGCCGAGATACGCCGGACGTACCCCCTCGAGTCCGGCCGAGGCGAACTCCTGCTTCAGTTCGGCGGTGACTGCGAGGGTAGAGCGGGAGATCAGGTAGTAGGGACAGTCTTTGGGATCCATCATTGCACCCGAGGCGGAATGTACGGATCAGTACTATCCGGTTCGCGATTATCCTGTCAAGTACCGTTCATGACCGTGATTGCCTTGGCGCGCCCGCACCTGCCGCCATGGCCCGGAGCCAGGCTTGGGGCTTGAGAGCCAAGTCATTATGAAGTCGGGCCATATGCACGCCGCCGGGTCTTATCGACCGTACAGAGGAGATCAGATCAGCCCTAGTACCGCATCCCACAATTACCCCGACGTATTGGCAGCTCCGTTCACGAGTAATGCCTGGTCTTGACCGTAGAACCCGGCGCTACCGGGCCCGAATGCTCGGGATCCCCGCCCCGCAATTCGGTTTACTCCCTAAAGACCCTGTGCTACCTCATTTATGGACCCCAGCACGTCCCAGGAGGTTGCATGTCGGGGCATTCCAAGTGGAGTTCGATCAAGCATAAGAAGGCCGTCAAGGACGCGCGGCGCGGCAAGCTGTTCACCAAGCTGATCAAGGAGATCACGGTGGCCGCGCGCTTGGGCGGCGGTGACATCAACGCCAATCCGCGCCTGCGCACGGCGGTGACGACGGCACGCGAGAACAGTATGCCGAACGAGAACATCGACCGCGCCATCAAGAAAGGCACGGGCGAGCTCGAAGGCGTGCATTACGAGGAAGCGAATTACGAGGGCTACGGCCCCGGCGGTGCCGCCATCATGGCTTCCGTAGTCACCGACAACCGCAACCGCACCGTGTCCGACCTGCGCCGCATCTTCGAGAAGCACAGCGGCAACATGGGTTCGGCCGGCTGCGTGGCGTGGATGTTTCACAAGCGCGGCGTCATCACCGTGGAGAAGAGCAAGGTCGACGAAGACCGCCTGATGGAAATCGCGCTCGATGCCGGCGCCGATGACGTCAACGACGCGGGCGACAGTTGGGAAATCATCACCGCGCCGGAGAACTTCGAAACGGTGAAGGCGGCAACCGACAAGGCCAAGCTCGAACGCGCCAGCGCCGAGATCGCCATGGTTCCGGTGAACACCGTCAGTCTGACCGGGAAAGAGGCCGAGCAAACCATCAGGCTCCTCGAAGAGCTGGAGGAGCACGATGACGTGCAGAGCGTGGCCTCGAATGTCGATATCCCGCAGGACGAACTGGAGCGGCTGAGCGCGGCGTGAGGAAAGCGAGTCAGACAAAAGGCAATGAGAAACCGGAAACAGGAAACCGGAAATGAGAAGCCGGTCAATGCAGATACACCGCAGAATTCGTCGGTTTTGAATTTCTAATTTCGGGTCTTCTGTTTCTCATTCTATTCTGTGAGGTGTGGTGGTGCGGGTGCTGGGTGTGGATCCCGGAACGGTGGCGACCGGGTGGGGTGTGGTCGAGGAGATCGATCGGCGCCTGACCTACGTCGCCGGCGGCGTGATCCGCGCGCGCGGTCCGCTGGCGCAACGTCTCGCCCGCGTGTACGAGCAGACCCAGCAGATTCTCTCCAATTTCGCGCCCACCTGCATCAGCCTGGAGAAAACGTTCGTCGGCGACAACGTGCAAAGCGCCTTTCGCTTGGGCGAAGCGCGTGGAGCGATTCTCGTTGCTGCCGCGCGGGCCGGCATTCCGGTGCAGGAGTACAGCCCGGCGGAGATCAAAGTGGCGGTGGCAGGAAACGGCCGCGCCGCCAAAGAGCAAATCCAACTCATGGTCCGCCGGCTGCTGGGGCTCGCAGGGGCGGTGGCCAGCGACGAAGCCGACGCTCTCGGCGCCGCCATCTGCCACCTGCACACCCACACCTTCGCTGCCCAGGTCAGCAATCAACGTTCGCGCCCCAAAGGGCGCCGCCAGTGGGTTCCCGCTCCCTCCAGGGACTGTCGATTCTCTCCAGCGGGCGCCCTTCGAGACGCCGCCAGGAGAAGGCGGCTCCTCAGGGTGGGCGGTTCTGTTGTTGCCTTTCAAAAATTATTTCCGCTCACCCTGAGGAGGTCCCTCCTGAGCAGGCGCGGAGCGCCGTGTCGAAGGGTTTTGGGACCGTCTCGAAGGGTGTGGTTCGCGTCTAGCCCCTCTCCCTCCGGGAGAGGGGCAGGGTGAGGGGGAGAAATGGCCGCGACCTCGTCGCCACCTTTCCCACTTCGCTTTTCCGCGCTCGCGGTCTACAGTAACCGCCAATGATCGCACAGCTCGCCGGAGCCTTGGCCCACAAATCGCCGGAACACATCATCGTCGACGTGCAAGGCGTCGGCTATCAGGTGTTTGTCTCGTTGAACGCCTTCTACCGCCTCCCCGAACCGGGAGACCGTGTCGACCTGCTGATCCACACGCATGTCCGTGAGGACGCCCTCCAGCTCTACGGCTTCATCGACCGCCAGGAGAAGGATCTCTTCCTGCTCCTGGTCAGTGTCTCCGGCATCGGCCCACGCTTGGCGCTCAACATTCTATCCGGCACGCCCGCGCATGAGCTGCAGGAGGCGCTGGAAACCGGAGATCTGGTACGCTTGGTGGCGACCCCCGGCATCGGCAAGAAGACGGCGGAGCGGCTCATCGTGGAGCTGCGTGACAAGGTGAAGCTGCTCAAAGGCGCGCGTGAGGGAGGAGACGGACGGCGGGCGACGGGTGTGGAAGCGGAGGCCGTGTCGGCGCTGGTCAACCTCGGCTACCGTCGCAATGAAGCGGACCGCGCCGTGAAGGCCGCCTGCGCCGCCGGCGCAACGGATCTGGAGCGCGTGATTCGTGACGCCTTGAAGCAAGTGAGGCAATGAAGAGTAACGACAACAGGATGACCGCGGCCGGTGCAACCGAAGAAGATCTGACGCTCGACACTACGCTCCGCCCCGCCTCACTCGCTGACTATGTGGGTCAAGAAAGCGTCAAAGGCAACCTACAGATCGCCATCGACGCAGCTAAGGGACGCGGGGAGGGCCTCGATCACCTCTTGCTCTACGGCCCGCCAGGGCTCGGCAAGACCTCTCTCGCGTACATCATCGCACGCGAGATGGGGGTGAATATCCGGATCACTGCAGGACCGGCTATCGAACGCCAGGGTGATCTCGTGGGTCTCCTCACTGATCTCGGAGCGCGTGACGTCCTCTTCATAGACGAAATCCACCGGCTGAGTCGTGTGGCAGAGGAGGTGCTCTACCCGGCGATGGAGGACTACCACGTCGATATCATCACCGGCCAGGGGGCCTCCGCGCGCTCGATGAGGTTCCAGCTGAACCGCTTCACGCTGATTGGAGCGACGACGCGAGCGGGGCTGCTCAGCTCACCGCTGCGAGACCGTTTCGGTGCCAGCTTCCGACTCGATTTTTACACTGCCGAAGAACTGGCAACCATCGTCCGGCGCTCGGCCAGTATTCTCAACGTCAAGATCGACGAGTCGGGTGCCGAAGAGATCGCCCGTCGTGCCCGAGGTACACCGCGTGTCGCCAACCGGCTGTTGCGGCGCGTCCGGGACTTCGCCCAGGTTTGCGCTCAAGGCCTGATCTCGAAGGATGTCGCAGACCAAGCGCTACAAAAGCTCGAAGTGGACGATCGCGGCTTCGACAAGATGGACCGTGACATTCTTCTCACCATCATCGACAAGTTCAGCGGTGGCCCGGTCGGCCTGGACACGTTGGCCGCTGCAGTGGGGGAGGAGAGCGATACGATCGAGGACGTGTACGAGCCGTACTTGATCAAGGAAGGCTTCCTCAACCGAACCCCGAGAGGCCGGATAGCAACGCCGCTGGCCCTTTCTCATCTCGGCAGGACGGGACGTAGTCAACTCACGCAGGGCAAACTATTCGAACGCACATGATGGGTGACCTCGGAAGGTTCGTGATCCTTTTCGGCATTGTACCAGTCGTCCCAGTGCTGCTTACTTCGGCCGGAGGGATTCCGTGTCGCGACTGGGTGTGTGGAGCTACCTTCGCACGATAGTTGTGTAATCCCAGGATACCAATGCCCGGCAGACTCGAAGTACTTGGCTACATCCGATGCAACGAATCAGACTCCCTCCAGATCCCGCTCACCATTGGCAGTGGCCCGAGCATGAGAACCATCTGGTTCGATGCGGTTCAAGGACCGGAGGCAACGCAGGTGTATGAGCAGCAGTCCCGCGAGCCCGTTCTACTGCGCAGGGGCTTTGAGGATTGCAGTTGGAGCCTGTGGACTTACAAAGGCAAGCTGATAAGGTGCGATCTTCCGATCCACTACATCGACGACGACTCAAGCGTGGCTGAGGAGTTATTGAGGATTGCATAAGTAATAGAAAGATCGTCCGCGGTGGTGTATACTGCGTGCATGCGACCACAGGGGACGGCGGCGGAGTTGGAGCGGCGGCGGCGGCGAGCGATACGGCT
>JBEKBJ010000033.1:0-43660 GCA_050015455.1 Binatia bacterium
ACGACGACGACGCTGCCGGTATTGCCGGCCGGCACCCAGACGCGATCGTGGGCTGGATCGTAGGCCAGATAGTCCATGGACACACCTCCCGGGGGAGCACCGGGAAGCGCGATAGAGTGAACGGCGCGTGCCGGAGCCGCGGTCGATGGCGCGCGCGACCGCGCCGCACTGCAGCCCGCTGCCATAATCGCTACGAGAAGCATCACCCACTTTCGCCAAGTCATTGGTCTTCCTCGGCAGCACAGGGTAACACAGCGCAGAAGATGTATCTGCAAACCACCATGAGAGGCACACGGGAGCGGTCCCTCTCCCGGAGGGGTGGTCTTTACCCAACTTTTTCATTGCTGGACACGGACGGTTCTGGCCTCGTTGATGCGGTGCCTTAGCCCAGGGCGTTGCCCTGGGCTTACGAATTGCCGCCCTTTCAGGGCTGAGAGTCCCAGGCGCTCGACGGGCCTCAAGTCTGCCGCCCCAACGGGGCAGCCATTCACCAGCCCGGGGCAGCGCCCCGGGCAGTTCCCGCATCCAACGACCTATACCGCTCCGTGTCCAGCAGGCCAAAACTTGGGACATGGTCAGCCCGGAGGGCGAGGAAACCTGGTGGGATAGGTTGCCGAATTCATGAAGTAGTGTACAAAGGTAATTTACGGCATCGTTGTTTGCCAAGGAGGGAAGCCATGCCCGGTCTGAGCAAACAGTGGAGTGCGTACGCCTATGCGCTGATGCGCGTCGTGGTGGGCCTGCTTTTCCTGTGTCACGGGTTGTCGAAGCTGGTGCACTTTCCGGTGCCGCCGCCGGGTGAGCTGCCGCCGCTGTTGATGTACACGGCGGGACCGATCGAGCTGGTGTGCGGCACTCTGGTTGCGCTCGGCCTGTTCACGCGCTGGGCCGCCTTCATCGCCAGCGGCCAGATGGCGGTTGCCTATTTCATCGCACACTTCCCGAGGGGGTTCTTCCCGATCGCCAACGGCGGAGAACTCGCCGTGCTCTACTGCTTTGCCTTCCTGTTCATTTCCGCCTACGGCGCCGGCAGCTGGAGCATCGATGGACTGCGGACAAGGCGGCCTCTCTGATCCCGAAGTCAGCCGCCGATGAACTTCTGACCCGACATCAACACTGGTTGGCGACTGCACCACCCGTGACAAGGACTACCAATTTTCGTCGCTGGTCCCGTTGGAACGCCCTCCCTGATCGGTTCAATCATCGTTGAGGCGCCGGCTGCCGTCCTCCGGCGGCGCGCATGACGCGCGCTCGCGCCTCGAGCGCTTCGGCGTCGGCGTCGCGGCCGGTCTCGTGGAGCAGGGCGGCGTAGTTGTCTAGCACTCGGGCAAGCTCGTCGGCGGGGGTGGTGCCCGTCTTCTCCAGTATGGAAAGGGCGTGCCGGTAGAGCGGCTCGGCGGCAGCCGCGTCGCCCTGCGCAGCGTGGAGCAGCGCGAGATTGTTCAGGCTCTCCGCCGTCAGCACGTGGTCGTCGCCCAGCGCTGTCTGCCGAATGGCCAGGGCGCGCTCGAGCAGGGGCTGTGCGGCGTCGTAGTTCCCCTGCACCGCTTCCAGCGCGGCCAGGTTGTTGAGGATCAGCGCGACGTCGGGATGGTTCGGACCTTGTCGCCGCTCCCGAATCTCCAGCGCCCGCTGGTACAGCCGTTCGGCCTCGGCGAACTCGCCCTGCTGGCGGCGCAGGATGGCGAGGCGGTAGAGCGTGCCGGCCAGGGCGAGATCCTCGGCGCCCTTCCGCTCCTCTTCACGAAGCTCAGCCAGCAGCCCGCGTTCGGTGTCCTTCTCGGCAGACACGGGCGTGGCCGGGGCCGCGGACGAACCGCCGCCCTCGTTTTGCCAGACGACGGCCACGCGGCCCTCGTCCTTGCCCAACTGAGGCGGCGTCGCGCATCCGAAGGCCAACAGCACCGCGGCGACCACCGACGCCGAAGCGTGCGACGAGTGCGTGACCCGGTTGAGTCCCATCATCGCCCGCAGTACACCCCGGCGCAGAGGCCAACGCAAGCGTGGTTGAACTCCCCTAAGCTAAGTGGAGCGGACGCGCAGCGGTTCAACTGCCGCCATGGCGGTTCCGCACAAGCATCGATCCGCGGCGCCGGCGGTTTCCCACCCTGTCGAACCCGGAATACTCCGCCTCGAACCTCTTCCTGCCCGAAGCCAGGAATTCCTCGACACTCCACTCCGACGGCGCCAGACGGTAGGCGAATTTCGGCTTGATCACGTACGTCGCCGCATCGACTGATGTACCGTCTTCGCAGAGGACGCGGACGATCCGTCTCGCGTACATTTCGCCCTCGAACCGGTCCAAACACGGCCAAGCGTCGGCGGGGACGTCGAAGTAAACCACACCCGTGACGGCAGCCCCTTCATGCGCGACGATCGCCGGATAGACCTCATCGGTCACCGCGTGCCGCCGGTAACCGCGGAGCGCGGCCGGTGTGCACGCCGGACGGCAACCGGCGACCTTGCCCAAGATGTCAGCGCACAGCAGCGTTCCATACGCGAACAGGTTCATGGAATGGGATCGCGGATCAGCATGACTTCATACAGCGTGCGGTAGCGTGCCACACCCTGGCGTCGAGCCCGCGCTGGAACCTGCGTGGGTCGAGGGTGCGAGATGGGTTCCCTTCGCGGTTGGAAGCGCCACGGGAATCGCGAGCTTCAGCTCCCTTCGAGCCCGGCCATCAGGGCACGATAGACACGCAAGCAGACCATCGCGCCGTCGAGGGCGTTGTGTGGATGAGGCTCCGGCTCAAGCTTGAAGAGCTTGCAGAGGCTTTCGAGTGACAGATCTTCGAGAAGACCCCGTTGCCGAAAGGGCCACGCAAGAGATTCCGTTCCTATCCAGTAGTAAGAGTCGAAGCCGAGATCGAGGACGCCTTGCTCGGCAGCGCCGAGCGTAATGAAAGCACGATCAAAGGACGGGTTGTGACCAACCGGAACACAGCCACCAACAAATGAGACAAAGTCGTTCCAGAAGGCTCGCGTCGGCTCTTCGGCCATTTCCCACAGCTCTGGCGTGTAACCGTTCAACTCACGGGCGTAAGCGGTGACGCGTTTCGGGTAGCGCGGCCGGACACGCTTTTGCCACGTTGCCTGGACGGTCGAAGCATCCGCTGAGGTTCGCGCGGCACCGATGTCGATGATCTCGTGGTATCCAAAGCGAGCCCCGCTTGTTTCGACATCGAGAAAGCACAGGTCGCTCGCAGCCATCAGTAACTCGCCTTTCCAGGGATGACGCCTCTGACACCACCTCGCGGCGAGGGAACGTCTCCTGCGTAACGAGGAATCAGATGGATATGCGCGTGCGGCACTGTCTGTCCCGCCGCCTCGCCGACGTTCATCCCGATGTTGAACCCATCCGGCGAGAACTCGGATTCTAGGCGCTGCCGCTCTTCCTTCAGCAAGCGCCAGCAATCCAGAACCTCCTGTTCGGATAGGTCGAACAGTGATGAGACCACACGCTTGGGGACGACGAGCGTGTGTCCGCGGCTGACTGGGAATAGGTCCCTGATGGCGACGGCGGAGTCGTTCTCATTAACCCACCGCGTTCTATCCAAGAACGGCGAACCGGCAGCGACAGTTACGGCACCTGTATCTGAACGCATTTCTTGCCTCCGGCACCGCCTTGATCGGTTGCGGTCAGAATGCCGGCCCCGATCAACACGGCGCCGACGATGCTCAGTGCCGCGGCCGTCGCCAGAAATATCGAGAAGGTGTTGACGACAGCTTGCTCCCGCAACAGCCGGCGCCACCCAGCGGGTGGGACCGTCTTCGTGTCGGCAAATCCATCAGGATGGAACTCCTTGATCTTGTCCAGGTAGGCGGCCATTACGAATCTCACGCGCTGGATCACGAGAATCAGCGCTGCGTTGGCTGCTGCTCCAAAGAGGAGCAGGGCCACCTTGATGCCCGTCTGCACCGCGCTGAGCGTGGCGACGCCGTACCAGAGGCCGCCGGTAAGCGTCATGGCGATGATCGGCACCTGCCACATGATCTGATTGAGGCTGCGCATCTGCTCGCAGTTCTGCTCGTAGCACAGCTTCTGACGTTCGAATTCCCTGTCCATGTCACCTGCGGGAGATGTCACCCTCCCACAAAGCGGGGTAACTCGACGGTGGAAACGTCCCGTTGCAAGAGTCCAGCAAGCTCCCTTCTCAGGTCGTCGCTGTTCATGTTGAACTTGGACAGGTCACCTCCAAGACCAAAGAACAGCATTCGGAGCGCTACCTTTTGGTTCTCAGGAGCCGACACTATCCGTCGGTTAGCATTGTCCCACAGCAGGCCGGCCCAGGGGGCACTGTCCAGATCCATGGGGACTCGCGAGACTCGCCTTAGCGCTTCCTTCAAGCTCAGCCCCGAATCGGTGAGGTGGCGAATGGCTCTCACGATGAGCAGCAGGCCTATCGGCCGGAAAAGGAGGTGCCCGCCGCCCGGATGCCTATAGCGGCCTGCGATCTGCTCGTCAGCGCGACTTGCCTTAAGCTCGCGGAGCGGCGGGAAGGTACTCTCGAGCGCACCAAGGAACTTCGTGCATCTCTGATAGAGGGCCTCGATGGTTTCATCAGGTGGCCGAAGGCGCTTGAACACCTTCCATTGCGCTGGGGTGCTCCTGAGGTGTGTGTCCACGACGTCATACAATACGATAATGGTTGTGAGGCTTCTCTTGTCTCTGCGATCGATGCTTCGGTTCTGCTTGACGGAGACCTTCTCTACGAGCAGCGGATACTCCTCCACGAGCCTTCTAGTGATGATCGCCACTACGTCGTCCTCGTCGAGGGCGATGATGTCCCGTTTGCCAACCGGCTTCGCGTATCGGTTGAGAGTAGTGAACAAGCGCCTCGTGCGCTCGAAGCCTTCAGGATCCTGAGATCTCCGCCCGGCCGTCACGCCGGGTACGAAGAGGACGCACACTTCCTCACTGCCTAGCTTCTCCTTCTTGGTGATCGCCTCTCTGATTCCCGCGATACGATGTTGTCCGTCGATCGCAAAGAAGTTCTCAGTGCCCTGAAGGGTCAATACGCCGAGAGCACCTTCAAGGTACTTCGGGACATCCGGAAGCCTGTTGTCAGCTCGAATCGCCAGCTCGTTCCATTGCGGTCTGCCCCCTTGCGTACCAACAACCAACGCGTTGAAGAACCGCTGCCGCTGCGAGCAGAGATATATCGCGATCTCCGACGACCGCTTCGTGAGCTGCCTCTGTAGGAGTTCCTTGAGGGCGTCTGCCCTGAGCATTTCTTTCCCTATACTCACTCGGTCGGCAATCTCACGCATAGTTACGAAGGTGATGTAGTACACCCAACTTCCCATCTTTGCCCTGATGGCTGGCAACACCAGCGGGCCCTTGGCAGCCGTTGCGGGCGTCATGGGAAAGCTCGTACGACCTTGCTTATGCGCGCCGGAAACCGGTCGTTGCATGGCGGGATATAGGCCTGACTCAAGGCGTCTTCGATCGCATCCAAGGATCTTCGAGGTGCGGCCGCGTAGCAGAACCAGACATGATCCGGATACAGGTTCAACAGGCGCACTATTTTCGGCCGGCCACTGTCACGTCTCTCCTTGGAGAGGTAATCGCCGAATCTCTCATGAAGGTCGACAGCTTGGCCGACATACATAAGATATGAGCATCCCGGATGCCGAGCGATTCTCGGTTGAACCAGCAGGGTATAAATTCCCGGTCGGTGCGGAATATGGCGCCGTTCAGCAGCCTGAAGCTTTCGGATCGCCCACGCGTGCCTCCGAACGTATTCCCGCCACCGCCTCGGCCAAAGCGTGAATTGATAACGATGGGCAACTAACTCGCTCCCTTCGTTCAGTAGGTCGTCGACAGCCATCCGCCTCGCTGATCGGCTACGTCTGGCAAAAGAAGCACGGCTCTGTGTCGTCCTCCGCGTCGTGGGCATCGGTAAGTATTTCGACCAGAGGCCTGTTCGGCCCACTGCGCCGTTCCGAGTTTAGCGATTCCTCGTGGCGCGCTTGGATAAGACGCATTCGCTCTGGACCCTCGAGAGCAGCGAGGGACTCGGTCTGACTCCAGGTGTACCGCTCCCCAGTTTGTGGATCGAGCTTTTCGTATCCCTTGGCAAGCTCGAACAGTTCGGGATGTCGCTCTCGAAGCCCGAGCCATTCACGCTTGCGCTGGAAGAAGCAGAAGTAGCACCCCGAGCGCGTTCGCCAGTCGTAATAGGCAGGCAAACCAAGGCCGCTTTCTTCAAGTATGCGGTACACGTCGTCCACGGTGATGCCCGCCTCTTTGAAGGGGTAGACGGCATGGATGTTTGGTTTCGTGGATATGTAGGCCGTGCGGGTTTCGTCGCCCCGGATGCCGACGTACATCATGACCTCGTCGTCCCGAACGTACCGCTCGAACGGCTTGATCTTGAGCGCCTTCGTGCACCAGCGCATGCGTGAAGACGGAAGGTAGCCATTGTAGACCTGTAGCCAATGGTCGAAGCCGCGGTCGTCGCTGAGCCGTACGATCTCCCTGCCGAGGAATGCCTCGACCTTGTGAAGGTACTCGTAGGTCTCGGGCAGCTCCTTCTTGGTGTCGCAGAACACGTACTCCATC
This sequence comes from Binatia bacterium, assembly GCA_050015455.1. Classification (GTDB taxonomy): domain Bacteria; phylum Desulfobacterota; class Binatia; order HRBIN30; family HRBIN30; genus JAGDMS01. The sequence continues at coordinate 6,566 of JBEKBJ010000033.1, forward strand.
TCCGGGACGCGATCGCGCATGTACACTGCCAGAGCAGTGCTGTCCTTTCCGCCGGATAGGGAGAGAATGTGCCGAACCTTTGAACTCATGACTTTCCAGCCGCGCCTTCCGACTTAGGTCGGTTGTCCGTATCGTTAGAGAGGAGGCGACGAGTGAGGCGTGCTACCGCTCCAAGTGCAAGGTCACGGCTCCCGTTGAGGTGCGTCGGATTCAAAACGCCCAGCAACGCCCGCTCCAGATCAGCGACGGCACGGCGATCCGCGGCCGGTATCCGAACCACTCTCTCAATCTCCGGGCTGTCGGTACTCGTAAGGCCAATCCGGAAGGCCTCCTCGTCGGGGCGCACCTGCGCCCCCGCGATGGCAAAGGCAAGGCTCTCCGCATGCAGAAACAGCCGGCTGACCTTTGCGAGTGAGACCTGGAAACGCTCCTGATCCCCGTCTCGCCAGCTGGCGGGCGGTCGTTGCGCAATCAGGCCAACCACGGACTCCAACCACGCCGTGTCATCGGCCTCGCCCTCCATCATCCGTCCCACAATCGCCCGCACGCCCGGGTCTCCAACCATTGATGCAACCTTGATAGCACGTTCTCGCAGCGTCTGTCGAAGGTTGGAAACAGGCAGGGTGCTACCAAATACACGCCCTATGGCTGATGCAGCCTCTTGCAGGAGCATGTCATAGCTGCGTTGAAGCTCAGCCAGAGCGGTTCGCAGCTTGATGGCGAACGTGCCCGCGTCCACAGCCCGCGCCGTACGGCTCTCATCGAAGGGTGGTAAGCCGCACGCTCTGGGAAGCTCAGTGAACAAGAGCGCGTCCGGTTGACGGGCCTCTAACAGACACTTGCGAACGGCCACCGGCTCTTCGCTGAGCCGTTGGGTGTTCCGCGTATAAGCGGGAAGCTGCGCGGCAAATCGGCAGAGTGGACGCACGACCTGGAGGATTCGGGCCTTCGTCGAATTTGCACTGAGCCCGTCGCGCCCCAGCATCTGCGCCAACTGGTGAAAGACCTCGGCTCGGACACCTTTCACGTGCCAGCGCTGGACAGCGAATTGCTCCGGCGCCTTCATCAGTCGCTCAAAAGCAGCGACCGTCAGCTCGGGCACAAACGAGCCTTGCTCGTACAGGGCGACATCCGCGTCATTCGCGATCAGCGCGGCACAGAACAACACGGGTATCGGGCCGTCCGTCAGTCCGAACGGCGGCTGCCGAAGAACGTCGAATAGAACGGAGATAGGGTGTGCCCCTCTTTCGCTCTGCTTGAAGCAGGTCTCGATGGCGGCCCAGACGGCCCTCATTCCAGGGTCGGCGTCGACTCTCGGGGAATGGAAGCACCAACCGTCGCTTGACCTGCGATGAATTCCAGATGCAGCCAAGAGCGACAAATACATGCTCTTCTCCGGCGGCGTCCCTGCGATGCCAAGGTCTGGCTCGGTTGGGTGCGTGATCATGGCCTCGATGAGATTCCGCCGCGCCTTGGCAGCCGCAGACGACAACTCGCGGCGATTGATGAGTTCGTTACGGATGCGGGGCGTGCTTGCGTACAGCTGGTCGCACATGCTCGAGAGCTGCTCTTGGAACGACCGGCGCGACACTATCTGCAGCGGCTGCCCTTGGTAGAACCAGCGCGCCGCTCGAACGGCCGTGTCGGACGGATCGAGCGCCAGGGCAATCAAGCGCTCAAGCCGCTGCCGAAGTGCGGCCATGCGAGCCCTCAACTCGCGACGAGCAGTCGCGTCACCCTCCAACTCAGGAGTGTGCGAGCGTACCCACTCCAGGCATTGCAGCTCTTGAGCGGCGTCGCGCAAACCACGGACATTTCGGATCACGGCCACCAATGTATCAACCCGCGAAGCTAGCTCTGCTGACTTCGCTCCTCGCTCCGCCTCGGTCTCCTCCTTCGGGGTCTCCGGTATCAGAATCAGGACTCTACCCGCCGCATGCGAGAGCGGTGTTTCGAGCGCGCGGGCAACCCCACTGGTCATGGCTAGAGACACAGGAAAGTACCGGAGCGTCCCTGTCTCGTATGAATGTCGGCGGGCGACGATCGGGGGCGGTGCGAACTCCCGGGAGAGAAACTGCGCCGTGGGGGCCGCAGCAACGTGGTTGGCTGCCTCTCGGACGCGCTCGTCGAGATCGACGTCACTCCCCTCCCAGAGGCTGAGTGTGTTGTTGTAGCGGCGCTCAACGACTGCCGATGCTTGCTTGAGCGCGGTGAGTCCCCGGTTGATCTCTTCCCGTGAGAACAGTCCGCTGGCGGCAGAGTGCAGTATATCCCTCGTGGCCCGTGCATTCCGCCAGTCGCCCAAAGCACTCAAGAGGCCTATCGATTTGATGAGGAAGACCTGCACAGGGTCTGCGTTGGGCACGTGAGATAGGGCCGTCTCCACCTCGGCCCACCGCTTGCCGCGCGCAGAGAGATACAAGCTTTGCCCCAAGGCGTTCGTGACGTAATCATACAGGCAGTCGATTCGATAGACCGAAGCTGCGGAATCACGGCTATCCATGAAATCACGCAAGCCAAATGGCTCGGCCGACTCAAGGAACGAAAACACCGAACGTTCGTTCTGGGCCAACCGTCGGAACAGGTAGCCGAGAATGACGGAGACCAGCGGGTGAAGCGGCCAACAGGCCAAGGCCAGGTACGTGAACTCCGCGTGTCCCAAGCGAGGAGGAGCGAGGTCCAGCTTCCATGCCTCGTCGCACGATGCCTTGAACGACTTTGGGACCTCGGAGGTGCGCGCCGTCGTCGCCATCGAGCGCGCCTCGGCGACGAGCCTCAACATGTCGTCGGCCGACTCCTCGAAGGCAATGTCCTCGAAGCGGCCCCTGACCTTCTCCCACTCAGCGCGGTCCTGCGAGGACAGAGCTGTCGTGTAGGCAGAGAAGTCCTGGTGCAGAATGCCGAGAATCAGAAATGGGTGACTTTGCCCGGCGGCGGATTCGGCTAAAGCTTGGAACACGTATACGTCGGAGTCCTCAGGATGGGCCGCGCTGTGCTCGAGCAACTTGCCGAGTTCGTCGACGACCAGCAACATGCCGCCGGTCGACTGCGACCCGCGGCACAAGGCAAGTACGGTACTAGCGAAGAGGTCAGATACCTCGCGCGCGCTCGGGACAGTCCCGTTGAGTGCTCTCCGGAGCTGCCGTGAAACCTCCGGCACCATGCGCGCGGTGGCTTTGGTCTGCCGACGCTCCAGCGATCGCTTCAGACCTCTCAGCAGTGCGACGCCGAGCGGTTCTTGGGAACCGGTCACGACGACTGGCCACAGCGAAACTTCGAGCTTCTTCTGTGCGTCGCGGGCCAGATCCGCATCGCCTCGATCGAGGAGCTTCCACGAGTGGGCGGCCCGGCGCTCATGGCGGTGCGCGAATAGATCAGCGGCAAAGAGGGCAAATGCCGACTTACCGGTGCCGTACGGCCCGGTGAGCGTCCACGCGCGCTGCCGTGTTCCGCCAAGTCCACCAGAGACTAGCCGCCGGAGAGCGCGGCGCGCCGCACCCGTCAGAACATACCCCTCCAATGCGTTGGGGTCGAAGAGATCTCTCTCAAGGTGGACGGAACGGGTAAAGCGCGATGGGGGACGGACGCCTCCTGAGTTCTTCTTGTACGTCAACGCCGCCTCCCATTCGCAGTTGTGTATTGGGCTTGAAGCAGTGCGACCGGGTCTACCGCCCTGCGTCGATAGATCTGCCGGAGCCCGGCCGTTGTGTCATAGCCCATGGCGCTGCGGGTGAGGTCATCGAGCGTTTCGAGATGAGCGGATAACGCGTCCTCGGAAAGCTTGAAGACCCGCCCCGGGCTACCCGCACGATAAGCGACCTCTTCGAACGCCAAGGTTTCGCGATTTGGGCACTGCGCGTCCCAGCATCGAAGGAGAGCGTAGTGAACGATTCCCGCTGGCAGAGATGGGTGATCTCCGCGCGAAAACGTGTACAGACGGTTCTGCTCAATCTCGCGGAGCAAGCCCAGCTCTGTGAGAGGACAATCGAAGGTGTCCTCCGCAACTACCGTTCGGGTGACGCGCGATGGCGCGTAGGTTCGGACGAAACAGTCAACGTCGCGCCGCAGTGAGCTGGGCGCAATGCGAGTCCAGCCAGCTTGTTTCACGACGTGCTCAAGTTCGGTGACGAGTTGCTCCTTTGTGAACTCCACGTCGTTCAGCTCGTTAAAGGCCCAATACCACGTGGTCGGACCCGTCGGTGTTGCAGCAAGCTGCCAATGCAAGAGCCACAGAGTCGCCGGATCCTCCAGGTACGGATCAAGACCTTTCCCGCCCAAAAGCAAGCTCCCAAGCCACGATGGCCGAATCCATCGGCCCCGGTTGTTCAGGCGTTCAGGATTCTCCTCGAGGAGACCGGTAGCCAAGCCCCAGTGGCGAATCGAACGGACCATGTTTTTCCCGACGCCGAGCGTGGTCAGGGCGTCCTCGCGCCTGAACACCGTTTCGTCTTCGGCAACTGCGTCAACAGCCTTCTTGAGCCAGCCGTACCTGAACGTGAAGGTCTCGTGCCCCGAGAACCGTGGGAACCGAACGCCTTCTGCAAATATCATGCGAGCCAGGGCCTGCAGTCAGAGATCGTACGAAGCCCAAACAGAACCTAGAAAACGCGGCCCACGAGTGTCCAGCGCGCTTGCGCCACCCGACTGCCAGCTACCACCACTTGCCCACACCATCGTCACCCCCTACCATGCGGAGGGCCATACACATTCGTTTCATCGCCCTCTGTATCATACTTTCTGCTATTCTGCCCAGTATGGCCAGAGCCGGTGCGCCACGTGGCGGGGATCGTTTCATGAATCTCGCTGGGCCTAGGTCTTCCCTTTCGCATCAGCCGGCGCCGAGCTCAAGCCGAGCGTCCTTGCGGAACGACACCCCTTTCGCTTCTGGACCGAGGCTGATGACGATGGCGGCGATGAACAGCATGCCGGCGGCGAGAATGCCCATCGCTTGCGCGTAGGTGAAGTGCTCGCCCAACAGCGCTTCGATGTAAGTGACGCTCGAGGCGAGTAGGACGCCGATCTGATAGGCGAAACCCGGGAAGAAGCCGCGGAGCGGCCCCGGCGACAGCTCGTTGATGTGCGCCGGGACGACACCCCAGGCGCCCTGCACCATGAACTGCATCAGGAAGGCGCCGGCCACGATCAGCGCCGTGCTCGGCGCAAAGACCCAGAGGGGTACCAGCAATACACCGCACAGCGCTGCCGTCGCCATGGCACGCCGCCGCCCGCTGCGATCGGAAAGCAGCCCGAACAGAATCCCACCGGCGAAGGCACCGATCATTGAAACGATGGTAATGCCCGCCGTCTGCTGCGGGCTGAACTGACGCTGTTGCTGCAGGAAGGTCGGGTACATGTCCTGCGTGCCGTGCGAGATCAGGTTCATCATCGTCATCAGTAGCACGAGATAGAAGAACAGCCGCCAGTTCGCACCGATAGCACGGCGGTAGCTCCCCCAGTCCGTCATCTTGTGGTCGCGCCAGGCGTCCGACTCCTGCACTCTGGCGCGGACGAAGAGCGACAGCAGTGCCGGCACGCCGCCGATGAAAAACATCACGCGCCACCCGAAGTGTGGGAACACGGTGAAGTAGGCGATCGCTGCCAGAAGATAACCCAGCGCGTATCCCTCCTGGAGCAAACCGGACAGCACGCCGCGCCATTTCGGCACCACCGCCTCCATCGCCAGCGAGGCGCCGACGCCCCATTCTCCGCCCATACCGACGCCGAACAGCAGCCGCAGAATCAGAAACGTCGTGTAGTTCGGTGCCAGGCCGGAGAGCACTTCCATAATTGAGTAGAAGATCAGATCGAGCATCAACGGCAGGCGCCGGCCGTAGCGGTCGGCCATGATGCCGAACAGAAACGCTCCCACCGGACGCATCGCCAGGCTGGCGGTCAACGTGAGCGCGATCTCGGGACGCGTACGGCCGAAGGTCTTCGCCACCGCATCCAACACCATCACGAGGATGAAGAAGTCGAATGCGTCGAGGGTCCAGCCGAGGAAACTGGCGATGAGCGCGTTGCGTTGATTGGCGCGGTCAACGGCCGTTGGCGTCCCCTCTCCCATCTCCCTCACCTCGATCCTCTCCCGTCCGCGAGAGGAGAAAGATTACGGCGTGCGGATCGCGGAGCGCAGCTCACGGGCCAGCACGTCCACGGTGCCGCGCGTGCCGCCGGCGAGCTTCTGGCGCCACTCGCCTTCGGTCTCGAAACGGGCGTCGCCGATGTACTCACCCCACAGCTCGATGGCATTGGCAATCGATGCTGCCTCAAACGGGTCGCCGCCCGCCTTGCGGATCGCGGCAAGCACGTCCGGAACGACGCGCAGGAAGGCTCGTAGCGCCGCCGCGGTCTTGATGCTGTAGCGCTTGCCGGCCCAGGCCTTCGCGAAGACCTTGGCGACCTGCTTGAAGTAGTTCAGAAAGAAGCGGGTCGCGTGCTCGCGGAAGTCGTCCGCCTGCTTGCCGCCGCCGAACGCACCGAGCGCGGCCAAGACAGTCTTCAGCTCTTCCGCCAGCGGCGCTTGGGCGACGCGACCATGGCCGACGCCGAAGAGCTTGATCTCACCATGCAGCGGCGAGCTGCTATCCTCACTGAGCGAGCGCACGATATCATGACTGATGGCTAGGTCAGCGTCGGGGTAGAGGCGCCGGCCGGAGAGCGAGATCAGGTGTGACGGGTTCAGCTTGGTGTGCTTGGCGTTGATGGTGACGAACAGCTCGACGACCTGGTCCGGAGAGAGCCGGTCGAAAATCACTGCCGGCACCTGTACGTCTTCGGCCGGATGGTCTTGCGCCAACTGGTGCAGTGCCAGCAGCCGGTGTTGCCCATCGAGAGCGCGCAGGGACCCTTCCTCCGGCGGCAGCTGCAGCACGCCGAGGATCCGGTGCGAGCTGATGGGGACGAAGTCTAGCCGCCGATCGCACGTGAGCAGGACAGCGCCGGGGATTGCCGGCAGGTTCTGCACCTCGGCGCATTGCAGGTAGTAGTCTATCAGCTCGGCAATCTTCTTCTGGATTACCGGGCGCTGGTAGGCCTCTTCGCTGTGGGCGATTTTTTCCTCTAGCACGTCCCAATTGATCTTACCGGCGCGCTGCGTTTTTACCGGCCGTTTGCCGTGAGTGCGGCCAGTGTCGCTGTAACTCAAGACCTCGAAGCGCACGAGTTTCTGCACGTCACGCACGCTGAGGATTGCCTGATAGAAGTAGACCCCGAACTGGTGCAGCCGCATCGCCGGCACTGTGATCATGGCACCCTCCCTCTGCTCTACCACCGAAGCCGGAAGACTCTTATTGACGCCCGGCTTCCGCGTCAAGGGTGGTGAAACCCGCCACCTCACTCCACGCTTACTCGCGCCACGCCCGATCCAATGTTCGTGAAGGGCAGCCGCGCCTGGAACGTGTGGTGGCCGGGCTTCAGTGCCCAGCGCGCGGTGTACGGATAACTCACGACTTCGAAGGGCGCGTTGTCAACGTACCAGACCACTTGATCGGCCGGCGGATCGACCACCACGCGCAACGCGAGCGTCGCCGATGCCGGCGGACTTTCCGGATCACGCGCCAGGCGCGCGCCGCTCTCCGGCGCGAGGAGGCGCAGCGTCGATGACCGTCGGACGACAGCTGGCCGACGCTGTTCGGGCGCCACCGCCACGCGCGCGCCATCCAACGGGCTCACCTCCGTCGGAGGCCGCGGCAAGCCCGCGGCCTCGGCCCAGGCCGCGTACCGCGCCGGCAACGTGGTGAACGCGCGCACCTCCACGAACTGCCGCGGCGTGAACGACGAGGCCAGCAACCCGTCGCGCTTGTCCACCGCCAGCTGCACGTGCGCATCGCAGTCGGCAACCGGCTCCTGCCCCGGCCGAAACCATTCGAGAAACACCGCTCCGCACGCCGCCGTCGCCCGCTTGCCGGTGAGTCCGCAGATGCGCTCGGGCCGGTACCCGTGCGGCGGCGGAAATTGGAGATCGTCGAGCCCACCGGCCTGGTCGCGGTGGAGTAGGCTCAAGATCTTGTGTGCCAAATGTGCGGCCGAGCTCACTGCCGTCACGCGGCTCATCGGCCGATAGTCGGGACGCCCCAGCCACACACCAACGATGAAGCGGGTCGAGTACGCCACCGTCAGCGCATCGCGGTACCTCGACGATGTACCCGTTTTCACCGCGACCGGGAATGGGTACTCACTCGGCCCCATGCGCGGAAAGGTAGGCAGACGCGCCATTGGATCGGCCAGAAACAATGTCACCTGCCGCACGGTCTCCTCCGACAGGAGCCGACGCGGAAGGCCAACGGGTTGCCCGTCATACCAGACGAGATCGGCGAGCCGCCCGTCACCGGCCAACATTGTGTAGGCGTGCACCAGCCGCTCCAGCGTGACCGGCATGGCACCGATGGACAGTCCCAAACCGTAATGATGGCCGGATTCATCATTATCATGTAGGCGGAGCGCGCGCAGGAAGGCATAGCCTTCATCGAGTCCAACGAGCGCCAGAATGCCGGCGGCGGGAACGTTACGGGAGTTGGCCAGCGCGACCCGCGGCAGGAGCGGGCCGAGAAAGGCCTCATCGGCGTTGATCACGTCACCTGCTGAACGCTCGACGTCATCGAGAATGGTTGCAGGCGTGATAGTGCCGCGGTCCAATGCCAAGCCGTAGAGAAACGGCTTCAAAGTGCTGCCGGGCGACCGCGGCACGCGCGTGTAGTCGTACGCCCCGGCGTGCGCCACGTCGAAGTAGCCAGCCGATCCAAGCGCGGCCAAGACCTGGTTTGTGTCGCGGTCGAGCACCATCACCGCCACATTGCCCACGCCACGGCTCTCGAGCTCATGCATTGTGTCAGCGGCGAGTCCCGCAACGGCGTCCTGGATGCCGCGGTCGATGGTCGTATCGACGAGGCCGGACGCTGGCAGCGCGCCGCGCATGGCGGGATCACGCAGGATGTGCTGGAAGCGCAGCACGACATGGATGGCGTTAAGCGGGCGGGCCGGCAGAGGCGGGATTTGCAGGGCCGCGATCTGCTGCACCGCCATCTCGTACTCTTCTGACGGCAGGGCATGCCGCTCCCACAGGGCTTCGAGGATGCGCCGGCCGCGGTAGACGGCGCGCTCGCGGCCGCGCTGGGTGTACGGGTCCATGTGCGATGGCGCCTGCGGAATTGCCGCGAGGAATGCGATCTCCGCCCAACTCAAGTCGTCAACGGGTTTGTTCAGGTAACGGCGAGCGGCATAGGCGATACCGTGGATGCGATGCCCGTACGGGACGATACGCAGGTACTGTCGGAGCACGGCTGCACGGCCGTAGCGCGCTGTGAGCCAGCACGCGGTGACGGCTTCGAGAGCCTTCCGCACATACGTGCGCCGGCCCGGGTGCTGCATGCGTGCCACCTGCATGGCGATCGTCGACGCGCCCAGCAGCCGAGGTCCGCCACGCAGGTTGTGCCACGCGCTGCGCGCCACCGCGAGCGGATCGACGCCAGGATGCCGCCAAAAGCGCCGATCTTCCGTTAGCAGTGTCGCGGCGACGACGCGTCGCGGCAGGGCGTCCACCGGCCAATACCCGGCCTCACCCTCGTTGGTGGCGGACACCTCGCCAAGGAACCCGCCGTGCCGGTCGCGCAGCAACAGTGTCGGCGCCGGGACGATGAGCCGCGCACGGAACGCGAGGAGAATGAGCACAAGCAGGGCCGTGCCCGTGCACAGACGCACCAGCTGAGAATTTCGTCGCATCAAGCCCTATCTGTGGATCACCACCCGCGCGCCGGCGGAGTTTCCACGCACGCTGCCGTCGTACATCATTTCGGCCTCCGCGGCGGGCTGAATGAAAGCGCCGGGGGTCGTCGCCCGGGAACGGAAATAGAAATCAAAGGTCCCCTTGGGCAGCGTGTCGTAGTAGAAAGCGACACGGTCGTCCAAGTATTGCGCGTATGTCGGTTCCGCCGTAAGCGTCCCGGTCGGCTTCGCGTCCGCCGGCGCCGTGGCGAGCTGCGGATTGAGGGGCTCCATCCCCGCGGCCAGTGGCACGGTCACCGCCACATAGTGACGCTCGTTCGGGTTGACCACCTGGGCGTGGTCTTCCACGACATCACCAACAGTGAATGTCGCCGTCATGCCCGGATCGCCGAGCGCGAAGTGCTCCGGCGGTTCGGTCTGGTCCTTGCGCAGGCGCAGCATCTCGCGGCCGACCACGAAGCCCTGCGCTTGTACTGCCACCTGGCTGCCGTCAGCGGCCGGGACGTACGAGGTCTCGGCGCGCACGACTACCATGCCCCCGGCCGTTCCGTCGATCAACGCGAGCTCACCGGGCGCGCCGCTGGTGCTTACGATTTGTGCCATCGGAGCCTCCGGGCCGATGGAGAGCGTGTGTTCATCGTTACCAAAACGCAGCCGTATCGTGTGCGGCGAGCTACCGGCAAACGGCGGGCGCAACACACTCGACAGCGCCATCAATGCCGCCGCGTTGGCGTTAGTGGACCCCCATCCATCGCCGCGGCCCAGCGTCACCAGCGCGGTCACCAGGAGGGGAAGGCGCGGCGCCGCGCCGTCGATGCGGCTGACCGCACGCGTGACCTCGGCGACGGTGCGCGTCTCGCTCGGCAGAATCAAGCCGTTGAGGCCGGTCACCGGCTTTTGCAGGCCACCGTACAGCTCATGGCCTTGGTACAGCCGCACCACCACACCGTCCCACATCTTCTGCACGAGATCGTTCACTGTCGAGGACGTCGTGTCGCCTCCCGCCGTCAAGGCCAGCGCCACTTGCGCCGTGCCTTCGAGGTCGAGGAACTGCGCGCGGCGCGCCAGCTCGGCGGCATATGCAGGGTTGGACTTTCCAGCGTTCGCCAACGCGCTCAACGCCCAAGCGCGCTCGGTGAAGGCCGCGCCATCGATGAACCGACTGTAGTCGGAGCGCAAGGCATGGTCCAACGCATTGGTGAGTGTGTCGAGGAGGCCCTGATCCACGGCAAAACCTTGCGTGCGCGCCTCGACCAGAAAATCAACGACCCAAGCGGTGAGCGACACGTAGCTGCGGCCCCCGGGCCAGTAGGCGCACAGGCCGTTGCCGTCGACGACCAGTGGCAGCCACTGGAGGAAGTCCTTGACCGCCCGTGCGGTGTGCTCCTCGGCCCCTGTTTCGTGCAACAGATTGCGGAACTGTTTCAGCGCGACGGAGGCGCGGGCGCGGCTCAGCTTCTGCTCCGTGCATCCGTACGGATACTGAAGCAGGAAGTCGAGTCCGGCCGCCATGCGCACCAGTGCCGGCTGATCCGACACGAGGACAGTGCGGCGCACGGTGCCGGGCCGCACTGTTTCGGCCACCACGGGCACGGCGACAGGTGCGCCGGCCTGCAGATCTTCCAGCACGCGCGTGGTGATGCGTTGGCGGTCATCGCGGATCGGCAACCTGACCTCGAAAGCGTCGCTGGCGCCGTCCGAAGTGCGCTGGACGGCGACCTTGAATGACACTTCCTCACGGCTGAGGGTACCCTCCGCGGTGTATGGTGGCGTGGTGATCTCGACGGGAAACTCGATGCGCTCCGGCCGCTCCGGCGCCCACGCCAGTTCCCACTCGCTGGCCCCCGTCAGCCGGGCACCATCGGCCCACGCCGCCGCCTTGCCCGGCCCCCCTTCGCCCTCGACGATGCGCCCGATGCCGGCCGCGGCGAAACTGTCCCCAGGGCGCACGAACCTGGGCAGTGCGGGCTGCACGATGACCGGGAGGCGGACGGCCAAGTCCCCCGTGGCGTAGCCAAAGCGGTCGGGACCGCTGATGGCCTTGGCGCGCAGTTTGAAATTGGTGAGGTTGTCCGGCAGCTCGACGGTGACCGTAGCGGTGCCATCGGGTCCCACCATGATCTCGGGGTTGAAGTACGGCACCGGCTTGAAGACCCGGCGCACGGTGACTTTGTCGAATGGCTCGGCCTTCTCCCCTTGTCCGCCGGCGCCGCCAGGGCTCTCCGCAAACGGTATGTACCCGAACGGCTGGTTGCGTGTATCACGCATAGTGAGGTTAGATTTTACCTCGGTGATGAAATCCGGCAACGGATCCAGCCGCTGCTCTTTCCCCAGCGCCAGCACGGCTTGGTCGACGAGCCACAACGTCACCTCCCCGGGCATCGGCTTTCCTTGCGGGTCATTGAGGTGGATGGTGACGTCGACTTTGTCACCCGGCCGCGCTTTCTCGGGGTTCTGCAGCGCGACGTTGACGCGGTTGTCCACGGGGTTGACCTTCACCCACGCGGTGGCTGCCACCGTCGCTGGCTTGGCGAGGTCAGTCTGGTTCGCCGCCGTGGAACCGATGCCGGCAATGCGCCCGCGCATGAGGACGAAGTGCACTGGCAGGCGCGGCGCGAAGGTGTTTCGGATCGGCAGCCTGTACGTCGCACTGCCGCCTTTGACGTCCAGCCATTCGTAGCGGTTCTCGTCCGGCCCCTCAACCACCACCAGCGCGCGCGCTTCCTGGTAAGGGCTCTTGAGCACGAGGGCGGCGGTATCGCCGGGGTCGTAAGTCTCCTTGTCGCTGGCGACCTCGAAGACACGGGTCACCGGCTTAGCCCAGGTGACCGGCTGCTCGCCACCGGCGTACAGATCGACGGCGACCACCTGCGCCCGATTGAGGCGATCATGCGCTTCCAGCTCCACGATGTAGACCCCGGCGCCGCCGATCGGCAGGTCAACCTTCACCGGCTCGGTGCTGCTGACGACGGAGGTTTCGGAAACCTTCTCATCGACGACATCCGTGACGTAGCGCGCCACGCCTTCTGAGAAGTCGCTCGCGCGCAGATGCGAGTGCCACTGCCGGTTCAACAGCCGTACCTTCACTTCAGTGCCTGCCAGCAGACTGCCGTCGGGTCCGACGACGATGATCTCCGGCTCGATCGTTCGCGCCTTCTCGAGATAGCGGGGTACCTTGAGCCCGAGGACGAACGGCGGCAGCGCCAGCACATGACGTGTGTTGGTGACGGTTTGATCGTCGGCGCCGGTCACCGTCGCCTCGACCGTATAGCTGCGCGGTTGTGACGTCGGCTCGATCGCGGGATTGATGAGCAGCGAGGCGGCGCCGCTGTCGTCTGTGGTGTCTTGCTTCTCCAGCTTCGGTGAGGACTGGAATTGACCGGTCCCGGAGAAGCGCCCGTCAGAAGAATAGAAGAAGCCTTCACGCTGCTTCGGCGACCAGGTATAGGGGAACTGCGTGACGCGCCACTGCAGGGGCCGGCCGGAGACTTTACCGCCGGCGTAGTAGGCGGCGGTGAGGGAGACCTCGAACTCGCGGTCGAGCGGCACCCTGTCGGGCGCGTGCAGATCCACCTGAAAGGTCGGAATGCGATACGCCTCCATGCGGAAGGTGACGTTGCCGTAGTGCTTCTGCCAGGCGTCTTCCAGATGCGCCTTGTACTCGCCGGTTGCCAGATTGGGCGCGGAAAATGTGTGATAGAAGCTGCCCGCCGGCGTCAGCGTTACCGGCAGCCGCCAGCTTTGATCTCCCGGACCTTCAACGATCACGAAGCCGGTGAACGTCTCAGGCGTCAGCAGGCCTTTCTCGCGCCGCCGCATGTATCCCTTGATGTGTACTTCCTCTTCCGGCCGATACACCGGACGGTCGGTGAAAATGTGGCACACATGTTCCGGCTGCGGGCCGCGTCCGGTGAGGGGACCGAGCGCCCATTGCAACCAGTTCTCGTGTGTGGGCGACCACTGGTTGTCGGCATAGCCGTCCGGTGCCTTGTTGGGGTCGAGCACCAGCGCATCATCGTCGTGCTTCACCACCAGCCGCAGGATGCGGCGAAAATGCCCGGATACCGGCCCCGGCGCCGGCCAGCGGAAGCTGCCGTCCGCTGCAGTCACCCCTTGCGCCAGCGATGTCCAGGCGCCGTCGAACGTGCCTTCGATCTGAATGGACGCGCCGGCAACCGGCCGCCCGGTCGATAGAGAGGTCACGACGAATCGCGTCGCCTCCGGCTCCTCGACGGTGCTCAAGCTCAAGTCGGTCACCTGGACGCGCATCCATGAGCGCTCGCTGGAGCCGTCGATCCGACGCAAGCCAACCAGATACGTTCCGGGCCGCTGCTTGCCGGAGATGCTGGCGAAGTGCGGCGTCAAATCCAGACCGAACGTGGCGGCGCTGCCGTCGCGTCGAAGCGGCAGGCGCACAATCGTCGACACCGGCGGTGAACCGAGGGCGGTGATCTGATGCTGCAGGTCACTGACGTCGATCGGGGCTGTGCCGGTATACGGCGGCGGTTCTTCGCCCGGCCCGGGCGGGGGCTTCGACTCGTCGATGGCCACCGCACGGTCGGGGAACGGCCAGAATGATCGGTCGAGCGGATCGATGGCCTGAATACGCAAGTCGAGCCGCTCCTTGCCACGACCGCTCACCGGAATCATCTGCGCGCCGAAGCGCTCGATCACTCCCTGTGAGGCACCCCAGGTCAGAAACTCGGGGCGGCGCGGGAAGTACACGAAGATGTCGCTCTCGCCGCGGATATCGAGTGGCCGTCCCTGTTGGTCGACGATGCTCGTCGGGGTCAGGGTGAGGCGGTACACCGTCTCACGTTGGAATTCGCCGGTCACCAATAGCGTGTTGCCTTCGATACTGGACGACAGCTTGTCGGCGGCGGGGGTGAGGTGTGCCAGATTGCGGGCTTCGACCGGCCCGAGTTCGCGTGGCGCGGCCGAGAACTCGATGAGCAGCGTCGGCTTTTCCGTTCCGCAATTCAGCGCCTGCTCGGCGGTGTAATGCGACCCCTCCGGCGTGATCGGATAGCTGTGCTTGACCGGTTGCGGCTGCAGCCACGGATAGTCCGGGTTTGGTTGCGTCATCGTTCGGCAACCCACCTCCAGGATGCGGAAGGGCTCGGCGGTGGCAAAGGCGATCTGCGTGAACGATTCCGAGGCGTCGTCATCGAGCGAGAGGCGCAAATGCACAATGGCACGCGTCCCGAGCGGAATCGGGCTGTGAAGCTCGATCACATACGACGCAGGATCCGAGCGCGCCCGGCGCTCCATCGTTTTGACACCGAAGTCGTTGCGCGTGAGCCACTGCGCTTTGCCGGTGCTGAAGTCGGCGCCGATTCCCGGCAACGCGCGTAGCTCGATGGTGATCATGCTCGCCAATGCTTCGGGCTCGATCGGCTCAGCGAAGACCAGTGTGATCTCGTCGATTGTGTTCAAGCCGACCGCATTGTCTGCTGGGAAGGTTGATTTGGGAGCCGCCATCAGCGTCGTCAGCTTAGTGGAAGTCCGATCGACCGCCCAGGTGAAGCGTGCGAGCGGCGGCCACGGTTCCGCTGGACGAAACTGCAGCGTACGGGCGTCCAGCCAGGTGAACGCGCCCGGGTGCGGCGGGGCTACGCGTACGAAACGCTCCGGCTGATCCTCAGGCCCACCGTCGGTCGGCCCGACGTCGCCGGCGAAGAAAAGAGTGACAGGATCCCAGCGGCGCAGGAAGTGATCGGGAACGATGATCGTGCCTTTGGCGTGTGCCGGGCGCTTGGGCGTCGGCCGCGGCACCGGGGTCGGGGCAGCAGCGCCGGTCGCAGCCACGAGACAGAGGAGAGCGCCCGCCAGCGCAGTGCGCATCATTCGTCCCCTTCCTCGCTCGCCATCGGTGTCACCAGTGGTGACGGCGGCGCCATGTAGCGCCGGATGACGTCTTCCGGCGGCCCGGTCCCGGGCAGCACGACGCCGGCGAGCGCAGGGCGTGCCTGGACCGGGCCCGTAGCGGTCGGTGCGTGCAGCGCCAGCAAGTAGGTGCCCGGCTTGAGCGTGGGCATCTGCACGGTGCCGCTCCCCAGCGCTCTGCCGGCACTGTCCAAGAGCGTGCAGTCGACCACATCTGGATTGGCGCGCACGCCGATGCCGACCGGGCCTTCTCGCGTGACGGTGAACGAGAAGAGGCTCGTGTCCCCCGCCGCGAGCAGCGTCTCCGGACCGAGGCCTTCGCTGATCGGGGTCACCGGCGACGCCGTGACCTCCGCGGTGCCTGTCAACGTCCCGCCGGCTGGCGCGCGTAACCCTAGCAGTGTGGGCTCGGCACTGAGATACGCGTCGAGCACCGTCACCGCGGCGTGTACCTCCACCTCCGGCACCGCCTCGCCCCGCTTGAGCAGCGTGATCAGTGGCGTCGATGTCCGCAGGTGCAACATCACAGGCTGTTTCGGCTCGAAGCGCAGGGACTCGACGGTACCCTTCAGTTGAACCACAGCCGGCGGTTCGAGTGTGCCTTCCTGCGGTAGGGGCACGCGTCCCCACAGGCCGAGCGCCTCTTCGCCAGGGCGATCGATCCAAGCAAGCAGGAGGCCGGAGTCGTGACGGATGAGCAACGTCCCGCTACTGCCAGCCGGGACATCCACGCCCCGGGAGATGCGGCCGTCGGCGCCGACAAACGTCGGCTGAGCGTTGGCGCCGCGGACGTGCAGGGTGAACGGTCGCTCCGGGTCGCTCTCGCCGGCAGTGACACCAAGGCGGATCATTCCCGCGCCCAGCATCGCGTTCTCGTAGGGCGCACCGGGGCTGACCGCAGTCGATATCGCCGCGCTTCCAAGTGGCAGCACCTCGACGCGAAACCGATCCTCGGTATCGCGGGTGTGCAGAATCGTGAGGCGGGTGGCACTGGTCTCTGCGGTTTCCTCGAAGGGCATGTTCCCGAGCCAGTGCAGGCTCGCAACCTGATCACCTGCGGAGAGCACGGCGACGGTGGACCCACCGAGGGCGAGATGCAGCCGTTTGGCGCCCTCCGGCAAGTCGAAGGCGCGATCGGTGATCCCGGTGATGCTGGCATCCCATGTGCCCCACGCTTTCGGTTCTGCGGCCGGGGGCGCGTAGCTCAACTGCTGCAGTCGCACGGCGATGGGCGCGTCGCCCGTGGCCTTCCACACCACCGCCGCCGGGTGCTGCAAGCTCAGCGCGGCAGCGGCGGCGGACCACAGCCCGACCGCCATTCCTGCATCACTGTCGGTGATGTTACCGGCGTCTTGGCGATCGGTGAGCCGGATCCCGGGTTGCCCGCCCATTGAGGTCGCGATCGCTAGCACCGGGCCGCCCTTCGGCTCGAGCAGGTCACACGTCAGCGGGCGGCCCCCGCTCACTTCCAGCTGCACGGTCTGCTGCGCGCCCGGCGGGAGAATCAAACGACTAGCGGCGATTGTCTTCTTGTCTCCGGATTTCCGCAGATCGGTGACCAACCACAGCGTCGTTTCGGCGGCGACCAAGTCATTGGGCGCCGCTGCACATGGCGTATCGACAACGGAGCAGACGCGCACAGCTCTTGCCTTTCTGCTCAATCGCAATACTCCCGGACGGTCGAGCCGGACCGCCCCTACGCCAATGGCCGGATCGATGCCGGCCACGGCGCTGAGTCCAACGCCGGCTTGTAATCGCTGTTCCGTTGCGGGCCGTGGCATGGCGGCGGCAGCCCGGAGTCGGACGGTGGTCGGACGTCCGCCCGGCGACCACATCCGCAGGCGGTAGGTCTCAGTGGTACTGTCAAATGGCAACTCGAAGCGCGCCAGTCGCCCGCTCGCGGTGGCAGCAGTTCGCCAGATTGAAGCGCTCGAACGCGCCTCGACCGCAACCCCAACGCCTTCCGCCGAGCTAGCCGCGACGGCAAGCACGCCGCTGGTGGTTTTCGCAAATTGCAGTGGGTACAGATGCACCACGTCGTTTAGATCAACTGCAACCTTAGCCGGGAGTGACAACGCGGGCTGCTCCACTTCCTCCAGGTTGCGCATCGACACTATGGAACTTTCCGCTGATACAGTCGCGGCGGCCGTTGCTTCTGTACCTTCGGGGGGCAGCTCTTCACTCTTCGGCGTCGGGACAGAACCTCCCTCGGCTCCCGACTGCCCACCGCTTTGTGTCCAGCGTTTCCGTTTTTTCAAATGATGCCGTTGGGGCTGGGCGTAGCCTGCAGGTGTCGGCGTTACGGAAGCCGTACCGACTGGATCAACGTGCAGAGTGTACGTTCCGCTAGGGAGACGACTCTGGATCTGGAAGTTCCAGTCATCCGGACCATCGTCGTTGCTTGCCACGAGGTGGCCGGCGGCATCGTAGAGCAGCGCCCGCACGTCACGCGGTCCGAACGAGCTGAGCTGGATCAAGCTCTCCTGACCCACTGAGATTGGGATGTCCGCCGGCGGCTCGATGGCACGATCCAACCCTGCGACCATCTGCCTGGGCCACACAGTCACCTCGTACGGCGCCCGGTTGTTGGTCCGCACACATTGCACGTCGAGCCGGTAACGCCCAGATTTAAGGGTCCCCTTCCAACCACGCGACGGCGGCACCGGCGCCACCGCCGTGAGCTGCCCGTCGGCATCCACCTGGCTGAGCGTCCCCTGCATCTCACCGGTGAGATCAATCGCGACATCGATCGGCGCGGGGACAGTGAACTGCCACATGTCGGGCGTGCGTTGCGCCTCGGCGGCGGGCTCCATCCATGTGTGTTGCACCCGCTTCGCGAGCGGCAACTCGTGCGGGCCGTGCCCTTGGAACTTGAGTGGCGGCGGCACTCGCTCGAGCAGCGTCAGCCGCCGCGTCGTTACCGGTTCGGGCAGCGTGACGAGCCGGTACGCGCCGGGATCGAAGTGGCGCCTGATGTCCGCCGGACGATTGGGCGTCTCGATCGGCCAGCCCTCGGCGTCCTCTAGGCGTCCGCGGAAGGTGGTGCCGGCGCCGATCGACCGCAGGCGATAATCGCCCGCTTCCGAGATCTTGAACGTGTACACGACCGCGTCGCCAGCGGGGACGGACATGTGCGCAGCTACGCCGGCGGAGAGAATGCCACCATCGGTCAACGGGGTGCGTTCGAGTGTCAGGCCGAGATGCCCTTTGGATTGGCCAAGTGCCGTCACCGTAACTTGGTAATCCCCTTCACGTAGGAACTGTTCGATGAAGAAATTGCGGCCGACACCGTTCAATGCCGCCTCGTCGAGGGAGGTGACCGTGCGCGTTCGGAGCGAGCCGCTGGTGGCAAGCAACCCCGTGCTTTGGAGCCTGTACAATGCTGGCTGGTCGGCCCGGACCAGGAACGTTGCGCTCTGCGAACGGTCCAGATCGAGGAATTGAGGCGCCTTGTCGGTCAACTCTGTGAATTTCAACGGCGCGGCACGCTCGGGATTGGGCAGCGGCGGCAGTGCGGTTCTTGCCTGCAACCGAACTGGTTCCGTGCTCAACGCATAGTTCACCCGGGTCGCGCCTTTGTAGCGCACTTCGAGCGTGTGCTGGCCTTTAGAGATCGTTTGGGTTTGCTTCGCGGGGCCCTTATCGACCGAGACGTCCAGCAACGAGTCGTCCTCCGCCTCGGCGTGCAATGTGCTGTCCTCATCCACAGCGAACGGCACGCGCACGGTTTCACCGGGCTGCTGAATAACAGGTAGGGGATCGGTGAGATCCAGCGGGTACCGCCGCAGCACCATCCCGACTTTTACCTCCGGCTGTTGGTTGATAAAGAGGGTGTAGGTGTAATCCCGATCGATATCGAGCTGCGGGAATTGGACGGCCGGTCTGATCGACTGCATCTCGGCTTCCCGGCCCTTGCCTAAGAGCTGGCGGAAAACGTCCGGCGCGCTCGATTGGCTTCCGGGAACGATGGCGAGGTCCAAAATGCCCTCCTTCATCGGCTCCGCTGTGAGGACGTAGTAGCCGGGCTCCAGATCCCAGGCGTAGCCGGACTCTTGAGACGGCGGTGGTTCGTAGTGCTCGGGCTCCGAGACCAGGAACGGCTGGATGCGGAAACGCGCCGCAGTCCCGCGCGCGAGGACCTGGTATTTGCCGGCTTTCCGGACGTGGAAAAACAACGTGAGCGTGTCGAGGAGATTGCAACGGCGGACCCACCGAGTGTCCGTGTCTAGGTCTACCACCTGGGCCGCGAACGGTTCGAGATGCGGTCCTTGGTCTTGCCAACGGTGCACCAGCGCCGTGGCGTCAACCGAGTCGGTTGGGTCGCCCGAATGGACGGTGGACACCCAGTAAGTCCCGGGCTCACCCAGTGGCCAGTACCTACCGCCGCAAAAGTACCGCCTGCCGATGTCGAATTGCTGGAGCACGTACGGCTGCCCGGCGGCGGCGGTGACGGTTACGACGTGATGGTCAAAGTGCCATGTGCTGCCTTCCACCTCCAACTCGGCGACGGGCAGCAGGGAGTTCTTGTGTATCGTGGCGCTACTCCCGTTAGTCTGGAACGGCTGCTGCGGGTCAAACTTGCCGACCTCGAGCGATGCTGGCTGTGGCTCGGGCAACTCGACTCGGAAATAAGTCGTCTCTCCCGGGACGAGCCAGCGGTCGGTGCCAAACGGGCTCACGACGTGCCGGCTGCGGCCGACGCGGCCGAGCCGGGGTATCCCGAAGCGGAGGTAGAATGGATGCTCGTTGCTCTGTTCTGCCCACGGCTGCCCGGCCCCTCCGTATGCGGTGAGTAAATAGATCCCGGGGTTAAGGTCCGCAGTGAGGCGGCACACCAGCAGTGGACGACCCTTCTGCGGTTCGACGACCGCGGTTGCGGGGGCGGCATCGACAAGCCAGTCACCGTTGGTCCATAGGTGCAGGTCCGCGAGGTTGCGTCCTGCGGCCTCGAGGATCACCTGCCGGCGCTCCTTCACGTCGAGCCAATAGGAGACCTGCTCGAAATCGTTCAGCGAGCCCTCGACCGGCTTCAACTCGACCAGCAACGGCGGGTGCAGGTAATCACGTGCGGTGGTGAAGGCGTGTACCGCAAGTTTCGCCTCGCCCGCTCCTTTGGGATCTGAGTAGGCGACGATCTTGTACTCGCCGCGATCAAGGAAGGCATCGACGCGCCCGTCGGAGGCGCCGGCCTCGCCCTGTACCTTACCGGGTCCGGCCAGCCGATCGATCAGTTGCAAAGCCGTACCCTGCGGGCTGTTGACGGTGACGGCGTAGCGGCCGAAGGTAGAAACGCTGAGGAAGGTCTCCTGGCGCCCGGTTGCCGGGAGGGCGGCTTGGCTCAGAGTCGGCACCGCCTGCGCCTGCGACGGTCTTACCCTCTCGGTGCCGGCAACCGCCAGCAGCGAGCACAAGAACCCTATTCCTCCCCTTCGCCAGCGCGTGAGCTGGCGACCCCTCCACATGTTAACGCTACTGTATACTCCGTCCAGCCGAATTTGACAAGGCCGTCAGGGGTGTGGGTTGGGGACTTATTCAGTACTCTGTAACTGACCGCTTTCAGCCAGCCTGCGTTGCGAGCAGTTCGGGCTTAGGAAGACGACCAGGTCTATTCTTAGGCGTGAAGCGGCTTCAGGCACTCGGCGGTGTGAGAACCACCTTGACTTCGCCTACGGGGGCCGCGAATAAGAAGTCTCGTTATGCGCAATGCAGGTGGGCAACGCTGATGCGCGCTGTGCTCGTGTTCTTGAGCGCGGTCTTCCTCCTGGCAGCCGGGACCTTCTGGTGGTTGAAATTCGAACATCATGCGCCGCAGGTCTCGCTGCCGGTCGCTGTCGAGGTCCTCGGGCGCAAGACACCTATCGACATAGATGTCCATACCGATGCGCCGGGCTTGCGCGCGGTCACGGTGCGCCTGCAGGCGGGCGGCGTCAATTTCGAACTGCTGAATGAAACATATCCGGCGTCCAGCTGGCGCGGCAGCGGCCTGGCTGAAAAACGGGTGCACGTCGAAACCGATCTCCTGCCGCTCAAGGTGCCGGAGGGCCCCGCAACACTGGAGGTCTTCGCCGAAAGTTACGCCTGGCACGTCTTGCCGCCAGCACATGCGCCGCGCCTGTCGCGGCCGGTGACAGTCCGCCTGACGCCGCCGAAGGTGGAACTGCTGACGACGCAACACAACATCCGGCTCGGCGGCATGGATGTCGCCGTATTTCGTCAATCGCCCGAAGCCGTGCGCAGCGGCATCGAGGTCGACAAGTACTTCTTCCCTGCGGTCACCGGTTACTTCGCCGACCCAGCCATCGCCCTGGCGTTCTTCGCCATCCCACAGGATCTGACGGCGGACGTGCGCCCGCGCTTGATCGCCAGCGATGCCGCCGGCAATCAGCGCGCGATCTACCTGCCCTGCAACATCAAGCCGCGCCGCTTCGCCGAACGCACGCTGGCGCTCGATGATGATTTCCTCACCCGCAAGGTTCCGGAGATCGAGCACGACAACGGCTTGCCGATCGCCGCCGATCTGTTGAAGGGCTACCTGTTCATCAACGGAGACCTGCGCCGGCAAAATGAAGCGCGCATCCGCGAGCTCACGGCGAACTCCGTGTCAGAGCCGTTGTGGGACGGCGCCTTCCAACGCCAGCCGAACGCCGCACCGCTCAGCTCCTTCGCCGATCGGCGCACGTACACCTATCATGGCGAGGTCATCGACCAGCAGACGCATCTCGGCTACGATCTGGCCTCGCTCAAGCTGAGCCCGGTGGCGGCGGCACAAAACGGCATCGTGGTCTACGCCGACAATCTCGGCATCTACGGCAATTCAGTGATTCTCGATCACGGTATAGGAATTTTCACGCTCTACGGCCACCTCAGCTCGATCGCGGTGCAGCCGGGTGAGCATGTGAAGACCGGGCAGACGCTGGGGCAGACGGGCGAAAGCGGCCTGGCCGGTGGCGATCATCTGCATTTCTCGGTAATGTTGCGAGGAGTCCACGTGGACCCGGTGGAGTGGTGGGACCCTCACTGGCTCCATGATCGTGTGACCGCGAAGTTGACGATGTTTCCGCGCGCCGCTGCCGCCTCGGCGCCCGAGCATGACCATGAGCAAGCCAGACCGTCAGACGCAACTCCGCCTCGGTGAGCAACGGCTCGAAGAATGGGGCGTGCCGGTAGACGCCGGGGTCGCCGCGCTACGCCAGGCCGCCGGCCGTGACCCGGCGGCGGACTTGGCGATCGCCGCCCGCTTGGGTGCGCACCCCGATGCCGCCAGTGTCGAGGCGCTTACGGCACTGGAAACCGCGAGCAGCGACAAGCTGGTGCGCAAGGAGGTCAAGCGCTCCTTGTACCGGCTGGAGCGGCATGGTGTAGCCATCCCCCAGGGCACCCCCACGACGCCCGCATTGACGATACCGCCCCCGGCTGTGGAGGGTTACCTGTCCGCGGTCGACGGCAGCGGCGATCAACTGGTGTGGCTCGCGAAGCCGCGCGCCGGAGGCTTGGCGCATCTGTTCGCGGTGATCAACGATCCCAATGGGCTCCGAGAAGTCGACCTCTCCGAAACCACGCGCAAGGCGCTGCGTGCGGCGCGCCACCAACTGCTCGAACGCCACGAGATCCGCATGCTCGAGGTCGATTGGCGCTACTGCGACTTTCTCATCGATCGCGGCATGCGCTGGGCGGTCGAAAAGGGGCAGCCGGTCAGCGGCGACTACCCGCGGTTGCGATCGCAGCTGACCAAGCAGCCGGTGACGGAGATGCAACCGCTCATCTTCACGCGGCTCGACGTCGCGGCCGTGCGCGCCCAGCCACAACTGGTGACGGAGTCGGCCAAGTTGTTGGAGGAGAAGGAATTCCGCACCTGGTTCTTCGATCGCGACGCCTTGAAACCGTACTTGGACGAGGTGCTCGAGGCGAAGAGCAGCCCGTTGATCCTGCATCCCAGCCAGCAACAGGAACGCTTTCGGGTGGCGGTGGAACGCGCCATCGAGGAGCTCTTCGCGGGCGAAATGCGCGCCAGTTGGGTGCGGCGGCTGGAAGAGATGGCCTATTTCCTGCACGAGAGCGATCGCCCGGAGCAGGCGCAGCGCGCCCTGGCTGCGGCGCTCGCGCTCAAGGCCGGCAGCCGTGGCGGGCGCGACATCGACATTTGCGAACAACTGGTCCGCACCGGTCTCGCCGCCTTCTTGCAGATGGAAGAAGAGCGCCAAGCCGAAGAGTCGCGCACATCGCTGGTGCTCACGCCGCAACAGGCGATGCGCGAAGCACAGCAGCGCCGGCGGTAATCAGAAGGGACGCTTCCCGAGACGAGCCGCCCCCAAGGCCAGCGCCTCGCGACCGACAAGCATGACGATGAGCCGGCAGCTCTTTATGAGGATCGCGCTCAGCACCGTCATCGCCGCGGGGTTTCTCTACCTCGCCTTCCGCAACGTGCCGTTGGTGGATCTGGGCGCGGCGCTGCAGCGCTTCGATGCCCGCTGGCTGATCCCGGCGTTCGCGATCAGCTTGACCCTGCAGGTGTTCCGCGCTTGGCGCTGGCAGCTGGAGCTGCTTCCACTGGAACGTATCGCGCTGGGACGGCTTTGGGTGGTGACCAGTGTCGCCTACATGGCGATAAACCTGCTGCCGGTCCGCCTCGGCGAGTTCGTACGGCCTTGGCTGTTGTCCCGGCGCTCGACCGTGACCTTCTCCAACGTCGTCGGCAACCTGGTGATCGAGAAGACGATGGACTCGGTGG
This sequence comes from Binatia bacterium, assembly GCA_050015455.1. Taxonomy (GTDB): domain Bacteria; phylum Desulfobacterota; class Binatia; order HRBIN30; family HRBIN30; genus JAGDMS01. The sequence goes on from JBEKBJ010000033.1 coordinate 30,900, forward strand.
TGATCGTCTTCTACATCCTGATCGGGTTACTTACCACCGCCGGTTTGCCCCTTTGGGTACGTCACGGCGCCATTTTCCCCGCCGTCGGCGCCGTTGTGATCGTCAGCTTCGTTCTGCTGCTGTGGTGGGAGGGCGAGCAGTTCGTCGACCGCCGCATCGTGCGCCTGCTGCCCGACCGGGTGGCGGCCGGACTCAAGCGCATCACGCGTGCCGTCCTCGACGGTATGCGGATCCTGCCCGAGGGCCGCCTGCTTGCCGGCGTGTTCTTCGTCTCAGTCACGCTGTGGTTTCTGCCGATTCTGTCGAGCTACGTGGTCATCTGCGCCTTCGGCTTGGCGCTCCCGTTCAGCGCGGCGCTCATAGTCTTCATCTTCATCGGGTTCGGTACGGCCTTGCCCAACGCCCCCGGCATGATCGGCACGTTTCAATGGGCCTGCGTGCTTGCCCTGGAACTGTTCGGGATCGGTAAGCCGGACGCGTTGGCGTACGGTTTGGTGCTCAACGCCATTCAGCTGTTCTCACTGTTAGCGCAGGGATTGGTGGCGCTGCCGCTTGCTGGGGTTGGCTTTGCCGACCTGCGGCGTGCTCGCAGCCAGTTCGCTGCTGAAGCGTAGCGCGCATCGCTTCCACGGCGATCCGCTCCGCATTTCAACAGCGATATGCCCTACGCAATCCGCGTTCTGGACGGGGTTGAGCGGTGCCGGGGCATTCGATAAGTTCCTGGATGATGGCAAGCAGTGAGGAGCTGTACGATCAAGCCGTGGATTGTGTCGCCGAGGGACGCCTCGACGATGCCATCAGCAAGTACAAAGAAGCCCTGAGCCTCGCCCCGACGTTCGCCGATGCTTGGGAAGGGCTGTCGATGGCCTATGCCGACAAGGAGATGTGGGCGGAAGCTATCGAAGCGGCCAAGAAAGTCGTCGAGCTCACTCCGGACGAGCAGCTCGGCTACACCAACGTGTCGCGCATCTACCAGCGTTCCGGCAACGTCCCGGAGGCGGAAGCCTGGGCCGCCAAGGCGCGTGTCCTCGACTGGAAGGCGCAGCTGAAGCAGGACAAGTAATTCCTCTCAGCACTCAGGACTGTTTGTGCCGTGACCGAGCGCAATCTCGACCGCAACCGTCGTGACCTCACCCTCACGCTAGTTCTCACCGCCTCGTACTGCCTGGTCGAGTTCGCCGGTGGCATCTTCACCAACAGCCTGGCTTTGCTCTCCGATGCCGGCCACATGCTGTCCGATGTGGCCGCACTTGGCCTGAGTCTCTTCGCCATCCGGCTGGCGCAGTTGCCGCCGACCGCGAACAAGACCTTCGGCTACCACCGCGTGGAGATCCTGGCGGCGCTGGTGAACGCGCTGCTGCTGTGGGTGATCGTCGCCTTGATCTTCCGCGAGGCGTTTCACCGCTTCCTGACTCCAGCGCCGGTTAAGAGTGCCGGCATGATCGCCGTGGCTACACTCGGGCTCGGCGTCAACCTCGTCAGCCTATCCGTGCTCAAGCGCTCCCAAGGCGAGAGCCTGAACGTGCGCGCCGCCTTCGTCCACGTGTTGGGCGACGCGCTCGGGTCGGTCGGTGCGGTGTTTGCCGGCGTCTTCATCCTGGTGGCGAACTGGTACGTCGCCGATCCGTTGGTCGGTGTCGGCATCGGGTTGCTGATCCTCTACACCTCATGGGAGATCATCCGCGATTCGGTGGACATCCTCATGCAGGGCACGCCGCGCGGTATGCGTTTGGAGGAAGTCGAGGAATGCCTGCTCGGCATAGCCGGCGTGCGCCAGGTGCATGACCTGCATATCTGGACGTTAACTTCGGGCAGATATCACCTCAGTGCCCATCTTGTCATCGGTGGTGATAACGAGCCGCACGCGATCATCGAAGCGGCGCAGACGCGCCTGCGCGAGTCTTTCGGGATCGGCCACACCACCGTCCAGGTCGACCGTGAAGTCGAGTGCGCCGAAGAGTTTCGGGCGCACTGACGGCAACTCTTGGCCGCTGTAACCTGGCCTCCCCGCCGTCCGTCTAGTAAGAGCGAACGAGGTCCTGCATATGCCAGCCGTCCCCAAAGCGACCCGCAACCGGCCTTCCAAGCTCGACCCCGAAACTCTCGAACGTTTGCGGAACGACCTCGTGCGTTTCCTCACCCGCCGGACCGGCGGTGACGCAGCTCTTGCTGAAGACCTCGCCCAAGAGTCGCTGGTGCACATCCTCCGCGGGTTGCCGCAGTTTCGTGGCGGTGCAACGCTGCGCACATGGGCACGGCGGATCGCCGTCAACGTCTGGCGCGACCACATGCGCCGGCAGGCCGCCAGCCCCGTTGAACGGGCCGCAGCCGGCGACGCATTTTCCGTCTCTGCGATTCTCGATGCCCTGACACCGGCGAAAACTGCTTTCGATCCTGAACTCACACCTGACCAAAAGGCGACCCAGAATTGCTTGTTCGACGCCGTGCGGCAGCTACCGGTCGACCGGCGGAGGGTCGTGCTGCTCCACGATTTTGCGGAAATGCCGCTCGACGAGGTTGCCAAAGCTCTCGATTGCTCGGTGGGCGCAGCCAAGGTCCGACTCCACCGCGCCCGCCGGCAACTCGCTGAGATTTGCCGGGCTGAGTGTGAATGCGACAGCGGGCCGGAGGGGACCCTGCTGTGCTCCCACAAAGTTTCGTCGCGGCGTTCTACAGACACCGCGCTGGCGCGCGGGCCGGCGCGAAAGGAGACGAGATGACCATGGACCTGTACCTCGAGCCGAAGACCCAGTTATTGGTGGCGATCGGCGCGGCTGTTGCGGCCAAGTGCCAGAACTGCTTCGTCACGCTCTACGGCGCGGCCGACAAGGTCGGTGCAACCGACAAAGAGATCGGTGCGGCGGTCGCGATCGCTACGAAGGTAACGGCGAAGTCGCATGAATTCATGGCGACTTTCATCGACGAAACGACCAAGGGCAAGGTGCCGGCTGCGAGAACGGGCGACGCGGCTGCCAACGTGTGTGGCTGCAGCTGATTGCTGCCCACCCGCCCAAGGCGGGCCGCCGGGCGCTCGCAACACGAACGACTCCTCTGGCGTATGACGGGGCTTGATTGCCGCGGTCGCCGCGCTCCGAACGGCGCGGAAGTCAGAACCGGTCCGCCGCCCAATACACGGACCGTTCAGGCGGGAAGAGGCGGAAGAAGACATCGTCAGCTGCCAGGTCCGCCTCGCTGATGCCCAACTTCCTAGCGACGCGCGCCGGGGAGATGACCTGCCACATCCAGAAGACGTCCTCGATGGTTCGCAGGCTCAGCCCCCTGTCCTCCAACTGCTGCCGGACGGTCGGCACAATCGCGAGCTGCGTGACCGTCCCCGGCAGCGTTCGCCCTTCCGTGCCGTGCAGACGACAGAAGAGCTGCGTGAGCGCGTCTTCGTGACCCGGCAAACACCCATGCTCGATGATCTGGTAGAAATCGTACAGCGGCGTGCCCCGCATGTAGGCCACGATACGGCTGCCAGCGCGCGCCACAAGGAAATCCTCGTTTGGGTTCCCCGCGTACTGTAGCTGCCCGCGCCAATAGGTGAGGTCGCGGACAGTGGGGCCGTTGAATCCGGCGCTGTACTGCTCGTAGATGTCCATCACCGCCGAGAGATCGGAAGCAGCAAATGGCGCGATGGCGTACGGACCCGACCCGTCGACGTCTGCCGCATCGACGAAGAGTAGATGCCGCAGGTGACTCTGCCAGCCGTGGCGGCTGTAGAACAACAAGCGCACGGCGAAGAGCAGCGACAGATCGAACCCGACCTCGTCCATGGTCTCGATGGCCCGCGTGAGCAGCGCTGATGCCAGGCCGCGCTCGCGGTAGCGCTGGGTGGTGAAGACGTTGCCGACACCGCCCACTTCGAGCACCGCGCCGTTGACGTGAACTCGCTTGCTGAAGACCTGCAACGTGCTGACGATGTGACCGTTGTCGACAGCGACAAAACATAAATCATCGCGGAAGCTCGGATCGTTGCGGAAATAGCGAGCGAAAAACTCGCGGTCGCCGATCCACTGCGCCAGCAGGTCGAGGACCGCATCGCGCTCATGCCGCCGGATGGTACGAAACTCAATCATCGTGAATCGTGCTCGTGAGTCGTGCCCGGCAAGAATCAAAAATGCACAGTGAGTGATGGCCTGTGGCTCAAGCGGCGTCGAGTAACCGTTCACGTAAGCTGCCCTTGTCGGCAGGATGCCGGCACGCCAATGCCTCACAGCTGCGTCGGCCGCGGTGGGGCGGCGGCGACCGGCTCCTCCTCATGATGTTGGCGGCGGTACTGGTCGATCTCGGTAAAGCGGCAGGAGATGGTGTAGACTCCGCCTTTCACTTCACTGCGCAGGGGCGAGTAGACCTTGTTAAACAGGTGCAGCATGCGCCTGTTGGAGGCCAGCACTTGCCCCGTGAAGCCGGCGATGCCGCGGCCCTGCGCGATCTTCTTGAGATGCTCCAGGAGGAAGTGCCCGATGCCACGGTTCTGGTAGTCGTCGTGGACCGTGAATGCCACCTCCGCCGTGTTACTCTTGCGATCGAGGACGTAGCGGCCGACCGCGATCATCTCTTCCGCTTCGTCGTGCACCAGGAAGCCGGCGATGGCCAGGTGCGTCTCGTAATCGAGAGTGACGAACTCCTGGATCAGGCGCAACGGCAGCTGCTTAACCGGGGTCAGGTAGCGCATGGACACCGTCTCTTCCGAGTGCGAGTAGAAGAGATCTCGTAGCAGCCGCTCATCCGACGGCTTCAAGGGCCGGAAGAAAACCTCGAGGCCGCCTTTGAATGTTTCCCAGCACTCGAGTTCCTTCGGATAGGGTAGGCCCTGCTGGGGAAAAGGGATCTGTTCGGCGTAGATGTAGCGCCGCGCTTTGGCGGCCGCCAGCAGGTCGTTGCGGAAGTCCGGATGCGCGATGCTGACCAGCGCCAGCGTGCGCTCGCGGACGTTGCGCCCGTAAAGGTCGGCGACGCCGTGCTCGGTAACGACGTAGCGGACGTCGGCGCGCGTGGTCACGATCCCGGCGCCCTCGTTCAGCACTGGGACTATCCGCGACACGGTGCCGTCTTTCGCTGTGGACGGCATGGCGATGATAGGCTTGCCGCCGCGCGAGCGCGCGGCGCCGCGGATGAAATCCACCTGACCGCCGATGCCGCTGTAGAACCGGTATCCGAGCGAGTCGGCGCACACCTGACCCGTGAGGTCGATCTGCAGCGCGGAATTGATCGCCACCATGCGATCGTTCTGAGCGATAACCGTGGGCTCGTTCACGTATTCACTGGGGTAGAAGCCGAAGCCCGGGTTGTCGTCGACCAGGTCGTACAAGCGGCGTGTGCCCATGCAGAACGAGGCGATCGACTTGCCCGGGTGCAGACCCTTGCGGCGATTGGTGATGACGCCGCGCTGGATCAAGTCGATGATCCCGTCACTGAACATCTCGGTGTGCAGCCCGAGATCTTCCTTGTCCCCGAGGTGGTGCAGGACGGCATTGGGAATCGTGCCGATGCCGAGCTGCAGCGTGGCGCCGGGCTCGATCAGGTCGGCGACAAACTGCCCGATGCGTTCCGAGATCTCCTCGGGCTCGGGCTGTGGCAGCTCCAACATGGGTTCGTCGCATTCCACCAGGTAGTCGATCTCGTCCACGTGGATGAAGCTGTCACCGTGTGTGCGCGGCATGCGCGGATTGACGGCGGCGATGACGAGCTTGGCGCTCTCCGCCCCGGCCTTGACGACGTCGACCGCGATCCCGTAGCTGCAGTGGCCGCTACGGTCGGGAGGTGACACCTGGATCAGCGCGACGTCGAGGCGCACGCGGCCGCTGTGAAACAGCCGCGGTATTTCGGACAGAAACACCGGCGTGTAATCCGCCTGCCCCTGCAAGACGGCGTCGCGCACGTTGCTGCCGATGAAGAAGGCGTTGTGCCGGAAGCGGCCCCTGTACTTCGAGGCGGCGTACGGCGCCACCCCGATCGTGAGGATGTGCAAGATCTCCGTGTCGCTGAGCTCGGGGGCGCGGTCCGCCAGCGCCGCGACCAGACATTGTGGCTCGGCGCACCCGGAGCCGACGAAGACGTGACTGCCGCGGGCGACCTGGCGCACCGCCGTGGCCGCGTCCACTAGCTTATCGTGATAGCGTTCCTGCCAAGGTCTCATGGATAAGATATTATCCCACGACGACCGAAAATCCACCGCGGCGCCCGTCGCACCGTTTCGCCGCAGTGGTCTCGTCGGTGGCGCCGAGATCGGGGCCGATGACACCCCGCCAAAAGATCCCGTCCAGACCATGCGTCATTCCAGCTCGGGCAGGTTGGCCGCATTGAGCACCGTGCGGCCGGATGGTGGATCGAAGATGGCGGCGACGCTGACACTGGCCTGATTGTCCGTGCCATCGGGATCGAACTGATCGGCGTGGATGATCTCGGCAGTGTTGATTTTCACACCGCATATTCACCGTGAATCTTCTGGCTTGACAATTGCCGGATCCGATGTTGCAATCTTTGGTGCAATGCGTATTGGCAGGCATCTGGCGGGGGGAGTCGTCGCCGGGCTGATCGCTGCCGGCCCCTTGCCCGCGGTTGCTCAGATAACCCAGATTACGGATCTGCCAAAGACCCAGTTCGTCAGCGTCTACTCCATCAACGGGGACGGGCGGTATATTGCCTTTGACTCCAACGGCAACATCGGCGGCCTGAACCCGACGCTGTTGACGAGCGTCTTCGTCTACGAGACGTTGACGGGCGAGTTCAGCCGCATCACAAAGGCGAGTGGCTCCGAGCCGAGCATCAGCTACGACGGCCGATGGGTGGCTTTCACTTCCGACGAAGACTACGTCGGCCGCAATGCCGACGGGAGTGACGAGATCTTCAAGTACGACCGCGAGTACCACCGTATGTATCAGATCACCCAGGACCGGTCCGGCGATGGCTCAAGCAGCTTGGCGTCGATTAGCGGCGACGGGAAGAGCCTGGCGTTTCAGACGAATAGCAACCTGAGTGGCCGCAACCCCGACTTGTGCGACGAGGTGTTTTTCCACCGCAACGCCACCCGGCCCATCACGCATGATCCAGACTGCAACGGTAGTTATACCCCCGTGATCAGCGCCGACGGCAACTTCGTCGCCTTCATTTCCTACAGCAACCTCACCGGTCAGAATCCGAACAACGGCGCCATGCCGTTCATGTACAACGTCCAAAGGCGCGACAAAAACCAGATCGTTTTCGACTACGAGGCCAACGGCGAGAGCTGGGCGCCGTCGATCAGCGCCGACGGGCGCTACGCCGTCTTCATGTCCTCCAGCAACATCAATTGGAGCAATCCCGACAACGATGATGTCATGGTGCTTTTCGACCGGCAGGGCGGTAAGTCGATTCTCAACCAGGGCGCGGACGGTTTCTTCTCCGCCGACATGCCGACGATCGACGGCGACGGTGAATGGATCGCGTTCCAGAGCAGTGCCGACATCACGGGAGGGAATCCGGACGGGAACGTTGAGATTTTCCTCTATAACAGGTCGCGGAAGGTTTTCACGCAGCTTACTGACTCGATAGGGTGCGTCAACTCCGACCCGGAGATCAGCGGTGACGCGTCGCGTATCGTGTTCCTATCCAATTGCAACTACACTGGGCAAAACGCGGACGGCAGCAACGAGCTGTTCACCCTCGAGAATCCGGCCGCAGCACTGGTTTTCCACTCCGAGGGGCCGATGTGGATGGACGTGCACGACCCCAACGATCTCATCATCAATCCGAACATCAATTGGATCCCACGGGCGACTTATACGACGGGCGATTTCGATGGCGACGGGCAGCCGGAAGTGAAGGTCGTGATCCCGCAGGCGGTTGAGGGCACGTATTACGTAACGCTCTACCCCAATCCGGGCGCGGCGCAGACGGATCCGGTGACGGTCGACGGCACCCTGAATGGGCTGACGCTGCAGTTGGCGAGCGACACGGTGGGCAACCTGGCGGGCTTTCCCATGTCGTTCAGCAATCAGGGGTTCGTGCGCAAGACCGGGCTGGTGAAACCGCTTGTCGGCTACGGCAGCAAGGCCTCGATCACCGCCCGTGTGTTGCACGGCGTGCCGGCGGCGGGGCCGGTGAAGGTACGTCTCGCCGCCGGAGACGCGGACGTGAGTTTCGACCTGGGTCTCATTGAGCACTTTGCGAGTTCCAGTGCCGGCAGCAAGGTATTCACGGGACTGGTCGGCGGCTTCAACACCCGCATGGCGATCAGCCCACAGCTCTACGGTGCGTCGATTACCTTCACAGCTCGCAATGGCGATCTGTCGGCTTTCGCCGGCACAGACTACGTCGCTATGGTCATGGTGGTGCAGATGGGGTTGTACACCGACATGGAGCAGTGGCGCTTCGTGCGCGCCGGCAACGGGGACTTGAGGCTGCACTAGATCGGCGCCCGCCCAAGCTGGGGGGCAGTTTAGAAATTGCCAGACGCGCCAGCTCGGAGTTATCCTTCGCCCGGCGTTGGGGTCGCGTGTGGAATGTAGACTTCCGCTCGCTAGAGCAGATTCAGGAACTCGATCAGCACCGAGCCTCGTCGCGTCCGGATTCGGGCACGGGATCGATATCGCGCCGGCACAGCTCATTGTCCCACGCGAGGATCTGGTTGACGAGAATGTCACCGTCGCGGTCCGCAGACTCCGACATTCTCTGCGAGGGAAGGGGGAGAAATGCTTTTGCTTTTCCTCCGCGGCACAGGCGGTACGTTTGACATGACACAGTAAGTGTAGTAGACGACCTCGCGTATTCGGCAACTCCAGACCTAAGACAACGCGTGAGGGGGAGCGATGACGGACGATAAGATCAAGCTAGGAGTGCTGTGGAAGAATCTCAGCCGTGAAGGCAACAAGCCGTATCTGTCCGGCCGTGTCCAGCAGGACAATCTGGATGCCGCCGCAAAGGTCCTCCGCGACGGCGGTCGCTTCCTGGTCCTGAGCAGCAAGAAGCGCCCCGACAAGCAGGATCCCGATTACGAGCTTTTCGTCGTGCCCGAGCCGGAACGGCGCGGCGAACGCCCTGGGCCTGCTGCAGCCACCCACCGCCAAGCCACAGCTGCAGCGGAGCAGAACCGGCCGCGCCCGAGCATGGTATCGCGGCCGCGGCGTTGAAGCGCCGTAACTGTCTCATACGTTATCGACACTCTCTCAGGGAGAAGAGGAAGGTAGCAGCACCCGCGCCACGGCGCGCGCGATGTGCAGCTCCTCGAAAATCAACCTCCAGCATTGCCAGCCCCGTCGCGTGGTGATAACGCTAGCACCATGCCGCTGCCGTCGGTGCTCGACGAAATCGACCGGTTGTTTGATGAGCTGGTCCGCCGCCCATGGGGCACGGCCGCACGTCAAGTCGTCCCAGCTGAGGTGCACGAAGTCGGGGATGGCTGGATGGTGAAGCTCCCGGTGGAGGGCCTGAGCGCCGCCGACCTGCAGGTGCACGTGCAAGGCGATCGGCTCACCGTCACGGGCCATCGCCGCCGGGCGGGCGAGCATCGCGGCAAGACGGGCTGGACTCAGACGCAGGAAGAGATCGTGATCCAGCGCACGATCGCATTGCCTGCTGGGGCCGACCCGGAAAATATCGACGCCGAAATTGAAGACTCCACTCTGACCATTCACATCCACCGACGCCACCCGTGACCCCGACCGATCCCAAGGCACAGGAAACCCAACCAGCGGCCGCACCGCGCGAGCTTTCAGTTGACGAAGCCGCGTTCAAGGTGCCGGTGTCCGATCTGGGGTTCACGACCACAGCCGAAATCACCGTCACACCGGACTGGGTCGGCCAGGAACGGGCACTGGCGGCGCTCGAGCTTGGCCTCGGCGTGCGGCATGCGGGTTTCAACATCTACGTCTGCGGTCTCAGCGGTACCCAGCGCGAGCAGACGCTCGGCGCGCTGCTGGCGGACCTGACGCGCAACTTCCCCCGGCCCGACGACCGCGTGCTGGTGCAGAATTTCCAAAATCGTGACCGGCCGCGCGCCTTTTACCTGCCCGCCGGACAGGGCAAACAGCTGCGCCACGACATGCAGGAGCTGGTAGAGGACCTCAAGCGGGCCCTGCCCGAAACCTTCCGCAAGGAGACCTTCGAGGACGAGAAGGAGCAGCTGGCCGAGCGCTACGGCCATGAAGGCGAGGAGACCGCCAAGGCGTTGCAGCAACGCGCCGCCGAGAAAGGCTTCGCCCTGCAGCCGCACCCGCAAGGCGGGATCATCTTCATTCCCCTGAAAGACGGGAAGCCGATGGAAGCAGAGGAACTGCAGCAGCTGAGCGAAGCCGAGCAGGAAGACTTGCGCCAGCGCGAACGCGAAGTTTCTCGTGAGGTCAAGTCGATGCTGCGCCGCCAGCAAGCGCTTGGACGCCGGCTGGCGCACGAGGTGAAGGCAGCGGAACGCCGCGTCGCTGCCGACGTCGTCACGCCGCTGATCGAGGAGATCGGACAGCATTACGGGCCGGAGATCCAGCAGTATCTGGCCGAGGTGCGCGAGCACATGCTCGACAACCTCGACAGCTTCCGCGAGCAGGCGCAACCCCAGACCCCGTTCCCCTTCCCCGGGATGCTCCCAGCGGCGGCGCAGGAGGCGGTGCTGGTCGACTATGAGGTCAACGTGCTGGTCGACAACAGCGGCATTGCGGCCGCGCCGGTGATCATCGAGCCGTCGCCGGCGTACAAGAACCTGTTCGGCGCCGTGGAGCGCATGGTTGATCCGTCCGGCAAGCTGGTGACCAACTTCACCCGCGTCAAGGCGGGTTCGCTCCTGCGCGCGCACGGCGGCTGCCTGGTGGTCAACGTGCTCGATGCATTGTCTGAGCCGCTGGTGTGGCGCGCGCTGAAGCGCTGTCTCAAGAGCGGCGAGCTGGAGATCGAGGCCTACGATCCGTTCGCCCTGTTTGCCGCCACCACACTGAAACCGGAGCCGATCAAGATATCGACGCGGGTGATATTGACCGGACCCACCGAGCTGTTCCAGCTGCTGTACTTCTACGACGAGGAGTTCGGCGAGATTTTCAAGGTGCGCGCCGACTTCGGCTACGAGGTCGATGGCGACGAGGCGCGGCGCAGCTTCTTCGCCCAGGTGGCACGCATCATCCGCGAGGACCAGTTACCGCCGTTCAGCGCCGCCGCGGCCGCGCGCCTGGCCAAGTTCGGCGCGCGGCTCATCAACGATCGGCGCAAGTTGCCTAGCCAGTGGGATCAAGTGGCCGACGTCATGCACGAGTCGGCGTTCTGGTGCCGCAAGGCCGGCCAGCAGCAGGTGGAAGAAACGCACGTGCAGCAGGCGCTGGAGCAGCGCGTTTTTCGCTTGAACCGCTACGAGGAGAAGCTGCGGGAGCTGATCCGCGACGGCACGTTGCTCGTCGACCTCGACGGCAGCAAGGCCGGCCAGGTCAACGGCCTCGCCGTGGCCAACATCGGCGGCTACGAGTTCGGGCGCCCCTCGCGGGTCACGGCGGCGGTCTCCATGGGCACCCAGGGCATCATCAACATCGAGCGCGAAGCGCAGCTGAGCGGCCACACGCACGACAAAGGGGTGCTGATCATTTCCGGATACCTGCGCCGCGCGTACGCGCAGGATTTTCCCCTCAGCCTAGTCGCCAGCCTCTGTTTCGAACAGTCGTACGGCGGCATCGACGGCGATAGCGCGTCGGCGGCGGAGCTGTTCGCCCTCATCTCCAGCTTGAGCGGCGTCCCCTTGCGCCAGGATCTCGGGGTCACCGGCAGTGTTAATCAGTGGGGTGAGATTCAACCGATCGGCGGTATCAACGAGAAGATCGAGGGCTTCTTCGCCACCTGCGTGGAGGTGGGCCTCACCGGCCGGCAGGGCGTGGTCATGCCGGTACAGAACGTGGACAACCTCGTGCTCCGGCCGCAGGTCATCGACGCGATCGGCAAGGGACAGTTCCATCTGTATCCGATCCGGACCATTGACGAAGGGTTGGAAGTCTTGACCGGCGTGAAGGCCGGCAGCGTGCGCGAGGAGGGGACCATCCATTACTTGACCTCACAGCGCTTGCGGGGGTTGGCCGAGGGCCTGCGGCATTTCGCCGCGACCCCGGCAGGAGCACCAGGCCAAACGCCCGCCGCAGCTCCGCCGGCACCCGGTGTACCGCCACCTCCGTCGCCACCACCTCAGCCTCCTCCACGGCCCGCGCGTCCAGGCGAAACGCCGGTGTGAACCATTTCCGCCTTTACGGATTTGTCCGCTTAGCACACTGGCCGGCGAATGAATTCGCGCCTACGGAAAGCAATAGGGGTAGGGAGAGCGCAAGGACGCTCCCCCTCCCTCCGAACCGGACTTGCGGATCTCCCGCATCCGGCTCTCCAGTTAGCGGAGCCCTTCATAGGGACCGACGCGCGAGCCGCTGTCGATGAGCCTCAACGAGACTGAAGAGACCCTGCTCGCGAAAGTAGGCGTTGGGCCAACGCCGATGATCTGTTCCACGACCCCGGCCGCGACGGCCGGCGTGCGCGCGCAAGATACTGCGGAGCCGCATCCGCACCCAGCGATCAAGCACCACAAAGGTCCACCGCCAGCTGTGCTGATAGTACTGGAACCAGCCGCGCAGTTTCGTAACCCCTCAGTCTCCGCAGGGGTGAGGTGCGGCGTGCCCTATAGCTGCTGCTCTTGCCAGGGAGGCGAGTGGTTGCGGAAGAGCAGGTTGTAAGGGTTTGCCGCCGGCTGGCGTGCGAGTTGATCCAAAGCGTTTTTGAATCTGGCTTGGAAATCGGGGAAGCGGCGGCGCAGCGTGACCAGCACCGTC
>JBEKBJ010000034.1:0-42718 GCA_050015455.1 Binatia bacterium
AACTATGCTCGCCTGCGCACCCTTGTCGATCGCTGGATCGATCTCGCCACCGAACTCTCAGAGCTGAAGCTCACCGACAGCTGAGAGTGACTCGATCCCGAAAAAGTGCGAAAGTCCACATAAAGGGCGAAAAAGGAAAGGCAAGCAGGGAGTGGCCTATGAAAAGCAACGCTTTGAAAATTGATATCAAGGATAATGTCGCAGTTGCAAAGCAGTCGCTGAAGAAAGGGGAAGCTGTCGTCGTGGACGGCCAGCGTGTGCTTGAGGTCGCGGAGGACGTCGCGGCTGGCCATAAGATTGCGCTCATGGCGATCCCGTCCGGCGGCGTTGTGGTGCGATACGGCGAACCGATAGTGCAAGCCACTCGTGACATAGGTCAAGGCGAGTGGGTGCACGTCCACAATACGCAGCCTATTCCGGGAGGAGTGCTGGCATAAAGACCGTAAGGAGTCATCATATGGAGTTTCTCGGATACAAGCGCGAGGACGGAAAGGTCGGCGTACGCAATCACATGCTCATACTGTCATCGGTGGCGTGCGCCAACGGGGTGGTCGAAGCCATAGGCCGCGCCCTGCCGGAGGTTATCGCTGTCACGCATCCCTATGGCTGCGGTTACGGACCCGAAGACATGGCGGTGAGCATTCGGGCGCTCGGCGGCCTGATAAACAATCCGAATGTCGGCGCCGTGCTGGTGATCGGGCTTGGCTGCGAGCCGTTGAGGAGCGATTTCCTCACTCAGTCGGCCCAGGCCAAACCCGCCGAGGCCCTCGTAATCCAGGAAGCGGGCGGCAGCGCGGCCACGACGGGAAAAGGGATTGAAATTGCGACGCGACTTTTGAAGGAATTGAAAAAGCAAAAGCGCGCGCCCGTTCCGGTGAGCGAACTGGTAGTCGGTCTCGAATGCGGCGGGTCCGATGCGCTCTCTGGCGTGACGGCGAACCCGGCGGTCGGTGCGGCATCTGATCTTTTTGTTCGCGAGGGCGGCACGGTGATCCTCACCGAGACGACGGAAATGATCGGCACGTCCCACATACTCAAGCGCCGTTGCGCGACGCCGGAACTGGGCGAGCGGGTCGAGCGGATGGTGATCGAGCACGAGAAGCACGTGCGGGCCACACTCGGCGAGCTCGCCGGCATGGTCATTTCAACGGGCAACATCGAGGGCGGCCTTTCCTCCATCGTCGAAAAGTCCCTCGGCTGCATCACCAAGGGCGGCACGACTCCGATAACCGACGTATTCGATTACGCGGAGCGCCCGTCGAAGCGTGGTCTTACCATCATGGACGGACCTGGCTACGATATCGATTCGATGGCGGGCGTGGCTGCCAGCGGCGCGCAGATCATGCTGTTCACTACGGGCCGGGGCTCGACTGCCGGTTTTCCCGCGGTTCCGGTCGTGAAAATCTCGAGCAATTCACGCATATACAAGAACATGCCCGGCGACATAGACATCAACGCCGGCACAGTGATAGACGAGGGGAAAACGATTGAGCAGGTCGGGCGTGAGATTTTCGACTTCACCCTCACCGTCGCAAACGGTGAGCCCACCTGCGCCGAGGTGAACCGGTCAGCGCCCTTCAACTACCTGAAACAGGGACCCACGTACTGAAGGCGGAAGTAGGAAGTAAGAAGAGGCAAGTTTCAGCTCGACGTTGATCGGCGTCGTGGAGGAGATTACCGAACGGCTGATCCATGCAGGGGTCAGCGCCGGAAGCGGCGACATTACGCGATCCGGACGCAGCACCGCGTCCTGTCCACGCGGCTCAGGTAAATCGCCTGAAGCAGCGACAGATCACGTTCAGCTCTTCGATCTCCGGTCCGAGAAAGAGCCGCCGTCGATGTATCTGACGGCTGGAGCAGTCGCGTCCGTTTACTGCTCGGCAGCGCGGTGTAGCGCGGCGCGCACGCGGCTCACTAGCTCGCGCGGGCTGAACGGTTTGGTGATATAATCGTCCGCGCCTGCCCTCAGACCCAGCATCCTGTCTTCCTCCGCTGCCCGGGCGGTCAGCATCACGATCGGCAGCGCCGCCGTTGTTGCATCACTGCGGATGCGCCTGCAGACCTCGATGCCGCTCATTCCCGGAAGCATCAGGTCGAGGATGACCAGAGCGGGAGGATCCCGCTCCACCACCGCTAGCGCGGCCTCGCCATCTGCAACGTTGGTCGCCGGCAGCCCTTGCCGCTCGAGATCGAAGCACACTAGCGCGGCGATATCAGGATCGTCCTCAACGACCAGAATCCATTGTTTGCCGCTCGTTCTTAGGGGCCGCCGCCAAAGCTCGCCCGCGGCGCGTTCGAATGTCATATAGAGATCCCCGGTTCGCCCAGGCAGCGCATGCTCCCGCCCTTCACTGTGAACATGACCATCGGCGCGATGTTGGTGTCATGATCCGGGTTCCGGGCAACTGCGCGCGTCGGCCCTCACTCAGATGTACAAAAGGAACAGTCGTTGAAACCCGCGGCGGCGGAATCCGAGCGGTGCCTCCCTCCAGCAATGTCGTTCGCTGTAGGCTGGGTGCTCACACAAGCAGCGCTCACAGTTCGGGCAGATCTTCGAAGGCTCCGTTTGGTGCGGACACCAACGGGCGCCGAAGAGATCAAACCGATGAGTGCAATACGGACATTGAACGGAATGGGAGTTTTCGCGCCCCATCGCGCCTTCTATGGTGGGCATATGCGGCCCGATTCTATCGCTGCTGTGTGACGGCGGCATTGCAGGAACTTGAAGAATTGAAGACAATACCGCCGGCGTTGGGGCCGAGCAGAATGATGAATTCCCCAGCGCCGCGATATGGCGGAATCAGACACATTGACCGGCCGCGGCCGCCTGCGCTACTAGGGTAGCGGAAGCCAGAACTGAGGATAGGTGCGGGCAACCTGGAAGGGAGTAGTATGTCCAGCAATCTCGAACGCGAAACGGAGGGCGCCCCGGCGGCCGATGACCCGTTTTTGAAGAAGCTACGGGCGCTGCGCGAGTCGCTGCCGACCAAAGCGCGAGAGATCCGGTATCGGTTGGAAGAAATGGAGCGCCGCCTGCGTGACATGTGCGCCGACTCCACCACCGCCGCCACTTGACACACCCTCGCCACGGTTGCGGGCGGGATAGAGTTACTCGCTACAGATAACCAGCCCGACGGCCGCCCGGCGGTTGAAACCGCGGGCTACAGAGGCACCAAGCCCACCTGCGCAGGCTCCCCACCCCTCGGGCTCTAGCCCTCGGCACCCGGTAGTTTTGCAGCTCAGTGGTTCATCCAATCATCACGCCGCCGTCATAGTGTCGTAACTCGGCTACCGTATCTGCTGTGTCTGGGATCGAACCGTGACAGTCAAAGGAGTGTAACCGCCATGACGTGCGAACATCTTATCGGTGGAAAGCTTCCGCTGTGTGCCGTCGTACAGGGGCTCATGATCCCCTCGCTGTCAGAGATGGGAGCGTACTGCACAAGCGGTGACCCCATCAGCTGCGCCCTCTACCAGCAATACGAGTCAAGAAGAGAGAAGGTACCGCTCGAAACCGCAGCAGTGCTGACCGGAAGCGCGCCATAATGCGGCCGGCTACGCAGGAGCGCGGCGGCTCTACAGCCAATCGAGGGACATCGCGACGCCAAGGATGATGAAGACCGCCCCGCCCAGGCGCCGCAAGTAGCTGACCGGCAAGACCTCGGAGAACAGGGTACCGACGAAGACGTTCAACACCGTCGCCACCACCAGTGCAGTGCTCGCTCCGGCAAAAACGCTGAGCGGCCGCTGCGATGATGCCGCGAAGGTGACGGCAGCGATCTGAGTCTTATCACCCATCTCTCCCAGGAACACCGCAAGGAAGGTCGATACCACCAGTCTCCAGTCCATGATCACTCCCACACCAACGTCCGTAATTCGGATCGTAGATTGATTGCCAAATTCAGCACGGTGCCGGCCGGCCGCGCGTCACTTGCGATCGCCGCCGCGACTGCGCCGCCGGCCGGAAACGACGACGCGGCGCGGCCCGCGGAAGCTCGGGGTACAGACCAGTGTCGCGCATGACGCGGAGGAGCTCCCAACGCAGCGCCGCAAGCCGCAGCCTGCCTTCGGCCGTCAGCTCGTAGTAGCGCACCATCCGCTTCCCAACCGGACGGGCAATACTGCGCATGAGACCGTTCGCTTCGAGACTGCGCATGAGCGGATAGAGCGTCCCCGAACTGATGCGATACCCTACCGCATCGAGTGACTTCCGCAATGCCCAACCATACACCGGCCCCTTGCTCGCCATGTGCAAGACGAGGACCTTCGCCAAGCTGCGCAGCACGGCGCGGTGGATGGAATCGCCCTGAATCGAGATCTGTGAGGTCAGAGCAGGCATGTGTCTGGATTCGACGTATTGACTCCGCCCGCTACTCTGCCTATGTTTCATAACTGCTACGTTAAGGTTTGATGAATTTTCCATTAACCTTAAGTGCGAGGAGGTTTCCCGATGGCGCTGCTTGATGATGTCTTGAAAGTCGGTGCCCCAGCGATCTTGGTCGGAGTGGGCGCCGTTCTCGTTGCACCGCTTGTGCTGCCGGCGGTCGGCTCGGTGGCACGTCCCTTGGCGAAGGGCGCGGTCAAGGGTTACCTGGCGCTGGCCGACAGCGCGAAAGAGATGTTCGCAGAGGCCAGCGAGCAGTGGAGCGATCTGGTTGCGGAGGCACGCGCTGAGCATTCGGAGGGTGCCCACGCCGCAGCCTCGCACCGTACCGCTGCCAAAGGCGCCGCCAAAGCGTGAGGTAAAGAGCGGGCCGAATGACAGCGGAGGCGCCAAGAGTCGTCCACGTGAGCCCTGGCCGGGTCCGGGTGAAGGTCCCACACGCAAAGCATAACCCGGCCGTCACCCACGCGATTCACGAGCGGCTCGCAGCGGCGCCTGGGATCAGCCACGTTGAGACGAACCTGCTCACCGGCAGTATCCTCATCCTCTTCGAGGCGGCCGAGGTAGCCTGGGAAGACGTCATGCCGGGGGTGGCCGAGGCGCTCGGTGCGGTGTTGCCGGGACTGGAAGAAGAGGTAATCGCCGGCCTGTTACACCCGTCAGCCGACGGCTCCGGATCGTCGTCGCCCTTGGCACACCAGATCACCGGCCTCTTCGGCGGTCTCGACCGGCAGTTGGGATCGGCGTCGGGAGGGACGGTGGACTTGCGGGTTCTGTTGCCGTTGAGCCTCTTCTTTCTCGGCATGGGACGGCTCGTGATGGCAGAAACGGCGGCGTTCCCGAGCTGGTCTGATCTGCTGTGGTTTTCGTTCGGGACCTTTGTGGCGCTGAATCCGGCGCAGGTCACGGCGACTAAGTAGTGTCCGCAACGCGTGTGTGGTTTGCGGCGCGGGAAGTCGGCCGCGCAGAGAAAGGCTTATGTCCTTGCAGTGTCGGGTTGTGCACGCAATAGCCGGCCGCCTGCGCATTCGGATCGACGACGACGAATTATGGCGGGACTTGTCCGCCGCCTTTGGCGCTTGGATGCGCGAGCAAGCGGGCGTTCAAGACATTCGGCTGAATCCTGATTGCCGGAGCGCGGTGGTCGCGTATGACCACGCGACCGTCAGCGGCAAACAGCTCTTGCGGCGGGTGGGCACGCTCTCGTTGACCGATCTGCGCGCCTTGCAAGAGCCCAGGCCCAACGGGCAGGAGAACCAATCCAGCTCAACCATAACCCTGGTGCTGTCGAGCGCCGCCGCGATACTCAGCTTTATGGGCGAGGCGGCACTGACGCCGTGGCTGCTGTTGGGGGCCGCCCTGCCGATCTTCCGTCGCGCCATCGACTCGGTCACCCAGAAGGGCCGGCTCAACGTAGATGTTCTCGATGCCGCCGCCACGGGCGTACTCGGCCTACAAGGCCAGTTTGCCACCGCGTCCATCATGGTCTGGCTGGTGTCGCTCGGCGACTTCATCCGTGACATCACCATGGAGCAATCCCACCGTGCCATCGGTGGTCTCCTCGACGGCAAGATCCAAACCGCGTGGGTGGTCCGAGCGGGAAAGGTTTGCCAGATTGACGCGAAAGCGGTCCAGAAAGGCGATGAAGTCGTCGTGTACCCGGGCGAGTTCATCCCAGTCGATGGCTTGGTGGCCAACGGCAAGGCGACCGTGGATCAGTCCTTTCTCACCGGCGAGTCGATGCCGGCTGAGAAAGGCCCCGGCGACGACGTGTTCGCCGGCACCGTCGTGCGTGAAGGAAAGCTTCGCCTGCGTGCGCGGCAGATCGGCGCCGACACCATGGCGCAAAAGGTCATCCGGCTCGTGGAGCAGGCGCCCATTCGTGAAACCCGTATCCAGAACTATGCCGAACAGTTTGCCGACCGCGTGGTGCCGTGGACGCTCTTGGGTGCGGGCACCTGCGTCGCCGCCGGCAACGCGAACGCCGCCGCCGCCATCCTCATCCCGGATTACGGCACCGGCATCCGCGTCGCTGCCCCCACGACGATCTTGTCGTCGATGACCGAGGCCGCCCGCAACGGCATTCTGGTGAAAGGCGGGGGGCGCTATTTCGAAACCCTCACCGAAGTCGATGCGATCGTCTTCGACAAGACCGGTACCTTGACGCGCGGTGTGCTGGAGCTCGCCGACATCAAAGCCTACGGCACCGCCAACCCGGAGCGCATCCTGGTCTTGGCCGCCGCCGCCGAGCAGCGCTTGACGCACCCGGTGGCCGAGGCCATTCAGCGTGCTGCCGCAGTGTACGGCCTGCACATACCGGAACGCGAGACGTCGGACTACATGATCGGGCTCGGTGTCCAGGCGAACATCGGCGAGGCCATGGTGTTTGTGGGGTGCGAACGGTTCATGCGCTTGAAAGGTATACCGGTCGATCGCTCGGCCGACGACGTGGCGGAACTGGAGCGGCAAGCGGCCTCGCCGCTGTTCGTCGCGGCGGACGGCGAGCTGATCGGACTGCTGGTGTTCGAGGATCCGTTGCACGCGGAGGCGCCGAGTGTCGTGCAGGCGCTGCGCGACCGCGGTATCCGCGAGGTGGTAATGCTGACCGGCGATCGGCCGCAAGTGGCCGCGCGCGTCGCCCGTCACCTGGGCATCGAACGCTACGTTGCTGAGGCGCTGCCCGAGGAGAAGGTGAACTTCGTCAAGCACCTACAGGAGGAGGGCTGCACGGTGGCCGTGGTCGGAGATGGCATCAACGATTCACCAGCGTTGGCGCAGGCCGACGTCGGCATTGCCGTCGACGGGGGTACCGACGTCGCGTGGGAAACGGCGCACGTGGTGCTGCTGGAAAAGAACTTGTGGAAGATCCCACACGCGATCGACATCGCGCGCGAATCGCTCCAGCTCATCCGGCAGAATTGGAATCTGAATTTCTATCCGAACACAGCCGCCATCGCGTTGTCGCTGGCGGGCGTGCTGGGTGCGGTGGGTGCGACACTCATCAGCAACGGCTCGGCCGTGCTGGCGACACTCAACGGGCTGCGACCGCTGCTGAACGGGCGGCGGTTAGATCAGCGCGGTGACCAGTTGGTGCATAGCGGTTTCGAGGACCGTGCTCATTACGGTTTCGGCCAGCCGTTGCGCGGCGCTGTGTCGGTCGTGCACCGGCCGGGTAGTCGCGCGGCTGCCTGAGTCGCCGTGTGCCACGCTGAAGGGGCCCAGCTCCTCCATCAGCCTAGCTTGCTTGAGCCGGGCGGGGTCGTAGATGATCAGCACGTTGCCGGTGATCGGGTTCGCCGTGACGTCCACTACCCCGTCGCACCGGCGAAGACGCTCCTCGGCGAGTGACGCGGTAGCCGGCGAGCCCTTGACCCCGGCAAGCTTGATTCTGACCCGGCCGTCAAGCGCGTGCAGATAGGCAGATGAAACACTCACATTCGCCTCCATTTCTGCCCCCTAGGCTAACGCGCGAGTTTGTTCTGCCGGTTAAGCCTGTGTTACGGAACGGTGAAATCTGACGCCGTCAAAAGCGCGGATCGGGTTCAGAGCGAGGGGCGCGCACGATCCGCCAGGAATGTATCTGGAGCAGGGGCAGAGGGAGCCGTGTATACGGCTTGCGGTGCGCTGCCCTCGGTCGCACTCTGGCTTACGTGGTCGGCGAATGTACTGATCGCATTCGTTGGCTCACAGGAGCGCCTCGATCAGCGCCGGTCCGGGCTGTGCCAGCGCCCGCTCCAGGGCGGTGACCAAGGCGTCTGCGGTTTCGACACGCGCCCCTGGAATGCCGAATCCCTTCGCCAGCGACACCCAATCGAGACTCGGTCCCGAGAGATCCGTGAGCGCCCGCGCCCGGGGCCCCGGCTCGGTGATCCCGGCGCGCGCCATCTCGAACTGCAGAATACGATAGCACCGGTTGGCGCATATGACGGTGGTGATGTCGAGACCCTCACGCGCCATGGTCCACAAGGCCTGCACGGTGTACATGCCGCTGCCGTCGGCTTCGAAAGCGATCACCCTGCGCTCCGGGCAGGCGAGCGCGGCACCGACCGCACATGGAAACCCCTGGCCGAGGCTGCCGCCGGTGATGCAGAGAACGGTGTGCGGCGGAGCCGCCTGCGCGAAATGCCGATAGCCGAGGCGCGTGGTGACGGCCTCATCGACAATGATTGCACCCTCCGGTTGCAATGCCGCCAATGCCTGGCCGAGCGTGAACGGATTCAGCTCGCCGGTGGGACGCGCCACCGCTTCACGGGGCGCTAGAATGGCTGCTGCCGGCACGCCAACGGCCTCGACCAACGCCTCAAGCGCCTGTGGGACATCCTCATCAGGTCGCGCCAGGGTAAGGACGGTACAGTCTTTCGGAGCGAGGCGGCTCGGCATTCCCAGATAACCGAAGGTAGTCACCGGTTCGGGCACTCCAGCCAGCACGAGTGTACGCACCTCCTTCAGTGCCTCCAGGGCGTCCTCCGGAAAGTAAGGCAGCCACGCCAACGCGGGCAAGTGAGATCCTTCCTCGATGCGCGCGGGCAGCGTTTCTTGCCACACCGGACAGCTCGTGGCCGCAGCGATACGTGCGGCTGCCCGCAGCCCCGCTTCCTGTAGTGCCGTTCCACCCAGGAAGAGCGCCCCGCCTGGGGCGCGTAGCGCCGTCGCGGCGCCCTCGACGACGTTGTCCGGCACACGTGTCGGCCGCAGCCGTGGCCGTGGTGCCGCACCGCTGTCCGCCGCATCCCAGGTGCAGTCTTGCGGCACGATCAACGTGGCGACCTGGCCGGGCGGGCGCAGCGCCGCCTCGATGGCTGCCGCCATGTCGGCGCCGAGATCGGCAGCCGTGCGGCTGGTGCGCAGCCATGCCGACACCGGGCGGGCGAACGACTCGATATCCGAGGCCAACAGCGGATCGAACGGGCGATGCCAAGTGGCATGATCCCCGACGACGTTCACCACCGCCGAGCGCGCCCGGCGCGCGTTGTGGAGGTTGGCGAGGCCGTTCGCCAGCCCTGGACCCAGGTGGAGCAGGGTGAGCGCCGGCTTGCCGGTCATGCGCGCGTAGCCATCCGCGGCGCCGGTGCACACGCCCTCAAACAGGCCGAGCACCGCGCGCACGCCACCGACCGTGTCGAGCGCGGCGACGAGTTGCATCTCTGTCGTGCCGGGGTTGGCGAAGCACACCTCGATGCCGGCTTCCCGCGCGGTGCGCATGAGACTTTCAGCGCCGTTCATACAATCCTCCCTATATAGTTTGAAGGCTAATTAGGACAACATCTGACAAGTACACCAATGTAATCCCACCCCGTTCACCCCGAGTAGGTGCTTCCTGAGTAGGCCTCAAAGAGGCCGTATCGAAGGGTTTCCAGACACCGTCTCGAAGCGTGCGAACTTGGCACATCGTTGCTTAACTCACTGGCTATGGGTCCAGCACCAAAGAGCAGCCTCCTGCTTACGCTCAGAAACGTAGGAAGATGAGGATGCCGACGGCGGCGCCGACCGCCGCCATGATACCCAGGGCGGCCGCAACATAAACCTTGAAGCTGCCGGCACCTGCCACCAGTGCGATCACCAGCTTAACCAGCGTGTTGGTGACTACAGCAACTGTCGCTGCCGCGGCCGGTGTGCGCCAGGCGGCCTCGACAGTGCCGAGGCGCGCGCACGCGATCGACACCGCATCGACGTCGGCGAGCGACGCCAAGGCCGCCGCCAGGTATATCCCACGCGCCCCGAAATAGGTCTGCGCGCCCTGAACAAGCAGCAGCACCAGAGCATACACGGCGCTAAAGGTGAGCGCGGCCGTGAGACTGAACGGGTTGCGGATGTCGGCGCCGGACGAACCGGAGTCGGTGACGGCGGCCTTCTTTGCGAGCAACCACGCGGCAACGGTGCCTTCAATGGCCATCACTCCTACGACGGGCAAGAGACGAGGAAGAATTCCCGGGCCGATCGAGCCCGTTAGAAGGGCGACGCGCACGCACATCACCACCGACGCCAACACCGCCGCGGCCGCCGTCACGCTGGCCAGGTCCTTGTGCGCACGTGAGCGCGTCGCCATGGCGATGGTGACCGCGGTGCTGGAAACCAACGCCCCGATGCCGGCGGCAATCGCCAGCCCCTGCCGCTCGCCCCACAGGCGCACCGCGACGAAACCGGCAAACGACAGCGTCGTGACCAGCACCACCACCAGCCAGATACCGAACGGATTCAGGACCTGCCACGGCCCGTATCCGCGATTCGGCAGCAATGGCAGCACGATCACCGAAATGACCGCCAGCTCGAGGGCCGCCGACAGCTCCTCGGCGGTGAGCGCCCGCGAGAAGGCCTCCAGGCGCGGCTTGGCGACCAGCAGCACAGCAACCCCCACTCCGGCTGCGCCTGCCACCACCAGTTGCCCGGCGCCGGCCAGAGCGCCCAAGAGAAACGTGGCCAGCGCCGCCACCTCGGTGGTGGCGCCGATGCCGCCGGCCGCCGAGCTGCGAATGTACGACACCACCGCGATGGCCGCCACGGCGAGGAAACTGGCGACCACGAGGGCTGAGCCGGCGATGTCGACGACCAGCATCGGCACCGCGCCCGCCAGGGCGATCAGCGGAAAGGTACGAATGCCGGCAAACAGCTGGTGATGCTTGCGCACTTCGACACGCTCACGGTCGAGGCCAATGAGGAATCCCACCAGCAGTGCCACCAGCAGTCGGTCGAATGAGCCCGTCGGCCACGTCATTCCCACCAGACTTTACAACGAAATCGACGAGCGGGGAAACGCGCCGCCAGCCCGCCCTCCCTCCGACAGAATCGCCGGCGTGCACTCTAGAGTTGCCTTCACCGGCGGTTTGCCGGCGGCGGGCGATTGCCATATAAGCGAGCGCGGAGGTATCGATGCGCGGGTTGGGGCTGCTTGATCTCCTCATCATTGTGGCGGTGATCGCGTTGCTGGTGTTCGCCGCCAGCCAGGACTTCGTCCGGTACCGAAATCGGGGCCCGTCCTCGTCGGCGACCCCTTTGTCGCGAGCAACTGAGTGATGGCCGCTCAAGCACACCTCACGCGCCGCAAAGCGCCGATGCAACACCTCGTCTGCGGTTTCACCTCGCCTGCTGCCATCGAGCAGCACGGCCCCATGGTGATCGTGAAGGGCAGAGGGGCCTACGTGTGGGACGCAGCCGGCCGCAAGTACCTCGACGGCTTGGCTTCACTCTGGAACGTCGCGGTCGGCCACGGGCGAACCGAAATCGCTCTGGCTATCGCAAGGCAGGCGCGCGCGATCGCATATGCACCGACACTTATGGGCTTCGCCTCCGAACCGGCGCAGCGGCTGGCGGCGCGGATCGCGGCTCTGGCACCCAAAGGGTTGACCCGTGTGATCTTCACGTCGGGCGGTTCAGAAGCGAACGAGTCCGTGATCCGCCTGGTTCGATTGTACTGGCGTCTGCAAGAGCACCCGCACAAGATCAAGATCGTCGCCTTGAACCGCGGCTATCACGGCTCCTCTACCGGCGCGGCCAGCCTCACCGGGCTGCCGCAGTTCCACAAATACTACGAGCCGCTGCTTGCCGGTGTGGTGCGGATGGCGCGCCCGTTCTGCTATCGTTGCGAGCTGGGCTTGACATATCCGGGATGCGGCCTTGCCTGCGCCGATGAGCTCGAACGCCTCATCGAGCGGGAGGGGGGTGAGACGGTCGGGGCCTTCATCGCTGAGCCGGTGCAAGGTGTGGGTGGGGTCATCGTGCCGCCGCCGGGCTATTTCGAGCGTATCCGGGCGATCTGTGACCGGCACGAAGTGCTGATGGTGGCCGACGAGGTCATCACCGGTTTCGGACGGCTGGGGCGGCGCTTCGGCATCGAACGGTGGAAGGCCGTGCCCGACATGATCGTCTTTGCCAAAGGCGTCACCAGCGGATACATCCCTCTCGGTGGCGTGATTCTGCATGAGCGGATCTACCGCGCCCTGGTCGACGCCGGGGAGGATTTCGCCCTGTATCACGGCTTCACCTATTCCGGCCATCCGGTGGCGTGCGCTGCCGGGCTGGTGAATCTCGACATCATCCAGCGCGAAGGATTGATCGGCCGCACCCGCAAGCTGGCTCCGTATTTCAAACGCCGGCTCAAGACGCTGGCCCGTCACGCCATGGTCGGAGAAATCCGCGCCGCCGGCCTGATGGGCGCGCTGGAGTTGGTGGCGGACAGACGAACCAAAGAGCCGTTTGCCGCGACGTTGAACGTACCGGTCCGGATCCGCAAGGCGGCGCTGGAGCGCGGCGTCATCGTGCGCGCCAGCGCGGAGACCATAGTGGTCTGCCCGCCGCTGATCATCACGCAAGCGCAGATCGACTACCTAGTGTCGGTGTTGGACGAAGCCATCGGGACTGTGGCGGGCGAGTTGTCCCGGTAGGGCTGCTCGCCTCGGGAGATTAGTGCAACGGCTGGTTAGTCACCGCCCACCAATCCCGCAGGCGGGCGACGATGTAGAATGGTTCCGGCACCGTGCCGTCGAGCCGCGCGCGTGGGACCAGCAGGTTGGTAATCAGAAAAACGCGCTGCTCTCGCCAGAGTTGTTCGAGCTGCTTGCGCGTGATGAACAGCTCGTCCATATGCGGCGTGAGATACGTCGGCGGGACGAATCCCGCGGGCCACACAAGCGTGAGCTTGCGCCGCATGTAGAAGTTCAAGCCGGCGCACGTTTGGTATTCGGTGGGTGCTTCGTACACCACCATCTCTTTAGGATCCGCAAAGGCGCTGATCGCCGCCGCCATGCCGGCGCTGGAATCGACACGGCTCACCAGCGTCAGGCCCTGGTGGAAGAGCGGAATCGCGCTCACCACGCTGGTAACCAGCGCCGGCACCACCCAGCCGCGGCGCCCGGTGACAGCGGCGACCGCTGCCAGCAGCGCCCCGGCGGCAAGGATGCCGAAGGTCAGGCGCGCAAGATTGGAGAGGTCACCCATCGGCGCCAGCCATGTGTCCCCTCCGATGAGCCACGGGATGATCAAAGGACCGAGCAGCGCGACGGCAGCAAACGCGACGACGTGCGTGCTGGTCACCTTCGGAAGCACCGAGGCTTCGCCTCGCGCATAATCGCGGAACAGCTTCGCCACTACCAGCGCAAAGGCCGGCAGCACCGGGATGCTGTAGTGCTCCATGCGGAATGAAGCGGTAGAGAAAAACAGGAGCACGACCGCGGCCCAGGCCAGCACGAGACGGTCGCCGACGCGGTAGGCGTGCGATCTCATTCGCCGTACGGCAGCCACCACCGCCAGCGGCGCAAAAATGGTCCACGGAAACAGCCGGAGGCCGAAGCTTCCCCAAAACACCGGTAGTGATACCGGTACCGAATCGTGTGGCAGCTTGCGGTTGAAGAAGAACAACAGATGCTGGTTGATGAAGTAGTCCCATAAGAAGCCGGAATGCCTGAGGCTGACCAGCACATGCCAGGGTGCAGCGAGCAATACGAAGAGCCACCAGGCACGCGGGCGCAGGAACACGCGGAACAGATCGAACCGGCGCTCCAACGGAATGACCATGGCGAAAACCAGACCGGGGATCACGATCCCGATCAATCCCTTCGCCAACACGGCCACGGCCAAAGCCGCTTGCAAGGCGAGCAGAGGCCAGCGCATCTGCGCCGGCGCGACCTGGCGCAAGCGCACGAACGCGGCGATGCTGCCGACGATGCCGGCGGTCAGGATGAGATCGGGGCTCACCTCATGCGTTTCGAACAAGAACCCGGTGCTTGCCAACAGGATGAAACCGGCAAGCAGGGCGGTTTGCGCATCGTAGAGTTGCCGTCCGATGTACACCAGCATCAGCACAACCAGCCCGCCCGCCAGGGCGCACGGCAGGCGGGCGGAAAACTCGTTAATGCCGAATGCCAGGTCACACATGCCGATGAGCCAATACGTGAGCGGCGGCTTGTCCAGGAACAGTACGTAATTCAGTCGCGGACTGATCCAATGGCCGCTCTCCACCATCTCGCGCGCCACCTCGGCGTATTCCGCTTCATTGGGATCGTCCAGCAACGGCATCGCGCCGAGCCGATAGGTGAAAGCCCACAACGCAAGCGCAAGGAGCACAAGGGTGCCGTAGCGGAACCAGCGTGGGTCCATTGCGGAGGTGCCTACGCGGCCCGCAGCCCTACTGAATCTGAGTGATCTGCGCGACCAGCTCAGGTAACACTGACGCGGAGGGTCCACGCAGGCTGATCGTTGTGAACGGCGTCAACTCGGTCTCGTACGGGTTGATCTCGATCAGCGTGCCGCCCCGGTGGCGCACGTCCATTGGAAACTGCGCCGCCGGATACACGGTCGCCGACGTGCCCGCCACCAACATGCAGTCACATTTCTCCGTCTCTTCGAGGCAGCGGGCCAGCACGTCTGCGGGGATCGGTTCCCCGAATGATACGGTATCGCTCTTGAGGATGCCGTCGCACCGCGGGCAGCGCGGGGGCAGCACCTCGAGCGAGATCTCGTCCCGCTCGAAACGGCTGGTGCACTGGATGCACCGAATGAGTATGTAGTTGCCGTGGATTTCAGCGATGTGCTGGGTGCCCGCAAGGCGGTGCAGGTTGTCGACGTTCTGCGTGATGAGGCAGCGCAACACACCGTTAGCTTCCAGTTGCGTCAACGCGTGGTGTCCGGGGTTGGGCTGTGCCGCCTGCAGCGTTTCCCATAGCTCGTGCATCGGACCGCTGGGCGACAGGAGCTCGTGCCATGCCGCCGCTGGATCGGCGAGAAAGCGCTGATAGCCCTTCATGGGCGGCTCGCCGTACTTCGTCCACAAGCCGCCGGGTCCGCGGAACGGCGGGATCCCACTTTCCACCGACATGCCGGCGCCGGTGAGTGTCACCACATAACGAGCGCGCCGGACGAGCGCTGCTGCCCGTTGGATGTCGGAGGACAGCGAATCTGAAAGCGTGCGGGTCATCTGGACAGTTGAGTCCTTTCTCGTCGTGCACTATAGGAGAGCCGCGGAAATTTCAATCCGCTAGGAGGGTTCATGAAGCTGTGGTCGGTCGCATGGCTGAACATGATTGCGGTAATGGCAGCCACGCGCATCATCGCCGCCGAGAGCACGCAGCCGGTCAAGGATCCGGACGGGAACACCGTGGGGCTGGTGGTGATCTGTGAGTCGTGCCAGTCCGCGGCTGGCTCGACAAAGCGGTGCCAGACCGGAGTCCAGCAGGGCTGGCTGGAGGGCAAACCCTGTGGCAAGTGCATGTTGGCGGAAAACGCGGGGCAGACACCTCGCTCCGCTTATGATCTCCACTTCACCGGCAAGCTGGTAAACGATGGCGGCGCGCCGCGCAAGGAACGCTTTGTGAGGATGTTCCTGCCGAACGGTTGGACGATGCGGAGCCACACCGCCGAGGATGGTGGGTTTCACCTCACGCTGGGAGCCACCGAGCCCCGCAAATCCAAGAGCCCGCTGCTCGTTGATTTAGGCACACGCGTCGACGCGAAGCCGGGGACGGACGACTATTCCTTCTACCTCCTGCCGCAGTCATACAAGCCGTGTCCACCGGGGGCCGCCACGCCGGTGGCGCAAAAGGTCCCGCAACCGGCAGGCCACAAACCGAAGAGCAAAACGCCTTAGCCATTTGGACCGGGTGCTACCTTGCGAACCCGAGTGGGTGCGCAGTACACTGTGGCTGTGCGTCCGACCGTCCGTTTGCCACCATTGAGACTTGGTCCCTACTTGAAGCGAGATCTCATCCAGCAGACCGCTTATCTCATGCTGGTGTTCCGCGTTCTGGAAGGGCTTGCGGCGTGGGTGCTGTTCAACGAAGCCTTCCTGCCCGCCGCGCCAGACGCCTGGCCTGTCCATTTCATCTTCCTGGTCTACCTCGTCCTCAACTCGTTCTTTTGTTTGCGCTACCGGGCCGGGCAAATCACCACAGCACTGGTGCTGGCAGACACGGTGCTCAACCTTGGAACCATGACGCTGGCCGCGGGCTGCACTGGCGGAGTGAACAGCCCGGTGGTGTTGCTCAGTTTGTTGAAGGTTGCGGGCTATGCCTTGGTATTCGCCCCGCGCGCCGGCGCGATTGCCATCGGCATCATGCTCTTTAGTTCTCTGGTGCTGGCCCTGGCGGAAACCGCGGGCGTGTGGAGCGTCGGGTCAGTGCGGTTATCGCTCGAGGCGGAGCGCCAGGTCGAGATCGTCTTCCGCCTCGCGGTGCTGGGCATCATCTCCGTGGCCGCCACCTGGCTGCTCAATCAGATTGCTCAAAAGGAGAAGCAGGTTGGCGCCGAGGCTCGGCGTGCGCGCGAGGCGGCAGGGCGTGAGCATGTCGCGGCCAGCGTCGCCAACGCGCTGCTCGCGGTCAGCGAGGCCATCAGTCGACTCACCAGTCTGGATGAGATTCTCAACAAGGTCGTCGACCTTGCGCCGCGGGTGTTGAGGGTGGACTACTGCGGCATCTTCTTGTGGGACGACGAAACCGCGACCTATCGTGGAGCTGCGGTGTCGGGCGTGGAAGCGGCCTTGGGCCAAGAACTGACGAACATGCGGCTGACCCCGGCTGAGGTGCCCGATCTGGAGTGGGTGCGCCGGCTCGGGCACTGCGCCGTGATCGCGCCGCAGGGCATGGCGCGCCTGGGCGTTCCGGAAGCGCCGACGATACTCACCGCCCCGTTGCTCAGCGGGGGGCAATTCTGGGGTGTCTTGCAATTCGGCAGGCGCGGCGGCCACAACGGCTTCACGCAGCGGGACCTCACTATTGGTGATGGCATCGCGAGCCAAACCGCGGTGGCGCTGGAACGGGCACGACTGATTGAAGAGAGCCGGCGGCTGGTGCGTGCCGTTGAAAGCACCGACGAGGCCGTGTTGATCACCGACCGCCAGCGCCGCATCGTGTTTGCGAACCAGGCGTTCCTGCGTCTGTTCGGGTACACGCGAAACGAGCTCGTGGGTCGCGATGCGTTGGCGCTCGGTGGCGAGGCCTCGAACGAATGGCTGCAAGAGGTGCAGCGGCGCGTGTTGGAGAAGCGCTGGCGCGGCGAGGCCGTGGCCCGGCGCCACGATGGGTCGACCTTCCCGGTGGCGCTGAACACGAGTCTTATCCGCGGCGAAGACGGCAGCATTCAAGGCGCGGTGGTTATTGTCGACGACGTTTCGGCGCAAAAGAAGATGCAAGAGCAGCTGCACCGAGCCGACCGGCTGGCGGCAGCCGGCGAGCTGGCGGCAGGCGTTGCCCATGAACTCAACAACGCACTCGTGGGGATTCTGGGTCAGGCGGAATCCGCGCGCCACGCCAGCGATGTCGATAGCTTGCGGCTTGCAATGGCACGCGTGGAAACGCAAGGGCGGAGGATGGCGGAGATCGTCCAAGGGCTGCTCGGGTTCGCTCGCCCACAGCCGCCCCAGCGCGATGCGGTAGACTTGGCTGCGCTGGTCCGCGATACACTGACCTTGATGGCTCATGACCTGGGCCGCAACGGCGTCCGTACCGAGCTACGCTGCGCGGGCGATCTGCCGCCGGTCCTGGCTGACGCCAAACAGATTCAGCAGGTGCTGGTCAATCTGTTCACCAACTCCATGCAGGCGATGGAGGCGCACGGGGGTGCGCTGATCGTGAACATGCAGGCTGACGAAGGCGCGGTGTGCGTCGAGGTCGAGGATCATGGTACCGGTATCCCTCCCGAGATGCTCCCGCGCGTGTTTGATCCATTCTTCTCGACTAAGGCGAATGGCACCGGCCTCGGGCTGAGCGTCAGCTATAGCATCGTCCGCGCTCACGGTGGCGACCTCACGGTGCGCAGCACATTGGGTGAAGGCACTAGTTTCACGGTGAGGTTACCCATATCGGAGGCGGGGGGGCGCAGCATGCGGAGCGTGCTTGTGATCGACGACGACCCGGCCGTCGCCGAAAGTTTGATGGCCATGCTTCGACGTGAGGGGTTGACGGTTCGCAGCGCCGCTACCGGTAACGAAGGGTTGGCTATCCTAGGGCGTGAGAGTTTCGATGCGATATTTTTGGACGTGCGGTTGCCGGATATTTCCGGGCAGGAAGTATATGCGCGTCTTGCAGCCGAGCAGCCGATGTTGGCACGGCGCGTCGTCTTTGTGACCGGCGGTCTATGGCGCGCGGGAAGCCGCGGGTTACGCGAGAGCCTGCCGGTGCAGCCGACGTTGAGCAAACCATGCACCGCGGCACAGATCCGCGAGGTCTTGCGCCTGCTTTCCATCATCAACCGGCAGGAGGGCGCCGAGCGACGGCAGCTGGTTACTGAAGAGAACGGCCGCGCCGATCTCCGCGCTGCCAGCGCCGACGTGAACGGTCGCGTGTTGGGGACCGCTATCTGAACCCCGCCTCCGGCTCTTCACTACGGCCGCGCTCGCGACCGTGGTTGCGTTGAGTGGCGTGAAGCCTAGTGATTTGCCGCTGCGCGCGCGGCATGGTAGACGAACGTCTTCGGTTGAAATGCATATGCGGCGCGCTGTTACCATGGAGAAGATCGTGAATCTCGCCAAACGCCGCGGATTCGCCTTCCAGTCGAGCGAAATCTACGGCGGCTTGGTCAGTTGCTGGGATTACGGACCCGTCGGCGTGGAGCTGAAACGCAACGTCAAGGAAGCCTGGTGGCGCGACATGGTACTGACGCGAACGGACATCGTCGGCATCGACTGCGCCATCTTGATGCACCCACGAGTGTGGGAAGCCTCCGGGCACGTTGCCGGCTTCACCGATCCGTTGGTGGACTGCAAGAAGTGCAAGGAACGCTTTCGCGCCGACAAGCTGGCGGATGCTTGGTGCCCGGAGAAGCCGTCGAAGCATCCGGGCGAATGCGGTGGTGAGCTCACTGAAGTCCGGCAGTTCAATTTGATGTTCAAGACCTTCATGGGCCCGGTCGAAGACACCGCCAGCGTGGTATTCATGCGGCCGGAAACGGCGCAAGGTATCTTCGTGAACTTCCTGAACGTGCTCAACTCGTCGCGCCACAAGCCGCCATTCGGCATCGCCCAAATCGGGAAGTCGTTCCGCAACGAGATCACACCCGGGAACTTTCTCTTCCGCACGCGCGAGTTCGAGCAGATGGAGATGGAGTTCTTCGTCAAGCCTGGCGAGGACGACCGCTGGTTCGAGTACTGGTCCAGCACGCGCATGGAATGGTACCGCACGCACGGCATCCGCGCGGAAAACCTGCGTTTGCGCCCGCATGGCAAAGAGGAGCTGGCGCACTATGCCAAGAGCTGTGTCGACGTAGAGTACGAGTTTCCGTTTGGTTGGTCGGAACTGGAGGGCATCGCCAACCGCACCGATTTCGACCTGAAACGGCACACGGAGTACAGCGGTAAGGATCTCAGCTACTTTGATGAGGAGACGCGTGAGCGCTACGTGCCATACGTCATCGAGCCGGCGGCGGGTGCCGACCGCGCCGCGCTGGCGTTCCTAGTTGACGCTTATGACGAGGATGAAGCCGAGGGAGAGACGCGCATCGTCCTGCGCTTGCATCCGCGATTGGCACCGGTGAAGGCCGCCATCTTTCCGCTCCTGCGGAAGAATGGGCAGCCGGAGAAGGCGCTGCAGATCCGCGACATGCTAGCGCCGCATTTCCCCATCCAGTACGATCAGGCAGGCTCAATTGGACGTCGCTATCGCCGCCAAGACGAGATCGGGACACCGTTCGGCATCACCGTTGACCACCAGACGATGCAGGACCAGACGGTTACTCTGCGTGAGCGCGACTCGATGCAACAGGAACGTATACCAATTGACCGTCTGGCGGACGATTTGCGGCGGCGCATTGACATGCCGTGGTCGCGGCCGGCAGATTTGGGGTAGTTGCCATAGCAACTGAGCCGGACGCCGGAGCGGCACCGGATGGAGCGCTGAACTGGCTCGAACACAGAAAGCCGAACGGAGTCGACGTATAGGAAAGGGTGGGAGGAAATGGGTCGTAGTCATGGAAAAAAAGTCACGAAAATCAAGACGAAATCCCGCACGTCGCGCGTGAAGTTGGAGCCGCGCGCGCCACAGAAGCGAGCCTCACGGGCGCGAGCGCGACGACGTCAGTTGGGGACACGCGCCCCGGTCAAGAAGACGGTCTATGCCTTCGAACCCGGGCGCGTCGATGGCAACGCGGAGATGAAGGCATTGCTCGGTGGCAAGGGCGCTAACCTGGCCGAGATGGCCAGCTTGGGCCTGCCGGTCCCGCCAGGGTTCACCATCTCCACCGACGTATGCACCTACTATGAGCAACACAACCACCGCTACCCACTCGGCCTGGACGCAGAGGTGAAGAAGCGGCTCGTCCGCATAGAGGACGTCGTTGGGCGGCGCTTCGGCGATGCGGAGAACCCGCTGCTGGTGTCCGTGCGCTCGGGTGCGCGCGCCTCCATGCCGGGAATGATGGACACGATTTTGAACCTCGGGCTCAACGACCAGACGGTGCAGGGTCTGATCGCGAAGAGCAACGATCCGCGCTTCGCGTATGATTGCTATCGGCGCTTCGTGCAAATGTACGGTGACATCGTCCTCGGCCTGAAGCCGCAGTCGAAGACCGATATCGATCCTTTCGAAGCGATCATCGAGAAGAAGAAAGAGCAACGCGGGGTGCGCCTGGACAACGAGCTCACGGCCGATGACCTGCGCGAGTTGGTGGGCGAGTTCAAAGCCGCCATCAAGGAACGCCGCGGCATGGAGTTCCCCCAAGATCCGTACGAGCAACTGTGGGGCGCCATCGGTGCGGTGTTCGGCTCGTGGATGAACGAGCGAGCGATCGCGTATCGCAAGCTGAACAATATCCCCGAGACGTGGGGAACCGCGGTGAACGTGCAGGCGATGGTGTTCGGGAACCTGGGCAACGATTCCGGGACCGGTGTCGCCTTCACGCGTGACCCGGCCACAGGTGAGAACGTCTTCTACGGCGAGTTCTTGATGAATGCCCAAGGCGAGGATGTGGTCGCCGGCATTCGCACGCCGCTGCCGATCGCCGCACTCGAGCGTGAGAATGCCAAAGCGTACGCGCAGCTCGTCAAGATCCGCCGGACCCTCGAGCGCCACTACCGCGACGTCATGGACATCGAGTTCACCATCGAGCAGGGCAAGCTCTACATGTTGCAATGCCGCGTCGGCAAGCGTACTGGCGTGGCCGCGATCCGCATCGCCGTCGACATGGTCAAGGAGCGCTTGATCACGCCACGCGAAGCCATCATGCGCGTCGAGCCCGAACAGCTCAATCAGTTGTTACAGCCGACGTTCTTGAGTGCGGAAAAGGGAAGCGCCGTCCGCGCGCACCGGCTGCTGGCACGTGGTCTCAATGCCGGCCCGGGGGCTGCAACCGGCCGGATTGCCTTCCACGCCGACGATGCGGAAGCGGCGGCAGCGCGCGGGGAGCGCGTTATCCTGGTGCGCATCGAGACGTCGCCGGAAGACATCCGCGGCATGGCCGCGGCGCAGGGCATTCTGACAGCACGCGGCGGCATGACCAGCCACGCTGCACTGGTGGCGCGGCAGATGGGCAAAGTGTGTGTCGCTGGCTGTGACCCGCTGCTGATCGATTACGGAGCGGGGCAGATGCGTGTCACCGGGACGGACGTGGTGCTCAAGCATGGCGATAGCATCTCGATAGATGGTACGACGGGCGAGGTGTTCCTTGGCGAGATCGCGACCGAGCCCAGCGAAGTCGTGCGTGTCCTGATTGATCGCAGCCTCGATCTGGCGCAGGCGCCGGTGTACCAGCGGTACGAGCAACTCATGAAGTGGGCGGACCGTGAGCGGCGACTCAAGGTGCGCGCCAATGCCGACCAACCTGATCAGTGTGCTAACGCCGTGGCCTTCGGCGCCGAGGGCGTCGGATTGTGCCGTACCGAGCATATGTTCTTCGGCGAAGGCAAGATCGGGCC
This sequence comes from Binatia bacterium, assembly GCA_050015455.1. Classification (GTDB taxonomy): domain Bacteria; phylum Desulfobacterota; class Binatia; order HRBIN30; family HRBIN30; genus JAGDMS01. The sequence goes on from JBEKBJ010000034.1 coordinate 22,215, forward strand.
TATGCGTGAAATGATTGTCGCCGAGAGCACCGACGAGCGCCGTGCAGCGCTGGCGAAGCTGCTCCCGTTACAACGCCGGGACTTCGAGGGTATCTTCCGCGAAATGGGTGGCCGCCCGGTTACGATCCGTACCATCGATCCGCCGCTGCACGAGTTTCTACCGCACGCACCTGCTGATCAGGAAGCTATCGCACAGGAGTTGGGAATTCCCGTGGAACGCATCCGAGCGCGGGTCGAGGCGTTGCATGAGTTCAACCCCATGCTCGGCTTCCGTGGCTGCCGGCTCGGGATCATCTATCCGGAGATCACGGAAATGCAGGCGCGGGCCATCTTCGAAGCGGCCGCGGACGTCATTCAGTCGGGGGTGGCGGCCGAGCCCGAGGTGATGATCCCGCTTGTCGGCCACGTCAGGGAGCTGAAGCTCCAGGCCGACATCGTCAGGCGCGTTGCCGAAGAGGTGATGGTGCAGAAGAAGGTGCGCTTGAAGTACTCGGTCGGCACCATGATCGAGGTGCCTCGCGGGGCGGTAACCGCGGACGCCATTGCCTCGGTGGCGGAGTTCTTTTCATTCGGTACGAACGACCTCACGCAGACGACGCTTGGCGTGTCGCGCGATGACGCAGGCCGGTTCCTGATTCCGTATGTTCGCGACTTCGAAATCTACCCGCGGGATCCGTTCGAATCGCTCGATCAAGATGGTGTTGGTGCGCTCATGCGAGTCGCCGTCGAAAAAGGCCGAAACACGCGACCGAAGCTCAAACTCGGGATCTGTGGCGAGCATGGTGGGGACCCGCAGTCGATCATCTTCTGTGATCGCATCGGGCTCGATTATGTGTCTTGCTCGCCGTTTCGTGTGCCGATCGCTCGCCTGGCGGCAGCGCATGCGACGCTGGGTGCAGCCGGCGGCCCAGGTGGAACGGAGTAGCGGCGACCGCGAGGAGAGCGCCTTCCCTCGATGCCGATCTGCTTTGCCTACGAAGCGGTCGCTGCAAACGCCGGATGGCCCATTTTCGTGAGCCATATCCAAGGGTGCCTGGCTCGTCCACCGCCGGGTTCTTGGGGTAAAGCCACTTTGCGGCCTCAAGGCGACCGCCCGCGCCGCCATCGAAAACGCTCGCCGGTCGCATTTTCAAAATTGACAAGCGGGCAGTCGCTGAGTAGCGTAGTTGTGCATGACGTGATCCTAGGATTCTGCGTGCGAACGGGATGAGCACACGTTTAGGCGAGTTGCTGGTCAAACGCGGACTGCTTACCACAGCCCAGTTGGCCAAGGCAGCGGAGGAAGAGAGCACGAGCGCTCTTAGCACCGTGCTCGTGAAGCTGGGGCTCATCAGTGAGACCGACATCGCCGCCTGTTTGCAGAAGGAATACCGTCTGTCGCTGGTGGATCCTTCGGCCATGAAGATTCCGGCCGACGTGCTGCGGCTGATCCCAGCCACCTTGATACAACGGCATCATCTCATTCCTATCAACCTGAGTGGCTCCTCGTTGACGGTCGCAATGTCCGACCCGTCCAACCTGGTTGCGATAAACGAGGTGAAATTCCTTACCGGCTACGACGTGAAGATCGCCGTCGCGTGTGTCTCCTCGATCACGGCGGCGATCGAGGAGCACCTCGGACAGGAAACCGCATACGACGACGTCTTGACCGAGCTCGAGACCGAGGATGTCGAACTCATCGACAAGGTTGAGGATATCGACCTTAAGGAGCTGGAAAAGGCGACCGAAGATGCTCCGGTGGTCCGACTGGTGAACGCGGTCCTCACCAATGCGATCAAGCGCCACGCTAGTGACGTTCACCTGGAGCCCTACGAGCGCATGTTCCGGGTGCGCTTGCGGGTGGATGGCGTGCTCGAGGAAATCATGCGGCCGCCGGTGAAGCTGAAGAATGCGATCACCTCGCGCATCAAGGTGATGGCGGCGCTGGACATCGCCGAACGCCGCCTGCCACAGGATGGCCGCATCAAGCTGAAGCTCGGTCGCGACCAGGAGATGGATTTCCGGGTCTCCGTGCTGCCGACCTTATTCGGCGAAAAGATCGTGCTGCGTTTGCTCGACAAATCGACCCTCCAGCTGGACATGACGAAGCTCGGGTTCGAGGAAGGTCAGCTCAAGGACTTCAAGGATTCGATCTCGAAGCCGTACGGCATGGTGTTGGTGACCGGGCCGACTGGCAGCGGCAAGACGACCACACTGTACTCGGCCTTGTCGGAGCTCAACAAGATTGCTTCGAACATTTCCACTGCCGAGGATCCTGTGGAGTTCAATCTCGTGGGCATCAACCAGGTGCAGATCCACGAAGAGATCGGTTTCAGCTTCGCAAGTGCTTTGCGCGCTTTCCTGCGCCAGGACCCCGATATCATTATGGTGGGCGAGGTCCGCGATTTCGAAACCGCTGAGATCGCAATCAAGGCGGCACTTACCGGTCATCTCGTGCTGAGCACGCTGCACACCAACGACGCGCCGTCGACGATCAATCGTCTCTTGAACATGGGTGTTGAGCCGTTCCTCGTAGCCTCTTCGGTGAACCTAATCTTGGCGCAGCGGTTGGCACGCGTGATCTGCAGCAACTGCCGTGGTCCGGTGGAGCTGCCGCCGCAGGCGCTTCTCGACATCGGTGTGGCACGGGAGGATATCGGCGCGTTCACTTGCTTCCAGGGGGTTGGGTGCCCACAATGCAACGGCAGCGGATACCGCGGTCGGATCGCGTTGTATGAGGTGATACCGATCAGCGAAGAGCTGCGTGACCTCGTGTTGAGCGGTGCCTCAGCATCCGAAATCAAGCGCTGTGCGGTGAGCCTGGGGATGAAAACGCTCCGGCAATCCGGCATCAGCAAACTCAAGGAAGGGGTCACGACAGTGGCAGAGGTGGTGCGCGTGACTATGCCGGATTAGGCGGTGGTGCGGTGGTTGATCCTTCTCCAGCGGTCGAGCAGCCGAAGGTTTCCAGTCCGCTCAGCATCCAGAGCTTTCTGGAGTACGTTGTGCAACGCGGGGCGACGGATCTCCACGTTTCTAGTGAGAGTCCGCCGCTCATGCGGATTGACGGGCAACTGACACCTTTGCCGGTGCCGCCGCTTTCCGCCAACGAAGCGAAGAATCTCTGTTACAGTTTGCTTACCGACAGCCAGCGGCACCGGTTTGAAGAGGAAAACGAACTCGATTTCTCTTTCGGCATCCGTGGCTTGAGCCGGTTCCGCGGCAACCTGTTCTTACAGAAAGGTGCCGTCGGTGGCGCATTCCGCCTGATTCCCTATGAAGTACGTGGGTTGGCGGATCTAGGATTGCCACCGGTCGTGGCCGACCTGACGAAATTGCCACGTGGCCTCGTGCTGGTCACCGGCCCAACAGGCAGCGGCAAGTCTACGACGCTCGCGTCAATGATCGACAAAATCAACCGTGAGCGCCACGAGCACATTGTCACGATCGAGGATCCCATCGAGTTCGTGCATGAACATCGCAAGTGTCTGGTGAACCAACGGGAGGTCTACGCGGATACGCACGGGTTCTCGGAAGCTCTCCGACACGTGCTGCGCCAGGATCCGGATATCGTGCTCATCGGTGAGATGCGCGATCTGGAGACCGTCGCGTCTGCACTGACGGTGGCCGAGACTGGTCACTTGGTGCTGTCGAGCCTGCACACCAACTCCGCGGTGCAGACCATCAACCGGATCATCGATATCTTCCCTTCCGATCAGCAACCGCAGATCCGGGCGCAGCTCTCCCTCATCCTGCAAGGCGTGGTTTCGCAGCAATTGATCCCTCGCTTGGATGGCCGGGGACGTGTCTTGGCAGTTGAAGTCATGATCCCCAACCCCGCAATCCGCAATTTGATTCGGGAACAGAAGGTGCACCAGATCTACTCTCAACTGCAGGTCGGACAGATCAAGTTCGGCATGCAAACCATGTCGCAGTCACTGGTCGATCTCTACCAGCGTCGGCTGATTTCGTACGACGAGGCAATCGGACACGCCACGGAACTCGATGAAGTTCGCGCCATGCTCGGCGCTCCTCCGAGTGCGGCGCGCCGCTGAGAACCTGGCACGTGGCGTGCTGGAGGCTGTAGCCTAGAACGAGAAGTGACGCAATCACGTTGATCGCGTGCTTCTCCATGCCACAGTGAGGTCAAAAAAATGGCGGTATTCCGTTGGCAGGGGGTTTCTGCACGTGGAGAGGTTCTTGCCGGCGAGATGGAAGCCCCCACTCGCGACGCGGTCTTGGTGCGGCTGCGCTCACAACGCATTCAACCCCTCCCAGCAAAGGTCAAGGAGAAGGGAACAGGGTTCGGCCGCGAGATCAGCATCCCCGGCTTCGGCGAGTCGATCAAGTCGCGTGACATCGTCATCTTTACCCGCCAGCTGGCAACGATGATCGACGCCGGCTTGCCGATTGTGCAATGCCTGGATGTGTTGGGGGCGCAGTCGCCGAACAAGAAACTGCGCGCCGTCATCAAACAGATCAAGGACGAAGTGGAGGCCGGCTCGACCTTTACCGATGCGCTCCGCAAGCACCCCAAGCTCTTCGACGATTTATACGTGAACATGGTCGCGGCAGGCGAGGTCGCCGGCATGCTGGACACCATTCTGCATCGGCTGGCGGGCTACACAGAAAAAGCCATGAAGCTGAAGAGCAAGATCAAAGGGGCCATGATCTATCCGGCCACGATTGTCACGGTGGCGGTGGGTGTGACGGCGATCCTGCTGGTTTTTGTGATTCCTGTATTTGCAGAGCTGTTCGAGAGCTTTGGCCAGTCGCTCCCGGCACCGACGCAGTTCACCATCAACTTGAGCAACTTTACGGTCGCATACTTCAAGTACATGGTTGGCGTGGTCATCGCTGCGGCTGTGGTCTGCCGTCAGCTGTATCGGACGGAAGGCGGGCGGTTGAGTTTCGATCACTTCTTCCTGCAGCTGCCCGTGTTTGGTGACCTGGTGCGCAAGACCGCGGTGGCGCGCTTCACGCGAACCCTGAGCACGCTGCTATCATCCGGCGTTCCCATCCTCGAGGCGCTCGCCATCACGGCACGCACGGCTGGCAACAAGGTGGTCGAACGCGCCGTGTTGGCGACGCGAGTCAGCATCAGTGAAGGCCGCACCATCGCCGAGCCGCTCGGACAGAGCAAGGTGTTCCCGCCCATGGTCTGCCAAATGATCGCCGTCGGGGAGGCCACCGGTGCGCTCGATTCGATGTTGCAGAAAATCGCGGACTTCTATGAAGATGAGGTCGACAACGCAGTGGCCAACCTCACTGCTTTAATGGAGCCATTGGTGATCTTGTTCTTGGGGGTGGTTGTCGGCGGATTAGTAATCTCCATGTATCTGCCGATCTTCAAACTGGGCTCGGTCATGGGCTGATCTATTGTGAACACGTTGGCCGTAGATCAAACCGCACAACTGCGGGGGCGGCTCAAGTGGGGGCTGTTCTTCCGCGTTGTGCTGGTCTCAGTTTTCCTTGGTCTGCTGGCGCTCGTGGATCTGCAGAGCGCAGGCGAGCGCCACGTGGTTCCCATCAACCTGCTACTCCTAGCCATCATCGGCACATATGCCCTAACGATTCTTTCAGCGCTGCTTGTCACTCGGCTGAAGCGGCTTGTGGCATTTGCCTATTTGCAGGTTCTCTTGGACGTCGCGCTCACGACATGGGTGATCTTCGTAACCGGTGGGGCCGACAGCCCGTTCGGGTTTCTGTACAGCCTGGGGGTCGTCAACGCGGCGATCCTGCTGTCGACGCCGGGAGCGGTGACGTCGGCGGCAACCTCTTCCATCGCCTACGCGGTGCTCGTCTTAGCCTTGAACATCGGCGTGATCACTCACCCGGGCTACCCGTTTTCTCCTCGTCCAGCCGACCTAGAATTCTCGATCCGTTTTGCAATAACGAACCTTACATTCTATCTGATTGCCTTTCTTGCCACCGTCTTGGTTCGGAGACTCCAAGAAACCGAACGACTTCTCACACAACGCGAAGGGGAACGTGACCGCCTGGCCTCTTTGCAGGAAGCGCTGGCGCGCCATATCGGCAGCGCCCTCATTACGACAGATACAGATGGGCATATCACGTCCGTGAACCAGATCGCGGAAGAGCTGATCGGGCGCCGCGCCGCCGATCTGACGGGCGCTGACATCGGCACTGTGTTCGCACAGTTACGCCAGACCGCGACCGGCCGCCTGCAGTTCTTGCAGTCTTCGAGCAACGTTCAGCCTACGGAATTCCGGCACCACACCGAGAAAGGTCGAGAACTGACCGTACGATGCTCCGCCGTTGTCTTGCAGGACACCTATCGCAACCTGATCGGCGCTCTCTATATTCTGCAGGACATCACTGCCTTGCGTCAGCTGGAGCAGCGGCTGCAAACAGAAGATATCGAACGGCTCGAGGAGGAGATCGGTGTCGAAGAGGCGCGTTCACAGGATGGCTTGACGGGGAACAGCCTGGCGATCGGCCAGGTGCGTGAATTCATTCAAAAGGCGGCTAAGAGCGACGCTACGCTCTTGATTACCGGCGAAAGTGGGACAGGGAAGGAATTGGTAGCGCGGGCGGTGCACGCACGCGGCGCACGACGAGAGCACCCCTTTGTTACGGTCAACTGCGGCGCCATCCCCGCAAATCTCATCGAGAGCGAACTGTTCGGACACGTCAAAGGCGCCTTCACCGGAGCGGTGAGCGATCGAGCCGGACTCTTTCGCATGGCTGATGGCGGCACGATCCTTCTCGATGAGATCGGAGACCTACCGTTGCCGCTGCAGGTGAAGTTGTTGCGCATCCTGCAAGAGCGAACGTTTACGCCCGTCGGAGCCGACAACCATCTCTCCGTTGACGTGCGCGTTATGGCCGCCACCAATAGGGACTTGGCTGAAGAGGTGCGCGCGAGGCGCTTCCGGGAAGACCTTTTTTATCGCCTCAACGTACTGGCCTTGGAGTTACCGCCTCTGCGCGAGCGCCGGCAGGATATCCCTCCGTTGGTGCGCCGGTTCCTGCGGCAGTCTTCTGATCTTCACGGCAAGCATGTTCAGCGGCTTTCGGTCGCGGCCTCTCGGCGCGTGCAGCTCTATGATTACCCCGGCAACGTGCGCGAGTTGGAGAACATCATCGAGCACGGCGTCGCGCTCTGTGATGGAGAAACGGTCCATGAGCAGCACCTTCCTGAGTACGTGCTCACTGCCGCCACCGACACTGCTCGTGGCAGTGCGGCCGTTTCCAACCAGGCGCCTACGGTCCAGCCAGCTCGCACTCCCCAAGAAATTGACAACTTAGATGAAAACCTTGCGGCTTACGAGCGGAGGATCCTGCTACGTGCGCTCAACGAGGCTGGGGGCGTGAAGAAACGCGCCGCGGAGATTCTGGGCATCAACTACCGTTCGTTCCGGCATCGCCTGCAGAAATATGGGCTTGGAGGATGGTCTGCTGAACCCTCCTTGACGGCACCCGAAGAAAAACAAGGAGCCCCGGCGCAGAAGTGACGTAATACGGACTGACATAACAATTGAGCACGAGCTGTGTCAAAGAATTCGCGTACGAATTATTGCGCGAGGGGCACTACGCTTGCATTCGGCCCTGGCTCACTATTGGCACGTATGCTGCTTGCGGTGGCAGGATGGGAAAACCGATGAACCGGGCACACGCTCCGCCTGGTCCTGAGACCAGTCGTAACCGTCCAGGAGTCAGCCGAGACACGAAAAGGAAAGACAAGCAGGAGAGCCAAAGCCAAAGGAGCTAAGATGAGAGCAATAGGGAACAAAGGCTTCACGTTGATTGAGCTGTTGGTCGTGGTGGCCATCATCGGCATCCTGGCCGCGATCGCCATCCCGCAGTTTGCCGCGTACCGCCAGCGGGGCTTCGATTCGCAGGCGCAGTCGGATCTGCGCAACGTAGCGACTGCCGAAGAGGCGTACTTTGCGACCAATCCCGGCATAGGATACCAAACCTGCACGCAAGCCAACTGTACTACCGTGTTGCCTGGTGTGGAGCTGTCGGGCAAGACGCAAATCAATATGACCGGGGCTTTAACCACATTCACTGGGACGTCGAGTAGCACGGGTGGCACCGGCAAGGTCTTCTCGTACGACAGCACGAATGGTGGTATGCAGCCGTAACCTGCCACGTGTCTTGCGGTGGCGGAACACACCGTCCACCCGGGTCACGTCGATTGTCGTTCTTCGCAGTGGGGGTGAGCCTTCAGGTGTCCCCCCACTGCTTCCGCTTTTGCCTTAGGGGACTACTTTGCGGGTGATTTCGGGAACGGTGTGGCGCCGATTGCGATCGACCCGCACGGACCCTGTCACCGGGTCATCAGCGCCGATGGCGACCTCGTCGCCTGTGCTCCGGCGGACTGTGAGCTGACGTCCCGTTCCGCCCGACACGCTGCGCCCGTGCGGCAGCGATTATGGTTGCCGCGACGCATTGCCTGTTGTAGCGGGGGAGAACGGTGGCGACGATGAATGGAGGCAGGCGCAGGCTGTGGCACGTCGTGTTTGTCGTTGCGTTGGCGGTGCTCCCGTACCTGAACGCGCTGCAGAACGGATTCACGCTTGACGATGAGCCGGTGATCCTGCGCAACCCCAGTGTTGCGTCCGGCGGTGTCGATTGCGGGCTGGTCTTCGCTTCGCCGTTGTTCGGGCGACTGTATCGGCCGGTCACCGTCCTCAGCTACGCGATCAATTTCGCCACCGCCGGCCGTGCGCCGTCGGTATTTCACGCCACCAACATTGCACTGCATGCCACCGTGAGCGTTCTGGTGTTTCTCCTCGCGGAACAGCTGTTTTCCAGTTCGACTGTCGGCTTCGTAGCTGGGGCACTATTCGCGGTGCATCCGATCCACACCGAAGCGGTGACGAGCATCGTCGGGCGCGCCGAGGTGCTGGCGGCCCTGTTCGGCTTACTGGCTGTTCTCACCGCGAGCTGGGGCGAAGCTGCGGCGGGCCGCGGAGTGCAGGTCGCACTGCGTGTCGGTTCCGCGATGGCATTCGTCTTGGCCGTCCTTAGTAAGGAGAGCGCGACAACCGTTTTGCCCATGATTTTCTTTGCGCGGGTGCTGACGCGCAGGGACCCATTCTGGCGCGGCGCTTGGCGCGAGCTCGCTGCCGGGGACTGGATTGCGTACATCATCTGCCTCGTGGTTGCGCTGGGGCTGCGCCACGCGGTCTTGAATGGCAGCGCTCCACTGTCGGGGAGCTTGTCCATACCGGTGAACCGTCTGGACAACCCGCTGGCCTTCGTGGCGCCGTTCGACCGTATTCGCTCCGCCTTTGGGGTCTTGTGGGACTACTTCGGTCTTCTGCATGTTCCGCTGGTGCTGTCGGTAGACTACTCCTACAACCAGGTGCCGGTCATCACCTCATGGGCAGATCCGCGCTGGCTCGCGGGGGCTGCGGTGACCACCGCATTGATGGCGGTGGTGTTCCTGCATCGCTCCGCGGGAGCACGTTTCGCGGCGGCGCTACCGCTGGTCACGCTGTCAGTGACGTCTAACATGTTCTTCCCGATCGGCACAATTAAAGCAGAGCGGCTGTTGTATCTGCCCTCCGTGGGCTGGGCGTTGCTGGTGGGCGCGGCTATCGCTGCCGGCTTGCGGCGGCCACGTTATCAGCGTGCCGCCGCCGTTGGGTGCGTCATCGCCATCCTTGCCTTTAGCGTTCGCACGTGGCGCCGCAACGCGGATTGGCAAGACCAAGGCGCGCTCTTCCAAAGCATGTGCGAAAGCGCGCCGGGAAGCGCCAAGGCCCGCGTGAATTGCGGAGCCGCGCTCCAGCAGCGTGGATTGGATGTCGCTGCCGTGGAGCAATACCAGGCGGCATTGGCAATTTACCCCGAAGCTGATCAGGCGGCGCTCGGTATCGCGATCGCACTACAACGCGACGGGAAGACCGACGAGGCAATACGATGGTTCGAGCGCGCCATCGCGCTGAATCCCGGTTTGGTGGTGGCCCATGCCTATCGATGCGCGGCGCAGATCGGTGCCGGCAATTACGCTGCTGCTGCTGCTGCGTGTCGCGCTGGCCTACGGGTTGACCCGACGAATACCAGTTTATTGAAAGGGCTTGGCTTCAGCCTTGTCGGGCAGGCGGACCTGGAGCGCGGGCATGCGGTGCTGCGGCGAGCGCTGATGCTCGATCCGTCGGATCGGGAGATCAATGCTTACTTTGCACAGCGTGGGGAAGGGCTGCCCGCGCCGACTTCGGTGTCCATGGCGCCGCAGCGATGAGCACATGCTGTGGCGACGTGTTGGTGGCCGGTGATTGGGCCGCTGGTGGCGTTGATCACACCTGGCGAAATTCCTCTGCCAAGGATTGCTCATCTCTGAGCATTTGACCCTTCAGTGTCAAAAGATTCGCAAGCAAAATATGTCACTCCAATCCAAACGGGGACTTTTTGATTAAAATAAAGGCCGATCGAGGCTGACTCTTCGCTGGCGCATGATTGGTACGTATTCTGCTGCACCGACCGGGCATGTGGAGACGATCGATGAAGCAAGCACACGCTCCGCCCGTGCCCTGACCCCGATCTAGCGGTATGGAAGTTGCCCGAAACCCAGAAACCGAAGAAACTACGGAGGATAAGATGAGAGCAATAGGGAACAAAGGCTTCACGTTGATCGAACTGTTGGTGGTGGTGGCCATCATCGGCATCCTGGCTGCGATCGCCATCCCGCAGTTCGCCGCGTACCGTCAGCGGGGGTTCGATGCGCAAGCGCAGTCGGATCTGCGCAACTGCGCGACCGCCGAAGAGGCGTACTTTGCGACCAATCCGACTATTGGATACCAAACCTGCACGCAAGCCAACTGTGCTACCGTGTTGCCTGGTGTGCAGCTGTCGACCAAGACGCAAATCAATATGACCGGTGCTTTAACTACATTCACTGGGACGTCGAGTAGCACGGGTGGCACCGGCAAGACCTTCACGTATTTGAGCCAAGGCGGTGGTATGCAGCCGTAACCTGCCACGTGTCTCTCGGTGGCGGAGCACACCGTCCACCCGGGTCACGTCGATTGTCGTTCCTCGCAATGGGGGTGAGCCTTCCGGCTCGCCCCCATTGTTTTGCCCTCGATTCTTGTTTCCCTACCGATGCAACCCGCCTGCGATCGCCTGGCAGTCCCGATTCCAGGTTGCGATTGTGCGCGGCACATGCAATGCGATAGGATTATGTGCGGTTGTGTGCGTGAGATGGTACTTAGGGCGTCAAGCGGTACTCGCATGCGTGGCCGGCGCTGCAGGCTGCGTTGAAGGCCTGCTGCCCCCAGTGTCTTTCTCTGGAGCAGCGGCTTCTGTGGTACGTGTCCAATGGGCCCCAGAGTGAATGAGGCGGCACCCGCCTCTCGATCGCTCCTTCTGCTCGCCCTCTTGGCAATCGCCGTCTATGCGAACGCGCTGCGTGCGGACTTCACCTTCGATGATGAACCGGACATCGTTACGAATCCTGTGGTGACAGGCCCGTTTGACCTGGTGGGGATCTTTGCGACACCGCTCCCTCCCGGCGATATCTACCGGCCCGTCGCCGTCCTAAGCTATGCGCTCAATCATCACCTGACTCCCAGTGATCCGTTCGCATTTCACGCCGTAAACCTTGCACTTCATGCTGCCGTGACCGTGCTGGTGTTTCTGCTGGCCCGCGCCTTGTTCGCCTCTGCCCGCATCGCCGTGATCGGTGCGGCGCTGTTCGCGGTGCATCCCGTGCATACGGAAGCGGTTACCAATCTCGTGGGACGCGCGGAGCTGCTGGCAGCATTGTTCGGGTTGCTGAGCCTGTTGAGCGCGGTCCATATAGATGGGGCAGGCACCCGGATACGGAGCACGCTAGCGCACGCGGGCTCTGTGTTTTGTTTTTCATTGGCACTGTTGAGCAAGGAGAGTGCGCTCACGGTTCTTCCGCTCATCGTGCTCCTCCGCGTGACCGTACGCCATGACGGCCTGCTGCGGGGCGGCTGGCGTGAGCTGCACAGCCTGGTTTGGGTGCCGTACGCCCTCTGCGCGGCAGTAATCCTTGTCTTGCGTTGGTATGTCGTGTCGCCGCGGACAGTGAACGCGCTGGATAACGTTCTGGCCTTTGTGCCGTGGCCCGTACGGGTTCGCTCCGCGGTAGCCGTACTCTGGGACTACTTTGGAATCCTCAATGTGCCGCTCGTGCTCGGGGCCGACTACTCCTATGCCCAGGTGCCACCCGTCGGGACGTGGTTGAATGGTCGGTTCCTCGGGGGTGCGGGGCTCCTGCTGGCTGCAGCTGCCGTGGCGGTACGCAATCGGCGGCCGGCAGTCACATTCGTGGTCATATTTCCCCTTGTCGCGCTATCCCTCACGGCCAATATTCTGTTCCCGATTGGGACCGTCAAAGGGGACCGACTCCTCTACCTCCCATCGGTCGGATGGGTGCTGCTAGTCGCATACGCCTTCGATCGACTGCTGGAAATCAAGCGCTACCGCAAGGTCGCGCGTGTTGTGCTCGCGGGCGTCGTAACCGCATACGCCGCGCGAGCGTGGACGCGGAACTGGGACTGGAAGGACAATCCCACACTATACCGCAGCCTGGTCCTGAGCGCTCCGAACAGCGCCAAAGCACGGTACGACTATGGAGTGAGCCTTCAGGGCGCGGGCCAAGATGCAGCCGCTGCTGTGCAGTTTCAGCGGGCGTTCGAAATTTTCCCGTACGCCGGCGGTGCGGGATCGCCCGTGGCGCTGGGCGTTTTGGCAGAAAAGCGCGGCGACACCGCCGCCGCGCTTGGGTGGTACCACAAGGCGCTCGAGCTCGAACCGGGATTCGACAAGGCGAACAACAACTTGTGTCGTCTCCTGCTGATTTTGGGCCGATTCGAAGAGTCTGCCCGTGCGTGCCGTGAAGGCCTGCGTTACAAGCCTACCGACACCAACATGATGAAGGCGCTCGGTGAGAGCTTGATCGCGATGCGGCAGACGGCCAAAGGCATTGCCGTACTTCAACGGGCGCTCGCCTTGAGTCCCGAGGATGACGCGTTGCGCCAGCGTCTCGCCGAGTTGTCGGGCGAGCTGCACCCGGAAGCAACGGACGGACGATGAAGTGATCTTTGATCGCCGGGAATTCCTGTTATGAACGCGGACTCGGGCGCAGACACTACCGCATCCTGCCGATGCGAAGTCGCGCTGAGGTGAGCGCATGCAGCTACCTGGTGATGTGGCGACCAACAATTCGAGGCGCCCGGGCACCGCTACGTTGGCGTTGCTTGCCACACTCACGGTGGCGGTGTTTTTGCCGACCCTGCGCAATCAGTTCCTGCCCTTTGGATTCGACGATGCGTTGATCTCCGATGCGGTGGAAATTCGTGAGTTGAGCTGGGCGAATCTCACCGCCCTGGCTACGGAATCCCACTACGCTCACTACGTCCCGCTCACGATGCTGTCGTTCGCTCTCGACTACCATTTCTGGGGTCTTGACCCCGTCGGATACCACCTGACAAATGTACTCCTGCACACGATAGCGGTGTTGCTGCTGTGCGGGTTTCTCTGGCGCATCGTTCCGTCTCGTCGCGTCACCGTGCTAGCGGCGGCGATTTTTGCCGTGCATCCGTTGCAAATGGAGGCGGTATCGGTGGCCGTGCAGCGGAAGACCGTCTTGGCAGGGGTGTTGTGGTTTCTCACCCTTATCTTCTACCAGCGGTGGCGACGAACCAACATGCACCGCTGGTATGGGGCCTGCCTGCTGGCTTTCATTGCGGCTGGCTTGGCAAAGCCTGCCGTGGTGACGCTGCCAGCTTTCCTCTTGCTCTACGACTACACGTTCGGCGGCTCCGTGCGTCTTCGGCCGGTGCTGCCGTTCTTCGCGGTGGCTTTGTTCATCACGGGAATGGCAGTGCGAGCCCACCAGGCCGTAGACGCACTTCACCCGCTACACGGGGGGAATGCCCTCGCCCACATCTTGATGGTAAGCCGGGTGGCGTTAGAGGACATCGATGCCGCCGTGCTACCGGCGCGGCTCTCCCCCGTGTACTACTATCCGCAAGGCGCAATCTATGAGCCGGTCAATTTTCTTGCGCTTACGTTAATTCTCGCAGTGTGTTTCTATGTCATCACGTATCGCTGCCACTACCGGTGGACGTTCTTCTGCTTGAGCTGGTTCGTCCTCGCGCTGCTGCCGGAGGCCAATGTCGTGCCGTTGGCGCAGTTGCGGGCCGATCGTTTCCTCTACCTTGCACTCCCCGCCTTCGCACTGTGGGTGGCCCTTGGCTGGGAGCGGCTCGTTCAAGCGGCGGTTCGGACCCGCTGGCAAGTTCCAGCGCGTCTGCTGGCACCCTTGGCAGTGAGCGGGCTGGCGATCACGTGCTATCAGTCCGCCGCTGTGTGGCACGACGATGTGAGCGCTTGGAGCCGTGTGGTCCAACGTCATCCGTGGTGTGCGGTGGCGCACCAGATGCTCGGCCGGGCTTATTGCGGAGCCGGCGATGCAGTCGATGCGGAACGCGAGCTTCAGCTGGCGCTGCGGATTTCCGACCAGCTGCCCGATACATACTTCTATCTGGCTCAGCTTTATGCCGAGCGTGGCGCGCCGGCGTTGGCCCGAACTTACCTGCAGCGCTTTCTCGAGCGCATGCCCGGCGATCCGCGCGGTGTGGAACTGCAGGCCGCGATGATCGCGCCCAATGGGAGCTGAGATGCCGGATCTCATTGCTTTCGTAGCCGGGGCGACGCTGGGGAGTTTCCTCATCCATCTCATCGACCCGAGCAGACCAACCGACTTATCTTCTCAAGAAGAAGAAGTATTACTGTACAAATAGCGGCCCGGCTCAACCTCGGGGGCCAAGGCAGCCGCGAGGGGATCAGCGGACCCGCTGCCCCCTATGCCGATCCTTCGCGGACTCTGTCAAAAAATTCGCAGACAAAATGCGTCACCGCACCCTGGAAGACGTAGTTTTCGGCTGCTGGTGGAGCTGCGTGAGGCTTTCATTCGGTCTTGGCTCGCCATTGGCACGTACAGTGCTAAAGCGATAAGTGACGTGTAGGCAACCGATCAACGAGCGCACCCTTCGCCTGTGTCCTGAAACCAATCGTAACCGGACGGAAGTCAGGCGAGACACGAAAAGGGAAGACAAACAGGGGCCAAGATGAGAACAATAGGGAACAAAGGCTTCACGTTGATCGAGCTGTTGGTGGTGGTGACCATCATAGGCATCCTGGCAGGTATCGCCATCGAGCAGTTTGCGGCCTATCGGCAGAAGGGCTACGATGCTCAAGCTATCTCGGATCTGCGTAACGCAGCAAAAGCCGAAGAGGCGTATTTCGCGACGCAACTGCAATTCATCGTTTGCACCAGCGCGGCGGCCTGCGCCGCTGCCCTGCCTGGCCTTAACGTATCGCTGAACACCTCCATGGCCATGGGAATCGTGGGTACCACGGACTTCATGGGGACCGCGACGTCGAGCAAGGGTACTGGCATTACCTGTCACTGGGACAGCAGCAGCGGCGGTTTTCTCGGCTGCAGCTAGAGAGCGTATTCACCTTCGGCTCGGGCGACACTGGCGCATGTTCCCGGCGCTCCTTAGGATGGTAGTTCGCTCGGTTTCCACTCGGGCGGCATCAGCCCGTTCAGGCGCAAGTAGACGTGAGTGGTCGCCAACACATCCCCCGCGCAGTGCCGCGCCACATCGAGAATCCGACCTTCCCTCACCGCCAGCTTTGTCCCATCCATCTCTGCCTTCGGTGACCGCCAGCCGTAACCAATCGCATAGGCACCCATCGGCCACCGCCCCGTCACGCCGCAGAAAGTCACCTCATCGAGCAAATCGACGTGCAGGAGCGGCCGCTACCGGCTCTCGTTCGCGGCTTCCATAAGCAGTTCGCGCCCTTCAGCGACGCCGTGTTTGATCGAACGGTGGATCGGCACGGGGAGATCAAAGCCGCGTCCCTTGAAAGTCACCAATTGTAAATTCGCGCGCCACTTCCCCAGGTGAACCGGGTCACGATTGAGTAGACCGGATGCCTCAAGAATACCAACAATTGAGGCACGGATTAGACTCAAGACTAAGGATGACAGACTAGGGTGAGCCAGTCCGTATCAGTTCCACCGTCACCCCGTATGGCTTTCAAGCCCAACCGTTTGACGCCCATTCGAAGCCCGCTGGGTGCAATCCGAAGAGGTACCGTGACGGACGCGACGCTCGTGCAAACATTGTGGGAGGCTAGCGGTGGCGAGAAGACAAGGAACTGCCCTCGACAAATACCGCCACTGCCCCTTGCGGAATCACATTCCGCATTTGACGAGCAGACTTGCCCCTGGCTGGCTCGGTTGCGGCAGAGCCCGCCCGCACTCGCGCCCAGACTCTCACCCGCCGTCTCGATAGCACCCAAGTTTTCCTCATCTACCGTGCCACTCGTTTTGGTCATCGCGGGTGAGAGGACCTGGAGGCGCTCCACGTCAGTGGGCGTACAACCAGGCAGGCGATCGTCGTCGACGTTGAAGCACATGGCCACGTGAAACGTACACGCTTTGTCTCCCTCTGCCCCAAAGTAACATGCAGGGTCGCCATCGGTACAATCAAGACGGTTAGTTGGAAGACCGTTGGCACCCAGAGGCGGCACCGGGGTAGTCCACCACTCCAGCGTGCAGTCGCTAGCCGCGACGCCGCCCCCCGGAATAAGGTCGGACGGCGGCGTCGGGGTCGGAGTCGGAGTCGGCGTCGGCGTTCCGGGCGGGGCGATGGTCGGGAAGTTGGCGAGCAACTCCGCTACGTCTGGGCTACCGAGGCCGGTAACCATGTCGTAGCCTGCCCCCGCGTTGTAATCACCGTTCGAGCCGCTGGTGATATCGTGAAACGCAGGAAGCCCGCAGATGCCGTACAAACCCGCCCCAGGGTTGCCCAGTCCGGTGCCACCCAGTTCCTCGTTTAGCTCGGCGAAAATACCGGCCCATTGGGGAGCTGCACCGGAGGTGCCGCCGAAGATGTTCCATGCCCCATCTTCGTATACGAAATTGCCCGGTGACGATGGATCGGCCTCGAGGGCAACGTCTGGCACCAGGCGCTGCGTGCCGGCGGGAACGCTGCATCCGGTTTGGAATTGCGGCCGGGTAAACACCTGGCTAATGCCGCCGCCCGAGCCGCTCCAGCCGCTCTCAGAGCCGTACCCTTGGCACGCCGGGCTCGTGCCCGTCATGCCACCGCTGCACTTCGCCGCAGTGCCGCCTACGCCGATCACGTGTGGGGAATTTGCCGGATGATCGACGGTCAATCGGCCGCTGCAGTCCCGGCTGCCGCTATCTCCCGAAGCCGCAAACCACGTCTGACCGATGGCGTTGGCGTTGGCGAAGATGAGGTCATTTATGCGTTGCTCCGCCGTCGCCGTGCCTGCTTCACAGCTGCCCCAGCTCGTCGTCACAATGTGGCCCGGATTGTCTGTGACGATCTGCTCGTACATCGTCGTGAAATCGGCCGACGACGTCGAGGCAGCCATGTAGTTCACGATCGTCGCGCCGGGCGCGGTACCGTGGGCGTACTCGACGTCGAAGGTAATCTCGGAGGACTGATCCGCCGAGCTGAAGTCGACCTGGCAGCCAGGGTCTGTGGAAGCCCCCGTGCACACCTGACCGCTTTCCCCAGGCAGCTGCGCCAGCCCCCACTGGTCATTGAACGTGTGAACGTCGCTATCGTACCACTCAAAGGCCCCTGCGATCACCACCGTTTGGCCGGTGCCGTCGTAGGATTGGCCGGTGCCGTCGTAGGAGCCGTTGTTGTCGTAAAACACCGTCAGGTCGTTGGGACTGAAACTGCAGCAGGGCCAACCTGAACCGACTGGGGGCGCGGCGGCCGGACCGATCCGGCGCAGGTGTGGGTGCTTCACGCTGAGGTCGTCAAGACCAATGATACCGACGACATGGCCCGCGATATCGTCCGGTAGCGATGGTTCGTTGATGGCAGCGAAGTGCGGCGCCCCGTTGAAGAGGACACGGTGCAGCTCGACGCCGAAGGCGCGGTTCAGGGCAGCAACGCTCCCAACGGCTCCTACCAGCAGGCGGTTCGAAAACCGCCTGGTGACGCTGAGGCCGTTGGCCTGCAAGTGGTCCACCACTCGTTGCTCCGTATCGACACTGGGCGCGTAGCGGGGGCTGAATTCCTCGGGAGTGAGGAAGCGTCGGTACCTAGGAGAAGCAGGATTCTGAATGTCGGCGAGGAGGCTTTCCAGCTCTTCACGGTTTCTCAAGTCGAGGCCCACCACCACATGGTGCTGAGTCATTGGATCCTCGCGCTCGAGGACGGTGGCTTCTCTCACGCGCGCCGAAATCGAGCTGGCTTTCGGAGACGTTGGAGCTCCGAGAGCCGATGCAGCAATGGCGAGAACAGCGAGGATACAGAAGGAACTGTGCCTCATCTCAATACGCCGCACTCGTGACCACAGCACGGAATCCGTTCTCAACATGACTGCGTCTCCCAAAGGCTTCTGTGGGTCAGTATCCCACGTCGATTGTTCCGGTCAACTGAAATCTAGGCGCAGTTTGTAGGGCGCGGTGTGACAATGCGACCGCTCGTCGCCGCCAGTGCGGAATCAAGGTGTCGCTTGGGCACGACCCGGAATGCAGTCACAACTATCTGCGGCGGTCGCTTCGCAGTGTCCCAGCAATTCGGGGCAAAGCGCGTCCGGGGGGCAGAGTTTGATCACACAGGGACCGGCACAGACCGCACCACTGCACTGGGGAGTTGGGGTAGACTTGGACTTGGGCGTTGGTGTGTTCAAAGGCACACACTCGCAACCGCCAACCGAGTCGAGTGTGCACTGTCCGGGTTGAACCAGCACCCCTGGACACGGGAGATTAGACGGGCAAGAGGACGGAATCAGACATGCACCGCCGCAGGCCGCAGCGTTACATTGCGGGGTCGGTGTCGGTGGCGGCGTTGGAGGGACACATGCACAATCGCCCGCAGCAGTCGGTTCACATTCGCCTTTGACCAGAACGTCGGGACACGGCACGCCCGGCAGGCACGAATCGACCCGCACGACGCAAGGACCGCCGCAGGTGGCACCGCCGCACTGGGGTGTCGGCGTCTCCTCAGGTTCCTGGGTCGGCGTTGGCAGAGGCAAACATTCACAAGCCCCGCTCGTGCTCAGTCCGCACTGGCCAGACCGAACGGGGATTTCGCCACATCGGGCGCCCTTAGGGCATGGGAACGGTGCCCAGTTCAACACGCA
Source organism: Binatia bacterium (assembly GCA_050015455.1). Taxonomy (GTDB): domain Bacteria; phylum Desulfobacterota; class Binatia; order HRBIN30; family HRBIN30; genus JAGDMS01. The sequence goes on from JBEKBJ010000034.1 coordinate 41,349, forward strand.
TGGGCCACCGCAGGCAGCACCGCTGCACTGGGGAGTTGGGCTAGGCACGGGCGTCGGAGTACTCAGGGGAACGCAATCGCAGCTCCCGCCAGGGCTCAGGGTGCACTGGCCCTGCAGAGCGGGGATCTTCGGACACGGAGCGTCGAGCGGACACGGCAAGGAAATGATGCAGTCGCCGCCGCAGGTTGCTCCGCTGCATTGGGGCACGGGTGTCGCCGTCGGTGTTGGCGTGCTTGCAGGTAAGCAGTCGCAACTGCCAGCCGCGCTCAGCTGGCATTGCCCGAGTTGTACCAGGGCAGGGCAGGCCTCGCCCGGCGAACATGGGAAGGCCAGAGTGCACTGACCGCCACAGGTTGCGCCGCTGCACTGGGGCAGGGGTGTCGCCGTCGGTGTTCCCTGCTGACCTGTGGTCGGAGTTGGGAAGGGGGCGCAATCGCAGCTGCCATCCGCGCTCTGCTCGCACTGCCCAGGTTCGATAGCTTCGGGGCACGGGCCTTCAAGGCAAGGTACGGAAATGAAGCACGCACCTCCGCACGGCGCGCCGCGACAGCATTGCCCCACCGTGCACTCTTGCTGCTGGCGCCGAGCCGCGTGACCTTGTCGAGCGGCGCCAAGAGCCCCGGTGGCGCTCGTCAGTGTAATGGCCAGAACGGCACTACCCAACATGATAATTCGTTTCATCGCGAACTCCTCGTACGGCCTTATCTTACCACCGCGATGACATGGCGTCATCGGAAATCGTCGCCCGATCAGTGCGTAGTCCTGAGAGAGCCAAGTGGGTCGCCCAACCCGGCTGAGTCTCCTTCAGGGCGGGTGCTATGCGAGGTAGTGCAGTATGGCGCTGGAGAACGGGGAGATTGTGCTGTCAAGCCTTGCCTGAGTCTCACCGGCCCATGGGCTCGACCCGAAACCGCGGCAATGTGACACGACGGCCGCGGCACCTCGGACAACCACCTGGGCGCGTGTAGCGTTCACGATGCGCGAACTCGAAGCCGCAGTCGAGACAACTCGGCGGTTCGACAAGGAGAACTTGGCCGTGGTGTTTGAGCGACCGCTTCAGGTGCTCGAGGTGCGCAGCGACCTAACGCTCTGGAATCCCAACAATGGTTGACAAGTCACGAGCGGTGATGGGACTGTCGAGCAGAGCCCTGTGGATACTCCCACGTATGGAATGTTCCCGCTCCATCCGTAACTTTCGCACTCTATGTCACGCGCCGCCGAAACGCACGTCCTCCAGCGAGCAGCGATACACCATGCCCTGATCCGATGCTAGGCCGAAAAGTCGTAGGGGCGGAAAGAAGTTTCAAAAACCCGGCAGGTGGGTCCTGAGGGCCTTGACAATTAGGTTAGGACAAGCTAGTAGGCTTGCC
>JBEKBJ010000035.1:0-42201 GCA_050015455.1 Binatia bacterium
GCAGTTTGGCTCGGCCCACTCGCCGACCACAGCGGGCCGCCCGGCCGGCGTCAGCCGCCCGCAGCGGCGCCCAACGCGCCGGATCGCGCGCGCCGGTGCGTTAGCGCCGGATTTGGGCGAGTATGCGGGTGAGCGTGTGCGTCCTCTGGAACGCGTTTCCGCTGCTTACCGGAACGCCGGCAGCACCGCATCGATGAACACGTGCAGACCCTCGACATCGAACGGCCCGCGCACGGCTAACATGATCCAGTCGGCGCCGGCGCTGACATACTCCCCGATGCGGTCAATGACCTGCGGCGGTGTGCCGATCAGCATGCCGGGCTCGAGCAGAGCCAACGCCACCCCGAATTGCTCCTCCAGCTGTTCGCGCTTGCGCCGCGCCTCGGCTTCGGTACGGCCGATGGCGAGGCCGACGTTGATCGAACGCAGAACATCCTCGGGACGGCGCCCTTCCTTTTCGCACCACTGTGTCAGTACCTGATTCTTGCGCCCGTACTCCGCCGGGCTGATGAACGGAACACTCCAGCCGTCGGCGTACTTCGCTGTCATCCGCAGCAAGCGCTTCTCGCCTTGGCCCCCTATCCAGATGCGCGGGCGTTGCTGCAACGGTTTCGGTTCGCAGCGCGCGTTGGTGACATGGTAGTGTTTGCCGGAGAAGGTGGTGGTCTCCTCGGCAAACATGCTGCGAATGATCTGTACGCCCTCTTCAAGCTGGTCCAAACGATCCTTGATCGGCAAAAACGGGATTCCATAGGCGTCGAACTCGATCGCGTTCCAGCCGGCGCCGAGACCCAGCTCCATGCGCCCGCCGCTGATGTGGTCGACAGTGGCCATCGCCTTCGCCAGCACGGCGGGATGACGGTAGGCCATACAGTACACCAGACTGCCGATGCGGACGCGGGTCGTCTCTGCGGCCAACGCCGTCATGATCGATACGGCTTCAAAGCACGGCCCCGACCCGTCGCTCGGGTCGATCATGGCGGGATAGAAGTGGTCCCAGATGGAAAGCCAGTGGAATCCGGACCGGTCGACCAGGTGCCAGATCTGGCGCAGATCGTCGTAGCTGCAGTTCTGCTGTCCGGTGTGGACGCCGAAGAAGGTCATGCGAATCGCTTATCTCATACAGCTCGTTGCCGGAAGCCCTCAGCGTGAGAGAAGAACCTGAGTCGTTGAACCGTGTGGTCGCGGCCGGCCGAGCCTCGACGCTTTCGACCTTCACCGAGCAAATCGGCGGCCGAGCAGTCGCCGCCGCTTGCTACCTGCACGCCGCTGTCCTAAATCGAATCGGCTGCTGTTCCCGAGGGCGAACGCCCGTGCCGCTGTTGAAAAAGGTCGCTTGTTTTCTTGCGCGTTACTCGGAAGGCCTGCGCCTCGCGGTGCAGCATGGTCCGCGCTCCGGGAGGGTGTGCGAGTATGCCTGTCACAATGAGCCGCAAGGTAACGGCGTGCTGGGACGTCTCATAGACCAGGTGTTTCTGCGGTCGAGAGCGTGGGACGGTTTGCGGCAACGCGTCGGCACGACCAAGGCTCTGGTTGCCGAGGTTGTGGGGGGCAGGCGGGCCGCCCAGCAGAGCACGATGATCCTCGACATCGCTGCCGGCACGGCGCGCTACTTGCGCGAGTTCGCGCGCGAGCAGGGCGGTGATGACCTGATCATTGCCGCACATGACCGCGATCCGCGCGAGGTCGTGCTCGGCAGAGAACTGGTGGCGGCGGAGGGACTGTCGAACTTCACCTTCGCCGTCGGCGATGCGACCGACCACTCCAGCTATCTCACCAGCCGCGATCCCGACATCATCCTTGCGGTCGGGCTGTTCGCCTGTCTGCAACTGGATGCCGCGGCGCGCACCGTGATGCAGCTGTCCTTCACCCACCTCAACCCCGGCGGTTGCTTCATTTGCACCACGCTCACGGGCGCACACGCACGCGACCCCGATGCCTTCGGTGCGCGTCCCGCAGTGCGGTCCCCCGAAACCATCGCGGCCTGGCTGCGCGAGACCGGCTTCGTCAGGATCGATCAATGCTTCAGCCAGCCGCAGGGCTTCGCTGTGATCGGGTGGAAGCCGGTGTCGTGAATCGTGCTCGTGAGTCGTGCTCGTCTTTGTGCTCGTACACGAACACGATTCACGAGCACGGCTCACGGTTCATTTTCGGTACGTCACCCGGCCCAGCAGCGCAAAATCGGCGGCGGCCACCACCGGGCTGACATTGTCGATCGCGCCGAGCTGGAAGAGGAGGCGGTTCCAACCGAGATTGAAGCCAAGCGTCAGCTCGACCACCGTCCCGTCGAGCAGTCGCGTGCCGGTGTGAAACGGGCTGGTGTAAGACTCTTGCTGGAGCACGAACGAGAGCGTGCGCCACACATGGGCCTCGGCGGCGATGCCTTCGGTCAACATCGGGTTGAGCGTCAGCCGCCCCGGGGTGATCGGGCCGAGCGGATAGATCAGGTTCAGATTGGCGTACGTGACCAGCCAGTGCAGCAGTTCGTGCTCAGCCGCAGCGCCCGCGCCGAAGTCAGGCTTGCCGCTGCCGAATACACCGCCGGGTCGACCTGTGGGTGCTTTGATCGCGCCGCGCAGGGACACGATCGGCAGACCCGGCAAATGCCACACTTCGTACTTAGCTTCGGCCCACATATCGCCAAGCTCGAACTCCTGGTTGGGACCATCGAACAGGACGACGTCACCCCGTTGGACGCGGAACCCACCGTAGGTGTTGTTGGGAAACTCATGCCGTTCCGGGTTCGATGTCTGGAAGACGTCTTCGACGCCGTTGATGAACGGGTCGAGGAAGCCGCCGAAGCGTGAGATGAAAGGCACGCCGAGCCCGATTTCGAATGCACGTCCCACACCGATGCTGCCACCCAGCACCGTGCGGTTGGTTTCGAACTTCAGCACCGCGTTGATGTCATCCTGGTTGGTGGCGATTTCGTTGATCTCGGCTGATTCGAGATAGATGGCGATCTCACCCGGCCGCAGCACGCGCGCGCGCTCGAAGGGCAAGTTGAGAAAGATCATCTGGACGGGTTGGAAGTTGCGCACCGGGATGGGACCGAAGCCGACAAAATCATCGGCGCGCAGCGGAGCCGAGGCCATGAGGCACAGCAGCAGGAAAACGGTATACGACGCGCAGCGGCGATGGCGTATCGCGAAGTCGAGCGATGGGCGATAGGCCATACGCGATAAGCGGATCAGTTCTTCTTCCGCTCGACCGCGCCCGACTTCTCAAACATGGCAGCGGCGCTCTGCTTGACGGTGGTTTCGTCACCGCGCAGCAGTGCCGCCCGAAACGTCTGGGCGAGTGCGCGCATGAGCACAGCCTCGTTAGCGTCGAGTCGACCGGCGAGGGCAGTGAGGCAGTCCATCCCGTGGCCAATCCGTGCCATGGCATCGGGAACGTCGCCGCGGTCGCGCGCGGCCATGGCGGCGATCAGAGCAGATCGTACTTCAGCGATGACCGGCTCGGCTTCTTTGCCGAGGACCACCTTGAGCTCGCGCAGACGCGTGACCACCATTTCCAAATCGGTGGGGATCTCAGGCTCGTGCGCCATCAGGCCCTCAGGCTACAAACTTTGGCGTTCGCTGCAAAGAGGCAGTGGTGTATCGGCGCACCGGCGTACCGGCGCACCTCCTATGATCGGTCGACCTTGACCACCAGCATGCGATTCGAGCCTTCGAGGTACGCGAACAGTGTGAGCTTCGTCTGAGTGGGTGCCGAACTGATCTCCTTCAGTAGCCTGGAGTTTCCGATTTGATCGCACTTCCATCCAGATCTCATTGTAGAGGTCCGCGGAGGGTAGGAGAAGGTGGACGACAGCATGCGTTGTCGGCTATCGTCGCTACTCTGTCCGCGGATCTTGGCGTTTGCCGCAATGTATGAGACCTTTGGTCAGTCCGCGCCGCCAAGGCATCGATATTGCAGACGCCTCTCTCGCACGCCAGGATAAGGCAAATGATCGAACTGGTACACCTGACGAAACGATATGGCGCCACGCTCGCGGTTGATGACTTGAGCTTGCAAGTCGAGGCGGGAGAGATCTTCGGCTTTCTCGGTCCCAACGGGGCTGGGAAGACCACAACCATCCGCATGATGATGGGGCTGCTGCAGCCTACCTCGGGGCAGATATTCCTCGGCGGCTACGACCTGGCGCACGAGGGCATTGCCGCCAAACAGATGTGCGGATTCGTTCCGGATCGGCCTCACATTTATGAAAAGCTGACGGGGGCGGAGTTCCTCGACTTCGTTGCCGGACTCTACCATGTTGCGCCGGCCGTGGCGGCGAAGCGCCGTGACGATCTGCTCGAGATGTTCGATCTGACGCAATGGGCGACGGAGTTGGTCGAGAGCTATTCGCACGGCATGAAGCAGCGGCTGGTGATGGCGGCGGCGATGATCCACACGCCTCGCCTGTTTATCGTCGACGAACCCATGGTTGGCATGGACCCACGTGGGGCCAGACTGTTGAAGCGCACCTTCCGCCAACTCGCGCGTGGCGGCGTGACGGTGTTCATGTCGACGCACAGCTTGGAGGTGGCGGAGGAGACCTGCGACCGTATCGGCATCATTCATCAAGGCCAGCTCATCGCCGCGGGCACGCTCGATGAGCTGCGGCGCCAAGCCGGGGCACACTCCAATTCCAAGCTGGAGTCGGTTTTCCTGAAGCTCACCGGCGGCGAGGAAGTCGCCGAGCTGCTGACGGCGTTGCGGGCGTAAGGCATGGCAGCGTCCGCTCCAATGGGCGACACCGCGGCACGGGCGCTGACCGATCGCACCGGCAACGCGGGGCTGGCGCAGCTGTGGCTGATGCTGTCTCCGCGCTGGCGCGCCGCGCGCAACCGCGCCCGCCGCCTGGACCGGCGCGGGAAGATCCTGCTGGGATTCCTCGGTGCGCTCGGGGCGGCATTCTGGGCTGCGCTCTTCGTCTTCTTCTACCGTGTCCTGTGTTACTTCCTCACTGTGCCCGATTTTGGGCCGGTGCTTACCTACAAGCTGTTGGGCATGGTACTGCTGACATTCTTTTCCATCCTGCTGTTCTCGAACATCATCACGGCGTTGTCGACGTTCTTTCTGTCGGGCGACCTGGAGCGGTTGGTGGCTGCGCCCGTGCGGCGCAGCACGTTCTTCTACGCCCGCCTCGCCGAGACCCTCATCGAATCGTCGTGGATGGTGTTGGCGTTTGCCGTGCCGGCATTTCTGGCGTACGGCATCGCGCATCAGGCCGGACCGATCTTCTATGCCGCTGCCGCCGTGACCTTGCCGCCGTTCATCGCCATTCCGGCGGCCATCGGTGTAGCGGTCACCGCCGTGCTGGTGAACGTCTTTCCGGCGCGGCGCACGCGGGACATTCTCGTCCTGCTGTCGATCGTGATGGTGGCGGTCTTGTATCTGCTCTTCCGCATGCTGCAGCCCGAGCGCCTGGTGAACCCGGAAGCGTTTGCCAGCTTCGTGCAGTTCCTCGCCGCCATGCGGACGCCGTCGTCGCCGTTCCTGCCAAGCACTTGGGCCGCGGAAATCCTGTATCCGCTGCTCAGCGGCCGTAGCGGCTCGGCGCTCTTCTATTTCCTGCTGCTCACGAGTACGGCGGCGGCGCTCATGATCCTCTGCGAGGCGTTGTTGGGCCGGTTGTTTCTCCCCGGTCTCAGTAAGGCGCAGGAAGGGCGCAAAGCGACCCTCACTCGACACGCCCTGTGGGAGCGCCTTCTGCGTGCCGTGACCGTACCGTTCGCGCCGCAGCTGCGCTTGCTCATGGTCAAAGAGGTGAAGACGTTCTTCCGCGACACCAGCCAATGGTCGCAGTTGATCCTGCTGCTCGCGCTGGTGGTGGTGTACGTCTACAACTTCAGCGTGCTGCCGCTGCGCGGCAGTCCGCTGGTGACGTTCTATTTCAAAAATGTGATCGCTTTTCTCAACTTGGCCCTGGCCGGATTCGTGATTGCTTCAGTGGCGGTGCGTTTCATTCTGCCCTCGATCAGCCTCGAGGGGCGCTCGTTCTGGATCACGAAGAGTGCGCCGATGGAGTTGAACCGGCTGTGGTGGAGCAAGTTTTGGGTGGGGCTGGTGCCGTTGCTGGTGCTCGGTGAGGTGCTGGTGGTGGCGACGAACCACTACCTCAAGGTAATGCCGTTCATGATGTGGCTCTCCACGCTTACGCTCTTCTGCATGACCTTCGGCGTAGTCGGGTTGGGGTTAGCGATCGGTGCCGCCTTCCCCAAGTTCGACGCCGACAACGCGTCGAAAGTGGCGGCCGGCATGGGCGGGCTGGTTTACATGATCGTCTGCATGTCGTTCATCGGCGCGGTGGTAGTGCTGGAGGCGTGGCCGGTGTATGCCCTGTTCTCCAGCCGGCTGTACGGCACGTCCCTGTCCGCGCTCATCCAGACGAGCATTGTGGGCTCGTTTGCCGCGGCGCTGGCACTCGCGGTTGTCGTGTTCGTCGGGTCGATTCGCTACGGCATTCGGCAGCTCAAGACGCTCGAGCCGTAAACCGGTTTCAAAATCCTCTTCACCCGGTGCTGCTTTCCTCGGGGTAAGCGTCGTCCACTCCCCGCGCGGCCGCTTTGGCGCGCAGGACACCTTCGACGGCCGCGAAGGGATCGCCACCTTCCTTGACGGCCGCGATCACAACCTCGATGGTGCGGCGCAGATCACCGCCTTCCTGTTGCAAGAGGGCGTCGAACTCACCGAGGCGGTCGGCGTACATCAAATAGTGAAGAATCACCGCGTTGTTGAGATGCTCCATGCCGAAATCGGAGTACAGACGCGTCCGCAGAGCCAGGCGCCGGAACTGCTCTTGTCCGCCTTGAAACAGGCGCTGCCGTTCTGTTGTGTCCACACCCGAGGCGTACGCCCGGCGCAGCCGCCCGGTGAAGCGGCCGAGGAAGTCTGAAAACAGCAAGGTGTCATCCCAGGAAGAGGTAGCCTCACCCAGCGCCGATGCCTCATCGCGCCCGGCGAAGAACAACATGGCGCCGCGCGTGCCGACGAAGTTGGCGAAGGACTCGTCGAAATCGGCGTGGCCGCCGACGTAGACGGTGTTGTGCAAAAGCTCGTGTATGATCACGTCGGCAAGCGTCACCCGATCGTAGCGGAGCACGCTCGAGAGCAGCGGGTCGGCAAACCACCCAAGCGTACTGAACGCCACCGACGGGCTGACGTAAGTGTCGTAGCCCTCGCGCTCCAGACATGCCGCTTCCTCGTCGGCGGAGGTTTTCGAGAAGAATCCTTTGTAGGGAACGCGGCCGACGATGGGGAACCACCAGGTGTACGGCTCCAAGCGCGTACGGTACGCCGCTGAAACGACATATACGACCTGGTTGGCGTCGACCCGCGCAAACGTGGCGAAGCTACCGTCGACTTTGAGATGCAACTGATCCGCGGCAAAGGCGCGGACCGCCAGTGCCAGCTCGAGCTTGGCGCGCGTGTCGGAGTCGAGGTCGCTGCGCTGCAGCAGCTGCTCGATCGGCTGGCGGCGCCAGAGAATTTTCGCCTCTTCGTACCCGGCACGCAGGACGTAGGTGGGGGAACAGGCTGAAAGGCAAAAGGTTAAAGGCAAAAGGTGAAAGCCAAAGGAGCAGAGAAGCGCTAGAATACGCTTCACTTCACCGCTCCAACGAGCTTGGCGCCGAGATCGCGGGGCCGTTCACCCTCTTCGCGCCCCGCTTGCACCGCGCGCAGGCGCGCGTACAGACCGCCGAGGGCCATTAGGTCCGCGTGCGAGCCCGTCTCGCGGATCTGACCGTGGTGCATGACGATAATGCGGTCCGAGCGCTCGATGGTCGACAGCCGATGCGCGATGACTACCGCGGTGCGGTCACGCATGAGCTTCTCGAGCGCATCCTGGATGAGCGACTCCGTCTCCGTGTCGACGCTCGACGTCGCTTCGTCCAGCACCAGGATGGCGGGATCGTAGGCGAGCGCCCGGGCGAACGACAGCAGCTGGCGCTGCCCGGCGGAGAGATTGCTCCCCCGCTCGCGCAACACCTCGTCGTACCCCGCCGGCAGCCGCTCGATGAAGCGGTGCGCATTGACGATAGTAGCGGCACGGCGCACGGTCCCGAGGCTGATTTCCGAGCGCCCCAGGCGGATGTTGTCGGCGACCGTGCCGGAGAACAAGAAGACGTCTTGCGCCACCGCGCCGATGCACAGCCGTAAGGCGTGTAGGTCCCACTCGCGCACGTCGATGCCGTCGACCAAGACGCGGCCGCGTTGCACGTCATAGGAGCGATTCAGCAGCTTGATGATGGTTGTCTTGCCGGCGCCGGTGGCGCCGACTATGGCGACCTTCTCGCCCGGTTCGACGCGGAATGAGACATCGCGGACGACGTAGTCGTCGTGCTTGTAGGCGAACCAGACGTGGTCGAATTCGATGCGTCCGCGGCCGTGCGCACGCCCTTTCGCAGGCGGGGACGCCTGCGCCACTATGGTCCGCGGGCTGGTGATGGCGGGCACGGTGTCGAGCAGCTCGAATACACGCTCGGCTGCGGTCATGGCGGACTGCATCACGGCATACTTGGAAGAGAAGTCGCGGAGCGGGACGAAGAATTTCTGGATATACTCGATGAAGGCGACCAGCGTGCCGAAAGCCAGGGTCGCGCCCAGAATCTGGTGACCGCCGTACCATACGATGAGGGCAAACGAAATGCTGCTGACCGCCTCCACCAGCGAGTACAACGCGGCTTCGTAGATGTTCGACCAATGATTGGCCTCGCGGTGCAGATCGTTGTGGCGGTCGAACTCGTCAAAGGTCTGCGCCTCGCGCACGAACAGCTGGATCACCGCCATCCCCGAGATCGCCTCCTGCAGATAGGAGTTCAGCCGGGCGATACGCTCGCGGATCAGCCGATAGCTTTGCCGCGCCTTCAGCCGGAAGAAGTTGATCGCCACCAGCATGAACGGCAGCAATGACAGGCTGACCAGCGCGAGCCGTAGGTCGATGGTGAGCATGATGGTGGCGATGCCGAGCAAGGTGACCGCATCCATCAAGATGGTGATGGCTCCCGCCGCGAACATCTCGTTGATCACGTCGACGTCGGTGGTCATGCGGGTCACCAGACGCCCGACGGGGTTACGATCGAAGAACGCGGCTTCGAGCCTCTGCACGTGCGCGAAGATGTCGACGCGCAGGTCGGCCAGACTCTTCTGCGCTACCAGCATGGTCAGAAAGTACTGCAGGTAGAAAAAGATGAACTCGCCGGCAACGGCGGCGCCGTAGAGGAGTCCCATGGAGGCGATGCCGCTGGTATGGTGGCGCGCAATGTAGCGGTCGATGGTGATCTTCAAGACGTAGGGTTGTGCCAAAACGAACACCGAGGTGGCGGGCAGACACGCCATGGCGAGCCAGAAGTCGCGCCGATAGGGGCGGATGTACCCCCACAGCCGGCGGATCAGGCGCGCATCGTACGCCTTGCCCAACGCAGTTTCCTGCGCGGCATCCGCCACAGCGGCCCGCGGCGCTACAGGCTGCAGGCCTGGGCCATTGTTCTGCTCTGTGGAAAACGACGGCGGCACGGGCATCTTGCCTGTGCGCGGCCCGAGGTTTCGCGATCGCCTCCTCATAGCTCCGCGATTTCTTCCTCGAGCCGTTGCTGCCGGAACAGATCGGCGTACAAGCTGTCGCGCGCCAGAAGATCGGCGTGGTCGCCCAACTCGACCACCCGGCCGTCATCGACCACGATGATGATGTCGGCGTCTTGGATGGTGGAGATGCGGTGGGCAATGATGATGGTGCTGCGCTGGCGCATCATGTCTTCGAGGGCGCGCAGAATGTCGCGCTCTGTCCGAATGTCGACGCTGGAGAAGGCGTCGTCGAGGACTAAGATGGGCGGCCCGGTGATGATGGCGCGCGCCAGCGTCAGCCGTTGCTTCTGGCCGCCCGACAGGGTGATGCCGCGCTCGCCGACGATGGTGTCGTAGCCGCGCGGAAACGACTCGATGTCCGGCGCCACGCCGGCCGCCGCCGCCGCCCGGTGCACGGCAGTCTCATCTGTGTGGTCGAGGCCGAAGCTGATGTTGGCCCGAACCGTCGTCGAAAACAGAAACGGATCTTGCGGCACGAACCCGATGCTGCGCCGCAGCTGCGCCAGCGGCAACGTGCGGATGTCCCGGCCGTCGAGCAAGATCTGGCCGCCGCTGACGTCGAACAGCCGCGGCAACAGCATCGCAACCGTGCTCTTGCCCGCCCCCGTGCGTCCGACCAGTGCCAGTTTCTGCCCGGGCTCGACACGGAACGAGACCCCGCAGAGAGCCTGATGCCCGTTGCCGGCGGCGCCGTAGGCGAAGTCGACGTCGCGGAACTCGATCTGGCCGTTGATCACCGCCAGTGGGACCGCGCCGGGCGGGTCGGTGATGCTTAGCTGGGCATCAAAGATGTAGTTCAGCCGGCTCATGGCGGCGCGCCCGCGTTGCACGATCGACAGCATCCAGCCCATCGCCATCGTGGGCCAGGCGAGCAAGTTGAGGTAGCCGATGAAGGCCACCAGGTCGCCGAGGCTGAGCCGGCCGTTGATGACCTCCACGCCTCCGTACCAAAGCACCACGAGGGTGCCGAGGCTGGCGGCTGTTTTCATCACCGGCAGGATTTGCCCTCGCGCGCGTGCCAGCTTCAGGCTCTGCTCTTTGAACTCCTGGTTGAGCGCGGCAAAAGCGGCGGTCTCGCCGGCTTCGGTGGCGTAAGCGTGCACGACGTGGATGCCACTGAGGTTTTCCTGCACGCGGCTACTCATCTCGGCCAACCCTTGCTGCACACGCAAGGTGTGCTCCATAAGCCGCCGGCTGTAGCGTTTCACCACCAGCAGCAAGAGCGGATAAGGCAGCAGGGCGGCGATGGTCAGACGCGCGTCGAGCGTCAGCATGATGGAGATGGCATAGGCATAGTAGACGGGCGTGTTGACGAAGTTGAGGATGCCTGGCCCCAGTAGCATCCGCACCGCCGTTACGTCGTTGACCAATCGCGACATCAGATCGCCGGTGTGTTGCTCCTGGTAGTACGAGAGCGGCAGTTTTTGCAGGTGGGCGAAGAGATCGTTGCGCAGGTCGTATTCCACGTCGCGCCCGACGTTGAAGATCAAGGCGCGCGAGAACGTCCGCACCACGGCCTGGACCACCGCAATCGCGATAATGATGCCGGCATAAACCGTAACCTGCCGCGCCGCTGCGCCGTGGCTGATCGCATCGACGGCGCGCTTCAGCAGGTACGGCACGGCCATGGCCAAAGTCGCCGTCGCCAGCAAGCAAATGCCGCCGCCGGCGTAGCGCCACCGGTAGCGGAGCAAATAACCCTGTAAGCGGCGCATGGATTTCATAATCCCACAACGCGCCGCTTATGCAATCTTGCGGCGTGGATGACAACGCAGGAGCGCAGCATGCTGCGCCCCTGCGCGCGCGCTCACCGGGTGATTTCGCCGCGCCAGACCTCGATGGCGCCGAACATGCCGCGTTGGGGCGGCTTGGGCTTTTCCGCCGGCTCCGACTTTGCCTCTTTGCCCTTCCCCTTCTGTTTGGAGGCCTGGGTTGCCTTTTGCGGCGGACCCGAGCGCCACTTCGGGGAGAGCACGTCGCCGAACGCAACGCCGATGTCGAGCACACCGTCACGGTCGATGTCCGCCAGTGCGACACCCCACGTGCGCTCACGCCCGGTGGTCGGCAGGCCGGTATTGTCGATCAACTTCCAGTTGCCGGTCCCATCGCCCAGGAAGGGGAACACGCCGTAGACGCCGCCAATCTCATCGAGGTTGGTCTTGCCGACGGCCACGAGGTCGAGCTTGCCATCATTGTTGAGATCACCCAGGGCCACTCCCAACGCGTTCATTGGGACAATTCCTTCGCTGGCCTTCCGCCATCTGAGACCGTTCGGTCCGGTTTCTTGGATGAAGACCTCGGTGCCGGGAATCGCGGCGCCGGAAGCGATATCCAGCTTGCCGTCCCCATTTACGTCTCCGACAGCGATGCCCCAGTACAAACCGTGGATCTCGGGCGCCGGCAGCCCCTCGGAGGCCTCGCGCCAGTTGCCTTTGCCGTCACCGAGCCAGACACGCGGACCAGCGGAGTAAGCGGCGACGATATCGAGATTGCCGTCGCCATCCATGTCGGCCACAGTCACCGAATTGCCCCACTCACTGTGCGGCAGACCGGTGCCGGAGCTCTCCTTCCACCTCCCCTTGCAATCTCCATTGAAGACGCGAAGGCCTTCCTCTGCCGAAGCCACGATCACTAAGTCAAGACAGCCATCGTGGTTGAAGTCGCCGAGGGCGACGTCTTCCGCCCCGATGGTCGGTAGGCCGCCGGAGGAGTTGGTCCAATGGCCGGCGCCGTCGCCCAGGTAGACGGACACGCCGTGGCAGTGGTCGGCAATGGCGACATCCATCTTGCCGTCGTTATTGACGTCTCCGAACCTCATGCCGCCGCCGCAAAAGCTCTCGCGCGGCAATCCAGCGGAAGCATCGGTCCAGTGTCCTTTGCCGTCGCCGGCCCAGATATAGGGACCGTCTGCCAGGCGCGACACCGCGCCAACATCCGGGAAACCATCGCCGTTGATGTCGCCGAAGGCGATCTGGCTCTTCCAGATCTTCGTAGTCGGTAGGCCGTCCCGCGCGGGGGTGTAGTGGATAGGTGCAGCCGGCGTGCCGGGTTTCGGGGAGGGCTTTGTAAGCTGACATCCCCCAGCAACCAACCCCACGAGCAGCCAAAAGACACCTCGACGATACGAAAGCTTCATCAGACCTCCTCTACCGCGGCACAGCCGTTTAGGAACCAAGCCTTGGCGTGAAAAGCGTGCCGCGTGCTTACCAGAGGACCAGAGCCCCGTCAAGCAATCGGGGGCAAGACGACGTTCCCTTAGGTTTTACCCTTATAACGCCATTGTGGAGCGTGGAAATCCGGGGTTTTCGCTTGACAAGATGCCGAACTTCCAGTATTTGAACTGAGCTTTCTAGCCCGGCTCGTTGGTGCCGGAACGGGGAGGTCTAGGTGCGAGGTACAAGTGGGGCTTGGCCCAGAGGATGCGACAGTAGCGGAGATTTCTCCGGCAAGGAAAGGAGAAAGCGAATGCGTATGGTGAAGCTGGTTCAGGTCTTGTGGACGTTAGCTCTAGCGACAGCTGTGCTGTTACCCCTAGCAAGGGGTGCTTCCGCTAGCCCCCAGGACGTTTCCATAGAGCGTAGCGGATCAATAGTCGTCTTCCCAAAGGTGGTATGGGATGGGACGCGTGATACGATCATTCAGATCGGGAACACCAGCAACAGCCTGGTGCATGCCCGCTGCTTCTACGTGAACGGGGCTGATTCCGCGCAATGCAGCGAAACCGACTTCGATATCTGGCTGACCCGCAAACAGCCGACTCATTGGGTCGCGAGCGTGGGACGGTTGACATTTGATGACCCGCCTGGCTCCGATAACAATGCCAACGATAATGGGTTCCCCCCCGGCTTGATACCGCCGGTGCAACAAGGTTTCATCGGCGAATTGAAGTGCGTCCAGGTCGATCCCTCTGACGCGCCTCTGCGCATGAACGCCCTCAAAGGTGAAGCGACCATCCGCAACCTCTCCGGTGATGTCAGCGAGTACAACGCCATCGCGTTTCAGGGCAACAGCGATATGACGATATCGGACCCACTCGCAAGCGGTCCAGACGATCTCGTGCTGGATTACACCGCGACCACAGCTGCGGTCGACGCTGGCGAGTACAGCGCCTGCCCCGACACGCTGCTTTTTAATCATCTCACCGAAGGATCGCCGGATGAAGTCGTCAGCCAATTGGGTGAGTGCACCCCCGCGGTGTGCATCGGGGGAACAACCAACAAACTCGGGCTAGCATGCACTGTCGATGCAGATTGCGGTACCAATGGCGTGTGCGGTGGTTGCCCCATTAGTACCGAATTGACCTTGGTCCCGTGCTCGGAGAACTTGGAGGATCAGATCCCCGGCGCCGTCACCGTTCAGTTCACCGTTTACAATGAGTTCGAGCAGCCTTACAGTGCGAGTACGACGGTGGACTGCTACATGAATCTGGCTCTTAGCCGGATACACCCGACTGCGTTTAGCTTCGTCACCCTGGGGACCTTGGGGGCTTACTCACGTATCACCCCGAACCCTGGCAAGTGCAATACGACTCGTGGTGTTTGTACCGCGGGTTCGGCTATCGGCGCGAGCTGCGGCAGCGACGCGGACTGCCCGTCCGCTGGCGGCGTGATTGGTGTCGCAGAGGAGTTCCGGGCGGCAAGCACAGCGGGTGCCTTGGGTCCGAAGGCTGCGGCAGCCTACAATCTCCAGACCGAAGGCAATCGGTTCGACGCTGCCACGAATGGCGACGGTGTCCCCGTTACAGGGGTTACGGACCACATCATCATACCGCAGCCGTGAGGACTCCATCGTGAGCTATCTGCTGGCGGTGAGGAAAGGAGAAGACGTGATGAGCACGATGACGGGGAATTTGCCGCGGACGATTCTCTTCGGAGTGATCGGAACACTTGTGATCGCGGGAGCGGTCAAGTTAGCGCGCGCGGATGTGGCGTCGGATAAGCCGGGCGCAATCCTGGTTTTCCCGAAGATCGTCGTCGACACCAGCGGCGTTCTGGGACCTCCGACCGATACGGAGATCCAGGTTACCAACACGTCGGACCGTCAGATCGCGGCCCGGTGTTTCATCGTCGACGCCACTTCGCACTGCAGTAACGCGCCGAGCACGGCGTGCACCCTCGCAGGCGAAGCTGATCCGACAACGCGGCGCTGTGCCGGGGGCGCGTGTCTCCAGGACAACTGCATCCCGACCGTGCAGAGGGAAAGAGACTTCCTCATGACCCTGACGAAGCGGCAGCCGATAAGCTGGAAAGCCAGCGAGGGGCTTTCGGGTCTTCCATGTGATGCGCTTACGAATCAGGGCGGCCCCGGCTGCTACCAAGGCCAGTCGAACTCCGGCGCCGTTCTCGCAGTGCCGGAAGACCCCTTCGTTGGCGAGATCAAGTGCGTGGAGGCTGACCCCGCCACTTTTGCTCCGATTTCCGGTCTCGATCCTGTCA
This sequence comes from Binatia bacterium, assembly GCA_050015455.1. Lineage (GTDB taxonomy): Bacteria > Desulfobacterota > Binatia > HRBIN30 > HRBIN30 > JAGDMS01. The sequence goes on from JBEKBJ010000035.1 coordinate 15,012, forward strand.
ATGGCTACATCGGCGACCTGAAGGGTGAAGCAACGATCGTCTCTACAAGCGGGACCGCAGTCGATGCACGCAAGTACAATGGCATTGGCATTCAGGCGGTTGCGCCCAGCAGTGACGAGGGCCTCACATTGGCGATCGGCGGGCCGACTCCCGAGTACAACGGCTGTCCCAAGTTGCTGATCCTCGACAACCTGTTCGATAACGCCGAGGTGGTGACGCATGGTGGTGCTTCGACTGGGATGGTGACAACCGACCTCACCTTCGTCCCTTGCACCGAGGATCTCTTAAACCAGTTACCAACCAGTGCGATACTCCAGTTCGTCGTGTTCAACGAGTTCGAACAGCGCTTCTCCACGTCTATCGGGTTCTCGTGTTTCAAGGAGGTGCAGCTCTCAGACATCGACAGCCGGCCAGGTCCGTTCGGCAACGCGCAGTCGATCTTCAATGTCGCCGTCGAGGGAACGCTTTCCGGCGAGACCCAGATTCGGCCGGTTGCCGGTGCCACTTTCGACAACCGTGTGCTGGCGATCAGCGAAGAGTTCTGGGAATGCACCAGCGGTCCGGACGGGCAGTGCAGTGCCGCCACGAACGTGGACCTCGTTCAGGGTGCGGGTAATGGCGACCAGCTGAGCATTCCGCCACCGGATTAATTCCAAATAAGATTCGCGGTAAGACACGCGTCCGAAAGGGCAGGAGGCAGTTGCTCCTGCCCTTTTTTTTGAGGCAGGAATAGCAGGCCGCATACCCGCGATTTTTGTCTAGTGAATCTCGGGTAGCCGAGAGGTGGTACAGCGTGCAAGTCGCTAACGCTCTACAGCGGCGCCGCTGTCAGGCTTTTTGATTTGCGCGAGCCGAGTCCGAGGAGGTTGAACTGGACACGCACCTCAACCTCGTGCGGATTGGTCTGGTCGACCACAGCGACATCCAGTGTCCAGCAGTTACAGGTCGAGATCAGCCGCAGACCGAAGTAGTTGTCCAGGAATCGGTTGGCGATCACGTCGTAGCGGCTGGAATAACGAAAGCCGGCCCGGTCGGTCAGACGCAACACGATATTGTCGTCCACCTCTTGCAGCTGGCTCCCAGTGAGGAAGCGGTACGAGACTGCGGCGCTGGTGCGCGTCTCGGCCCGCTGAACTCCCGGCGGCGGTTGGCGGGGGTCTTCCACGAAGATGCCGACTTGCGCCGCCGAGATGTTGTTATTGCCGGTGTCGTAATCGGTGCGGAAGTGCAGCGACAACGATCGGCTCGGGTTGAGCCGGCCGTCGAAATCGACGTCGGAAAAGTGGTCAGCCGAGTGCCCGGGCTGGAGCGAACCGATTTCGCGGCTGACATCGAAACTCTGCATCACGGAGAAGCGTGCCAGCTCGCGGATCTGGGAGTGCGTGGCGTCTGATGATTCCTGTGCGTCTCCGGACGCCGGCGATTGCTGCGTATCTCCGGACGCCGGCGATTGCTGCGTGCCTCCGGGCGCCGGGCTGGCGAACTTGCCGATGAATCGGCTCATGAAACCGTAGGTGACCAGGTTGCGATGATTGATGCGGTCGACACCGTCGAACAGCGGCAGATCCTCCTGGGAGACGGCGGGGATGTACAGATAGTCGACGGTGGGCTCGATCGTGTGTCTGAGTTTTTCGAGGCCGAACCCACTGACCGTGTAGATCCGGCTCAAAGCCGTGCCCATCTCCCCGCCGAGTTGCAACAGCTCGCGCGAGCTGTCTGTGGGCAAATCCTGGCCGGTTTCGCTGACGTGTCGCTCGGTCAAATGGTAAGCGGTCTCACGCAGCGATCCCTGCACCGACCCGAACGCGAAGCGGCCAAGCGGCAGCGGCAACATGGCCGCCGGTTCCAAGTCCACTCTGGCCCCGTCAGCGTCGCGCGCTCGCTGAAAATCGACGGCACTGGCGTTCAGATCGCCCAACACGTGTTGGCCGAGGAGAGTTTGGCCCCAGAAATCGATCTCCGGCGCGCGCTGCAACGTATGTGACTGGGAGTCGGTCAGATCCTGATAGTAGGTGCCCTCACCCTTCAACGCGGCGCGATCCCACAGCTGGATGATCCCAGCACGTGTTTCCGTGAACGGTAGGGTGCGGATGGCGACCATGTGTGAGTGTTCGAAGGCATAGGTGTTGATCTCGCGTAGGAAGAGGTCGTCACTCACCAGGAAGACGTCATCGTACAGCCGGCTGCTACCAAGAAACGGTGAGTCGTGTTGTGCCATCACGTTCCAGCGGTTTTCGGGGATGGTGAGCTCGAACGGAGGATTGCCGGAGGCAGCCCCGCGGAACGATTCGTTGAAGTACGACGCGTTCAGAAACCCTCGCGTCTCGCGGCTCAGCGCGTAACGATACTCGCCCATGACCCCCGCCCGCGCGCTGGTTTCGAAGTCGAGCGCCACCGTGGCGTCCTGGCTCTTGTTGATGGCCCAGTAGAAGGGCAACAGGGTTTGGAAGCCGCGGGCATTTGAGAACCCAAAGCGCGGCAACAGGAACCCCGTCTGCCGCTCCCGCTGAACCGGAAAGGTGGCATGCGGGATATAAAGGGTCGAGACGTCGAGCACCTTGAAGGTTCCACTGGTGAGCGTGCCGTACCCGCCCAGTGCCACGTCGAGATCCCTTCCACTGATGCTCCAGCTGGGCGGGCCCTCGGCGCAACGGCAGGTGGTGAACGTGCCGTTCTCGATGTGGTAACTCTGGCCGAGGCCTTTCTCCACACGCCCGCCCCACAGCGAGTAGCCGAAGCGACGCGAGTGAATTTCAGCATGCATCAGCGAACCGGTCTCTTCGTCCAAATTGAAATGCACGGTATCCGCCGTCACTGTCCCCTCGGTATCAGTGATGCGAACATTTCCTTGGGCATCCGCTTCGTTGGTGGCACGGTTGAGGCGGACCTCGTCGGCCCGGAGTTCGGTCGTGCCGCTCGTGATGACGACATTGCCGCGCGCGATGATGCTGTTGGTCTTTTGCTCGTAACTGATTTCGTCGGCGGTGACGGTGATTTTCTGACCCTCAACCACCGGTCTCTGTACGGGCTGGGCATGAGCGACGGTGGGGAGGAGGCTCCAAAGTGCAAAAATCGCAGCTAGAAGCCGTCGGTCGCTCATGAACTGCGGATCGCGTTTATGGCTGCAGCGTGTCCACGCTGGCGCTGAAGAGATCCTGCGCTCCCCGCGAGCGGAGGAAGTACGGATAAACGGCACCGACCAGGAACAGCGAGCCGGTCACGAGCACGACGTCATCCTCGCTCGCAGCCGCCAGCAACGTTTCGAGGCCGTCGAGCGGCTGCGCTGCAACGCGTACCGGGCAGTGCGACGCAAACGCTTGCGCCAACACCTCGGGGGCTTCTCCGCGCGGCGGCAACACCGTCGTAACGGTTGCGCTCGCGACATGTGGTGCAATCGCTTCCACCATCGGTTGCCACCGTTTATCACGCATCACGCCGAAGAGCAGGCGCACCGCGCGGCCGCCGATCACCGCCGGCAGCTCCGGTACCAGTGCCGTGATGCCGTCAACATTGTGGGCGCCATCCAGCACCACCAGCGGGGCTGTGTGCACGACGTCGAGCCGCCCCGGCCAGCGCACCTCCGCCAAGCCACGGCGGATCGCGCCCACGTCGAAAGCGAAGCGCGGTCGCAGCAGGATGGCTGCCGCGATGGCGGTGGCGGCGTTTTCCCGCTGGTAGCTGCCGCGCAACGCGACCTCCAGGTCGCCGACATCCAAGCCCATACCCTGGAAACGAAAAGGGGCGGCGCCGGTCACGCGAAAGTCGTGCTTGGCGCGGTACATCGGCGCCTCGCGCTCCACAGCCGTCTCGCCGAAAAGGCGCTCCACCTCTCGCGGGACCGTGCCCAGGACTACAGGGCGGCCCGGCTTGATGATGCCGGCTTTCTCGCGTGCCACCGAGGCGAGTGTCTCGCCGAGGAACTCTTGGTGGTCCAGCCCGATCGTCGTGATCACTGCAACTTCCGGATCGAGCACGTTGGTAGCATCCAGCCGCCCACCCAGACCCACCTCGACCACGGCTAGTTCTACGCCCTGCCGTGCGAAATGGAGGAATGCCATCACGGTGACGAACTCGAAGAAGGTCAAATCGATGCCGCACACCGTGGCGGCGGAGCGTATCTCGCGCGCCAGGGTGACGACATCGGCCTCGGCGATACTCTCCCGGCCCACGCGGATGCGTTCAGTAAAGCGCACCAGATGCGGCGAAGTGTACAGGCCCACGCGATACCCGGCGGCGCCAAAGATCGCGTGCAGCATGGCGGCCACCGAGCCTTTACCGTTGGTGCCGGCGATGTGCACGGCCGCGAAGTGCTTGTGGGGATCCCCGAGGTTCTTCAGTGCGAGCATGACGCGCTCGAGCTTGAAATCCATACCGCGCGCCGCCTCAAGGCAGTACAGTGAGGCCAGGACCTCTGCGTAGGCGTTATTTCCCATGAGGCATGTTCGCAGTCGGTGGCGGCGCCAAGCCGCGCGCAGCGCACATCGCGTCTTTCAGCTGGCGGATGAAGGCGCCGACTGCCGTCACACTGGCTCTGCCGGGATGCGCGTCGACGATGCGCATGATGGCACTGCCGACGACGGCGGCGTCGGCAAATTCAGCGACTGCCGCCGCTTGCTCCGGAGTCGAAATGCCGAAGCCGACCCCGATGGGCAGGGCCGTCGATTGCCGCAGCTGTTCGATCACCGGCCGCACCGCATCGGCTAGCATGGGCTGGACGCCGGTCACGCCGGTGACCGAAACGTAGTAGATGAAACCGCTCGCGTGCCGCAGCACCTTGCGGACGCGATCCGGCCCGCTGGTCGGGGCCAGCAGGAAAATGAAGTGGATGCCAGCGGCGCGAAGGTGCGGCAGCAGCTCGCCGACTTCCTCGGGAGGCAGATCAACCACGAGGACGCCATCGACACCCGCCTTGTGCGCGTCGGCGGCAAAGCGCTCGAGCCCGTAATGCAAGATCGGATTGAAATAGCCGTACAGCACGACAGGGGCCTGTGAGGCGTGCCGAAAATCGCTCACCAATTCCATGACGCGCGGCAGCGACGCTCCTGCCCTCAGCCCGATTTCCAGCGAATGCTGCAGGATGGGGCCGTCAGCGGTGGGATCGGAGAAGGGTACGCCCAGCTCGAGGAGGTCCGCTCCGCCCTCGACCGCGGCCCGCATCAACTCACGCGTGGTGTCCAGATCAGGATCACCTGCAGTGAGGAACGGGATCAGCGCCGCACCCCCGCGGTCGCGCAGCATATGAAAAGTCTGGTCGATGCGATTCATGTTACAGCGTCACGCCGAGGTAATCCGCGACGGTGTTCATATCCTTGTCGCCGCGGCCGGAGAGATTGACGATGATAATCTGGTCCCGCCGCAACTGCGGCGCAAGCTTGGCGGCGTAGGCGACGGCGTGGGCGCTCTCCAGAGCGGGAATGATGCCTTCCGTTTGCGTGAGCAGCTGCAAGCCCTCGACCGCCTCCGCGTCCGTCACCGCGAGGTACTCCGCGCGCCCGGTGTCGTGCAGATAGCTATGCTCCGGGCCCACGCCGGGGTAGTCGAGCCCCGGCGCGATCGAATGTGCGCTGCGCACCTGCCCCAGCTCGTCCTGAAGGAGATAGGTTTTCTTCCCGTGCAGCACGCCGACCTGCCCCGCCGTGATGGATGCCGAGTGGCGGCCGCTCTCCAAACCCGCGCCCGCGGCCTCGACCCCGATCATCCGCACGCTGGAATCTTCGAGGAACGGATAGAACAGCCCCATCGCGTTGCTGCCTCCGCCGACGCAGGCGATCAGGCAATCCGGCAAGCGGCCCTCCTGCCGCAGGATCTGCCGGCGCGCTTCACGGCCAATGACGGATTGGAAGTCGCGCACGATCATCGGGTACGGGTGCGCGGACATGGTCGAACCGACGAGATAGTGGGTGTGCTCGACATTCGTGACCCAGTCGCGCAAAGCTTCGTTGATCGCGTCCTTCAGCGTTTCACTGCCCGACGTGACGCTGCGTACGTGCGCCCCCAGCAGCTTCATGCGGAAAACGTTCAGCGACTGTCGGTGCACGTCTTCCCGGCCCATGAAGATCTCGCACTCGAGTCCGAAGAGCGCGGCGACGGTGGCGGTGGCGACGCCGTGCTGGCCGGCACCCGTCTCCGCGATGATGCGCCGCTTGCCCATGCGGCGGGCGAGTAACACCTGGCCCATGGCGTTGTTGAGCTTGTGTGAACCGGTGTGGCAGAGGTCTTCGCGCTTCAGATAAATCTTGGCGCCCCCCAGTTTCGCGGTCAGATGGGCGGCGAAGTAGAGCGGGGTCTCCCGGCCGACGTACTGCGTCAGGTAACCGGCCAACTCGCGGCGGAATTCGCGGTCGCGCCGCAACCGTCGATACGCCGCCTCCAGATCGAGGAGGGCCGGCATCAACGTCTCCGCCACATAGCGGCCGCCAAAGATGCCGAAATGCCCCTGGCGATCAGGCAGCGTGTGCATGCGCGATGAACCTCCTCATCAGATCCCAATCCTTCTTGCCCGGAGCACGCTCGATCCCGCTGGCAACGTCCACCCCAAACGGACGCCCCGCGCGCACGGCATCCGTGACATTCTCCGGTGTCAGTCCACCCGCAAGAATCAACCGCCCGCGGTCGAAGCCTTCCAGATACTCAAGGGCGATGCGCCGGCCCGTCCCTCCGAATCGGTCCTCGACATACGCATCGGCGAGGATGAAATCAACTGCATACGCACGGGCCGCGGCTGCGCCGCTCCGATCGCGGACACGAAGGGCCTTGATGATCTTCTGCGGCCACGAACGGCAGAACGCCGGGTCTTCATCGCCGTGGAATTGCAGCGCCGTGAGACCAACGCGGCCGGCAACCCGTTCAATATCCTGCCGCGATGCATTTACGAATACCCCGACAGTGCACGTACTTCCAGGCAGCCGCGCCACGATGTCGGCGGCGGCCTCGGGACTCAACGACCGGGGGCTCGGGGCGTAGAAGTTGAATCCGAGCGCATCCGCGCCGGCTTCGAGAGCGGCGAGGGCATCGTCGAGATTGGTGATGCCGCACACCTTCACGCGTACCCGCGCCGGCATCGTCAATCTCCGCGCGCGCCACTCGCCAACAGCTCGGCCAGCTTGCCACCGGGGTCGCGAGCCCGCATCAAGGCTTCACCGATCAGGAATGCCCGCACGCCGGTGCGCTCGAGGCGCTCGATCTCGGCCGCCGTTTCGATGCCGCTTTCGCTGACGACTAGCGCACCCGCAGGGACGCACCGCGCCAGCTCCTCCGTGGTCGCCAGGTCGGTGTGAAAAGTGTGCAAGTCGCGGTTGTTGATCCCGAGCAGGCGCGCCCCGCTGTCAAGAGCGCGATCGAGCTCCAGCCGGTCGTGCACCTCGACCAAGGCGCTCAGTTGCAGTGCACCGACGAGCTGCAGTAGATCGCGCAACAACGCGTCGTCCAGGACGGCGACGATGAGCAACACGGCGTCGGCGCCAAAGGCACGAGCCTCGTAGAGTTGGTACGGATCGAACAGGAAATCCTTGCGCAAGAGCGGTACTCCGACGGCCTCGCGGATGGCGGCGAGATGCTCCAGGTCTCCCTGGAAATAGCGCTGCTCCGTCAGCACGGAGATGGCGACGGCACCGTTCGCGGCATAACTCCTCGCGATGCGCACGGGGTCGAAGTCCGCGCAGATGACCCCCTTCGACGGGGAGGCCTTCTTCACTTCGGCAATGATGGCGCGCCTTGTGGCTGCTTGCAGCGCGGCGCGGAGGTCGCGGCGCTCAGCTCGAAAGAGCGGCCGCTGCTCCAAGCCCGCCAGCGGTACGGTCGCCTTGACGTGTTGCAGGTCGGCCCGCTTGGCGCGCACGATGTCGTCGAGAATCATCGGTTGGTGAACTCGATCAGCTGCGCCAGCTTCTGCCGGGCGCGGCCGCTGCGGACGGAATCGCGGGCCAGATCGATCCCGGCGTGAATCGAGGGAGCAAAGCGGCCGACGTAAATCGCCGCCGCCGCGTTCAACAGGGCAATGTCCAGGCGCGGCCCGGCGGCGCCAGCGACGATGCCGCGAATGATGCCGGCGGCGGTCTCGCGGTCGCCGCCGTCGAGGTCGCCGTCGCGGCAGCGTTTGAAGCCGAACTCTTCCGGCGTGACGCGGTAGGTGTGCAGCCCACGGTCCCTCCATTCCGAGAGCTGTGTCGGCGCTGCCAACGATATCTCGTCGAGGCCGTCGTCACCGTGCACCACCAGCGCGTGCACGCTGCCGAGCCGGCCGAGCGCGCCTGCCAGCGGCTCAGTCCACTCGGGAGCGAACACGCCCACGATCTGGTGCCGCGCGCCGGCCGGATTGGACAGCGGCCCGAGCAGGTTGAACATGGTCCGCAGGCCAAGCTCGCGACGCGGGCCGGCGGCGTGGCGCATGGCGGGATGAAACAACTGCGCGAAAAAGAAGGCGATGCCCACCTCGTCGAGGCAGGCGGCCACCCGGTCCGGCGGCAGATCGATCTTCACCCCCAGCGCCTCAAGCACATCGGCGCCACCGACGCGGCCGGACATGGCGCGATTGCCGTGCTTGGCGACGGGCAGTCCCGCGCCGGCGGTGATCAGCGCCGCCGCGGTCGAGATGTTGAACGTGCCGCACTGGTCGCCGCCGGTTCCGCAGGTGTCGACGACCACCGCCGCGCGCGGGTGAACGTGGGTCGCGAACGCCCGCATGGCGCGCACCGCGCCGGTGATCTCGTCCACCGTTTCACCCTTCATGCGCAGCGCGATCAGCAACGCCCCGATCTGTGCGGGCGTCGCCGCGCCTTCCATGAGCTGGCGCATCACGACTTCCATCTCGGCGTCGCTGAGCGATTCGTGGGCGACGGCCCGGGCCAACGCGGTGCGGATGTCCACGATCCTACCCCAGAGCGCGACGGGAATGTTCGAGGAAATTCTCCAGGAGCCGCTTTCCCTGGATCGTCAGGATGGATTCAGGATGAAATTGGATGCCTTCGACCACATGCTGCCGGTGGCGCACGCCCATGATCTCGCCCTCGACCGTCCACGCGCTCAGCTCGATACACGCGGGGAGGGTGGAGCGTTCGATCAACAGCGAATGATAGCGGGTAGCCTCAAAGGGCTGGCTCAGACCGCGGAAGATCGTGCGGCCGTCGTGATGAATGGGCGACGTTTTGCCGTGCATCAAACGGGCGGCGCGCACGATGTTGCCGCCGAAAGCGGCGCCGATGCTCTGGTGCCCGAGGCAAACGCCGAGGATCGGAATCTGCCCGGCGAAACGGCGGATGACATCGACCGACACGCCTGCTTCCGTCGGCGTGCACGGCCCCGGCGAGATGACGATCTGCTGCGGATGCAACGCCGCGATCTCGTCGGGCGTGATCGCGTCATTGCGATACACCCGCACCTCCGCCCCCAACTCGCCCAGGTACTGGACCAGGTTGTAGGTGAAGGAGTCGTAATTATCGATCATCAACAGCATAGGATTACCGTGAATCGTGCTCGTGAGTCGTGTTCGTCTCCGCCTCAGTGTCTTCCGAGCACGATTCACGAGCACGGCTCACGACTACATCTCCTCCGCCAGGCGCACCGCCTGAATCATGGCGCGGCTCTTGTTGACGCACTCGGCGTGCTCGCGCTGGGGATCGGAGTCGGCGACGATGCCGGCCCCTGCCTGGATGTAGATCTTGCCGTCCTTCACCAGAATCGTGCGGATGGTGATGCAGGTGTCCATATTGCCGGAGAACGAGAAATAGCCGACTGCGCCGCCGTACACCCCGCGGCGTACCGGCTCCAGCTCTTCGATGATCTCCATGGCGCGGATCTTCGGCGCGCCGGTCAACGTGCCGGCGGGGAAGGTGGCGCGGAAGGCATCGAAACAGTCTTTGCCGTCGGTGAGCTCTCCGCGCACGTTGGAGACCAGGTGCATGACGTGCGAATAGCGCTCCACGTACATCTGCCGCGTTACCTTCACCGTGCCGGTTTTGGCGACGCGTCCCACGTCATTGCGCCCGAGATCGACCAGCATGATGTGCTCGGCGATCTCCTTGGGGTCGGAGGTCAGCTCCTGCTCCAGCTCACTGTCGCGGCGCTCCTCGGTGCCCCGCGGGCGCGTGCCGGCGATGGGGCGGACAGTGATTTCGCGCCCCTCGAGCCGCACCATCACCTCGGGCGAGGAGCCGATCAAGGTGTGGCCGCCGAGGCGCAGGTAGAACATGTATGGTGACGGATTCACGGTGCGCAGGCAGCGGTAGATGTTGAAGGGATGCGCTCGGAGCGGGCACTGGAAGCGCTGCGCCAGCACCACTTGAATGATGTCGCCGGCGACGATGTAGTCTTTCGCCCGCCGCACCATGGCTTCATACTGGTCCGACCTCAAGTTGGACGTGACCGGAAGCGGGCGGCCGGGGCTTTGCAAAGCGGTCGGGGGTTCGACGCGGCGGTTCAGGCCCTCGATGACCTTCTCGATCTTGGCGCAGGCGTTGTCATACGTGCTGCGCAAATCGTTCTGCCCGTTCAGGAACGCGTGGCTGAGCACCTTGATCTTCTGTGCAGTATTGTCGAACGCCAGCAGAGTGTCGACGAGCATGAGATATTGGTCCGGCAAGCCCATATCGTCGGCAGCGCGCTGCGGCAGACGCTCGAAGAACCGCACGGAATCGTATCCGATGTAGCCGACCAACCCGCCGGAAAACGGCGGGACGCCTTTCACGACAACCGGGCGGTAGCGGCTGATGAGTTCCTTGACGGCAGCGAGCGGGTCGCTCACCTCCTGGGGGGCGGTCGAAGTGCCAGGCTGGCCGATCCACACGTTGCGCTCCTTGCTGCGGAAGACGATCTCCGGACCAACACCGAGAAAGCTGTAGCGCCCCCACTTCTCCGCCTCCTCCACGCTCTCCAGCAGAAAGGCGTCCCCGCCGTTGTCGATCTTGAGGAAGGCCGACACCGGGGTTTCGAGGTCGGCCAATATCTCGCGATAGACCGGGATCAGATTGCCCTGCCGCGCTAGCGCGCAGAATTGATCGAAGTCAGGTGTGTACATTATCGTGAGTCGTGCTCGTGAGTCGTGTTCGTGTTTCGGCTCCGGGTGCTTTCCGAGCACGATTCACGGACACGATTCACGTCTCTTGTCTCCATCACTGCGGCGTCACGTAGGCGCTATCGAGGCCGTCATTCTTCAGCCGCGCTTCGAGTTCCTTTGCCTTGTCGCGGTCACGGTGGCCGAAGCGGCCGACACGCACGCGGTACCACGTCTGCCCGCGCATCGGTGCCTGGACCGTATATGCGTCGTAGCCCTTGGCACGAAGATTCTGCGCCAGCTCGGTTGCCTGATGCGGGTTGGTGGTAGCGTTGACCTGAACGGTCCAGCCCGCATCGGCCCATTCGTCGCTGGCCCGCGGCGGTTCCGTGCGCTTCACCCTGGCCATCGCCCGCGGGGTAGGGGAGGGCTTCGGCTTCTCCGCGACCCGCGGCGGCGGCGCCGTCGGCGTGCTGGCCCGGGCCACATGCGTGGGAGTCGCGCTCGCAGCCGTCTCCTGCAGGCGTTGATATGCCTTCTCTTTCAGGGACTGGTAGAATGCCACATCGACGTCCTGGCTCTTCTCTTCCTCCTTCGCGGTGGGCTGGACCGGCACCGGGAGCCGCACGACGCGCTCCTCCTGGGCAAGGCGGCGTTCGGTAATGTCGCGGCCGACCCAGATCCCGAACAGGAAGATCAGCACCGAAGCGACGAGAAAACCGAAGACGAGCACGAATAGCTGACCGAACCCCAGACCCGCCGAGCCCATACGTCGCATCATCTTGCGTCTCACATCTTGTCCGGGGCCTGAACTCCAAGCAGGCCCAGGCCCATCCGCACCACCCGTTGTACCGCCCGCGCCAGGTAAAGTCGCGCCGCCGTGCGTTGCGCATCATCGGTCAATACGCGGTGGCGATTGTAGAAGCGGTGAAACTCACTCGCGAGATCGATCAGGTAAAACACTACGCGATGCGGCTCGAGCGTCCGCGCGGCGTCCTCCACCACGTCAGTGTACTGCGCCAGCAGCTTGAGCACCGCGAGCTCTTCCGGGGCGGTCAAGGTCTCCAGGTGGGAGGCCGCGGCGGGCACCGACCGCACGCCAGCCTTGGCCGCTTGCTCGAACAGGCTCGAAACCCTGGCGTGCGCGTACTGCACGTAGAACACGGGATTGTCCGCGGATTGCTTCTTTGCCAGGTCGAGGTCGAATTCCAAGTGGCTGTCCGCCTTGCGCGTGAGGAAAAAGAAGCGCACCACGTCGCTGCCGACCTCATCGACCAGCTCATCGACAGTGACGTACTCGGCCTTGCGGGTGGACATCTTCACCTGTACGCCGCCGCGCGTAAGCGTGACGAACTGGTAGATGATGCCCTTGATCTTATCGACGTTGAAACCGAGGGCTTTGAGCGCGGTCCGGACTTCTTGGTGCTCGGCAATGTGATCGGCTCCGAGCACGTCGATGAGTAAATCAAACCCACGACGCAGTTTTTCTTTGTGATAGGCGATGTCCGGGAGCCGATACGCGGGCTCGCCGCTCGATTTCACCAACACGCGATCCTTGTCCAATCCCAGCGGTTCGCCCCGCAGCCAGACTGCGCCGTCGCGATCGAACGCCAGGTCGTGCGCTCGCAGCTCGGAGAGGATCGCGGCGATTTGACCGCCGGTGTAAAGCGAGTCTTCGTTGAAGTAGCTGTCGAAGTGAATGCCGATGCGGTCGAGGGTGCGTTCGATGTCGGCGAAAATGGTGCGCTCCGCCGCTTGCTTGAAGCGCCCCCCAGCCGGCTCGTTGAGCAGCGTGCCGTTGTGCTCCTGAACCAGGGCGCGCGCGATGTCGACGACATATTCGCCGACGTAACCCTCTTCCGGAAAGGAAAACGGCTGGCCGATCTGTTCGAGGTAGCGCGCCCGCACCGACTCGCCCAGCAGCGTCATCTGCCGGCCGGCATTGTTGAAGTAGTACTCCCGGGTGACGCGGTGGCCAGTGGCTTCGAGCAGCCGTGCGATGACGTCACCCAGGACCGCGTTGCGCCCGTGGCCAACCGTCAGCGGGCCGGTGGGATTCGCGCTCACGAACTCTACCAAGACGGTGCGGTTATCGGCGAACGTTTGGGGGCCGTACGCGTCGCGCTCGATCTCTGCGAGGCATTCTTCCCAAAAGCGGTGTGAGAAACGGAAATTGATGTAGCCGGGGCCGGCGATCTCGGTGGCTGCCAGCATGCCCTTGGCGTCGTCGAGGTGTTGGAGTATGGTTGCAGCAATTGCGCGGGGCGCTTTGCGCTCTTCGCGGGCGAGCGCCATCGCCACCGTCGACGCTAAATCGCCGAAAGCCGGGTCCTTGGGTCGTTCCAAAAACAAAGGGGGGAGGCTATGGGTCTTCAGCGCTCCCCCCTTTGTGGCTCTCACGATCGCCTGCTGAAGCAGCCCCTCAAGCCGTTTTTTCATCCTCCGTTCGCCAACGGTCGCTCAGCGTCCGCATGGTTTCACAAGCTGCTTCAGAGAAACTGATGTGAGCCTATAGCCCGGGCATCGCACCGAGTCAAGGAGGGGCCTACAGAAGGATCACTTCGACTTCAGCGCCCTCTTCGAGCCCTTCAGCGCTTGCCGGGATACGGACCAAACCGTCCGCCTTCACCAAGTTGAAGATGGCGCCTGACTTGCTCACCATTGGTGAGGCCAGACACATACCGTCACCTTGCACCAACGCGACCCGGACATAGTCTTCTCGTCCCGCTTGCGAGGCGACGTTCTGACTCAGGCGCGCGCGCACGGTGCGCCGCGGCGCAAACACCGCCCGCTGATCTTCCCCGCCCAGGATGCGGACCAGCGGCGCGCCGAACACCTCGAAGATGACGAGGGCCGAGACCGGATGCCCAGGAAGTCCGAGTACCGGCTTGCCGAGCGCCCGCGCCAAAATAGTGGGCTTGCCCGGTGCCACCGAGATGCCGTGGAAGAGGATCTCGGAGCGCGCAAAGGATGTGAGGATGTCGAGCGTGATATCTTTCGCCCCCACCGAGCTGCCGCCGGAGACGAGCACGAGGTCGTGACGTGCGAGCGCCTGTGTCAAGGCGCGGCGCAAATGCTGCGGGCGATCCGGCGTGACACCAAGATCGGTGACGGTAGCGCCAGCTTCGGTTGCCATGGCGATCAGGGCATAGCTGTTGATGTTGCGCACCTGCCCCGGTCGCGGGGTAGCATCAGGAGCAACGATCTCATCTCCCGTCGAGATCAGCGCCACCTTCGGCTTGTGGAAGACGCGCACGCGTGTGATGCCGATGCCGGTGAGCGCGCCGAGGTCGCGCGCACGCAGGCGCCGGCCGCGCGCAAAGATGGGCTCGCCCTTGGCGATGTCCTCGCCGATGCGCAGCACGTGTTCCCACGGTGCGACACTGCGGTGCACCTCGACGGTGCCGTCGTCCAGCTCCTCGGTGTACTCGATCATCATTACGGCGTCGGCGCCGGTTGGCAGCATGCCGCCGGTGGCGATGCGCATCGCCTCGCCTGTACGCACCGTCCCGTGCGGCGCCTTGCCCATCTCGACTGAACCGACCAGCTTGAGGTACGCGGGGATGCTGGCCGAAGCGCCGAAGGTGTCGCGCGCGCGCACGGCGTAGCCATCCATGTTGGCGCGATGGAAGTGCGGCAGGTCGGCGGGCGCAGTCACATCTTCCGCCAACACGCGTCCCCAGGCATCGGCGACGCGAACCACTTCGGCGCCCACGGGTGAGAAGGCGGCGATCCGCGCGCGCGCTTCGTCGGTGGTGACGACACGGAAGAATGACTTCACAGGAACGGCGCTTCCACCCTTGCGGGCTGCCCCAGCGTTGGGTCCCTTCCCCCGCCGGGAGAGGGTCAGGGTGAGGGGATGAGATGACCTCCTCATCAACTGATCTCTACTTGCCGAACCCCGCGTGCTCCAAGCACGGCAATTCGCGTCGCACCTTCTGCTGATACTCGCGATCGATCTCGGCGAAGATAATCATCTCACGATCCGCGGCACGCGCCAGAGGTTTGCCCCAGGGATCGACAATCATGGAGTTGCCAAAATCCACCACCCCGCTCGGACTGCGGCCGATCTGGTCGGGGGCGATGACGTAGACCTGGTTTTCGATCGCTCGCGCCCGCACCAAGATCTCCCAGTGCGCGGCACCGGTTGGGAAGGTGAACGCCGAGGGGATGGCCACGATCTGGGCGCCGGCCCAGGTGAGCCGGCGGTACAGCTCGGGGAAACGCAGATCGTAGCACACGCTCATCCCGATCACGCCTAGTTCCGTCGGCACCGTGACCACCGCGTCGCCCGCCGCCCGGGTGTCGGATTCACGAATGGTGATGTGGCCGGGCAGGTCGATGTCGAACAGGTGCATCTTGCGGTAGCGGGCGATGATCTCTCCGTGAGGGTTGAAAAGCACACTGGTATTAAAGACCTTGTCCCCGCCGCTGAGTTCGAGGATCGAGCCGGCCAGAAGGTAGAGCCCAAGGCTACGCGCCAGTTTACCGAGATGGTCCGTCGCCGCGCCGGGGATCGGCTCCGCGCCGTTGTGCTCCTCCGTTCGCGGCCCTCTCCACAGGAACACCTCGGGCAAGACCACCAGCCGCGCGTCATGTCGCGCCGCCTCGGCCGTGAACGATTCGGCTTTGTCGAGATTGAGCTGCTTATCCGATCCAGCACAAAGCTGAACCGCGGCAGTGATGAATCGGTGCGTCTCCATCGTCAGCGAGTCCGAAGCTAGCGAGCGGTTCCCCCGAGGTCAATGCGCCGGGCGTCTTCCTTGCCGGGCGGCCCTACTTCCACCTTGACGCGGGGCATTCTAGCTGCCGCTTGAACGGATGAAAGTGGCAGATGCCTTCGGCGGGCAGGGAGGCGGGCGCCGATGATTGCTTCTGCACTGCTGGGGCCGCCGTCCCCGGCACCCGATCTCCGTCCCTGTGGTACAAAATTCTCCGCTCATCTTTGTACAGCAGGCGCGCGGGGGGGTGCGCCGGAGCCCGGCCTGTCGCAATGGCTGCCTGGCACGCCGCTTGCCGTTGCTGGGGTCCCAACGGGTGGAGGTGCGGCATGCAGGTGGTAGCTATCGGGAAATGGTCGAAGGCGGAAAAGCGGTGGAAGATGGTCGTGGCCTTGCGCCGGCCGCTGGGTAGCGCACCCGCCTCAGCCCTGAAGCAGCATGAGGGCAGTAACAGCTCGCGCCCATATCATCACAAAAAGTCAGATCGGTAACGGAAGAGATCCGGGCCCCCCAACACCCGCCCGGCGAGATGCTGCCCTCCGGGCTTTCGCCGGGCGGGGTCCGGTCTCGTGCGCCGAATCAATGGCGCTGGAAATACGCCACCGCACGGTTGTGCTCTTCGAGCGTGCGCGAGAACGCGTGCGTCCCGTCCTTGCGAGCGACGAAGTACAGGTAGGGCACCTTGGCCGGCATCAGCGCCGCCTGCAGTGAGGCCAGGCCCGGGTTGCAGATCGGTCCCGGCGGCAGCCCCGGATGCAGATAGGTGTTGTACGGGGAATCCACCGTCATGTCGGCGGCGCTTGGTGTGCCATGGATGTCACGCCCATACAGCGCGGTTGGATCCGATTGCAGCGGCATGCCGAGGTGCAAGCGGTTGTGGAAGACGGCGGAGACCATAGCGCGATCCTCGGCAACTCCGGCCTCCTTCTCGATGATGGAACCCAGCACCACCATGTCTTCTTCGCTCATGCCGGCATCGAGGCGAAGCGCCTGCAATACGGCTGTCTGTTCGCGAAAGCGATCGACCATCGCGCTCAGGATGCGCTCCGGCAGCGTGCTCCAGGCGAAGGCGTAGGTATCGGGAAACAGATAACCATCGAGGCCGCTGGCAGGTACATCGACGCTCAGGAGAAACGCAGGGTCATGGGCCAAGCAGAGAAACTGATCGGCGCCGCCGAATCCGGCGTTGGCGAGGATCACGGCAATCTGTTCGAGCGTACTGCCCTCCGGTATGGTGACGCGATGCAACGCAGCCGTGGGCGAACGGAGCAGGGCCAACACCTCGATGGGCGAGAGCGGTTGCTCGAAGCGGTAATCGCCGCTGCGGACCAGGCGGTCCAGCCCGCGCCAGCGCGCCCACAAGCGCAGCACCCACGCGTGGTGCACCACGCCCGCTGCCTGCAAGCGGGCGCTGGTCGCGCGAAAGGGCTCGCCCGGCGCCACCGCTACCATCGCTCCGCCCGGAGGCAGCGCCGACGTAGTGTGCAGATCGTGCCAGAACCAGTAGGCGCCGGCTCCGCTTGCCGCGAACAGCAGAAGACCAGCGAATCTTGCCCATTGCCAAGCTGATCGCTTCATGTCTTCATCGACTCATTGCCTCATCTCTGTAGCGAATCAATCGCGGCGTGGCACGTTGTCCGCCTGCGGTGGGCGCGCCGCTCGGCTACCTATCGTACTGACTGGTCAGTTCCAGAAATGCCTGCCCGACCTCCGCACGGAGGGCAAGAGCCCGCTGGACGCCATCTACCAGGGCTGCGTCATCCGCTTCCGCCCGATCATGATGACGACGATGTCGGCGCTGCTCGGTGCGTTGCCAATTGCCGTCGGCATGGGCGCCGGCGCCGAGTCGCGGCGCCCGCTCGGCGTCGCCGTGGTGGGCGGGCTGCTGTTCTCATAGCTGGTGACCTTATACTTGACTCCGGTCTACTACACTTACCTCGAAGCCTTCGTCGACCTGCTGCGGCGTCTGGTCCATCGCCCGCGTCACCCAGCGCCGCACCCGATTTCGGCTTCCCCGGCAGCTGCAGCGCCGGCGCGGCGCGGGTAGGGGCGACCGGTCGGTCGCCCCTACGGCCGTCGCCACGACGTCCGACTCTTCTCTCTCGCCTTGGGTTGTGACAGAGTCAGGGCATGTCGTCTGGCTACTTCGCGGGTGCAAAGCCGCGCGTGTTTGGCCACCGCGGTGCGGCGGGGTTGGCGCCGGAGAATACCCTCCCCTCGTTTGCGCTGGCGCTCGCGCTGGGTGCCGACGTGCTCGAGTTGGACGTCCACGCCAGCCGTGATGGCGTGATCGCTGTCATTCACGATCCGACGCTCGAGCGCACGACCAACGGCAGCGGCGCGGTGCGTGAGCATTCCTGGCACGAGTTGCAGGATCTGGATGCCGGTTACCAGTTCACCCGTGATGGGCACGATTACCCATATCGCGGGCACGGGGTCCGACTGCCTACGCTGGAGATGGTGTTGCGGCGCTTTCCGCTGGCGTGCTGCAACATCGAAGTGAAGCAGGAAGACCCGCCGATCGTCGACGAGGTCGTGCGCATCATCACCGGCCTGGGCGCGCAACAGCGCGTGTTGCTGGCTGCGGAGCACGATTCGATCATGCAGCACGTCCGCCCCCACGCTGGCGGGATCGCGACCAGCTTCGCGGCCGGCGAGGTTGCCGACTTCGTGGCGCGCGTGCAGGCGGCGAACCTGGGGAGCTATCGCCCTGAGGGCCAGGCACTGCAGATCCCGCCGTACTTCGGTGAGATCGAACTCATCACCGCGGAGAGCGTCGCCGCGGCGCATGCTTTGGGGCTCGAGATACACGCGTGGACCATCAACGAACGCAGCGAGATGGAAAGGCTGCTGGCGTTGGGAGTGGACGGAATCATGTCGGATCTGCCGGGTTTGGCGCGGGTGGTAGTGGATGGCTGGGAGCTGGCGCGACGTGGGTGATCAGACCTGGGCGCCCCTCACCCTGACCCTTCTCTCAAGGGCGAGGGGACCCGACACTTACGATGGTCGACGGGCTATGCGACCGCTTCTTCCCTGAGCGACCGGCCGCAGCCGGGGCAGAAGTTGGCGCGCGCCGGCGGCGAGACGCCGCAGCTGGGGCAATACGCGATGCGGCGCGCGCGGCGGCCTGTTAGCGCTTGCCGGAGCGGCGCTGCGCTTGCGGCATCCAGCGCAGCAATGGCCTCCAAAGCTTGGGCCGCGTACTTGTCGCGGATCGCCGCGAAGTCGGCTTCGGATAGCTTGCCCATCTGGTGGTCGAACTCGACTTCCTTGATCGCCGCGTAGGCCTCGAGCTTCTGCCGCTCCCAGTGTTCTCGTTCGGATGCGGTCACCGGCTTCGTACCGCTGAACTCCGCGGCTGGGGTGCTGGCAAAGAACGGAGCGGCAACGTACGCCGCAGCCACGATGACCATCAGGATTCCGATCGCGATCGTCATTGAAGTACAGCTGTCAGCTCCGAATCGCTAACATGATGTGCCTTGCCAGCTCTTGGCATCCGCGATTCCCAGCTTATCATCCGACTCTTGGAAGAAGCTGACTGCTGACACGGCTGACAGCTGACCGCTTCTTCATTCGAAGTCCTTCAGTTCCTTTTCGAGGATCTTGTCGTACGGGGACGCCGGCCGGGCCGGTTGCTGCTCCGCCGGCGATTTCTGCTGTGCGCGGCCACTCCAGCGCATGATGGCGACGCCGACGATCAGTCCCCCGAGGATCATGAGCGCAAACGGCATCACCCACGCGACCAGGTTGAATCCGGTGGTCGTAGGAGAAGACAGGATCTTCTCACCATACTTGCTTCTAAAGTAAGTCAAGATCTCCTCTTTGCTCTTCCCCAGGGCCATCTGCGCGCGGATCTCCTCCCGCAACGGCTCCGCCGACGGGCAGTGCAAATGGTTGCAGGCGTGCACCGTGAGCCCGCAGCCGCACTGACAGGTCAGCGACTCCTCGAGGTCCTCGAACGACACCACGGCCGCTCCCAGCACCGTCGGGACACGCGGCAGGAGAAAACCGACCAGCGCCGCCGCGCAGCACAGGAGTCCCAAGCCGGTCTGCCTCAGAGAAATGTTGTTCATCCGTTGCTGCTCAATCCGCAGCGACTGCCCCGCGCCCTCGGCTCGGGGCGTAGGCCGGCGCGCGCGCCGGCGCCCGATTCGGGACGATGGTCACCACGGTTCCTAGGGCCAACACGACCCCGCCACACCACAACCAACTGACCAGCGGATTGATGTACGCCTGAATGGTGGCCGTCTTCGACGCCTCATCGTAACTGCCGAGCACGAGGTACAGATCGGCGCCCGGCCGGGACCGGATCGCTACCTCCGTGGTCGGTTGCTCCGGTTTCTTGTAGAAGCGCTTCTCCGGCCGCAAGGTGCCGACCTGGCGCCCGTCCTGGAACACCGCGATATTCGCGGTCCAATACGCAATGTGCTTGGTCTCGTGCGCCGTGACGCCGTCGTAGCGCAGGGTGTCCCCCCCCATCGTGAACGACTCGCCAGGCTTCAGCGTGATCTGCTTTTCCTCTTTGAACGCCGACGTCCCGGTGATACCCAGGAACATCATGACCACACCGATATGAATGATGTAGCCGCCGTAGCGCCGACGGTTCTTGCTAATGAGGCGCAGCAGTGCTGTCGCCGGGTTCTCGCCCAGCATCGCCTGACGGGCGCGGGTGCCGCGATAAAACTCCATCGCGATGGTAGCCAAGACGAAGATGCATAGAGCGAACGACAGAACGGCGTAGTAGTGGCGGATGCCGGCGCTGAACAGGACGATGCCGCCGAGCAAGCCGAGGGACACCGGAAGGAGGAAGTTGCGCTCGAGGTTCCGAGCCGAGGCGCGGCGCCACGCAATCACCGGCCCTACACCGGTGAGAAACAGCAGGGTCAGTCCGAGCGGCGCATTGACCTTGTTGAAGAACGGCGGGCCCACCGTGATCTTGATGCCGCGCACCGCTTCCGAGATCACCGGGAACACCGTGCCCCAGAACACCGCGAAGGCGATGCCGACGAGAACGAGGTTGTTGAGCAAGAAGGTCGATTCACGCGACAGCACGGAGTCGAGCTCATTCTCGCTCTTTAATTGCGGCAGGCGCCAGATGAGCAGGGCGACGGAAACGGCGAGGGTAGCGGCCAGGAAGATCATGAAGAACGGTCCCAGACCCGATTGGGTGAACGAGTGCACCGAGGAGATCACGCCACTGCGTGTGAGGAACGTGCCGAAGATGGTCAGTGCGAAGGTAAGAATCACCAGCACCATGTTCCAGATCTTCAGCATGTTTTTCTTTTCCTGGATCATCACCGAGTGCAGGAAAGCGGTGCAGGTCAGCCACGGCATGAAGGCGGCGTTCTCGACCGGGTCCCACGCCCAATAGCCGCCCCAGCCAAGCACCAGATACGCCCACTGGGCGCCGAACAGGTTGCCCATACTGAGAAAGAACCACGCCAGCAGCGTCCAGCGCCGCGTCGTGCGGATCCACGCATCGCCGAGCTTGCCGGTCACCAGCGCCCCGATGGCGAATGCAAACGGAACGGCGCAGCCGACGTAGCCCAGGTACAGCGCCGGCGGATGGATGGTCATCCAGTAGTTCTGCAGCAGCGGGTTAAGGTCCTGACCCTCTGCCGGCGTGAAGGCCAGCCGCTGGAACGGGGGCGTCACGAAGTTCAGCATGGAGAGGAAGAAGAATGCGATGAGCATCAACACCGCGTTCACGTAAGGCATCAGCTCGCGGTTGCGCTCGCGGTTCTGCAACAGCACCACGGCTCCCATCGAGGTCAAGATCATGAGCCATAACAGCAACGATCCGGACTGTCCCCCCCACAACGCCGCAATGGTGTACGGTAAGGGGAGCGTGCTGCTGGAGTAGTGCGCGACGTATTCGAGGTTGAAATCGTGCGTGACCAGGGCGTGCAGCAGCGCTGCGCCGGCGATTGTCACCAGGCCCCAAACCGCGAGCGACGCGTGCTCCGCGCTGGCGATGAAGTCACGCTTGCGCCAGTGCGCTCCGGCCAGCGACATCAAGGCCGCGTACAGAGCGAGGACCCACGCGATCGCCAGCGCCAAGGAGCCGATGTCCACCATAAGGTGCGACTACTTTCCGGCTTCAGCTTCGTACTTGGAAGGACACGAGGTGAGGACGCTCTGGGCGTACAGCATCCCGTCGCGGTACTTGCCTTCGACAATCACGTCGCTGCCGCCGGCGGCCTTGAACATGTCCGGCGTGACGCCGATGAAATGCACGGGAACTGCGGGCCCAGCGGCACCGTCGGTGCGGAAGTCGCCTAGTCGGAAATTCAACTCTTCGCCGTGCGGTGTCATCCTCTTGGTCACGCTTCCCAGCTCGACGCGGCCGGCAACCCGAATGCCTTCGTTTGCCAAGCTCTCCTTCTTCGCGAGAAACTCATCGATCGTCAGATAGTAGACGGCGGCCTGGCGTATGCCGCTGTACATCAGGTACCCCACGGCTCCGGCCAGCAGGAACGCCGCGATTGCGAACCGCGCTTTTCTATTCATTGGGCACCTTTACGCTAGAGGACTCCCCAACCTCTTTCAAGCAAACCCTATAGCGAAGCGGCGCCTGATGACTCAAGTCTCTTGCCAGGGAACTAGCGCGCCTCCGCAGCGGGGCCCGGGAACAACGTTTCCACGTAGCGGGCGATGATGTCGGTTTCGATGTTTACCGAGCCACCGATCCGTTTGCGCAGCACATTCGTGTGTTCCAGGGTGTACTGCACCAGTGACACCGCGAAGGTGTCGTCAGTCTTGTCGATGATGGTCAGGCTGGCGCCGTCGATGGCTACCGGCCCTTTCACCACCATGTACCGCAACAATTCCGGCGGCGTCCGGAAGCGCACGATCATGGCGTCACCTTCCGGCTCCATGGATTGAATGGTCGCCGTGCCCTCGACCACGCCGCGCACGATGTGGCCGCTGAGCCGGTCGGTGGGACGCACCGAGCGCTCGAGGTTGACGCCGTCGCCGGGCTTCAGGATCCCGAGATTGGAGCGGCGATAGGTTTCGGGCATCACGTTGGCCTTGAACCAATCACCTTCGCGTTCCGCCACGGTGAGATCAACGCCGTTGATGGCGATCGAGTCGCCCAGTTTCGCGTCCTCGATCACCTGGCGGGCGCGGATGCGGAGGACTCCCGAACCCGCCTCGACCACTTCGCCTACTTCTTCGATGATTCCAGTGAACATGTGGCCAGCTTGCAGGTTTGACGGCTGCAACGCAAGGGGACGTTCTGCTCCTACTCTCTTCAGCGCGGCCGTGCTAGCCTGTCGTGATGGCGCAAAACAGTCCGATCAGGTTGTACGGCGAGCACCTCTGGATCAGCCCCTACGTCTTCTCGTCTTTCATCGCATTGCGCGAGAAAGGCTTGGCCTTCGACGTGATTCCCCTCAAGTTGAACGAGGGCGAGCAGCATCGCCCGCCGTTTTGCGACCAGTCCCTGACCTGTAAGGTCCCAACGCTGGAGCATGAGGGGTTTTGGCTAGCGGAGTCGAGCGCCATTGTTGACTACCTCGAAGAGGCGTTTCCGGCACCGCAGTACTCGCGCCTGCTGCCCGAAAGTCTCAGGCAACGTGCGCGGGCGCGCCAGATCATGGCGTGGCTGCGCAGCGACTTGCAGGCGCTGCGCGAGGAGCGGCCGACGACCACGATGTTCTACCAGCGCGCCGCCACACCACTGTCTACAGCGGGACAGGCCACAGCCGACAAACTGCTGCGCGTGGCGGATCTGCTGATCGAGGAGGGTGCGACCTCGTTGTTCGGTCCCTGGTGCATCGCCGACAGCGAGCTGGCGTTGATGCTGCACCGCTTGATCCTCAACGGCCACGAGGTGCCAAAGAAGATCCGGCATTTCGCTGAGGTGCAGTGGCGGCGTCCTTCGGTGCGTGAATTCGTCGAGCACGACCGCCCGCCGTCATCGTGACCGACCGCTCCACAGGGGCTGTGGCGAAAGCTTCCGCCCCCCATCTGGCAGGCCGCTGAAAAATGGTTTTCTCACCCTTCGACAAGCTCAGGGTGAGCGGAAAAGTGCAATGAAATCGGAGAGGGGAGCCGCTCATACTGAGCCTGTCGAAGCATCGGGCGGGGCTTTTCAGCAGCCTGCTAGAGCAGGAAGATCGACACGCTCTCGCAAGGAGAGAACCTGATCGGGACCCGCCGTCGTCATCACAGGCCGGCACCGGCTCTCACGCGGCCCCAGACCAAAGCGAGCGAGAGGTTCACCGGCTTACCGTCAGTACTTCCGCATCACCGCCACGACCACGCCGCGGACGGCCACATCCTTGTCCTTCACGATGATCGGCGCCATGCTCTCGTTGGCCGGGATGAGACGGATCTTGCCGCCCTTTTCGCGGTGGAATTTCTTTACCGTGGCCTCGCCGTTGACGAGGGCGACCACGGTTTCACCGTTGCTCGCGCTCGGGCGCTGCTCGACGATGATGTAATCGCCGTCGCAGATGCCATCGTCGATCATCGAGTTGCCCTTCACCCGCAGCGCGAAGGTGTTCTGCCGGCGCACGAACTCCTCCGGAACGACAAAACTCTCGGCGTTCTCCAGCGCTTCGATCGGGGCGCCGGCAGCGACGTAACCCAGCAGCGGCAGCTCCACCGCCGCCGTCCTTTTCTTCTGCGGGACCATTTCGATGGCGCGGCTGAAGTTCCACTTGCGCTTGATGAGTCCTTTCTCCTC
The DNA here is from genome assembly GCA_050015455.1 of Binatia bacterium. Lineage (GTDB taxonomy): Bacteria > Desulfobacterota > Binatia > HRBIN30 > HRBIN30 > JAGDMS01. Next base: position 39,415 of record JBEKBJ010000035.1, read on the forward strand.
CAAGTTCGTCAGGTGCTTGTGCACCGTGGCCAGGGAGGACAGCTTAAAGCGTGCGCCGATCTCTTCCAGCGTCGGCGCGTAGCCATGCCGGGCGATGAAGTCGTCGATGTAATCGTAGAGCTGCTTTTGCCGTTTGGTCAGGATCATCTGCGGTCCCTCCGACACTTACACCTATAGCGAAGATCGGGCGAATGTGCAAATGGGCAGCATGCGCGGCGTACTTGTCCTGATCGGACACCGTTCGCCTTCAAACCCAACCCCCTGGCCCCTTCCCTGCAAGGGAAGGGGGGAGAAATGTTTTGGCTTTTCGCTCCCCTCTCCGTCTCGGAGAGGGGCCGGGGGGGAGACGTTCGAGTGGTTCGCACAAGGACGTGGTATTCGAACTTGGGACAGTCGCCCTGGTTGCCGAGATCTACCTTGCAGCTGGTGCCCGGACAGTAGAGGTCGGATTGCCTGTTCGTGGCGGACGGCAGCGTGTTTCCAACCTGCACGGGAGTGAACCCGCAGGTGTCGATCATGGCGTTCGCGACCCGCATCGCGCAGGAGATTGCGGCGAGCTGAGAGCCCCGGCCGTGGGTGAATGGGCGATGACGCGCGCCGATCAAGCTCCGAACGGAGCGCCACCGGCCGCGACGCTCCGTTCGGCGAAGGGCTTCAGCCCCTTGCTCAGCATCCTCGCCAGCAGCGCGCCCAGGACGGATCGCCAGAACGCGCCGAGGAGCGGGATGCGCGAACGAAAGCGGATCGACCAGCTGACCTCGGTTGCGTTCCCGCGCGGCTCGACGGTGATCTCGCCGTTGTGGAAGATGAACGGGGAACCTTCGATCACGCGGTAGCGGATGCGGCGTTTCGGTTCCACGCCGGTGACCTGCTCGACGATGGTGCCGCCGGGGCCCTTCATCCGTCTCTCGGAGCCGACGCCGTCGCGGTCCGGCCATCCGTCCCGCACGCGCGTGACCGGATCGAAGCCGATCCAGCCCGACATGCGATCCTGGTCCGTGAGTACGTTCCACACGGTATCGAGCGGCGCCTCGATGAGGACTTTGGCCTCGACGCGCTGGTTATCGGGTTCGGGACGGCTGGAGGCCGGCAGCGGGACGAAGCCCCACTTGCGATCGGGTGCGCCGCGCCTCATCCACAGCACCTCCACGGAAAATCCAAGCCTGTCGTTCTCGTAGACGCAGCCGGCGCCGCGCATATGGATGGGACGGAAGTTCGGCCTTGCACCGAAGCGCATCGCGCGCCCGTGGAGCTGCTCGTGGTCACGCCTGCTGCGCGCTCCGACCGCGATATTGAGGATGCGCTGGTCCGACAGGCGATAGCCCTCAGGCCATGGCTTCCCGATCGGGTCGGTGTACTGTACGACCTCCAGCAGCACGTCACCGAACGCGAAAACCGCGCGGTCGCACTTCGCACCCGGCAAGCCCCACAGTGCCTCGTGGGCCTGCGCGTGCAGCGGGATGTCCTGGGGTGCCTTCCCGCCGATGGCCGTCAGGTAGGCGACCGACGCGGCGAGGTCGGGACTCGAGAGCGTGACTGAGCGCACCGCTACGTCGCAGCCGGACCTCTCGCTGCCGGCCGCCTGGGGAAGCGGGTCGTCTTCCATCACCTCGACGAAGACTCCGTCGGGATTGCGCACGCAGGCTCGCCGCTTCCCCCGTTCGCCGAGCACCGCGGACAGCGGCATCGAGCCGAGGTCGGCCAGACGTTCCAGCGTTGCGTCGAAGTCGGCGACGGTGACGCCGATACGCGTGTAGCCGGTGTCGCAGGGACGAAAGTCCGCAGGCAACAGGCGGGCCATAGGGTGACGAAACTGGAACATCTCCAGCTGGAACCAGGGATTGCGTCCCACCATCCACCAGCAGGTCGAGGCCGCACGCGGCAGTCCCTGTATGAGCGCGGCCAGCGGGCCGCTCATCATCAGGCGGTTGCCGCCCGACGGCAGGAACCCGAGTCCTTCGCGAAACCAGCGTTCGGTGCGGCGCACGTCGATCACCGAGAAGGCGATCTGGACCAGCGGCGGATGGAAGATGGTGTCGGACATCGGCTAAAGACTCGGTAGGGCAGGGACTTCTCGCCTTACTGCACCACTATCTCCGGTTCGAGCTTCACCTCGGACGTCATCGAGTTGGAGACGTAGCAGCGCTCTTCGACCAGGCGGAGAATGCGTTCTGCCCGCCCTCGATCGACGTCCGGTCCGATCGTCAGCCGTGGCTTCACGACGATCCGCGAGATTACCGGTCCGCTCTCCTCATCTACTTGTTCCAGGGTGCCGACCGCCGTTGACGAGTACTTGCTGAAGCGCAGCTTCGAATTGGTGGCGATGGCTAGGAACGTGGCCATCATACAGGCGTTCACCGCCGCAACACAAAGATGCTCCGGTGACCACACGTCCTCTGTGCCGCCGAACTCAGGCGGCGTACCGATCGAGACCACCGGCCGTTTGGGCGCGGACAGCGCTCCGCGCAGCTCGCCCGTCCACTCGACGGTGGTTTCATACTGATGTGCTGGCTTTGCCATTTATCGACCTCCAATCCTTACTGATGAGTCAAAACCAACCTGCGGTCCGAACGTGCAATCGGGATCACGCGGGATCGAAGCGACTTCTCAGATGGAAGCCTCACCGACCCCTGGGCACCGAGAGCCAGCTTGACCTGAAACGCAAGAATGCCACGCTGCTGAGCGTGGCGGCCGAATCAGTGGCCGGTTTCGACCAGGTCAGCGATGCTGAAGAAGTCTTCGATGACTCCCGCATCGGCGCCCTTGTTGAAATACCAGCCCTGTTCG
>JBEKBJ010000036.1:0-41248 GCA_050015455.1 Binatia bacterium
TGCATATCATGCAGCTTTGTGGACACTGCTGTGTACCACGCGCACCGGGGGAGGCTCCCCAGGTTTTCATCTCGCTCCCTTCGCTACCCACGGGACACATGGTAACTCGAAGGGCTCCCAGGCTGAACTTACCTTGACTCACTGGCATTGCAAAATAATCATCAATCGCGCCATGACAAGCCTTGCACGCGGCCGGCCCGCGCCGGTTTCGGGGGTGCTAGCAAAGGCGCGGCGATCATACCAAAGAGGAACCCGCCGATGTGCGCCCACCAAGCCACGCCCCCGACGACCTCGCCCGCGGCCGAGATCGTCACCATGCCATACATCAACTGCATCAGAAACCAGAAAAGGAGGAAAACCACAGCTGGAATCTCAATAATCTGGAAAAAAAAGAAAATCGGCACCAGTGTCACCACGCGTGCTGTCGGGAAGAATAGGAAATAGGCTCCCGTCACCCCGGCGATCGCGCCGCTCGCGCCGATCATCGGAAGAAGTGAACCGGGAAGCGCGTACGTTTGGGCCACGCCGGCCGCCGCGCCGCACAACAGATAGAAGCAAACGTAGCGCAGGTGCCCGAGCCGGTCCTCCACGTTGTCGCCGAAGATGTACAGAAAGAGCATGTTGCCCAGGAGGTGCAACCAGCTGCTGTGCAAGAACATGCTGCTGACCAATGACCCGATCTCGGCGGCGCCGCCGTTGTGAAAGCGAGCCGGCACCAGTCCGAACGTCTGGATGAACCCTTGCAAGCCGTCTCCCAAGCTCAGCTCGTGCAGGAAGCACAACGTGTTGAGGGCGATGAGCGTGAGATTGATGATGGGGAAGCGCGCCGAAGGGATGGTGTCGCGCAACGGAATCATGCAATGCGCACCATAGCGGCGGTACGCTAGGTTGACAAACCAGATTGGCCGCAGGTACCGTGAGCCGCCACAGGGCTGAGCGAGGCACACACCACCGCTCGCGCGAGGAGCACAACCATGACCAAGGATCACAAGGATCATTTCGGAGAGAAACTAAAAGAGGCAGAGCGGGCGCGGGAACATCAGTATTTCGCCGAGCGCGATCGGCAATTACTCGCGAAGCTGCGGGGTGCCCAAGAGGGTAAGCAGGAAGAGGTCGTAAAAGAAGCGGCACAAATGCGCTGCCCGAAATGCGGGGTGCACCTGCAGCAGCGCACGGTCCGTGATATCCATGTCGCCGAGTGTTCCGCCTGCCACGGCGTGTGGCTCGGCCAAGGCGAGCTGGAAAAGATCGGCCAACGTGAGAGCGACGGTTGGATCGCCCGCTGGCTGCGGACGGAATTCCCGGAAAGCAAGTGATTCGTGAGTCGTGGATGGTGACTCGTGGTCCGTGGATTGTGAACCGGAGCGTCAAGTAATTTCTGCGCTGGCGGGAGGCTGCCGGCGGACCGGGATCGGCTTGCTGGCGGCGGGCTGCCTGCTCAGCGTTCTCGGCGTCGTCGGTGCACGTTCACTGCTGGCCCAGACGGCCCTGCGCTTCGGCGATGTGGTCCGCGTAGCTGGCACCGACCTGCGCATGTTCGGCGGCGCTCGCCTCGACCACCTCGCTCTGTTGGCATGTGTGCACACCAACTGCCGGCCGATCCCGTTCCAGATCGATCAGCGTGATGCGGGGGGGAACTGGGTGCTCGACCAGGGCCCCGAGCCCAACGCGGATCAAGTGTCCGGCGTTCTCCAGGGAAGCGACCTGCTGTTGTTCATGGCCGCAGACGCCGCGGAGCGCGGCAGCCGAGCCGATTTACCGCCCGCGACCGCGGCGGCGGAGATCACCATCGTGGACCCGGCGTCGCACGATATTCGATGGGTGTACTTCGTCCGATATCCTCGCATCGCGCCGCGCTCGGATGCCTCGTACGTGGATTACGAGCCGGTCAATGACCGCATTCGCGGAGCTCACGTCAGCCTCGGGTTTCGAAATGGGGTGCCGGATTACCTGGCTTTGAACGGCAACGCGGCCGCCGGCCCGAATCTGCTCGATCGGCTGAAAGTCCGCGCCACCGCCAGCTTCCTGTGGGGTCTGATTCGCTTCTCACGCGACGAGGGCGACCTCACGACGCAGTTCGTCGCCTGGCGCAAGGGCCCGATCCGTGTCATCCGTCGGCAGCGGCAGTGGGTACGGATTGGCTGGGGTATCCGTTCGCCGACCTTCGGTTCGTATACCTACTTTTACCGTGACTTTGCCGAGCTCCCGGTGAGCCTACGCCTGAACTTCCCGCCCCGTTATTTCTTCGGTGACATCGCGGTTGAGACGGTACTGGATTTCCGTGACCTCAGCGGCTGGTCGCTGCTTGCCCCGAGCCTGCCGGCGGCGATTGCCATCAACGGAGCGATGACGCCGCAGAAGCGGGCCGTGAATGAGTTGACGGATTCGTGGTTCGCTGTGCTCGGGCCGGAGATCACGCTGATACAGACGCTTGACGTCAGCCTGTCACTGTCAACCGTGCGGCGGCACCTTCTCTACCGTGAGAGCGCCACGCCGCTTGCGCCCGAGGCCGTCGCCAGGGAACGGCCGGGGATCGGCTTTCGACTGGATCGGTGGGACCGTGTCGGCGCCGGGCTGCATCAGCTCGAGTCCGTCAGCTACGCCTTGCCGCCCGAGGTCGATCCCCGTGCCTTCGTAGCGTCCCGCGACACGCCGCTCCACGTCATCGTGCAAGCATTGCCGTAGTCGCAGCGGCGGTTTGGCTTCTCGCTTTTCGCTTCTCACTTCTGACTGCCGGTAAGAGGTGAGAAGTAAGAGGTGAGACTAGGGGGCTTGCCTCTTGCAAGACTCAGGTTGACCCCACTGGCACCCTACTCTATCCTGGAGTGGCGGCGTGCGCCGCTGGGGTTATGCCGGCGATTACGTTGGGCCTTGCCGAGGTGGAGCAGAGGTTGCGGATTCTGCGGCGGCGCCTGAATTGGGTTACCGCGCAGCAGAGCATTTACCTCGGTGCGAGTTTCGTCACCCTGCTACTCAGTGCGGTGATCGTCGTCGGGCTGCGGGCGTCCGCCTCGACCTTCCGCATCACGGCCTGCGCCGGTGCGCTGCTGGTCGTGATCGTCGCGGTGACTTGCCTCGCCTACGCACGGCGGCGCTGGCTCGATTTGCAAAAGACGGCCCGTGTGGTCGATGGGCGCGCACAGCTCACCGATCGCCTGGCCACCCTGGTCGATCTGCGCCGGCGGCCGCGACCGTCGCGGCTGGCGCCGATCCTGGTGGCGCAAGCGCTGGCGCTGGGAGGGCAGTGGCAAGCGCGGCAGATTGCGCCGCGGCGGATCCCGCGCTCGATTCTCATCTTCATTGCTTCGCTGCTGGCGCTGGCCGGTACCGCGTTGATCGAGCGCCGCAGCGTGCCGCCGCTTCCATCGACTGCGGCGACGACCGCAATCGAGTTGAGCTCTGCGGTGGCATCCGGAGCACGTCGGGACAGCGCCGTGCAGGCGCCCGGGCAGTCCGACACCGCTGGCACTCTGCAGCCTCCCACCACCCTCATCCCTGCCGGAGATTTTTCCGGGCGTGCGCCCGGCGCGCAGGCCGGGAAAGACCAACCACCGAGTGTGAGCCCTTCATCGGCGGACGCGATGACCGGAAGCTCGCTCGCCGATCGACTGCAGCAGACGATTCGCCGCGCCTTCCACGGTGACACGCCCGAGCAGCGGAAGCGGTTCGCGTCAGGCCCGGGAAACGACTCGCCCAGCGACTCAACCACGAGCGCGGATCGCAATCGACCACACGACCGCGGTGATCAACCCGATCGTAGCGCCTCGAAGAAGGCTGACAGCGGCGGCCAGCAGAAGGACCTTGGTCGCCCGACGGGCGGTGGGCGCGGCCCGCAACCGCAAGGCGAGTCCAACGCGCCTCAGAACTTCCAGGGATCTTCTCCGCGTGCGGGCGAGGGTTCCAGCCCGCAAGGCTTGTTGGATCCGAATGCCCCGGGCGTGGTCGCGGGGCAAGAGAGCTCGAAGCGCTTCAAATTGGCGATCACCTCCTTCCTCCATGCGGCACCCGAGCAAGCCGACCGCCCCGGGGCCGGCGCGTGGGCCGGCGACGCCGGGAGCACTGGCGGCGATGTCGCGCTCAACAACCGGCAGCTCGCCGACGATGCCCTGCGCAAGACCGAGGTGCCGCCGGAGTACGAGGACCTGGTCCGGCACGTCTACTCGAGGACCGAGCCATGAACGTCAGGACGCCGCAAGAAGCGGTAGGAGACTTTCAGGCTGTCTTGCAGCGCCTGCGCGATCAGCTGTGTCACGTGATCGTGGGGCATCGCGACGTCCTCGATCAAATCTTGATCGCCTTCTTTGCCGGCGGGCACGTGCTCATCGAGGGCGTGCCCGGCACCGGCAAGACGCTCATCGTCCGCACTTTGGGCGAGGCATTGAACTTGTCCTTCAACCGCATTCAGTTCACCGTCGATCTCATGCCGGCGGACATCACTGGCACACGAATGGTGATGGAAGATAACGGCCGACGTGAATTCGTCTTCGTGCCCGGCCCGCTCTTCGCGCACGTGTTGCTCGCCGACGAAATCAACCGCGCCACCCCGAAGACGCAGTCGGCGCTCCTCGAGGCGATGGCTGAGATGCAGGTCACCGTCGCCGGCACCACCCATCGGCTGCAACCGCCGTTCTTCGTGCTGGCGACGCTGAACCCGATCGAGATGGAAGGGACGTACCCGCTGCCGGAGGCACAGCTCGACCGCTTCTTCTTCAAGGTGGTGCTCGGATACCCGGACCACGCCGACATGCGACAGATCATCGGCAGCACGACCGGGCCGACCCTGCCGAAGGCGGAGCCGGTGTTCGCGCGTGAAGAGGCGGCGCGGCGTGTCGAAGAGCTCCGCGCCCTGGTGCGGGAGGTCCTGGTAGCCCCGCACCTGGGGGAGTATGCCGCGGCCCTCGTTCGCGCGACCTTGCCGGCCGACTCCAAATTCTCGCCTGGTCGCGCCACCCTCTTGCCGCCGGACGAGCACATCAACCGGTACGTGAGCCTCGGGTCGAGTCCGCGCGGCGGCCAGGCCCTCCTGCTCGGTGCCAAGGTTCGGGCGCTGTTGGATGGGCGGGTGCACATCACCTATGATGACATCGATCAGATCGCGATTCCGGCGCTCAACCACCGTCTGGTGCTGAACTTCGCCGCCGTCGCAGATGGGATCGAGCCACGCGCCCTCGTCGAGCGGGTGCTCCATGCAGCCCGGCGCCTCCGCCACTGAAACAGCGCCGCACGCAGCGGTGCTGGCTGCAGTGCTGGCGCCGGGATTTCTGCGCAAGCTCGATCGCCTCCATCTCGTCGTGCATCGCTCATTGAGCACGCGCCCCGGCAACACGCCGATGCCGCGCGGCGCCCAAGGCTCCGGCATCGAGTTGGAGAACTACAAGGCCTACGGTGCGGGCGACGATCTGCGCCACCTGGACTGGAACGCATACGCCAGGTTGGACCAGCTCCTCATCAAGACCTTCCGCGCCGAGCGGGAGGCGCCGCTGCACCTCTTCATTGATGCCTCGGCGTCGATGGCGGCCCCCGCCGGCGACGACAAGTTCGCGTTCGCCCTGTCGCTGGCGTTGAGTCTGGCCTACATCAGCGTGCGCAGGAACGATGCCGTACGCATGGTCGGCATTGGTCAGGCGTGGCCCCAGCACCACCTCAGTTCTCCGTTCGTTAGACATCGCGACGCGTTACCCCGGCTGAGGGATTTTCTCCTGGCGCTGCGGCCACAGGGCGGGACGGCGTTGGCCAGCGGAATCGCCGCCGCTTTGCGCGACCAGCGGTCTCCCGGCGTGGCCATCATCCTCTCGGATTTCCTACTCGAGCCGGCGGCGTACGAGGCCGGCTTGCGCGACCTGGTCGCGCGGCGCTTTACCGTTGCCGCGCTACGCGTCATCGGGCAGGGCGAGCGGGACCCGGCATCGCTCTTCCACCGCGGCCGGCTGACGGACATAGAGACCGGGCGCCACCGTTTCATCACGCTGACGCAGAACAGTCTGGCAGGTTACCGAGAAGCTTTGGCGCGGCACCTGGCGCAGCTGCAAGCGGTCTGCAGCGCATGCGAGATCGGGTATGCCTTGGCGGACACCACCGCCGGTATCGAGCACTGCCTGTTTCGCGATCTGCCGGCGTTAGGCCTGTTGCGATGACGGCAGCCTTGCGCGCGGGGCTTTGAGTGTTAGCGATGTCGTTTGCCGAACCACTCGCTTTCTTGTTCGCTGGCCTCTACGGCGTGCTGGCACTGCTGTACCTGTGGGAGCGCTGGCGGCGGCGCGTCGAGGTGCCGTCGCTACTTCTCTGGGAGGTGGTGCGCGAGGATACCATTCGGACGCGTCGCTTCCGGCCCGACCTGCTGTTCATCCTTCAGCTGCTGCTGCTCAGTTGCCTGATTTTCGGATTGGCCCGCCCGTATCTATCCGGCGGCGCGGGCGCGGGCATCAGCACGCGTCACATCTTCGTCCTCGACACCTCGGCAAGCATGCAGGCGCAGGAAGCACGCCAATCGCGCTTCGAGCAGGCGCGCAGCCAGGCGCTCGACCTGTTGCATGGCCTGCAGCACGACGTGGAGGTGATGCTCATCACCACGGCACCGGCCCCGGAAGTGCTCCTCAACTTCACCCGCGACCACACCGCCGTGGCCGCGGCACTACGGCAAGTCACGCCCACCGACACCGGCTGTGATCTCGCGCTCACGCTCGCCTTCGCCGAGAGCGCGCAACAGCGGAGCGACACCCCAACCGAGGTGGACGTGTTCACCGACATTCCACGCCAACAGCTGCCGCAACCGGCTCGCGAGCAGGCCAGAGTGTTCCAGGTCGGCGAGACTGACGAGAACCTCGGAATCGAGGCGCTGCAGATCTTTCAAGGGCCGTTTCAGGACTTCCATCGCGCCCGGGCCTACGTGCTGGTCGAGAACTTCGGGCACCGCGAGGGCCACGGCTTTCTCACGCTACGGCTCGGCGATGAGGTGGTGAATCGGAACGGGTTCACGCTCTCGCCACGGCAATCGAAGGGCTTCTTGGTGCACGGTTTTCCCGGCCCGGGCCTCGTCGTCGCACAGCTCGAGGTCGTCGACGCTTTGGCCGCCGACAACCTTGCCTTCGGCTGGATTCGGCCGTTGCAGCCGCTCCGTCTGCTCCTGGCCTCGGCTGCCTCCCCGCTGATCGACGATCTGCGCGCGCTGGTGGCGGCGACTCCCGGCATTCAGCTCACGGTGCTGGATCCCCAAGCCTTCAGCGCCGAGCAAGCCAGGCGGGCCGATGTCGTCATCTTCAACCGTTTCGTGCCCGCATCGCCGCCGCCCGTCAACGCGCTGTACATCTATCCGGCGAAGGACAACCCCTTGTTCCCGATCGCTGCGGACGCGGAGAACGTCGAGGTGCTCGATTGGAACGCGCACCATCCGGTCCTGCAGTCCCTGCGCCCGCTGGCAGCGTTGCCGCTGCAGCGCGCGCGCATCCTGTCGCCTCCCCCGTGGAGCGAGGTGTTGCTGTGGTCGCGCAACCCCGAACGCGAGTTCCCGCTCGCGTTTGCCGGCGAGGACCAGGGACATCGGGTCGCATGCATCACTTTCGATCTCGAGAGCGAACGGTTGCTGAGCAGCGACAGCATCAACCTTTTTTTGTTTTTCATGAACCTGCTTAGTTGGCTGGCGCCGAAGGGTGAGGCCGTGGCGGTGGTGAGGACGGGTGAGGTCGCCTCGGTCGCTGACATGCCCGGCGGGCCGCTGCAGTTGCGGCATCCGGACGGAACAACCGAGGTGTTGGCCGCAGGTCAGACGACGATCCAGCCGCGGCTCGCGGGCGAGTACCAGATCAGTGTCGACGGAACCCGCCGCGTGCTGCTGGCGAACTTCTTCGACCCGGTTGAATCGGACATCGGCAGGTCCGGCAAAGAGCCGCCGCTGCCGCCGCAGGTAATTCGCGCCGGTGCCGGTCGAAATCCGCAGGCCGTGCAGACAGGCGACCGGCAGGAATACGCGACTTGGCTGTACTATGCAGCGGCGGCGCTGTTTCTGCTGGAGTGGGGGCTGGCTCGGAGACAGCCAGGATGACCACCAGCCTCCCCTTTTCCTACCTGCTGACACATCTAGCTACGGCGGAGGTATCGCTGCTGCACCCGGCCGCCTTGCTGTTGCTCCTGTGCATCCCGCTTCTCATCGTTTTGGCACGCAAGGATTTCCGCCGCCATCGGCTGGCGCTTGGGTTCCGCTTGGCCGCTTTCGTCATGGTGGCGCTGACGCTCGCAGGCCTGGCCATCAGTGTCCGGTTGCCGAGTGACCGGCTGTCACTGATGGCCGTGGTGGACGTCTCGGAAAGCATCGATGCCCAAGGCAGACGTTGGGAACAACGGTACTTGCACGACATCGCCGCTGCGCTTGCGCCCGGCGACGAGTTGGGGGTGGTGGCGTTCGCGAAAGAGGACAAAGTCGTCGCCCGGCCCGCGCCGCCGCACGCGGTCGATATAGGGCACGTTCCAGTCACAACTAGTGCGACCGACATCAGCCGGGGACTCGAGACCGCGATGGCGCTGTTCGCTCCCGACGCCGAGCGCCGCCTCATTCTCATGAGCGATGGTAACGAGACGCGGGGGAACAGTCTCGCGATGATCGCCCGTGCCCGGCGGTCGGCCGTCAAGCTGTATGCGGCCGTGCCGCCGCACGTCAACGTCCCCGACCTGGCAGTGGAAAAGCTGGTTGTCGCGCCCCTCGTGGCCGAAGGCAACGTGTTCCCGATGCACGTCGTCCTGCGTAATAGCGGCGGTTCCCGTTCCGCGATTTTGAGCCTGTTAGTGGATGGGCAGGCGGCCGGCAACCAGTCGCTGACGCTGCAACCCGGGTTGAACGCGGTGGAAGTCCCTTATCGCTTTAGCGGCGCCGGCGCGCACCGAGTGCGGGTGCAGGCCTTCGCCGCCGGCGATCCGATTCCGGGCAATGACTATCGCGAAGTGAGTGTGACCGTTGGGGGCGCAACGCGCGTTCTCCTGGTCACGTCGGGCCCACAATCGCCCGTCGCGCGAGTGTTGGCACGCAAGGACTTCAAAGTGACCACCGTGAAGCCGGCGGACTTCCCCACGCAGGTGGAGGAGCTTCTCTGGTATCATTGCGTGATCTTCGAGGACGTTGCCGCCGGCGCATTTTCCGGGCGCAAGCTCGACGCGCTCGAACGCTACGTCAGAGATTTCGGCGGCGGTTTCATCGTTGCGGCTGGCGAGCGCACCTACGGCGATCCTGCATTCAAGAAGACGGCGGTGGAACGGATGCTGCCCGTCACCCTCGAGCCGCGGCGCCCGCCGCGCGCCGGGCGCGATGTATTGGCGCTGGTCCTTCTCATCGACCGTTCCAACAGTATGGGGTACCACATCCGCAACCGCCTGGAGCGCAGCGAGGATGAATCCAAGCTCGCCTACGCCAAGCGCGCAGCCGTCGCCGTCGTGCAGCAGTTGAAGGATAGCGATCTGGCCGGCGTGATCGCGTTCGACGCGCAGCCGTTCCAGGTCGCGCCGCTGCGACCGTTGAACGAGAACCGTAACCGGCTATACGAAGACATCCCGCGGCTGCAGCCTGGCGGTGGAACCGACTTTTACGACGCCTTGGAGTCCGCTCGAACGCAGCTCATCGACGCACGGGTGAACAACAAGCACGTGATCCTGTTGACCGACGGCGACACCAACCGCGCCGCAGCGGATCACTACCCGCTGATCGCCGCGTTGGCGAAAGCCGGCATCAGCGTCAGCACGGTCCGCATTGGCGACGACACCGTCAATCTCAGGCTGCTCCACGATATCTCGAACCGCACTGGCGGTGAGTTCTTCCACGTTCAAAACATCGAGGCGCTGCCCGAACTGCTGCTCAAGGACACCGTCGAGGCCCAAACGCAGACGCCGCGCCAAGAGGAGACCTACGTGCCCCGGGTCACCGGAGAGAGTCAGGTCTTGCGCGGCATCCCGCAAAAGCTGCCGAACCTGCGGGGGTATGCGTACGCACGTACCAAGCCGGGAGCAGACGTCTTGCTCTACGTCCCCGGCCGCGACCAAAGGGATCCGCTCCTCGATGCCTGGCAGTACGGTCTAGGCCGAGTTGTCGCCTTTACCGCCAGCCTCGACGACGATGCCGAGAACTGGGTGGGCTGGGAAGCTTTCGAGAAGTTCTGGTCACAGCTAGTGCACTGGAGTGTCCAGGAACACACGCGCTGGGATTACGCGTTGGAGGTGCACCGCGTAGACGGGCACACCAACCTCAGTCTGCGTTCGTTCGACGATTTGGACGATGGCGTGTTGATGGCTCGAGTCTTTTCCGATCCCGACCACTGGACGGATCTGGCGCTGGCGCCACGGGCGCCGCGCGAGTTCGACGCATCCCTGCCGCCCTTGCCACCCGGCCTCTATTCGCTGATGGTGACCAAGCGCAGCGGTACAGATGAGGTCGACCAACGCACCGAGCTTATCGAGGTGCCCGATCATGACGAGCAGCCACAGGAGGAGTTCGAGAGCGACCAGCCGAACCTGAAGCTGCTGGGCGAGCTTGCCGCGGCGACGGGAGGCGCGGTCAACGCGCCGATCGGCACGATCGTCGGCCGCGCACTCGGGACGCGGCGCCTGGGCTATGGCTTGGAGTGGCTGTTCATTCCTGCGGCGATGCTGTTGTTTCTCGCCGATGTCGGCCTCCGGCGCGCACGCCTCGGCGCGTAGGCGGGTCTGTCGGCGAGTGTTTAGTGCGGCCCGGTGGCCACGAACACTAGGTCCTCATGGCTTGTCTTCGGTGGCGTGCACAGCGGCGCCAGGACGTCGAAGAAGGCGTCGGGGTCGACCGCGGCTTCGGGGGCAAAGGCGACAGCGAACAGTGGCGGCCCCGCCGCGGGCTGCCCAACGACCTCACCCCGGCTCCCATCAAGTCCCGCCCGTGGCAGGGCGTTGACATCGCCGCGTCAAGGGATAGCCTGAATTTGTTCGGGACAATTTGAACTTTGGGAGCGGCCGCTAGCTCAACGCTGCCGCTCGCGAGGAAGGAATGGGACCTGCCGTCTCAAGGGTGACCTAGCGGATTGCAGGGGTGCAGCATGCGGTTAACAGAAAACACGAGATGGGTTCTTGCCGGCCTGAGGCTATGGGGCTGCTTAGCGGCGGTTTGCCTCGCCAGGGATGCGCGAGCTGACACGACGGTCAGTGTTCCGCTTACGCCGACACTATCGACGAGCGTGACGTCGACGGGCAGCTGTACGGGCGACTGCGACGGGAACGGCGAGGTCACGGTCGACGATCTGCTCACACTGGTTAACGTCGCGCTGGGCAACGCAGAACCTTCGCTGTGCCCGTACGGCGTCCCGAGCGGTGCCGAGGTCGACATCGCCCTGATCCTCCAGGCCGTGGACAACGCCCTGAACGGGTGCGCCGCGGCGCAAGGAATTACGTTCTCGGTAGGACCCGACGAAGCGCTGACATATCCCAGCGATCTGACGAGCCTCCCCGACGAGCACACGACCTTCATTCCACCCCCCGCCGGGTCCGATACGTACCTGGTCTTCGCAGCAACCTTTGGCGCCACAACAGGAGCGCCGGTCGTCTTGGAAACGACGGACTTGCAGACCTTCACGCTCGCGGCGGGATATACACAGCCGGTGATGTCGCCTCCTCTCCATTTCACCACCTGCAAGTCCTCCTACGACCCCGAGTTTGACCTGAATTATGCGGCTCCGGGATCAGTCGTGCAGGATCCGACGCTGCCTCCCGGCAATCTGATCATGATCTACGAGGCGGAAAATCACTGCCCGGGAGGTGTCTGGCAGCAGCCGTTCTATGTCACGGTCGGGTTTACTCGGTCATCGGATAATGGGAATACCTGGCCGCAGCCGGTGGACAGTGAATTGGGTGGACCCGATCGCTACCCGGTCCTCAAGATCTCTACACCCGAACCGACGACCGCCGAGCAGCCACCCGTGCCTTTGGGGGACGCGCTCCCGAGCGCTTTCGTCGATGGAAACAACCTCGGAAACAACCTCTATGTTACGTACCACTTTGTGGGTCCGGGCAGCGATGGCCTGGCCCGGGTTGCGCGCGCGACGCTCGGCGGCGACGGTCAGCTCAGTTTTCTGAAATGGCACAATGGCGCGTTCAGCGAGCCTGGGATCGGAGGGCTGGACAGCGGCGTGCTGCCGTCCCATGGATGTACGGGCTATCAAGACATGGCCCACATCAGTTACAACGACGCGCTCGGAGTGTATCTGATGACCTTTGTTTGCGTCTCCCTCGAGCAAGGGCCCACCAGTGTTTCCGAGCCTTATCAAGCCGCGTGGTACTTTTCTACCGCGACCAGTCTCGATGATCAGAACTGGGCGGCTCCACAGCTAATCGAGAATTCCCAGTTCCCAGTGACCCAGGCGTGCGGCATCGATGGAAGCGGTGCCGCGTTTGACGGATGGTATCCATCGTTCGTGTCGCCCGGAGCCGCGGCGGATCACACCTCCGCTTCGGGACGGGTGTTCTTCATGAACGGCTGTGACACAGGCAAGCGAACCTTCATGTCGCGGACCTTTGCGATCACCGGCGCAACGGGGGCAGGGCTAGAGTGATCGGTTAGCGGAGGCAGGAGCATGTTGGTGATAAAAGCCTCATGAAGTCCATCGGCTCATTGCTCGCCACACTGCTGCTCGTCGCCTGGGTGTTGTCGCCATTGCAGGCGAGCGCGACGTTGGTCCTCAGCCCGGACGGCGCGTCTGTCTCTGACACCGTAAATGACATCAGCTGGCTCGCCGACGCCGATTTGGCGGCCACCAACCGGTTCGGCCTTCCGGTATGCACCGGTTCCGGCACGCAACCGTGCGTCAACCCAAGCGGCTCGATGAACTACCAGGCGGCGGCGGCATGGGTTCAGGCCATGAACGCCGCCAACTATCTGGGGCACACCAACTGGCAACTCCCGACCACGCCGCTCGCCGACAGCGGCTGCGGGAAGGTGGGGCCGCAAAACAATTCATTCGGGTTCGGTTGCACGCTCAACGCGTTGGGTTCGCTGTACTACAATGCCTTGGGACTGGAGGCGCCGAATACCGCCGTTCCCATCCCCAGCAACACGGCCGGTCCCTTCAGCAATTTCCAGCCGAACCTCTATTGGTCGCAGACGATCGGTGGCGTCCCTGCTGACGCCTGCTACGCTTCGATGGCATGCGGCAATGCCACTTTTTCTTTCAACACCGGCTTCCAGGGCGCGAACACCCTGGAAAATTTCATATATGTGTTGCCGATGATCGCAGGGAAAATAGCGGGAACGCCGACCGCCACGGGCACGGGTCTGCAAGTCAATCCGGGCGTGCAAACTGTCTACGATCCCGTGACGAACGTAACGTGGCTAGCGAACGCGAATCTGGCGGCCAGTAATACTTTTGGCTTGCCGTACTGTACGAGTCCGACCACGCCGGCGGTCTGCGTGAGCTGGGACGGCGCGATGACGTTGGCCGCGGCCTCGCAATTCATCTCTAACATGAACGCCGCCGCGTACCTGGGTCAGACCAACTGGGAATTGCCGCCGATCGGCAAGAGCTGCTCTGCATACAACTGCAACGCCGCCAGCGATCCGATGGCGGAATTGTTCTATAGCCAACTGGGTTTCAAAGAAGGCACGCCCGTGGTCGCCACGCCCGATATCGCGGTCGGCCCGTTCAATAATATTCAGCCCTATCTCTATTGGTCCTGCCAGGCGAACACGATTCAGGACGCCTGCCAATCCGATGGCCCGGCCACCGGCTTCGAGTGGAGCTTCTCCTTCGGCAATGGCTTTTTGGGCACCGATATCCTGGCGAACGATTTCTATGTCACCGCCTATTTCGACGGTCCTCCCACCTCGGTCGCTTCACCAACAGAAACGCCCGCGAGCACTTCGCCACCTACCTCACCGACCCCGACTCCGACAAGGACGCCTGTGACCCCGCCCCTCTGCATCGGGGACTGCAACCATAACAACCAAGTCACGGTGGACGAAATCTTGACCATGGTGAACATCGCGCTCGGCAACACGCCAGTCGCAGCGTGCGAAGCGGGCGACACCAATCATGACGGCCAGATCACGGTCGATGAGATTCTCGCGGCGGTGAACAATGCGTTAAACGGGTGCGGAGGATTCCCTGGGAATTACGTTTTCGGTGGGATCTGACGGGGCGCTGACGTATCCCAGCAATCTACAGAGCTTCCCCGACGAGCACACGACAGTCATTCCACTCGCATCCGGCTCTGACTCCTTCTTCGTCTTCGCGGCGGGCAAGATCGTTGGACAGCAGATGGGAACCGTGGTCTTGGAGACGACGGACCTCCAGACGGTCGCAGTAGAGCGGCTGGCAGCGGATCGGTCCGGGCCCGGCCCTACCAATGGCCTGCGTTGGGCCGTCTGCGAAAACCAAAATGGAGGGAACTGACTCTCATGCTGATCAAAAAGATGACGCTTAAATCACGGATCTTCCTGCGCGGGCTGGGCGCCATGCCGGCGCTGCTGTTTCTGGCGGCGATCGTTCTGACGCCACCGGCGGCGGCGCAGGCCACGGGCGGCGGCGTCTCGCTCGGCTATATACCGGGCAGCTCTCACAAGCTCTATCAGATCAACGGCGACTGTGACTGGGTCCAGTGGGATGCGACCATCGGTAACGCGACGCCGACCTGTAACCCGACCGTCAGCCAGACGGCGACGAAGGCCGATGTTTTGGGGGACGACGTCCCCGTCGCCTTCGAGCACAACGGCGAACTGATCGTCACCTTCGGCGACACCATCGGAGCGGCCGGGTACAGCGCCTGGACCAACGTGCAGAATTCGTTCCTATGGGGCGCCCACGATCCAATCGCCCGAAGCACCACCACGAGCGCGGCGGATGGACTGCTGCTCAATTTCTTCCTGAATGGAACGCACGGCCTTGAAGTCCTGCCGCCGCCTCAACCCGATGGAACGGCCGTCGACATGGGAGTCGACAATGTTCCGCATGCCGGTGTCAGCCTGAATGGCACGATCTATCTGGGCATCAAGACCGGCAACGTGAGCTTGGGAGACGGCAATAACGACCAGAGTCACGATTACTCCGTCCTGGCGACTTTCGACGAGACCACGGAGACGTTCACCTCGGGACGTACCATATCGACTTTGCCCAACGGACATTTCGTCGGGCCGACATTCTACCTGGCACCGGCGGGCGTCTTGGGTACTCCTCCACCGGTATCGCCTGAACCGGTGATGTTGATTTTTGGCGTGGGAGCGTTTCGCGCTAGCAACGTTTACCTGTCCATCATCCCCTCGACCGAGTTCGCAAGCGGCGTCGATCAGGACGGGAACAGCGCCACACGCTATTTCTCGGGTATGAGCAATGGTCAGCCCACCTGGTCCTCAAGCGAATCGAGCGCGGTACCCATTGTCACTGACCTCGACCCGGCCAACCCGACCATCAGCAATGCTTCCGTCTTCTATTCGCAGCCGCTCGGCCTCTGGCTCATGGTGTACGACGGGGGCCGCGGTTCCATCTCAACCGAAGGCATGTATTTCACGTATGCTCCGCAGCCTTGGGGTCCGTGGAGCACGCCTCAGCTCGTCTTCAACGGCTGCCGCGACAAAGGGTTGGGGAATTTCATTTTTTATTACTACGCGATCGCGGCTCAGAACGATTGCCCCAGCGCCATGCCTGCCGGGGTCACCTCCGCTCCCAACTCCGCCGGCCCCGCCGGTCCCACAATCGGCGACCAGACGGTAAACGATCCCACCACCACCCGCGGCGACGCCTACGCACCTACCTTCGTCGAGCGTTTCACCATCATCTCCGGCAGCACTCTGCAACTCTTCTACATGTTCGCAACCTGGAACCCATATGCCGTGGTCATGATGGAATCGGACTTCAACATCACACAGATCAACCTTAGGACACCAACCTCGCCGGTTCCAACGTCTTCGCCGACACCCAGCGACACTACCCCGACGGCCAGCGCCACTCCGACCAAGACACCGGCGTCCACGCTGACGTTCACGCTCACACCGACGTTCTCCACCGATGTGACTCCCATGCCTTCACTGACTGCAACAAGTACCGTGACCCCCGCTCCGATTCCGACTGCCACCCCAATGCCTTGTGCCGGGGACTGCAACCACAACGGCCAGGTCACGGTGGACGAGATTCTCACGATGGTGAACATCGCCCTCGGCAACACCCCGGTCACTGCGTGTGAGGCAGGTGACGCCAATCATGACGGCCAGATCACCGTCGACGAGATCCTCGCGGCGGTGAACGAGGCGCTCAACAGGTGTCCGCCGCCAACATCGATTGTTTCGATATCCGTTTGTACTACCGGCAGCGGCTCGCCCGGAAGCTGCCCCAGCGGCAGTTTCGACACCCACCAGATTGTCCTCGCTCCCGATGGCAGCGGCAATGCGATCAACAGCTATAACGGCATGGTCGGCATCTCCGATGAGCACCAGTCGATCTTTGCGCCGGGCGCTTTGCAAACGAACAACGACTACCTGTTCTTCGTCGCAAGCCGCGTAGAAGGGGGTGCGCCCAGCACGGGCGTGGTTGTCTTGTCCGGCGGCTCCGGGCCTGACAAGAACGGCCAATGGACTTTGGATTTCCCAAAAACGGATGGCTACGGTTCCTACGGCTCCGGTTACGGCACGATTTTCGTTGCCCCGACCGGTCCGAATTGCCCGACGGTCGCCGATGGCAACCCCGCCCACCAGGACTCGACTTTCGATCTGACCTATGCCGCTCCGGGATCCCTGGTCGTCGATCCCACCAGCCCTCCTGGTAACCTCCTCATGGTCTATGAGGGAACCAACACCTGCTTCGGCATTACCGGCGGTTCTAACAACGGCAACAACTTTTACTCCTCGGTCGGCATCGCCACATCCCGGGACTTTGGCCGCACTTGGCCCACCTATCGCGGCAAAAGTGGGTTCAGTTTTGTCCAATTGCCTGGGCAGAACTCGTCCCAGGGGCCCGGAGCCACCACGGGCGCGCTGGGCAGTTCCGTTTGCATCGGCAACGATTGCACGACCACACCGTCGGCGAACTATGGCCGCTACCCGGTTCTGAGCCCGTCGGTGTCCATCGGCACGGCCATGGCTTTGGGGACGTCCATTCCGAGTTCCATGGGCGATTCTGAAATGTCGGCGTTCGTGGACGATGCCGGCGCGAATCCCGCCCAGTATATTTACGCCGTATACGACTACAAAGCGGGCACGGGTGTTCTGACGGATCCGAACGCGTCGAACACCGGTTTGATGATCGCGCGGGCCCAGCTCAACGGCGGGACCGCGCCGCTCAGTTTTCTGAAATGGAATGGGCACGCGTTCACCAGTGCTGGCATGGGCGGCTACGACACCCCCATCTTTCCAGCTGGTTCTTTCTCGAACTGTGAGGGCCCCTCGCAACTCAGATACGGGGCGTCGATCAGCTACGTCGACGCCACGCAACAATATTTGTTGACGTTCGTCTGCGATTCGCCAGGCGACCCTGCTCTCGGGCAAGTCGCCGGTGCCCCACGGGGCGGCGCCTGGTTCTACTCCACCAGCTACAGCCTCTCGGACCCGACGCAGTGGACTCCACCGCAGGAAATCACCGGCTCCTGGACCCCCTTCGACGAATCCGGCGGATGCAGTTCCTACAAAGGCTTCTATCCAACCTTGATGTCGCTGGGGGCTAAAACCGGTCACCTTTCGACGACCGGATATGTATTTTACTTGTACGGTTGCCAGACCGATAATACGCCACCCCCGGGACGCCAATACTCGTCGCGCGCTTTCACGATTAGTACAAACCAATGAACCAGGGCCATCCAGGCGTGCGGCATAGATGAAAGCGGCGCCGCGTTTGACGGATGGTATCCTTCGTTCGTGTCGCCCGGAGCTGCGGCGGATCACACCTCCGCTTCGGGACGGGTGTTCTTCATGAACGGCTGTGACACGGGCAAGCGAACCTTCATGTCGCGGACTTTTACGATTACGGGGCCGACTCCATCCCCATAAAGAGAGCCATCCTGCCCGGCGGTTGAAACCGCGGCTACGAGAAGCACGAAGTCGGCCTGCGAGGGACGGTCCCTGCCTGAGGGGTGCGTGCGGCCGCTACTCGGGCCCAACGGAGCTGTGGTTGCGCTCTGCCAGGGTGGCGCATTTTCTGAGCAGTATTCATGAACTTCGCTCAGCCAGGTGCAATGAAAATACGCCCGGCGCCAGGCTGAGTTCTGTCGCCATACGGTTTACGTCGTCGACTTTGCCTAGAACGTGATCCTGATCGCGCCCTGAACAGAGAAACCGTCAGGAGTCGACGGCGGGAAATCGCCGCCACTTCGATGTGGATTTGAATAGCTATAGCTATGGTGGTAAGCAGCGATCATGCGAACCGTGCAGATGACGCTGGAAGAAGAGTTGGTCGCGAAAGTCGACCGGGCCGCACGCAAGTTGGGAACCACCCGCTCGGGCTTTGCCCGGCAGGCATTGCGCGCGGCGCTGCGCCACTTGGAGCTGCGCCGGCTGGAGGAAAAACACCGTCGCGGCTACGGCGCCAAGCCGGTACGGCGCGGCGAGTTCGACGTCTGGGAGCCTGAGCAGGCGTGGCCCGAGCCATGAGGCGCGGCGAAGTCCGCTGGTATCGGTTTCAGGCGCCGGATAAGAAGCGTCCGGTGGTGCTTCTCACTCGGGAGTCGGCGCTCGATTACCTGGGAGAGGTGACCGTCGCGCCGATCACCTCGACGGTGCGTGACATCCCCTCGGAGGTGGTACTCGGCGCGGGTGATGGCATGGCGCACGAATGTGCGGTCAACCTGGATCACGTGCAAACTGTCGCACGCGGCCGCATCGGGGCACTGATCACCACTCTGAGCGCGCATCGCATGACCGAAATCCGCACTGCCCTGTTGTTTGCACTCGGATACTGACGAGACCGATACCGTGCTCGGCAAGGCCGGCCAAACCGGAGTCGTCGGCCGAGTGGGATCCAATCGCCGAAGAAGCATGGCAAAAGCTCCCCGAAGAGTAGTGTCGTAATAAGCACACTGCCCTCGTTCCTTGGAGGCCACAGCAGCGCCTCCGGCGCTTGCAGAGAGAGGGTGTCGGCATCTAAACTTTCACAATGGCCCTACGGACCGGCAGCGCGGATCTTCCTTTGCACAGCGGCCAAGTACCGCACTGGCTCGGTGCGCGCATGGCTCGCCTCGGACGGGTCGTCGTCGAGGCCATCGTCCACCACTACGGCCGCGAGGAGTTCCTGCGCCGCCTCGCCCATCCGTTCTGGTTCCAATCTTTCGGCGCGGTCATGGGAATGGACTGGCACTCGTCCGGCATCACCACCAGTGTTATGGGCGCGCTCAAGCGCGGCCTGGTGCCGGTGGAGCACGAGCTGGGCATCCACGTCTGCGGCGGGCGCGGCCGGCACTCACGCAACACGTCGGCGGAGCTGATAGCGGTCGGCGAGCAGGTTGGTATCGATTGCGATCGCCTCGCGCGCACCAGCCGGCTGGTGGCCAAGGTCGACAGCGCCGCGGTGCAGGACGGGTTCGATCTCTACCTGCACAGCTTCGTCGTTACCGACGAAGGCGCCTGGACCATCGTGCAACAAGGGATGAACGTTGAGCGCCGGCAGGCGCGGCGCTATCACTGGCTGTCGGAAGGCCTACAAAGCTTCGTCGACCAGCCGCACGCCGCGATCGAAGGACCCAATCAGGGCGAGATCGTGAACCTGACGGACCGCCGCGCCGCCGACGCGCGCGCCTGCGAGGTCGAGTTGGTGCGCGGCGATCCGGACCGGATCCTGACGGCGCTGCACAGGCTGCGCGACAGCAGCACCTCACCGCACCTGTCCATGCCGGCACACCACGACGTGCGCTTCTCCGACGTGTTGCTGCGCCGGCTGCGCGCCACGCTGGCGGTGGCGGCCGATTGCGGGCCGCGGAACTTTGCCGAGCTGCTGTTGGTTCCGGGAGTGGGGGCGCGCACCATTTTCGCGCTCGCCATGGTCAGCGAAGTGGTGCACGGTGCGCCGTGCCGCTTTTCCGATCCCGCCCGCTTCTCGCTGGCGCACGGCGGCAAAGACGGCCATCCGTTTCCGGTTCCCGTAAAAGTGTACGACGAAACCATCCGTGTGATGCGCGCGGCAGTAGACCACGCCAAGCTCGGCAACGACGACAAACTCGCGGCCATTCGGCGCCTGGACGAGCAGGCACGAGTGCTGGAGCACGCCGTGGCGGGTCCCGGTTTCAATGAGTTCGTAGCGGAAGAATCGCAACACGTTCCCGACAACGGTGGCCAGACGGTGCGGGACTCGGGTCTCCACGGCGACCGGCGTTCGAGCGCAGGACGAAGGCCGCGTCAACTCATATTGCTGTAACGCAGCAGAGCAACGCGAAGCAGGGTTGGCGCCGCCCGCCCTCGAAGTGCAAGTCTGCGGTCAATCCCAGAGCCGCCGCGGCTCGAGTACGAAACCAGCAAGTACAGGATCGCCGTAGACCGACCTCGGATCGTCGGCCGTATAGCTGCCTTGGTGGGCTGCGCTCTCTCGCGGCCGTCCGGTCACCGGTCGAGACGCGGGGCTGACCGACTGGCACCCTCCAGCCCCGAGCGGCGAACACTCTTGATTGCACATCCCTGCGGGACTACATTCTTGCCATATGGGTCACACAATCACTATACGTCTTAGCAAGGAGCTGGCAACGTGGTTGGAGGACGTGGCAGCCCAGAGCGGCCTCCCTCAGGGTAAGATCGTGCGTGACCAGTTGGAGAAGGCTAAGGCGACCAGTGCAAGCCAGTCCTTCATGCGCTTGGCCGGCTCGGTCCGCGGCCCCAAAGACCTGTCGTCGCGAAAGGGCTTTGCGCGTTCGTGAAAGGCATCGCCGACACGGGATTTCTGGTGGCGTTTGCCAACCGCGCCGACCAGCACCACGCG
Source organism: Binatia bacterium (assembly GCA_050015455.1). Classification (GTDB taxonomy): domain Bacteria; phylum Desulfobacterota; class Binatia; order HRBIN30; family HRBIN30; genus JAGDMS01. The sequence goes on from JBEKBJ010000036.1 coordinate 20,877, forward strand.
TGGGCCGTGAGCGTCGCCGAGCGCGTCACCGAGCCGTTGCTTACTTGCGAGGCCGTACTGGCCGAAGCGGCATTCCATCTGCGCAGCGTCTCGCTGGTCCTGGCGATGTTACAGGAAGCCCTGATCACCCTCGCGTTCGACTGCCGCGCTCATTTGCCCCAGCTGGCGGCGCTGGCCAAGCGGTTTGCTGATCGGCAGCCGGACCTTGCGGATCTCTGCCTCATCCGCATGAGCGAGCTGTATCCCCGCCACAGCGTGATCACGGTCGACCGCGAGGACTTTCGCGTCTACCGCCGCAACAAGCGTGAGGCCATCCCGCTGATCTGCCCGCCCGAGACCTGACGCGCCAGTCGCTGCCGGAAGAGGGCGGCCCTACAAACGACCGTACAGCGGAGCAACCCCTCTGTGTCTTTCCTTGGCAAGGCGAGAAGAAAAGAGGAGGCGCTGCTCGGGGCACTCACCGCAGCGGCTCGCGGCAAGACGTTGCCTTGGACGTCGAGGCCGCACTTGCCGTGGGCTGCCGCTTCGTCGGATGCGGCTGCGGACACGGGTACCGCTCCGAGGTCTCTGGAATTGTGCCCGCGACAGATTCATGCGATCGGTGTCCCGGTATGTTAGCCGGAATTGGGACTCCTCTGCGATCTCACCTGATCCGGGTCTTTTCGATCTGCCTGCTCGGCGCGATCCTGTACTCCAACACGCTGAACGTCCCCTTCCTCTTCGACGATATCCCAAACATCGAGGCGCAGCCCTCCATCCGTTTGAGGACTTTGAGCCTCGATGGGTTGCTCCAGGCAAGCTTCAGGAGCCGGTTGCGGACGCGGCCGGTGGCTAATCTCAGCTTCGCTCTCAACTACTACTTCGGGCAATACCGAGTTACAGGCTATCATCTAGTCAACCTGGCCCTTCATCTGTGCAACGGAATCCTCGTCTACCTGTTGGCCCTGATTCTGTTCCGGCAACAAGCCGAATTGCCGGGACAGGGCAGACGACATCCTCCGGCTTCTGCAGTGCCGGCAATGTCACTGTTCGCCGCCATGGTCTTCATCGCCCACCCCCTGCAAACGGAGACCGTTACCTACATCGTCCAGCGCATGAACAGCCTGGCGGTGATGTTCTTCCTCGTGGCGTTTCTCTTCTACATACGGGGCCGTCGGACCAGCCGGAGGCCGGTGCGCTGGGCGCTCTACTGCGGCTGCTTCGTCTCGTGGATGCTGGCGCTCGGGTCCAAGGAAACCGCGGCCATCTTCCCCGTCATCGTGTGGCTCTACGAGTGGTGCTTTTTCGGGAGTCTCAGCAAAGACTGGTTCAAGCGTAATTTGGGATACACGTTGGGGGCAGCGATCCTTTTCGGAGCAGTGGCTGCAGCCTACATCGGAGGAAATCCGCTGGAAGGTATAGTCAAAGACTATGCGATCCGTGATTTTACGCTTGGAGAACGAGTATTGACCCAGTTCCGGGTCATCATCTTCTACATCGGTCTTGTAGTCTACCCGAATCCCTCAAGGCTCAACCTGTTGCACGATTTCAGCATCTCGCGCAGCCTCTTCGAACCCATCACGACGCTGTTTTCACTTATCACGTTGGTGAGCCTGCTGGGCCTGGCGATTTACCTCGGTAATAGCCCGTCGGACTTGGCAGCAAGCAGCGAACCGAAGGGGAGCGGTCCCGCCGAACAGACGCCGACCGCAGGTCCCAGGACACACCGTCTGATGTCGTTCTGCATTCTGTGGTTCTTCGCCACGCTTGCCATCGAGTCGTCGGTGATCGGGCTGGAGATGATCTTCGAGCACCGGCTCTATCTCCCCATGGTCGGGGTCGCGCTTCTGGCAAGCCAAACCCTGTTCTCCTTGACCTCGCAGAGAAGGATATTGCGAGTTCTCATCGGCGCCGTATTGATTGCCTTGCTCGGAACCGCCACGTACTTGAGAAACCGCGTATGGCAAGATGAGATCACGCTTTGGTCCGATGTCGTCGCGAAGAACGGTAACAGCTCCCGGGCGCACAACAACCTCGGCATCGCTCTTGCGGCGACCGGGCGGCTGGACGATGCCGTCCAGCACTACACCGAGGCGGTTCGCATCGATCCCAACAACGCGCCCGCACACAGCAACCTCGGGCTAGTTCTTCGAAGCCAAGGGCGCCTTCAAGAAGCCGCCGCACACTTCCGCGAGGTGGTCCGGATCGTTCCCACGAATGCAGCGGCGCGGGACACCCTGGGGCTTACCCTCGCCGCGGCAGGGCAGATCGAGGAGGCTAAACAACATTTCCTGGAGGCACTGCGGATCGACCCCACAAGCGCGGCGGCGCACAACCACCTGGGGCTCGCCCTCGCACAGGAGGGGCGGCTCGATCAGGCCCAATGGCATTTCTTGGAGGCGCTGCGCATCGACCCTACGAGCGCCACGGTACACAACAGCCTGGGGCTCACCTTCGCAGCGGAGGGGCGGCTCGAAGAGGCCGCTCAGCAGTATTCCACAGCACTCGACATCCAACCCGAATTTGCCGAGGCGTACAATAATCTCGGTGAGGCCCGTGTGCGCCAGGGGAGGCTTGACGAGGCGATCCGCCATTTCTCGGCCGCGTTGCGCATTCAGCCGGATTACCGGAAGGCCCGTACGAACCTAGAGAGAGCCTCTCAAGCGCTGAGGGAGCCGCCAAGCCAGCGGGGCGTAGCCAACCAGCCGTAGGGTCAATGGCACGGATATGCTGCGCATTGCGTGGATCACGCCGTACCTGCCAGCGCCGGGCAATTCGGGCGGCCGCATTCGCATCGAGCGGCTGGCTCGGGGGCTGTCGTCGCACGAGCTCGTGCTGTTCTGCCGCCTGGCGCCGGAAGATCCGTCAATCTGCGAACTCCCCGCGGCCGAGCTGGCGCTGTGGTCCCGCGTGCATTGGTCGCTTCCGGACCGGAGCCGGCTAACAGCCTGTCGGACTTGGCAGGCTGTAGCGACCCAACGGGGAGCGGACCCGCCGGATCGACGCCGACCGCAGGTCCTAGGCTGGCGAACACCCCGGCTGGCGCGGTCCTTTCCCTCATCACTCCAGTGGGCGCTCGAGGACGAGGATCGGCGGCGGCCCTTCGACCTGGCTGTGGTCGAACACTGCTATGCCATGGAGGCGCTTGTGCGGCTCGAGCGGGCGCCCATCGTGCTGTCCGAGCACAACGTCGAGTCGGACTACTGGCTGGGCGAGTTCCGCCGCACCCGCCAGCTCGGCCGTCTGATCGACTACGCCAGATGGCACCGCTACGAGCGGTGTTGCTGGCGTCGGGCTGATCGGGTGACCATGGTCACCGAGCGTGACGCAGCGCGCGTGCGGCTGGTGCGTCCGCACGGCGTCGGCGTGGTGCCGAACGGCGTCGCCACCGAGCGTTTTCGCTACCTGCCGCCGTCGCACCGCCAGGGCAGCGACATTCTCTTCGTGGGAGTGATGTCCTACGAGCCGAACGTCCAGGCGGCCATCCGGCTCGCTCGCCGCGTGATGCCTCGAGTCCGCAGACGGGTCCCGGACGCTCGCCTCACCATCGCCGGACGAGACCCCGGCCCCCGGGTGCGGGCGCTCGCCAACGAGCGCGTGCGGGTAACCGGCGCGGTCGACGACCTGGCCGCGCTGTTCGATCGGCATGCGGCCTACGCCAACCTGGTGGCGTTCGGCGGCGGCAGGAGCCTGAAGACCCTGGAGCCGCTCTGTGCAGGGCTGCCGCTGGTCGCCTCGCGCTTCGCCATCCGCGGCTACGAGCTTCAGCCGCGCCGGCACCTGCTGCTTGCTACCCACGACGACGATGTGGCAGAGGCGCTGTGCCGCGTGTTGACCGAGCGCGCCGGCTTCGACGCGATGGCCGAGCAGGCCCACGCCTGGGTCCAGCAGCATGACTGGGGCATCTACGCACGGCGCTTTGCCGACTTCGTCACCGCAGCGTGTCTGGGGGCTTGAGCGCTCTGTTGATCAGGGCGGAAAGGTCGGGCGCGGGCAGAGAGCCAACACTTTGCCGCGATTCGTTTGCGGAACACTTGGCCTCGATGTAACCTGGCCCAAGCGCCAATGGACCGCGTCGAGCACGGCGGTGCTTTGCCGCAAGCCGCGCAACGTGGAAGCCTGATGTCTCGTCGATAGCGCACATGCTTACCGACATACGAGATCTATTGAGGCTCCTGACGCCGCAGCAGCGTCGACGCCTCCTTTTGATGCAGGTACTCATGGTAGCAGGCTCGCTCCTGGAGCTGCTGAACGTGTCTGCCGTGTTCCCGTTCCTCATGGCACTCTCGCAGCCGACCATCACTCGCGAGTACCCGCTGGCGGCTGCCCTCTACGATCGCCTTGGCTGCACCAGCGACCCGCAGTTCCTGGCGGTGCTGGCTTGTCTGTTCGTGACTGTGACCCTTCTCGCCAACGCGGTACATATGCTGAACATCGGTCTTGCGAACTACTTCGCACAGCGCCTCTCTGCCGAGTTTTCGTCCCGACTGTACGACTATTATCTGTCCCGGGACCTGCTCTATCATGCCGCGCGCAACAGCTCTGTTCTGGCGAGCAGGGTCGTCAACGACACCGAGCGGGTGAGCCGCCTTTTCATCACGTCTTTACTGAAGCTGAACGGTCGCATCTTCGTCATTGCTGCGCTGTCGAGCCTACTCATGTGGACCAACTGGCCGGTTGCGGTGTGCGCACTCGTGGTGCTGACGGCATCCTACTACGCGATCTTGCAGACCATCCGGCGTCGGGTACTGGCGGGCAGCCAGGAGGTCACACAGTTGAACGCGCATCGCCTGCAGAAATTCAACGAGGGCATCTCCGGCCTGCGTGAGGTCAAGCTCAGCGCCAGCGAGGCGGTCTACAGTGCTGCTTTCGCGGCCACCAGCCGGGCGGTGGGCCTGCAGTTGGCCCGCGTCGCCACGATCGCGGCGTTTCCTTACTACGTCTTGGAGACGCTGGCGATCTCCGGAATGGTTGTCATTGTGCTTCTGTACGCCAGCAGCGCGGGGGGTGTGACCGCGGCGCTACCCGTGTCCGGCCTGTTCGCAATGATCGGCTACAAGCTACTGCCTGCGTTCCAACAGAGCTACCATGCACTGACGGAGATGCGATCGGCCAAGGCGTCGTTCGAGGCGATCCGCGACGATCTTCTTCGATCGAGAGGGATCGTACCGGCTCCAACTGGTGCGGTGCTGATTCCCAAGGAAACGATCGAACTCCGCCAGGTGGGAGTGCGTTACGAAGGCCGTCCAGGCGCTTTGTTTTCAGGTGTCGATCTGACTCTGCCGGTGGAGAAGACCATCGTCATCCTGGGGCCGTCGGGAGGTGGCAAGTCGACCATCCTGGAACTCCTCTTGGGGCTCATTCCGCCAACCGAAGGCCACGTACTCATCGACGGGCGAACGCTCCACCCACACGAGTTCGCGGCACTCCGGCGGGCGGTCGGCTATGTGCCGCAGTCGATCTATCTCACGGACTCCACGCTCGGCGAGAACATTGCCTTTGGTGAGGCGCGCGATGCGATCGACGCCGACCGCCTCCGAAGGGCGGCGCGCATGGCCGGGCTGGCCGATTGGATCGAACAACTTCCGGGCGGCTATGACGCTGCCGTCGGCGAGCAAGGGGTGCAATTGAGCGGCGGTCAGCTTCAGCGCGTTGGAATTGCTCGCGCCCTCTACCGAGATGTGTCGATCCTGATTCTCGACGAAGCCACCTCCGCACTGGATTACGAGACCGAGGAAGATGTCATGAGGGCGCTATGTGCCGCGGTCACGGGCAAGACGGTCATCATTGTCACCCATCGTCTGCGTACGATCCGGTTTGCCGACTGCATTGTCTGGGTCGATCAAGGCAAGGTGTTGTTCTATAAAGGCCTGGATGAGTTCATGGCGGACAAGGGATGGCAGCTAGATCATGGGATCATGGGTTTGCGGAAGGAGAGTGGAAATGAGGGCCCCCTCCCGGCGCAAGCGTAACCCTCGGCCGTTTCGTTTCGCGACTGTGCTGATGTTCTTTCTCCAATGGGCGGTGGATGGTTGCTGCCTCTCGGTTGCACCTGTGCATTAGCGGGGGAGCTGATCTCGGGATTCGAGATCACGTGATGGCTAAGATCTTCGTCGACTGCACTTACACACTCGCCACCCGCGGAGACCGCGGCATTGCGCGGGTCGTGCGGAACATCGTGCGCCAGGCGCGGGGCCATCCGAACGTGTCACCCGTCGTGTTTGCACGAGGTGCTTTCCGCGTCGTGGCCGAACAAGAGCTGTCGAGCCAATGTTCGAGCGACGCGCGTGAACACTGGTTCGCCGCGCGTCTCGTGCGGTCATGCTGGACTTTGCTGGTGATGATTGCCAGCGTTCTTCCGCCGGCTCTTGGCCGCCGCCTGCTCGCCAAGACCGTGTACAACAAGCGACTCGGGCCGCAGACGAAGTTCTACCTGCGCTGCGTGGGGGCCGTGGGACACCTCGATGAGGGTGAAAGATCCGTGGCGAGCAGCGATACATCGGCAGCATTTGTGCCCGGGGATGTCCTCTTCCTTCCGGACGCCAGCTGGAACGTCGATTGCGACGCTTTCCTCGTTCGGCTCTGCGAGAAGGGGGTGCGGATCGTGCTACTATGCCACGACTTGCTGCCGCTGACGCACAAGCATCTCTGCTCCGACCCCGAAGACGTGTTCAGCCAGTGGCTGTGCAGGTGGTTACCGCAAGCGCATGGAGTGATCTGCAACTCCCGCTCGACCCGGCGGCAACTGCTGCGATTCGTCAACATTGTCGGAATTCCGCTGCGGGCGGATTGCTGGATCGAATCGTGTCCGCTTGGCGGGGACCTCGAGGGGCCTGCGGCCGGCGTCTGTTCGGCGGGTCCGCTCCCCGTTGGGTCGCTGCGTACTGCAAAGTCCGATCGGCTGCCAGGAGACGGCGTAGAGATCCACGCGGCGATGGCGATGGATGAACCGTACTACTTGACGGTAGGTGCGATCGAGCCGCGCAAGAACCACGCTCTTTTGCTGCAAGCGTTCGAGCTGTTCTGGCGAGGAGGCGGCAAGGCACGCACTGTTTGGGTCGGTCGTTGGACCATGGATGCGGAACCGCTGCGGCGACAGGTGATGAGCAACGGGGCGGTCGGGCGGCGGTTGGTCGCCCTGCAGGGCGTTTCCGACGCGGCACTGGCCGCATTGTACAGGCATGCCCGCGCCGCGATCTTCCCCTCTCTCGGTGAGGGCTTCGGCTTGCCGCTGGCCGAGGCCCTGTTCCACGGCTGCCCCGTCCTTGCGAGCGACATACCGGCCCATCGAGAGGTGTGCGGGGACCGGGCCATCTATTTCGACCCCAACGATGCGCTGTCGCTCGCCAGCATGCTGGCAGAACTCGAACGGGGCGAACGGGTATTGGCGCCGGTGGTTGCGGGAGAGGTTCCTAGCTGGGAGCAGTCCGTAACGCGTATGTTCGAGCTGATCGGGCAGCACTGCGATGGCGCAGCCCGCTAGAATCGCGATGCCCATATTCGCATGCGGCACGGGCAACGATGTCTACTTTCGGCGCCTGGCTGCGGGATTGAACGGTCTCGGTCTGCGTGCGGAGGTTCTTCCCTTGCCGTGGTGGTTCGAGTTCCTACCCGCGGTTCCGGACCGTTTTCGACGCACGCTGCGCAGCTACGACCTGGTTCATACGAACTCCGATTGGGGGGCGTGCTTTCACACCCCTGGCAAGCCGCTTGTGATCACAATCCATCACTGTGTGCTGAACCGGTGGTACCGGCCGTACACCGGCGTCAGCCAACGGCTGTACCACGGGGGGCTGCTCCGACGCCGGCTGAGGCAGGCCACAGAGCTCGCCCACACCATATTCTGCCCAAGCCGCGCGACGCGCGACGCTGCTATTGACGTGTTCCCGAGCGTGGCAAACAAGATCCGCCACGTCCCCCACGGCATCGACTTGCGCATCTTCCAGCCGTCGCCGTCCTGCCAACGCAAGAGAAACACCCTGCTGTCTGTGGGGGCCATCTCGCGTCGCAAAGGCGCCGAGCTTTTCCCCGCCCTGATGGATGCTCTTGGACCGGACTTCCACCTGCAGTACATTGGGCGAGGCAACGGCTCACTCCTGCGGCACCCGCGCATCGAATGGCGAGGGACTGTGCGCTCGGATGAATTGGTCACCCTGTACCGCACCTGTGCCGTTTACGTTAGTCTGAGCCGTCTCGAGGGTTTCGGATACACCGTTGCGGAAGCCATGTCGTGCGGCACCCCGGTCGTGGCACCCGCGGGCTCGTCCTTGCCGGAACTGATCGGCGATTCTGCACCACAACTGTTCCACCCGGATGATGTGAGTGAGTGCGCTGAACGGATCCGGGCGATCTGTCGTGACGAAGAGCTGCGCGACTCGCTCGGGCGCGAGAACCGCCAACGGGCAGAACAATTCTTCAGCATGGACCGCATGCTTGGTGCGTACGTTGCGGCCTACCGTAAGGCCCTAGAACCTGCGGTCGGCGTAAGTTCGGTGGGACCGCTCCCCGATGGGTCGCTAGGAACTGCCAAGTCCGACAGACTGCTAGGGTAACATGAACATCCTGATGCTTTCGTGGAACTACCCCACTACCCATGGCGGAATCGAGCGTCTCGTCGGAGACCTGTATGAACGCTTGGTGGCGGAGGGAAACGCGACCTGGTTGCTGACCGGGCAAGGTGGAAAGTGGCGCGAGCCAGGAGACGTGCTGGCCTGTCCCGCACCTGGAGTAGTGCCGTTTCTCGTCTATGCCACCGTGAGAGGGCTCTTCGTAGCGCGCCGGCACCATCCTCAGGTCATTGTCTGCAGCAGCATCGTTGCGGCACCGGTCGGCGCCGTCCTCAGCGCTCTCCTGGGCGTCCCCTACGTTTTGCTCGTACACGGAACCGAGGTTGTCCAGGGCCGGCTACGACACCGCCGTCTCTTCGAGTTCTTGGTGCGCCGCGCCGCGATGTTGACCGCCAACAGCCGAAAGACGGCGGAACTCTTGACGACGGCGGCACGGATGAACCGCGTTGCTGTTGTGCATCCCGGGGTTCGATCCGAAAGGTTTCGTCGGTCGAGCCCATGGCGGGCAGCCACTGGCGGTGTGATCGAGGCCGGGCGGCCCGTCATCCTCACGCTCGGCCGGCTCGTGCGGCGGAAGGGAGTCCTCGAGTTCGTACAGCACGTCCTGCCCGGACTCGTCGAGGAGTTTCCCGGTCTCGTGTATCTGGTTGCCGGTGACGATCCGACGAGATCGCTGATCCACCAAGAGCGGCCGAGGGTGATGATCGAGCGAGCCGTCGCCGGCTTGGGACTCGAAAGCTGCGTGCGTCTCCTCGGAGCCGTCAGCGACGATGATCTGCCGTCACTCTACTGGCGTGCGGATATTTTCGTATTGCCGTGTCTGGAGATGGCGGACGACATCGAGGGTTTCGGCATTGCCGCCCTCGAAGCTGCGGCCGCGGGCGTGCCGACCGTCGCGACAAGGGTCGGCGGCATACCGGAGGCGGTACTGGACGGCACTACCGGCCTGCTGGTTGCACCTGGCGATTACGAAGGAATGGGGCACGCGATCCGGAGGCTCCTGCTTGACGCCCCATTGCGGTTGGCTCTGGGAAGCGCGGCGGCCGAGCGTGCCCGTCGCGAGTTCGATTGGAGCGTTGTGCTCAAGCGCTACATCGAGGTGTTCGAGAGCTGCCTGCGGGTGACCTCAGCGGTGGGGCGCGGTGACGATACGACCGCCGTGGTCGAGAGGCGCCGGTGATCGGCCGCAGTGGTGCGCTTCGCCCGTGCCTGGCGGCCGGTCTGGTCAACACCGCCTTGCTGGTCGGCTTTGCGGCCTGGCAAAGCCGGGGGGTGATCTCGGTCGTCACGCACCGCATCGATCCGCTCGACGAGCTGCATTTCCTGTTGCACATGGCGTTGTTGGCCATGCTGGCGTGCGTCGTCTCGATCGGCTGTGTCGTACTTGCCGGTGCCGTGGGCCGGGCGCGGTGGGGCGTTTGGGGAGCGTCGTTCATTCAGACATTCCTGTGGGTAGTGGTGGTCGTCGATCTGAAGGTCTTCCAGCTCCTGGGTGTTCATCTCGATGATTACGCCGTTGTCGAGTCGATCCGCAGCGGCGGCTTTGTCGCCGAGATCAACGTAGGAGCGACAACCTATCTCAGTTTGGCAGCCTTCGCGGCAACAGTCTGGCTCGCCAATCTTGGACTGTTGAACGCGAGCCGGAAATGGTCTCAAGGGTCTGAAGCGAAAAGCCGGCGTTCGGTGGTGACGCCGGCAGCCACGGCACTGGTCGTGACGACCGCCCTGGCGTGGAGCTGGTGCACCATGCGCGCCGTCAAAACTCACCCGGCTTTCCTGGAGGTGCTGCCCTTCTTTCGCAGCATCTGCGAGCCATTCCTGCCGCAGGTCGACGTGACGCTCACCTACCCGGCTCCGTCCCTCCCGGCAGACCCCGTACTTCGCAACCGCAAGAGCGTAATCCTGGTGGTCTTCGAATCGTTCCGGGCGGACATACTCACCGAGGAGCTCACCCCTCACCTGTACGCCTTCAGCAAGCGGGAGGGGTGCATCGTCCCCAAGTACCACTTCGCCGGCAGTCACGAGACGGCCAGCAGTCTGTTCTCGTTGATGTACGGACTCGATGGCTTCTATATAGACCTCGTCGCCAAGCAGGGGTCGGAGTCGTGGCCGCTGTCGACCCTGAAGCGCAACGGCTATCAGTTACTGGGAGGATGTGCGGCTCGTCTCAGAGGGTGGTCCCAATCGGACCTCTGGATTTCTCAGTTCGACGAATTCCACGAGTTTGCCGATCATGGCGACTACAACGACGACGAGGATCTCGCGAGCTGGGGCGAGGAGCAGATTTCTCGCCGGGATCCGGGGCAGCCTTTTTTGCTACTGCTGTTTTTTCACGCCACGCACCACAACTACTACTATCCGCCAGAGTTCGAGGTGGACCGACCGGTCCTACCCGTGAATTACGACCACTTCATGGGCGACCACAAGCTTGCCCGCTTCCGTACCGAGGTGTTCAATCGTTACAAGAACAGCGTGCGCTATACAGATCACATTTTTGCGTGGATTGCAGCGGCGGCCGACCGCACCGCTGGGGAGGACCGATTCGTGCTCGTGGTCACTGCCGACCACGGAGAGGAGTTCTGGGACCATGGCCTGTTGGGGCATTCTGCAGCTCGGCTGATCAATGCCAGAACGCGCGTGCCCTTGCTGCTCTTTGCCCCCGGATCGACTGCCAAGCCGGTTGCGGTTGCGGGGCACGCCGACGTGTTCCCCACGCTGCTGGACGTCCTCGGGCTCAGCCCTCGAGTCGACCCGGCCCTCTACTCGTGCGGCCGTTCGTTGTTGGCACCGGATCCAGCCGACGAATCCGTGGTCGTGGTCTCCGCGGCGCACCGACCATTCGGGAAGCGCGAGCTGCTCGCAGTCAACGCCGGACACGAGTACCACTTGCGGGAGACTCTTACTCCCGGCCGGTTCTCGCTCAGGAAAGTCACCGGCCTGGAGGAAGAGAATCTGCCCCCCGCGGCAGCTCGCCGCCTCGAGAGCGGAGACCTGAGCCGTTTCGAGCGTGCTTTTTCCCGGTTTGTGACAATCACGCCGCCAGGCAGCGAGCACGGGCCGTGAGAGTCGCGATTGTCGTCCCACGTTACGGTCCGGACGTCGCTGGAGGGGCAGAGGCGCACGCACGCCAGTGGGCCGAGCGATTCCGGGGTACGCTGGGCTGGGAGGTGGACGTCTACACCTCGACTGCTCGGGACTACACGACGTGGAAGCGGGCGTATCGTCAGGGGGTCGAGTGCGTCAACGGCGTGGTCGTGCGCCGCTTCCATGCGCGGTTCCGGCGTTGGCCGACGGTCTTCGGCCTGATCAGCCGTGTTGTGTTTGTCCTCGAGCGGATGGCGCGCTTGCGGCGCTGCCGCTCGCAACGCTGGCTGCGCGGTACGCTCCTCGTGATCGAGAGAGCCTGGTACGTCCTGCAAGGCCCCTACTGCCCGGGTCTCCTGGCGAACCTCGAGCAGAACGCCGATTGCTATGATCGGATCTTCTTCTTCACCTACCTTTACTACCCCACGGTGATGGGACTCGGCCGGCTGGCGGTGCGCTCCGTCTTGGTGCCAACCGCTCACGACGAACCGCCCCTCTACTTCCAGCACACCAGGCGCTTGCTGCAGGACGCGCGATTGATCTTGGCCAATACGCCGGCAGAAGCAGACCTGATCGACCGCGCCCTGCCGGGCAGCCGCTCCAAGACGGTGGTCGCCGGTTTGGGAATCAGCCTCGCGGAGCTCTCTGCCGTGGAGCCGAGCGCGCGGCACAACTCGGCACCGGACGACCCGTATGTGCTCTACCTGGGCCGTGTTTGTCGCGGCAAAGGCGTTGATCGTTTGATCGCGCTCTTCCTCGACTATTGCCGCCGTGCCGGTGACAGCATGACGCGGCTCGTCCTGGCCGGCCGCTCGGAGATGCGCATGAGAGTTTCCAGACACGAGCAGGTCGTGAGCGTAGGATTCATCGCGGAAGAACAGAAAGTGCCACTGATTCGGGGTGCTCGCTGCGTCATCAACCCATCCCCGGCGGAAAGTCTGTCCATGGTTGTCCTCGAAGCGCTTGCTCTCGGTGTTCCGCTCCTGGTCAACGGGCACTGTGCGGTTCTGAGCTACTTTGCGGAGGAAACGGAAACCACTTTCGTGTACCGCGATGGTGATGAGTTCGTCCGGGAACTGAAAGCCATTCTGGCAACGCCGTGGAGGCAGCAACCCGACGCTGCAGCAAGATTGGCACGGTCCCAACAGTGGGTGGCCGAACACTACTCCTGGGAGCGTGTGCTGAGCACCATCACCAGCGCTCTGGAAGGCGGCGCGATCACGGGCCTGCGGGCGCCCGGCCCGCGGTAAGGCCTGCGGCCGGCATAGGTTCGGCGGGACCGCTCCCCGATGGGTCGCTATGAACTGCCAGGTCCGACAGGCTCCTGGAGCCGCGATCCTCCGGGCAGATTTCTCCGCGCTCGAGAAGTTTCTGATTCAGCATCACGGCTGCCAGCTGCCGGCGCATCGCCTCGACCAGCGGGGCCTTCTCGGCCACCAGATTGACCGCTTCTTCCGGGTCTGCGTCGAGGTCAACCAGCCATTCCTCGCCGGTTCGGAGTTGGAGGAAGTACTTGTACGGAGGTCGCACTACGCCGATATGGCGACCGCCGTAGGGTTGGATCAAGAACGCGTTGTGATCCTTGGGGTCGGCAAAGATGGACGAGCCGACGAAGTGATGGTGGACATCCCCGACACGCAGCAAATCCAGCAGGGTCGGCGCAATGTCAACCTGCGAAAACGCGCCCATCTCGATCCGTCGCGGCTTTAATCGATTTCCCCACAGGACCAGCAGTGGGATGCGATAGGCCTCCTCGTAGAACGCGGCTTCAGCGTGTGTGAGTCCGTGCTCCCCAACCGGAAACGCGTGATCCGAGGTGATGATGACAATGGTATCATCAAGCAACTGCCGCTTCTTCAGCTCGTCGATCAGGTAGCCGAGCTGCTCGTCGCTGAGTCGCAGTGAGTTGGCATACGCTTGCCGGATCGATTGCGGTTCGGGGTACAGTTGCCGCTTGGCTGGCGGGACTTCATCGAACCTCATGTGGTTGGCAATGGTGGCGACCATAGCAAACACGGGCTTGGCGCCTGGCTCAAACAACCGGTTCTGATCCGCATAGCGGAAAAACCCCTCATAAACCTGCCGGTCCTCCGGTCCCCACCCCCAGACCTCCTGCTTCTCAGGGGCACTCAGATAGTCCTGAGCGCGACGAATTGCCGAAAAACCGTTCTTCGACAGAAAGGACCGCGTGTCGTCGAAATCGAGGTCACCGTACCCCTGGAAGTAGATGGTCTCGTACCCGCGACGCCGGAGAATCTCCGCCAGCGAGAGAAACCGCACGTCGGAGAAAAGCCGGAATGCTTTGCCCCTCAAGCTGGGGAATAAGGAGAAGAGAATGGCAAAGTGCCCTTTACACGTCTGTACCGAGTTTGCGTAGAACCTCTCGACGAAGACGCCGCGGTGGATCAGCCGATTGAAGACCGGCGTGTACTCCTGGCCCATCGGCATCGCCTTCTCCACGAATTCGGCGTTGAATGATTCGATGACGATGAGGAGCACGTTTGGCGTCGCGGTGACGTTGGGGTCGTTGACCACCCCTGTCAGGTCGGAGAGTGGGAATCGGTCCTGCCAGAGCGGGTATGTCCCCGGCTTGTACTTCGGCGGTGCCGGGGCATTCACGTAGGGCGACGCAAAGGCGGACTTGAGGAAGTAGGTGAGGTCGTCGTACGTGTCGATCGGGAGGAGGACTGCCAGCACGTACACACCCGCAACGTATGCCAACCGGCCAAGACGTCGCGGGGGCACGGTATCCGGCGCCGTGCTGGCCATGCGCCAGCGGAAGACCACGTGCGCCAGCCCCACGCTCCCCATCAATACAACCACCTTCCACTTGAACGAGTTGAAAATCACGCGAAGGGACTCCGTGGACAACGACTCCGCCAGATTGTCGGCGACGACGCCGAAATCGAGGCTCGTCCCGACCTTGTCGTGATAGCCAGCGAACAAGCTGAAGAGCAGGATGAGCAGGCCGCCGAGGCACGCGCGGGTCCGTTGCCGCCCGGTGCCAGCCGCCTCGACGCAAACGTAAGCGAGAAGATTCAGCGTCAGGAAGCTGAACGCCAACGTCGCGAATAAGCGCACCCCCCACTGCGGGGCCGCCAACCGATCATCGGTCAAGGAAATCCACAGGAACGCGGCGAGCAGGCCCGAAAGCACGCCGTGAACCGAGAGCAACCAGGCGCGAGCCAGGGCTAGGGTACTTGATGGCAGGAACTTGTTGCACATGAATCAAGTTTCAAAATGGCAGTGACGAAGCGACCAACGGGAGCGGACCCGCCGAACAGACGCTGGGCGCAGCCCGCCACGGGCTCACGGTCCAATCTCCCTTTCCGACTTCGTGGAGCTACCCACCACTCTGACTGGCGGCCGCTCGCCGGATCACGGTTCCTCGTCCAGCGTCTCCGGCCGGCTCAGCCTCTCCATGCGTAACGACGCGATCTGCTCGGAGATCAATCCCATCATGAAGATCATCACCCCTGTGCTGATCAGGAACGCCGCCATGTTAGTGAAGCGACCTGTGGTTAAATACCTGTAGAGATAAGTCGCAAGACCAGAGCCGAGGAAGAAGATGGCGACCGGCAGGAACACACGTGCCGGAGCAAAGAGGGTCGCGATGCGGACGATGATCAGGAAGAAGCGTGTGCCGTCCTTCCAGATCCGGAGCTTGCTATGCCCGACACGGGGCGGCATGTGCACCGGTACATATTTTACGCTGAGGCCGGAGCGCAGGAAGGCGAGCGTGATGGTCGCTGGCCATGAGAACGTGTTGGGCAGCAGATCGATGAAGCGCAGGGTATCGGCGCGTCGGACGACACGAAAACCGCTCGTCAGATCCTTGATCGGGAACTCGGTGACATATGTGGCCAGCCAGTTGTACACCCGGTTGGCGGCGTACCGATGCCAGCCCGCCTGGCCTTCGGAGGTACGCGCGCCCACCACCATGTGATACTCCTCGCGCTCGCGCAAGAGGGCCGGAACGTCCTCGGGACGGTGCTGCCCGTCGCCGTCCATCAGCAGCACCCAGCGCCCGCGCGCATGACGTAGGCCGGTCTTGACCGCCGCCCCATTGCCGATGATGTAGGGGTGGCGGATCACACGCGCGCCGTGTTTCCGTGCGATGTCGGCGGTCCCGTCGTCGGACCCGTCGTCAACGACGAGGATTTCGCACGCGCCGAGTTCGAGGCTGCGGAGCTTCTCCAGAATGGCAGCAATGCCTCCCCCCTCGTTCCGGGCTGGGATGATGATGGAAAGTTCCACTCGCGAGGTATGCGTGGAGCCGTTTGCGGTCGGGTTCGTCTGATTCGCTGGCATATGCCTAGGACCTGCGGTCAGCGTCAGTTCGGCGGGACCGCTCCCCGATGGGTCGCTACGAACTGCAAAGTCCGACAGGCTGCTAGCGGGGCGGGAAGCCCCTCATAAGTGTTACCTTGAGCAGTTTACCCTACGGCATTCTTGTTTTCTTTACGCCGAAGTCGTTACGCAACTTAGCCCAGGGTTGGCGTCTTTGTGCCTACCCTGGGCGGCGGGCCGATGCCCTAGCGCGCACACCGGAAGCCGACGAGGGACTGCGAGAGCGACGGCGAGTTGATGCCACTCACGGCGAACGGCCCGGCAGCCACGCCGTCGTACAATTGGCCGCCACGGATCAGCGCGCCGGGCTCACCCGAGGTATCGGCCCCGGCCAAGCACTGTAGGTCCGAGCTCCCGATGCTCCAGCTGCCGCAGGCGGTCGATCGCGGCACCCAGTCCGCAACCCATTCGTCCACGTTGCCCACCATATCGAAGGCGCCGTAGTTTGATTTGCAGTTTGCCCGCGAGCCGGTGTTCACCGCGTCATGCACGCTGTCGGTGTTGCAGTCCGTGGTGCCGTTGTCACCCACCACTCCTTCCATCGTGCCGGCTGCCGCCCGCTGCCATTCTTGGTTGGTCAGGAGCCGCTTCCCTGAGGCCGTGCATGCCTGCTCGGCCTGGAACCAGGTGATGCACGCGGTCGGGTGCACGCCGAGAATCGAGACGGCGAATACGCCGGGCGACGGCGGCGTCAGGCCGGCTGCCGGGGTCCACTGCCCGTTGGCAGGGAAATTCGCGGGAAAGCTCGGCGTGCAGGACGACGACGGGCTTATCTGCGTGGCGCCACCGCCGGTCAGATTCGTCTGCACCGCCGTGCCCTTCTGCACCTTCTTGATCAGCCCCGCGTTGCTCTTGGTGGTCGTCGGGTTGGTGGCCGGAATCTCCCACACGCTCGCCTCGTACTTGTCGACGCACAGCGCCCCCACCAGCACCGAGTCCGGCGGACACTTGGCGTAGGCCGTGACCGCCAGCAGCGCTACGGCGCTGGCACTTACTACGAGTGGTTTCATGAGATCCCCTTTTCGCATGACGTCGGCGGCAGTATCCATCGGCCGGCTGCTCGTTGTCAAGCAGCAGATTCGCGGGGTACCGGGTGACACCCGGTACCATTCGCGGAGCGGGCTGGGGCACTCAGCGCAGCGGCTTGCCCCAGCGGGTCTGCTCGCGCAGCGCGGGCTTCAACACCTTGCCCGCAGGGTTGCGCGGCAACATCTCGTTGCGGACGACGATGTACTCGGGGATCTTGAAGTCTGCCAGGTATTGCCGCGCAAACTCCCTCACCTCTGCCGGGTCGATCTGCTGGCCCGGCACCGGCACGATGATCGCGCCGACCTTCTCACCCATCATCGGATCCGGCACGCCGACCACCGCGACCTCGAACACCGCCGGATACGCCTGCAGGGCGTTCTCCACCTCGACGCAGTACACGTTCTCACCGCCGCGATCGATCATGTCCTTCTTGCGGTCGACGATGTACGTCAGCCCTTGCGCGTCGATACGCGCCAAGTCGCCGGAGTGCAGCCAGCCGTTCGTGAAGGTTTCTGCCGTGGCGTCCGCCTTGTTCCAGTACCCGCTCACGACGTTGGGGCCGCGCACCAACAACTCTCCCACGCCGCTCTCGGGATCGGGTTCGAGTAGGTCCAGATCAACCACGGGCGCGGCGAAGCCGACACTGTCGGCGTGCTCGGCAGCGAACTCGTGCGGCAAAAAGGTGCTGATCGACGACGTCTCCGTGAGGCCGAAGCCGTTGCCGACGCGCGCGTTGGGGAACTTCTGCATGATCTGATGGACGAGCGCCGGCGCGATCGGCGCACCGCCGTAGCTCACCCAACGCACCGCCGACATGTCGAACTCGGAGAAGTTCGGTTGCTGGATCGCGAACCAGTAGATCGCCGGCACGGAGACCAGCAGGTTGATGCGCTCGTCGCGAACGGCACGCAGGAACGTTTGCACGTCGAAGGCGCGCATGATCACGAAGGTGCTGCCATGCTCCAGCGTCGGCAGGAGCTGACTATTACAGCCGGTAACGTGGAACAGCGGCACCGAGAGCAAGTTGCGAATGCCGCGCCCGTCGGCCGGCAGTCCCGTCACCCGCTGCACATTCTCCGTGTTCGACAGGAAATTGGCGTGCGTCGTCATCGCACCTTTGGGGAAGCCAGCGGTGCCGCTGGTGTAGGATAGTGCGGCAAGATCATCGGGGCCGAGGTTTTCGACGACGAAGGGCGAACCGTCCGGCAGCGGCTGCCCCTCTTCGAGGACGAAACGTGAGCCGGAGTCTTTCATCACATAGTCGACCTCGGGTGGAGCCAAGCGCGTGTTCACCGACACCACCACCGCGCCCGCCATCAGGCTGCCAAAGAACCCGAACACCCAGTCCAGCCCGTTCAGCAGATGGTTGGCGACACGGTCGCCGCGCTGGGTTCCCTGCGCGTGCAGGCCGCCGGCGACGCGGGCGCAGCGGTCCCAGAGCTGCCGGTAGGTGACGTGCCCGCCGCCCAATTCGACGAGCGCCTCGTCATCCGGGACGCGGTCGACCGTCTGGCGCAGCATCTCGATCAACGAGCGCGGCCGATCGAGATACCGCGCGATGCCGTCGGCTCCGCGCGCGATGCCGCTCACGTCAAAGGGCTGAATCATGCTCGTCAGTACGCCCCTCCGTGCTCGAAAATGCGCCGCGGGTTCTCCACCATCATCTGGTTGATCTGCGCCTGGCTGACGCCGCGCGCCCGCAGCGCCGGCAACACGTCATCGGAGATGTGGGTGTAGATCCATTTGGGCATCGCCGCCTCTTTCACCCCGGGGTCGAACCAATCCATGAAGCACGAGGTGTCTTGCGACAGCACCATCTGACCAGCGTAGCCTTGCTTGCACAGCTCGGCCACGGTGTTGACGCGATCCTCGAACGGAAGCAGAGGGTCGATGCCGAAGCGGTCCATGCCGATGGTAGAGCCATTGTCCATCAGCTCTTTGAGGTAATCCAGCTCGCTGGTGTCGCCGCAGTGGCCGATGATCACGCGCGTCAGGTCGACGCCTTCTTCCTTGAACACCCGTTGCTGGTCGCGGCCGCGGTGGCTGTGGGCGTGGGTGTGGGTGGTGATCGGCACGCCCGTGCGCCGGTGCACCTGCGCGACGGCGCGCAGGATTCGCTCGATTCCCGGCGTCAGCCCGGCCTCGTCGGTGACGCACTTGAGGATGGCAGCCTTCACGCCTGTGTCGGCGATCCCTTCGGTGATGTCCTTGATGAACATATCCTCCATCGCCCCCGGGCTATCAGGTGTGCCCGGGCCACGGAAATGAAAGTAGAATGGCAAGTCGTTGTAAGTGTACAGACCGGTGGCGACGATGATGTTCAGGTCCGTGTGGCGTGCGATGCGCTGGATGCGTGGGATATACCGGCCGCCACCGATCACCGTCACATCGACGATGGTCTGCACGCCCCGGCCTTTCAGCTCGTTGAGCTTCGCGATGGCGTCAGCGACGCGCTCTTCTTCGTTCCACTTCTCCGGGTAGTTCTGCTGGATCTCGGTGTTGAACACGAAGATGTGCTCGTGCATGAGCGTGACGCCGAGCTGCGAGCTGTCTACCGGACCTCGAACCGTTTGTACCTGCATCGGCTCCTCCTTCGTTGCCTGAGTAGTAATTCTGCACGGGGAATACTACAGCGCCAGTGCCATCTTACCAAATTGTGGTTAGTCTCAATGCGCAGCGCGGAAACAGACTCATCTATTGTCACATCAGGTTAACCTATGCGACGCTGGGTTCGCAGACTACGCCGAAGGCGTAACGAAACACAGCCCAGGGTTGCTGCGCAGCAGCTACCCTGGGAAGCAGACCCGAATCCTTTTCCTACCCCGAAGGGGTTACGCAAGACGCAGGTTCGTGCGCGATTGGGCCGACGGGACGCAACCCCTTCGGGGTTGCAAGGTGCTCGGGCGATTCACCCCAGGGTAGCCGCGAAAACATGCGGCAACCCTAGGCTACGATGCGCAACGCCTTCGGCGTAGGGAGCGAGGAACGCGACGTCGCTTCTCGCGGCTGCGAGATTAGTTCAAGGGATATAGGGGTGTGCCCTTCCATCCACCGACCACTTCTTCGAAGAACCGCGGCGGCCAGCCGGCCGCGACATCCCGGCGCACGATCTCCTCCACGTACCGCGGGACGCTTATCCCGAGCTTCTCAGCCCGCTCGCGCAGTTTACTCGCCACCTCGTCGGGGATCTCCAACTCAACATGCGTCATCTTGCTGGGAAGAATACCCCATCAGAGCGGGAGTCGCTAGTCGGCCGTAACCTAAATTCGCGTAATAAGCGACTAGCCATGGCGAGCCACGGTGTCAGCGCAGAAGCGGGCAATCTTCGTCAGAATCTCGTCCGCGGTCTTCACCCACTTGAAA